>JAQSWY010000001.1 GCA_029266425.1 Xanthobacteraceae bacterium
GTCGAGGTCCTGCGAGACTTGCCCGCGCAGAAACACCATGGTGCCGCGCGCCACCACGCCCTGCGACAGGTCGTTGTCGAGCTTCTGCTCGGGGTAGGTTTCCTTGGTGTTGAACGGGCGAAGGCGCTTGTGAGCCATGAAGGGCGGTATCTCCGGAGCGGGTGCGGGAAGGGACTAGGACGCGACGGCCTCGCACGCCTGGAGGCGTCGATAGGCGCGGTTCGAATAGACCAGTGGCTCCTCGGCATGGGTCTCCACGCCCAGCACCTCGCCGGCTACGATGCGGTGCGAGCCGAAATCGAAGACGCTCGCCAGCCGGCAGTCGAACCGGCAGAGCGCGCCGCGCAGCGCCGGGGCCCCGGTGATGATCCGGTCCCATTCGGCGGCCCTGAACCGATCCTCGCGCAGTTCCGGTATCAGGCCGGCGAAGCTGTCGGCCACGCGCTGCTGGTCGCCGGAGAGGATATTGGCGACGAACACCCCATTGCCGATGAGGAGCGGCAGCGTCTTGCTCTCGCGGTGGATGCAGAACAGCACGGAGGGCGGCTCGAGCGAGAGCGAGCAGAGCGTCGAGACGGTGACGCCGGCGCGCCCGGCATCGCCATCGGTCGTCACCACCGTGACGCCGGTTGCCGCGCGGCCCATGGCGGAGCGGAAATGGGCCGGATCGATCATGTGCGAACTGGTCATGTGCGACCTAGTCATGTGCGACCTCCTGCAACCTTGTCGGAGAGGCCCGCGGACTTCCGCACGAAGTCGAGCGGGCCTTCGAAGTCGAAGCTGTTGTAGACCGCCGCCAGATGGTTGAAGTGCGGGGCCTGCGCGAACTGCACGAAGGTCAGGCGGTGGCCGGCATAGTCGGAGTTGAGGAGATCCCGGGCGAAGGCCAGCAGCTTGCGGCGATCCTCGGCCTCCCACTGGTCGTTCAGGGTGTAGAACTTCTTCAGCCAGTCGCCGGAGCCCTCGGCATTGAAGGCGGCGGCGTTCGGGGTCACGCAGATCTGCCCGCCGCACAGTTCGCGGGCGATGTGCATCATCGCCGGCAGGTTGGCGCAGGCGTGCACCCGCCCGGCATAGAGCATCGACTGGTGCGGCATCAGGAGCCCACCGGGGCTCTTCTGCGCCATCGCGATCGAGGCGGTGAGGTGGGCGTTGATGCCCTCGCGGTAGCAGACGAGGTCGGCAAGCTTCTCGCGGACCGACTGCAGCTTGTCGAGCCCGGTCTGCCGGGCGTTCCAGAGCGCCGCGCCGATCATCATGTCGGCGACATAGAGCAGGCGCTGCACGTAAGGGAACGCCGAGTAGCGGTGCAGCGTGCCGCGAATATGCTGGGCCGCCTTCGTGTGGCGGTAGAAGAAGATGTCCTCCCAGGGGATCAGCACATTGTCGAACACCACCAGGGCCTCGACCTCGTCGAACCGGTTGGCGAGCGGGTAGTCGGCCGGATTGGTGCGCCCGGCAAAGCCGGAGCGGCAGATGTGCTTCACCCCCGGGGCGCCCATCTTGATGATCCCGCCGACCGCATAGTCGGACAGCGTCTCGTTGGTCCAGGCGCCGACCGTGGGCTTGAGGAACGCCTGGTCGGCATAGGCCGCGGCGGTCTCGTACTTGGCACCGCGGATGATGATGCCGGCGTCGGTCTCCTTGACCACATGGACCATCATGTCCGGGTCCTGGTCCTGCGGGGCGCGCGAGCGGTCGCCCTTGGGATCGGTGTTGGCGGAGACGTGGAAGATGTCGTTGTCGAAGATGTTGGCGACGTGGCGGTCGACATTGTCGGCAAAGCGCGGGTCGAACTCGGCGAGCACGTCGCGGCCGTCGATCAGCGACCAGACCTCGCCGACGGTCTCGTCGCCGACCCGGGTGACGACGCCACCAATGTCCTTCATCACCGCATCGACCGCCTCGACCTTGTCGGTCCAGTCTTTCTGCTCGCGCGGCGGCTTGTAGAAGATGGTGTTGCGCTCATTGTCGGCGACATAGGTGAGGCGGTCCTGATAGGCCGCCTCGTGGGCCATGTCGTAGATCCGCGCCCGCACATCGACGATGGGCTTGAACGCCGGGTGCCTTGTGACGTCGGTGACCCGCTCGCCATCGATCCAGACCTCGCGGCCGTCGCGCAGCCCCTGCCGATACTCGTCACCTGTGCGGATCATCGTGCCCATCCTTTTCTCGTGGTGAAATCTTGTGCGAGCCAAAGGGATCGGTAAAATATTTTTGGTTGTTCCATGAGATAGATTTTTATGATGAACATCTCGCTCCGCGCCCTGCGCTACGTCGTTGCCACCGCCGACTCCGGCAACCTCACCGAGGCGGCCAGGCGGCTCAACGTCTCGCAGCCCTCGATCTCCGCCGCGATCGCGCAGTTCGAGGCCGGCTGCGGGGTGCAGATCTTCGTCCGCCACCACGGCAAGGGCGTCACCACCACGATCGCCGGCACCCGCATCATCAACGAGGCGCGGCTCTTGCTGAATCACGCCCGCGACTTCGGGCAGAACGCGCAGGCCATGGCCGACGAGGTGAGGGGCGAGATCGCGGTCGGCTGCTTCTGGACCATCGCCACCCACTTCATGCCGAGCCTGTTGTCTGGCTTCGCCGAGAACCATCCCGGCATCACCGTCAGCCTCGACGAGGGCGACCAGCAGCTGATCCTCGACGCGCTGATCTCGGGCCGCACCGAGATCGCGCTCTCCTACGAGTTCGCGCGGCCAGAGGAGATCGTCGCCGAGCCGCTCGCCGAACTCTCGCCCTATGCGGTGCTGCACGTCGACCATCCGCTGGCGCGGCGCGACAGCGTCAGCATGGCGGACCTGCGGGACGAGCCCTTCATCCTGCTCGACCTCCCGCATTCCCGCGACTACTTCATGAGCCTGTTCCGCTCGGTCGGCATCGAGCCGCAGATCGTCTTCCGCTCCCGCGCCTATGAGCTGACGCGCGGCCTCGTCGGCCATGGCCGCGGCTACACCATCCAGAACGTGCTGCCGCGCACCCAGACGACGCATGATGGCGGCCGGGTCGCCTCGGTGCCGATCACCGACCGGCTGGAGCCGGTGCGGGTGGTCAGCTTGCGGCTGCGCCGGCAGGCGCCGCGCCCCGCGGTGGAAGTGTTCGCCCGGCATCTGAAGTCGTCCTTCTCCCCGGGCGGCGTGTTCGCGCCCGGCACGCTGTCGCCGACCAGGACCGTGCGCTGAACGCATCGCGTCGATAGGCTATCCCTATCCCCGGCATCATTTATCTGTCTGCCGCCCGATCATCGCCGCGATTGCTGGACCGGGGCCGGCATCGCTAGGTTCGATGAAAGGCTTTGCTTGAGCGCACGAACCATCGGGATGTCCATGACCGCGTCTGCCGCCACCCTTTCGACCGCCCCCGGCCATCCGCCCTTCCGTCCGGACGGCACCGGCACCCTGGCGAGGATCGGCCTGATCTACATCGCCTCCAGCATCGTCATGGATGCGGAGATGGCGGCGATGGCGAGCGAGGGCGTCGCGGTGCACACCACGCGCATCAAGCTGCCCAAGGTGACCATCGAGGGCATCGAGGAGATGATGAACGCGCCCCAGCTCGAGGAGGCGGCGCGCCTCGTCGGCTCGGCGCCGATCGACATTCTCTGCTTCGGCGGCACCAGCGCCTCGTTCCTGCACGGCACCGCCTATGACCGCGCTTTGATGGAGAAGCTCAAGGGCTGGGTGCCGCATTGCCCCTCGACCACCGCCTCGACGGCGACGCTCGCCGCATTGAGGGAGGTGGGTGCCGGCAAGGTGGCGCTCGCCACCCCCTATGTCACGCCGATCCATGAGCGGGCGATCCGCTTTCTCACCGAGAACGGGCACGAGGTGGTGCGCCACGCCAATCTCGGCATCGACCAGGACCATGCGCTGGCCGAGGTGCCGCTGGAGCAGGTCTATGACCTCGTCCGGTCGGTCGATCATCCCGAAGCCAGCGCGATATTCATCAGCTGCACCAATTTCCGCTCAGCCGGTGCCATAGCGGCACTTGAGCAGGACTTGGGCAAGCCCGTGGTATCGGCGGTCCAGGCCTCGTTCTGGCACTGCCTCGAGGTGCTCGGCGTCAATGGCGCGAGGCCCGGCTATGGCCGGCTGTTCGACCGCCGCCTCGCGGGCGATCACGCCTGATGGAGCGCCTCGAACTGTTGCGGGCGTCGGACTACCGGCTCACCCCCTGGAAGAACGGCGCCGGCGTGACCAGTGACGTGCTGTTGATGCCTCGCGGGGCGACGCACGAGGATTTCGATGTCCGGCTCAGCCTCGCCCCGATCGTCGAGGAAGGCCCGTTCTCGTCCTTTCCCGGCATCGACCGGCAGATCACGCTCATCAGCGCAGGCCGGCTCTCCCTCGTCTTCGGCCGCGAGGTGCGCGAGCTGGAGCGCCTGAAGCCCTTCTATTTCGACAGCGTGCAGGCGCCGGTCTCGCGCCTCGGCGAGGGGCCGGTGCGCGTCCTCAACGTGATGACGCGGCGCGGGCGATGGAACGCGCAGGTGATGGCGATCTCCGGCACGACGGACCCGCTGCTCAGCCCGCCGGAAGGCGGGCATGTGGTGCTCCACGCGATCAAAGGGACGTGGCAGGTCAGCGATCATACCGGGGCCGCCCTCGTCGCCCCCGGTGACACGCTGCTGACCCATGAGGAGGGCACGCTCAGCGCCACCTGCGGGCGCGAGGGCGAGGCGATCGTGGCCTTTCTGTCGCCTGCTTTCACCCGATGAGGCGGCTTGATTGATGCGGATCAACAATTCCTATGTCCGGCAACGATTAAAAGTATTTTCCGATCCATCTCGCGCACGCAACATTTCCTCTGAGGAAGATTTTGTGAGCAAGCCGAGGAGCGGACTGCCGATGCGTGGCGGAGGAGGGGCTACTCCCAGCGATCAGCAAGCCGAAGGCTTTGCAGGCGCTTGCCATGGGCGGCCTTTCCGATGAAACGCGATGCCCTGGTCTTCTACAGCCCGGTCGATGATCCCGAGGCGTGGCGGGAGGCGCTGAGCGCCGAGTTGCCCGACCTCGATTTCCGGGTCGATCCCGACGTCGGCGATCCCGCGACCGTCGACTACGCGCTCGTCTGGGTGCCGCCGTCCGGTTTCTTCCAGCGCTTCCCCAACCTCAAGCTCGTCACCAATCTCGGCGCCGGCGTCGACCGGCTGGTGCGGCGCGACGATCTCGTCCCGGTGCCCATCTCGCGGCTGTCGGATCCCGGCATGGTCGCGATGATGACGAGCTATGTGGTGTTCGCGGTCACCCGCTATGCCCGCGACATCCACATCTTCGAGCGGGCGCAGCGGCGCGGGGAATGGCACTATGTCCATCCCCGTCCCCTGTCCGAGATCAAGGTCGGGGTGCTCGGCCTCGGCGAGCTCGGCGGCCCCGCGGCGAAGACCCTCGCCGATATGGGCTTCGACACCTATGGCTGGTCGCGGACCCAGAAGACCATTCCCCGCGTGACCTGCACCGCGGGGGCGCAGGCGTTCGAAGAGATCCTGCGCACCTGCGAGATCCTGGTCTGCCTGCTTCCGCTCACCCCGGATTCGCGCGGCATGATCGGGGCGCGCGAGCTCGCCCTGATGCCGAAGGGGGCCAAGCTCGTCAACGCCTCGCGGGCCGCGGTGATCGACGAGGCGGCGCTGATTGCGGCGCTGCGCTCCGGCGTGGTCGGTGAAGCCACCCTCGATGTCTTCGATATCGAGCCGCTGCCGGCCGGGCATCCGTTCTGGACGCTCGACAATGTGCTGATCACGCCGCACCTCGCGAGCATCACCGTGCCGAAGCTGGCGGCGCGCGACGTGGCGGAGAGCATCCGCCGCGTGCGCCGTGGCGAACCGCCGCTGCACGCCGTGGATGCGCAGCGCGGCTACTGAGCGGACGACGGCGACGAAGAGCTTTCGATGCCCCTCGACGGGCAGCGATATCCGTGCCGGCGCGAAAAGCGACCGGCATCACAAAAGAGGGTGAACGATGAACAAGCAGCTATTGATAGGCCTCGGCGCGATGGCGGCCGCCATCCTCGCCTCGCCCGCTTCCGCTGAGGAGAAACTCGTCATCAGCACATGGGGCGGTAATTGGAAGGAAGGCGTCGAGATCATCGGCAAGGAATTCACCAAGCGAACCGGCGTCAAGGTGGAGTACATCACCGGCGGCACGCTGGATCGCCTCGCCAAGGCGAAGGTGGCGCGGGCCAATCCTGAATCCGATCTCGTCAACACCACCGCGCATGTCGGCTATCTCTACCATTCCGACGGCCTGATGGAGAAACTCGACCTCTCCAAGATCCCGAATTCGAACGATCTCTACCCGGTCGCCAAGCGCAGCGACTACACCATCGCCGACTATGTCTATGTCTACACGCCCGCCTTCCGCACCGACCTGATGCCGAAGGACTTCAAGATCGATTCCTGGGAAGTGCTGTGGAGCGAGGCGGTGAAGGGCAAGCTCGGCCTGCCGGACTTCGACCCGAGCCACATCATCATCGCCGCCACCAAGGTCGCCGGCGTCGCCCCGGCCGACTGGAAGAAGGTCGAGCCGAAGCTGCTGGAGCTGAAGGCCAGCATCAAGGCGTTCTACCAGTCCGACGCCACCAGCCAGAACCTGATGCGGACCGGCGAGACGCCAGTTCAGGTGCTGCTCAACATCAACGGCTACCACCTTATCAAGCTCGGCATGCCGGTTAAGATCGAGATCCCCAAGGAAGGCGCGGTGGTCGGCACCGACGTGTGGGGCATCAATGCCGGCTCGAAGAACAAGGCGCGGGCGCTGGAGTTCATCAATCTCGCGCTCGATCCCGACATGCAGCGCCAGCTCTGCGAGTTCCACAAGTGCTCGCCGATGAACTCCAAGACCAAGCTCTCCCCCGAGCTTGCCGCCATGCCCGGCATCTTCACCAGCCAGGCGCAGATGGAGAAGGAAGCCATCATCCTGGACGACAAGACCTATGCGACGCTGCTCCCGGTCTGGAAGGCGTGGTTCACCGAAAACATCATGCACTGACGAATTGAGGAGAACGGCCGGCGCTCCCCCGGGCGCCGGCCGGCCACTTGCCGATGACCCAGCGCCGACCCTTCTTCATCACCTTCCTGGTGCCCGCCGTGCTGACCGCTGTCATCCTGGCGGCGGCCATCTTCGAGGTGCTGCAGTACAGCACGCGCGAGTTCATTCCCGGCTCGCTGAATGTCGGCGGCTTCACGCTCGAGAATTTCGCGCGGATCAACCGGCCGATCTATTGGTGGGTGCTGTTCGACACCTTCTATATCAGCCTGCTCACCGCGGTATTTGCGCTGCTTGCCAGCTACCCCGTCGCCTATGGGCTGGTGCGCGCCGAGCGCGACTGGGTGCGCTCGGCCCTGGTCTCGCTATCGATCACGCCGCTCTTCACCGGCGAGATCGTGCGCACCTATTCGTGGATGCTGGTGCTCGGCACCGACGGCTTCATCAACAGCCTGCTGCGCAAGCTCGGGCTGATCGATGCGCCGCTGCAGATCATGTACACGCGCGTCGGCGTCGTGATCGCGCTGGTGCAGTTCTCCATGCCGGTGATGATCATACTGCTCGCCACCGCCATCAGCCATGTCGACCGCGATTGCGAGAAGGCCGCCGCCAATCTCGGCGCGAGCCCGGCCTCGGTGTTTTGGCGCATCACCCTGCCGCTCACGCTGCCCGGCATACTCTCCGGCTTCATCGTGGTGTTCGCCTGGAGCATGAGCGCCTTTTCCAACCCGCAGCTGATCGGCGGCGGCAAGATATTGATGATCGCCAACCTCGCTTATTTGCAGGGCTTCTCGATCCTCAACCTGCCCTTCGCCGCGACGCTGAGCCTGATCGCCCTGGTCGCCGCTTTGGGCAGCCTCGCCTTGATGAAGACCCTCACGGCCCGCATCGAGCGGCGCCTGTCGGTGCATTAGGAAGGGAGGCCGACATGCTGCGACGCCTGTCCTTCTGGAGCCTGGTGGTGGCGATCCTCGTCTATATGACGCTGCCGACCCTCGTCGTGCTCATGACCTCGGTGAACCCGACCGAGATCCTCGCCTTCCCGCCGGAGGGCTTCTCGCTGCGCTGGTACGAGAAGGCGCTGAGCTATTCCGATTTCCAGACCGCCTTCGCCAACGGGCTGATCGTCACCGGCTTCGCCTCGACGCTGGCCATGGCGATCGGCTCCGGCTTTGCCTTCCTCATCTACAATTATCAGTTCAGGGGGAGGGGGCTACTCGAAGGCGTGCTCTGGTCGCCGCTGATCATCCCGCACTTCACCCTCGGCTTCGGCTTCCTGCTGCTCGGCGGCATGCTCGAACTGAACCAGGGCTACGTGATGATCATCGCCGCGCACACCGTGCTGGTGATGCCGTTCGTCACCCGCGCGGTCTATGTCAGCCTCGCCAATGTCGACCCCAATCTCGGACGCGCCGCCGCCAATCTCGGCGCCACGCCGCTCAACGTGCTCACCCGCATCACCCTGCCGCTGGTGGTACCGGGCATGGCCGGCGGCTGGCTGGTGGCAGCGATCCTGTCGCTCACCGAGTTCACCGCCTCGCTCTACGTGACCGGCAGCCGCACGCAGACGCTTCCCGTCGCGATGTACAATTACATCCGCGAATATGCCGATCCGACGATCTCGGCGATCTCGGCGATGCTGATCATCGCCACCACGCTCATCATGCTGATGGTCGACCGACTGTTCGGGCTGAGGCGCGTGCTTGCCATCGACACGCATTAGAGCCCTTCCGTTCGGATCCAACACCCGAATGGAGGGGCTCTAGATTCAATATGCTGGAGCAATTTCTGATCGCAAAAGCCGTTCAACTTTTGCGGAAAATGCTCTGAGGCCCTCTCATATCGTTCGGGTAGTATCACCCGATCGGCAAGAGAGTGCTCTATATTTCAATAGTTTGGAGCCTCGCCTGAATGAACGAGATCAACATGTCGGCCATCGTTTCCGCGCAGGCTCCAAAGGCGGTCGAGATCGTCGGGCTGAGCAAGGTGTTCGGCAGCGTGGTCGGCGTCGCCAACGTCTCGCTCGACATCCGCAAGGGTGAGTTCATCACGCTGCTCGGCCCGAGCGGCTGCGGGAAATCGACCCTGCTCAGCATGATCGCCGGCTTCGTGACCCCGAGCGAGGGCGCCATACTTGTCGACGGCGAGGACGTGACCACGGTCGAGCCGCATCGCCGCGACGTCGGCATGGTGTTCCAGAGCTACGCGCTCTTCCCGCACATGAACGTGTTCGAGAACATCGCCTTCGGTCTCAAGATGCGCAAGCAATCGGCGGAGCGGATCGGGCAGGAGGTGCGGCGGGTGATCGCGATGATGAAGCTGGAAGGCTTCGAGCATCGCCGCGTGCGTCAGCTCTCCGGCGGCCAGCAGCAGCGCGTGGCGCTCGCCCGCGCCATCGTCATCCGGCCCAAGGTGCTGCTGCTCGACGAGCCGCTCTCCGCGCTCGACAAGAATTTGCGGACGCAGATGCAGGTCGAGCTCTCCGAACTGCACCGCGCCACCGGGCTCACCACCATCTTCGTGACCCACGACCAGGGCGAGGCGCTCAGCCTGTCCGACCGCATCGTGGTGATGAACCGCGGCGAGGTGCAGCAGGTGGCAAGGCCGATCGACCTCTACCGCACCCCGGCAAACGGTTTCGTCGCCTCCTTCGTCGGCGAGATCAACGCGCTGCCGGCGACCGATTTCAAAGTCGACGGCGGCGAGATCGCGCTCGCCTTCGGCGACGAAGTGCGGCTGACGACGCCGCTACGCCCGGAATGGAGCTTCACCCCGGGCGAGAGCGTCCGCGCCTTCATCCGCCCAGAGCATGTGCGTCGGGCACTGCCCGGCGAGGACGGCCCGAACGTGCTCCACGGCCGCGTCGCCACCCACATCTACCAGGGCGCCCACACCATCACCCGGACGGAAGTCGCGTCAGTGGGGCTGATCGAGATGCGGACCACGGGCTCGGACATCGTCGCGAAGCACCCGGTGGGATCGATGATGGCGCTGGCGATCGACCTGGACGAGGCGATACTGCTGGGTGGGGAGTAGGGGGAACGCGGAGTGGCGGGGGGAGTGAGAAGGGCTTGATCGCGGCACAGTCGCGATTGGTGGAACCGGGAACTTCAGTCAATGCTGCGACTCATCCGCAATCCGGACTTCTGGAAACCTATCGCTTCATAGAAGGCGTGAGCTTCTGTGCGGTTGACGCCGCTTGTAAGTTCGAGCGTGTCGCAGCCGGCCCGCTTGGCGAGAGTGATGGCAAGCTCCACCAGGGATCGCCCAACCCCGCGCCGCCGTGCCGTCTCCGCGACAACAATTGTTGTGATCCTCGCGAGGGGCTGCGGATAGAAGAGCAGCGGTCCGATGTGAACGGCGAGAAGTCCAACAGGCTTATCATCCTCCTCCGCGATGAACACGGGGTTGACGGTGCGATCGTGAGCGAGGGCCAAGCGTCGAGCTATTTCGTCAACCGAGTGATTGAAGCCAAGGCTACGCATCAGAGCCGCAATTGCAGGAGCGTCGTGGGGCGCAACCGATCTGATGTTGATTGATGGGCACATTCATTCGAATCCGTGTGAATGGCGCCGCATTGCTCAGCCACTATGGGTGGTTAGCCGACATCGGTGGCTGGCCTAGGGTTCAATCCGCCGCCCCGTGAGACTGCGTCAGCAACGACAGGCGAAACTTCAGCATAAAGCAGATGCTCAAAGTCGGCCTGTGAGGGGACTTGGTGCCCGGAGATCATCTTGACGAGCGCGTTACGGAGGATGACCCAGCTCTCAACCATCACGCTGCGGTCCACCTCCTTCGTAGTGTGCGCGGCCGCTGAGCGGGCGTTATAGAGTTTCATGACTCGCTTGTAGGTCGCGAGGCGTTGAGGCTCGCGCGGTTCGAGGTAGGCAGAGATATTGGCGGCTACCCGGTGCCGCAATTCGCCGGACGTGGGGGCAAAAAGCTGCTCAAGGGCACCCCAGATGGTTAGCACAGATTTGAGAAACGCGTGTGCGGACCCGACATGAGTCACAGGCTAGTAGTGCATTTGCCTGCGCCAGTTCAGCGGACGAGTGCCAGCTGGCCTTCAACCAATCGAGTTCGCCAAGCGGTATTTCCTCAGAACGTTCGTCGCTTTTCAAAAAGTTAATGTGTTGGATTTCCAGTGGAGTGATCGTGGGGGTGGCCTGACTTCGAATTGCCTCTGAGAACGGCATATCGATCGTGACCGGTGCTGTTAGATAGGGCGCGAAACCCAAGCGGAGCAGGGCAACGATCCAAGTTGCTGTCTCCACTGCGTTGAAACCGCCTGGCTTAGGGCCGCCGCAGATGCGTAGCTCTATGTGATGTCAAATGAGAAGCCGCCCTTTGCCGCTCGCCACGGTCCAGGATGGGGTTGTCCTTGCCGTGCAGGCGCAAACGCCATCAGACAAGGAGACATAAAATGTGCATAGGTTCGGTCCAAACACCGTGGCCTCTGCTCCGGCCAGGCGGTTTGTGAACGCCTGCTCGACCAGCAAGGTTCCCGTCACATCTGAAGCATGGCCGAACCGCAACTTTGTCGATCTGGCGCTTGGTTCATGGGATCACGGCCCATAGGCGGCGGCGATCAGCTCGCGGGTATAGGCAGCGGCGGGCGCTTCGAAGATGCACTCGGTCGGGCCGGCCTCGACCAGCCGCCCGGCGCGCATCACCATGATCCAGTCCGACAGCGCTCGGATCACCGCGAGGTCGTGGCTGATGAAGAGATAGGAGAGCCCGTGCTCGGCCTGTAGGCGCCGCAGCAGTTCGACTATGCCCTTCTGCACCGAGCGGTCGAGCGCCGAGGTCGGCTCGTCCAGAACCAGTATGCGCGGCTTGAGGATGATCGCCCGGGCGATGGCGATGCGCTGGCGCTGGCCGCCGGAGAATTCGTGCGGATAGCGGTTGCGGGTCGCCGGATCGAGCTGGACGTCCTCCAGCGCGGCGATCGCCATGCGGTCGCGGGTCCGCCCGTCGAGATGCGGCTCGTGGACGCGCAGGCCCTCGGTGATGATCTCGCCGACCGTCATGCGTGGCGACAGCGAGCCGAACGGATCCTGGAACACGATCTGTACTTGCCGGCGCAGCGCCCGGAGCGCCCCTGCATCGAGATCGTCGATCGGCTTGCCGAGCACCCGAACGTCGCCTTCGCTCGCGATCAGCCGCAGCAGCGCGCGGCCGAGCGTCGATTTCCCGGAGCCGGATTCGCCGACGATGCCGATGGTCTGGCCCTGCTTGAGGGTGACATTGATGCCGTCCACGGCGCGGATGACCAGCGGCGGCCCGGCGATGAGGCCGCCGCCGAGATGGAAGGTGACATTGATGTCGCGGGCCTCCAGCACCGCGGGTGCCCCATCCGCCGGCGCCGCCTTGGTGCCGGTCGGCTCGGCGGCGAGCAGCATGCGGGTATAGGCATGGCGCGGCGCGGCGAGCACCTCGCCCACCGGGCCTTCCTCGACGACGGCGCCGGCGCGCATCACCGCGACCCGGTCGGCGAAGCGGCGCACCAGGCCGAGATCGTGGGAGATGAACACGATCGCCATGCCGAAGCGGCGCTGCAGCGATTCCAGCAGCTCGATGATCTGCGCCTGCACGGTGACGTCGAGCGCAGTGGTCGGCTCGTCGGCGATCAGCACGTCCGGGTCATTGGCGATCGCCATCGCGATCATCACCCGCTGGCGCTGGCCGCCGGAGAGCTCGTGCGGATAGGCTTTGAGCCGCCGCTCCGGCTCGGGGATGCCGACGAGCGCGAGCAGTTCGGTCGCTCGCCGTCGCGCGGCGCGCGCATCCATGCGGCGATGGCGCATCAGCGGCTCGGCGATCTGGCTGCCGACCGTGTAGAGCGGATCGAGCGAGGTCATCGGTTCCTGGAAGATCATGGTGACCCTCGCGCCGCGCACCTCGTTGAGCGCCCGCGCCGGCAGGCCGAGTATCTCGCGGCCGCGATAGCGGACGCTGCCCGTGACCCGGCCATTCTTGGCGAGCAGGCCCATCGCCGCCATCATCGCCTGGCTCTTGCCGGAGCCGCTCTCGCCGACCACGGCGAGCGTCTCGCCGGCGCGGACGCCAAGCGAGATGCCGCGCACCGCATGCACCTCGCCATCCGGGGTGGCGAAGCGCACGTCGAGCCCGGAAAGCTCCAGCACCGGCGCCTCCGCTTCCACTTGCGTCCGCTCGTTTTCGACCATCTTCAGCGGTCCTTCGGGTCGAGCGCGTCGCGCAGGCCGTCGCCGAGGAAGTTCAGCGCGAACAGCGTCGAGGTCAGGAAGATCGAGGGGAAGATCAGCAGCCAGTTGGCCGAGGGGATGTTCTTGGCGCCCTGCGCGATCAGCACGCCCCAGCTGGTCAGCGGCTCCTGCACGCCGAGCCCGAGATAGGAGAGGAAGCTCTCGAGCAGGATCACCTGCGGTACCAGCAGTGTCATATAGACCGCGACCGGTCCGAGCGTGTTCGGCACCACATGGCGCCACAATATGCCGGCCGAGGAGACGCCGAGCGCGCGGGCGGCCTGAACATATTCCTGGCGGCGGATGGTGAGGGCCTGGCCGCGCACGATGCGCGCCATGTCGAGCCATTGCACGGCACCGACGGCGACGAACATCAGCACGAAGTTCCGGCCGAAGAACACCACCAGCATGATGACCAGGAAGATGAAGGGTAGGGAGTAGAGGACATCGACGATGCGCATCATCACGTCGTCGACATGCCCACCGAGATAGCCGGCGGCGGCGCCGTAGGTCACTCCGATCACCACCGCGACGAAGCCGGCGAGCAGCCCGATGGCGAGCGAGACGCGGCCGGCGATGAGGGTGCGGGTGAGCAGGTCGCGCCCGGTGTTGTCGGTGCCGAAGAGGAAATAGTGCCGGGCGACCGCGGCCGAGAGCGTCATCTGCAGGCCGTCGGGGCTGGTGGTCTCGACCTGTGTGTCCTTGAAGCTCGATGAGCGGTCGAGATAGCGCGTCACCCGCGGATCGATCGGCCGCGCCGCGCGGATCGTCACCAGGATGCGGTCGTCGCCGAGCGTGTCGGTCTCCTGCCAGTGCACCAGCTCGACGCGCATCCGCCGCACCGTGTCCTCGAGCGTCGCGGCGATGTCGCCCTGCTGCGGATAGGGCGAGAGGCTCGGAGGCACCCGGACATGGTCCTGGTAGATGGTCGTGTAGTCGTGGCCGGTGAAGAACGGCCCGATCAGGCAGGCGAGCGCCATCACGACCAGATAGGCCGCGCTCACCACCGCTGCGCGGTTGGCGCGCAGCCGCCGCCAGGCGTCCGCCCAGAGCGAGCGTCCCGCGTCGACGCGCAGGAGGGCGGCCTCACTCATAGCGCACCCGCGGATCGACGACGGCGTAGAGCAGGTCGACGATGAGGTTGAACACGATGACGAACACCGCGATCACCACCACCGTGCCCATCACGAGCGTGTAGTCGCGGTTGAGCGCGGCATCGACGAAATAGCGCCCGACGCCGGGGATCGCGAACACCGTCTCCACCACGACCGAGCCGGTGAGCAGCGCCGCGGCGGCGGGGCCGGCATAGGAGATGATGGGCAGCACCGCGCCGCGCAGCGCATGCTTCACCACGACGGAGTAATCCGAGAGGCCGAGGGCGCGGGCGGTGCGGATGTGGTTGGCCCTGAGCGCCTCGATCATTGAGCCGCGCATCAGCCGGGCGACGATCGCGATCTGCGGCAAAGCCAGCGTGAGCACCGGGCCGATCTTGTTGACCAGCGCGCCGCCGCCCCATCCGGCGACCGGAACCCAGGAGAGGGTGAGCGCGAAGACGAGCTGATAGAGCGGGGCGATGACGAATGTGGGGATGGTGCTGCCGGCGGTGGCGAGCCCCACCACCGCATAGTCGACCCCGCGATTCTGCCGGAGCGCGGCGAACGTACCCAGCACCGTGCCGATGATGAGTGCCAGCATGAGGGCAGAGGCGCCGAGTTGGATCGACACCGGCAGCCCGACGCGGAACAGGTCCGCCACGGTGAAGTCCGGCAAATTGTAGCTCGGGCCGAAATTGCCGTGCAGCAGGTTGCCGAGATAGGAGAGGTATTGCCGCCAGAGTGGATCGTCGAGGTGGTAGATGCGGTCGAGATTGGCCTTCACCTCCGGGCTCAGCCCGCGCTCCTGGCTGAACGGGCCGCCCGGCGCCACCCGCAGCAGGAAGAAGGAGATGGTCACGATCAGGAACAGGGTCGGGATGGCGGTCAGCAACCGCCGCAAGACATAGCGTGCCACTTCGTTCTGGTCCTCGCGCCGCGGGAGGTGGCCGGCGCGCCGAAGCGCCGCCGGCCGATCGTCGGTCCGCCGTCTATTTGCTGATGAAGCGCGAGGGGTGCACGTCCATGACGTTGGGCTGCCAGCCCTTCAGCTTGGGCGAGACGATGTTGTGATAGCTGTAATAGAGCAGCGGCATGTTGCCGAGCTGTTCGACCAGCACCGCCTCGGCCTCGGCGAGTTCCTTCATGCGCTTGGCCGGATCGCCGCCGGCTGCCGCGGCCTCGTCCATCCGCTTCTCGAACTCGGCATTGTTGAAGTTCGAGTAGTTGTTGCCGCTCGCCTTGCGGGAGATGCCGAGGAAGGATTCGGGGTCCTTGTAGTCGGCGATCCAGCCGGCACGGGAATAGTCGAAGTCGCCCTTCTGCTCCATGTGGCCGTAATGGGTCTTGGTGTCGGTGTTGATCAGCGACACCTCGATGTTGAACGGCTTCAACTGCTCCTGGATCGCCACCGCGGTGTTCTTGTGGTTCTCCGAGGTGTTGTAGCGGATCTCGAGCTTCAAGGGCTTGCCGGGACCGTAGCCGAGTTCGGTGAGGATCTTCTTGCCTTCGTCCTCGCGGTCGAGCTGGGACATCTCGGCGTAGTCGGCCATCGCAGGCGTGTAGCCTTCGATGCCGGGCGGCACCATGGAATAGGCCGGCAGCATGCTGTTCTTCCACACCTTCTCGGCGAGGAAGTCGCGGTCGATGAGCAGCGAGACGGCGCGGCGCAGCTTCGGGTCGCCCCAGGGCGCCTTGTCGATCTTCACGGCGTAATAATAGGTGCCGAGATAGGGGCCGATCTTCACCTGGTCGCCGAACTTGGCCTTGAGATCGGCGAGCTGCTCGGTCGGAAGATCGTCATTGGAATCGAGCTCGCCGGCTTCGTAGCGCTTGAGCGCGGTGGAGCGATCCTCCGTCGGGACGTAGTTCACGACGTCGAGCTTGACGTCGGCCGCAGCGTGGAATTTCGGATTCTTGATCAGCTTGATGTGATCGTTGGGCACGAACTCCTTCAGCGTGAACGCGCCGTTGGAGACCAGATTGCCGGGCTTGATCCACTCGGCGCCGAGCTTGTCGATCGAGGCCTTGTGCACCGGATAGGCCGCCTGATGCGTCAGCATTTCGAGGAAATAGGGGGTCGGCGACTTGAGCGTGATTTCCAGCGTCTTGGCGTCCACGGCGCGGGCGCCGAGCGTCTCCGGCTTCGCCTTGCCGGTGTTCACCTCTTCGGCGCCCTTCAGCACATAGAGCATCGAGGCGTATTCGGCCCCGGTCGCCGGATCCTCGAGGCGGCGCAGCGAATAGACGAAGTCGTGCGCCGTCACCGGGTCGCCGTTCGACCACACCGCGTCGGCCCGAAGCTTGAATGTATAGACCGTGCCGTCCTGTGAGACCGTCCAGCTTTCGGCGACGCCGGGGATCAGGTCGGAGGTCGCGTCCTGCATGACGAGACCCTCGAACAGGTCGCGCAGCAGGTGGGCCTCATAGATGGTCGAGGTCTTGTGCGGATCGAGCGATTCGGGATCGGCTGAGTTGCCGCGATTATAGACCATCTCCGCAGCAGCCGGCAGGCTGGCCGTGGCCATCATCAGCGCAGCGAGCAAGGCGGACCTGAAGCCGGATCGACGCATAGCGGAACTCCCCTTCCCAATATGGTGGCGATCGAGGAGCGGGAGCCTAGAACAAGATTCCACATTCTGCGAAGGGAGTTTTCGCCGCATTGCGGTGCACGATCATTTTGCGTGCAACCCGACCGAGGCAAGCGAAGAGCGGCCTTCAATCAGCGGGTGAAGGCAGGCGAATTCACGCGTCGAGGCTTCGCGTGCCGTCCCTGCCGCCGACAGCACCGGGTCGATGGCGCGGCAATCGTCCTGCGCCTGCGCGCAGCGTCCGGCGAAGCGGCAGCCGCGGGGAAGATCGACCGGGCTCGGGATCTCGCCGGGCAGCGGATCGGCGATCGGGGCGAAGAATTTCGGCGAGGCCCGCAGCAGCGCGCGCGTATAGGGGTGTGCGGGCGCGGTCAGCACCTCGCGGGTCGGGCCGGTCTCGACGATGCGGCCGAGATACATCACCGCGATCCGCTCGCACAGATAGGAGGCGACGCCCAGATCATGGGTGATGAACACCAGGCTGACGCCGATGTCGCGCTTGAGGTCGCGCAGCAAGGTGAGCAGCTGGGCCTGGGTGGAGACGTCGAGCCCCGACACCGCCTCGTCGGCAACCAGCACCGAGGGGTTCGAAGCCAGCGCGCGGGCGATGGCGACGCGGCGCACCTGTCCGCCGGACAAGGCGGAGGGGTAGCGGCCCAGCATCTCCGCCGGCAGGCCGACGCGGGCGAGCAAAGCGGCCGCGCGCTCGCGGCGCTCATGGCGCGCGCACAGCCCGTGATGGTCGAGCGGCTCGGCGACGAGGTCGAGGACGCTGAGGCGCGGGTTCAGCGAGGCGCGCGCATCCTGATAGATCAGCGCGACCTCGCGGCTGAACCGCTCGCGCTCCTCGCCCTTGAGCGCGGATATTTCCTTCTCCCGGAACAGAGCGAGCCCGTCGGTCGGCGCGGTCAGGCCAAGCAGCACGCGCAGCAGGGTGGTCTTGCCGGAGCCGCTCTCGCCGACCAGCGCGAGGCTCTCGCCGGCCTTGAGCGAGAGCCGCACGCCATCGAGCGCCGCGAGCCGACGCCGTCTGGCCCTGGCGAACAGCGAAGGCGCGGCGCGGCCCACATCATAGGTCTTCTGCACGTCGAGCAGGCGGAAGATGTCGGTGGAGGCGCTCATGAGGCAGGGTTCCAGCAGGCGAGCTTGCGGCCCCGCACCATCTGCAGCGGCGGCTTCTCGCGTTGGCAACGCTCGAGCGCACTGGCGCAGCGCGGCGCGAACCGGCAGCCGGGCTTGTGCGAGGCGAAGGAGGGTGCGCCGGGCGGCAGCGGCGTCAGCTCCTCGGTGTCGATTTCCAGCACGCAGGCCTTGAGGCCGATCGTGTAGGGATGCAGCGGCTCGCGCAGCACCACCTCGCTCGGGCCGGCCTCCATCACCTGGCCGCCATAGAGCACGACGATGTGGTCGCAGGCCTGGCTCGCCAGAGCGAGATCGTGGAGCACGAAGACGCAGGAGGCGCCGCGCCGGCGGGTCTCCTCCAGGATGAGCCGCACGATCTGCGCCTGGATGGTGACGTCGAGCGCGCTGGTCGGCTCGTCGGCGAGCAGCAGGTCGGGATTGGTGGACAGCGCGATGGCAATCATCACCCGCTGCTGCATGCCGCCGGAGAGCTGGTGCGGGTAGGCCTCCAGCCGGGCTTCCGCGTCGCTCAGCCCGACGCTCTCCAGAAGCTCGATCGCCCGCTTGCGCGCGGCCCTCTTGCCCATGCCGGCGAGGCGGCGCAGCGGCGTCATGAGCTGGCTGCCGACGGTGAAGCACGGATTGAGCGCCGAGGAGGCGTCCTGGAACACCATCGCCACCTTGCGGCCGCGCAGCCGCGCCCAGTCCCTAGCGCTGGCGGTCACGAGGTCGGTGCCGTCGAGGCCGATATGCCCGGTGAGGCCGACCTCGGGACGCGTCAGCAGCCCGATCAGCGCCAGCGCGATGGTCGATTTGCCGGCTCCGGACTCCCCGACCAGCGCCAGCGTCGCGCCCTTGTCGAGGGTGAAGGACACCTCGTCGAGGATCAGCTTGTCGCCGCGGGTAAGCGAGAGCCCCTCGACCGCGAGAAGCGGGGCGGGGGAGGCGGGCGCGGTGGATGGCTCCCCCGCGTGCGGGCGCATGGCGAGAGCGATGGCCATCGGTCAGCTCTCCTTCTTCAGCTTGGGGTCGACCTGTTCGCGCACGCCGTCGCCGACCACGCTGAGCGCGATCAGCAGGATGGCGAGCGCGGCGCCGGGAACGCCGGCGATCCACGGCGCGAAGCTGACGAAGCTGCGCCCCTCCGCGATCATCAGGCCCCAGTCGGGTGTCGGCGGCGCGACGCCGATGCCGAGGAAGGACAGGCCGGACGAGACCAGGATGGCGTAGCTCACGCGGATGGTGGCCTGCACCGCGAGCGGGAGAGCGCCAGGCCGACGGCGAGGATCACCTTGTCGACGCCCTGGCCGAGAATCGAGATGAAGGCGATCGCCATGATCAGCGAGGGGATGGCCAGGATGGAGTCGATCAGGCGCATCAGCGCCCATTCGACAAAGCCGCCGGAAAGGCCGGCCGCCATGCCGATGACGAGGCCGCCGCCGGCGCCGATCGCCACCGCGCCGAGCCCGATCGCCAGCGCATAGCGTGCGCCGTAAATGGTGCGCGAGAGCAGGTCCTGGCCGAAGCTGTCGGTGCCGAGCGGGTGCGGGCCCCACGCCGGCGGCGACATGAAGGCCATCATGTCCTGCTCGGTCGGCGCATGCGGCGCGACCCATGGGGCGAAGATCGCCGCGAGCACATAGGCCACGGCGACCAGGCACGCGATCAGGAAGAACACGTGGTTGCGGGCATAGGCCCACATCGCGGTTCGGCGCGCCGAGGTGGCGCGGCGGGGGAGGGTGACATCGGCCATCAGCGGGGCCTCAGGCGCGGATCGAGATAGGGATAGGCGAGATCGACCATCAGGTTGGTCAGGACGAACAGGCAGGCCGTCATCATCACCCCCGCCTGCACCACGCCATATTCGCGATTGAGCACCGCGCTGGTCATCATCTGGCCGATGCCGGGCAGCGAAAACACCGTCTCGGTGAGCACGGCGCCCTGCAGCAGCGCGCCGAGCTGGAGGCCGAGAATGGTGACCAGCGGCATCATCACATTGCGCAGGGCGTGCACCCACACCACGCGCCAGCGCGGCTCGCCGCGGGCGAGCGCGGCCGCGATGTAGGGCTGCTCCAGCGCCTCGATCAGATTGGCCCGCATCAGCCGCACGATCATCGCCAGGAAATAGGTGGAGAGCGTGATCGCGGGCAGCGTCATATGCACGATCCCGCCCCAGAGATCCTCCCATGGCGCGACGAAGCCGAGCGTCGGGAACAGCGCGAACTTCACCCCGAAGATCCAGATCAGCAAGATGCCGAGATAGAAGCTCGGGAATGAGGTTCCGGTCAGAGTGAGCGCCGCCACCGCGGCATCCCACGCGGTGCCCTTGCGCGTCGCCGACAGCACGCCGAGCGGCACGCCGATGACGATCGCGAGGCCGAGCGCGGATGCGGCCAGCGTGAGCGTGACCGGCAGCGCCTCGACGAAGGCGAACTGGAAAATCGGCGCGCGCCCGACATAGGACACGCCCCAGTCCCCCGTCACGAACGAGAACAGCCAGTGCAGATACTGCTCGGTCAATGGCCGGTCGAGGCCCATCTGCTTCATCAGCGAGGCATGGGCCTCGGGCGAATATTCCGAGCCGAGCATGAGCTGCACAGGGTCGCCGGGCGCGAGCTTCAGCAGGCTGAAACTCGCGACCGACACGATCAGCAGCACCATGAGGGTCTGGAGGACCTTCCTGGCCGCGAACCACGCCATCAGCCGAGACTCACCGTGTGCAGATTGAGACTGTCCACAGGGATATAGCGGAAACCCTTCACCTTCTTGGCGAAGATCTTGAACACCGGCATGTGCGAGGTGATCGCGATCGGCGCCTCGTCCATGATGATGTCGCTGGCCTCGTTGTAGAGCGCGCGGCGCTTCTCCACGTCGAGCACGATCTGGGCCTGGTCGACGCATTCGTCGAAGCGGGCATTGGACCAGCCGGGATAGTTCCAGGGCTGGCCGGTGCGGAACTCGGGATAGAGCGTCTCGTCCGGATCGAGATCGGCCCACCAGTTGAAATCGTACATGTCGAAATCGCCGGAGTTGCGCCGGCTCACCCACGCCGCGCGCTCCACCAGCTGGAGCTTCGGCTTGATGTCGATGGCCGCGAGCATGGGCAGCACGGTCTGGGCGATGCGGGTGCCGTAGGTGCCTTCCTCGGTGACGACGAACACCGGCTCCACCGTGCCCTTGACGTCGGCCTTGGCGCGGAACTCCTTGGCCTTGGCGAGATCGAAGCGCTGGCCGCGCCCGGAAGCGGCGATGTTCTTGTCGTAGAAATCGGTCATCGGCGGCGAGATCGGCGTATAGGCGGGAATGCCCTGGCCGAAGAAAGCCTGCTTGATGATGATTTCCCGATTGAGCACTGAGGCGACCGCGCGGCGCAAATTGATGTCCTGGAACGGGCCCTTCTTGCAGTTCATCGCGATGTAGACGTAGTTGCCTTCGACCTCGCCGAGGACCTGCAGGTTCGGATTGGACTTGAGCTGCGGGATGAACTGGACCGGGCTGTCGCTCATGCCGTCCACCTGGCCGGACATGATGGCGGCGATCGCCGCGGACGCCTCGTTCATGATGAGGATGGTGACCTTGTCGAGCTTGGGCAGGCCGGGCTCGAAATAGTCCGGGTTCTTCTCCAGCACGATGGAGTCGTTCTCGCGCCAGCTCACGAACTTGAACGGCCCGGTGCCGACCGGGTTGCGGCCGAAATTCGCGCCGTATTTCTGTACGGCGGTCGGCGAGACGATGGTGCCGGCGCGGCCGGTGGAGCCGGTGAGCGCCACGGGCAGGAAGGCGTAGGGCCGCACGAAGGTGAGCCGCACGGTGAGCGGATCGATCACTTCGACCTTTTCCAGCGCCTTGAACTTCCAGGCGTGCGGTGACTTCGGCTCGCCCTTCCACACCCGCTCGACACTCCACTTCACCGCTTCCGCGTCGCAGGGCGTGCCGTCGTGGAACTTGACGTTCGGCTTCAGCTTGAAGACGTGGACCTTCTCGTCCAGCACCTCCCAGGTCTGCGCGAGGTCGGGGACGAAGGTGACCTTCTGGCCGTCATATTCGACCTTGAGCAGGCCGTTATAGATGTTGTTGTGCACCTTCACCGCGCCGAGGAAGCCGGTGAAGTGCGGGTCGAGCGTGTCGATATGGTCGACCCAGGCGAGCTTGATCTGCCCACCATCCGCCGCCCGCGCCGCTTTCGGCAGGCCCGCCGTTGCGGTGACGATCATGCCGGCGCCGAGGCCCTTCATGAGGTCCCGCCGGTTCAGTCCGCCGAGCAGTCGTTCAGTGAGGATCGCCTTGTGGTCCACCATCTTTGCCGGTTCTCCGCTGTCTCGAGCAATCGGACGAGCCCCGATCGGCGTGCCGGGTCGGGGGCGTTCTTTCGCGGTGCAGCAAAGCAAGCGACATGCCAGACCAAGACATTGCGTTTCTTGGTGAGCAAATTTTTGTATGATCAGTAAATGTGCAGCGCGTGGAAAAACACGGCGTCAATGCGATGCGTGCGTGCGCGGTCCGGCCCCTCGCGACGGGGCGGGGTGCCCCGTCAGAGCTTGCGGCGCGGCAGTTCCCGCTCGGCCTGGAGGCCGCCGGCGCTGCGGCCTTGGCGCTGCAGATCGCGGGCCGGAATGTGCCCGAGCTGGCCGGAGAGTTCGCCGGCGGCGGCGAGCAGGCTGTCGAGATAGGCTTCCCGATAGCGCAGCCCGTCCTCGCGCGGCGTGACCAGGCACAGCGTCGCGATGCACACGCCGTCGGCCTGGAAGACCGGGACGGCGAAGCAATAGGTGAAATTCTCCACAGCGCTGTTGAAGGTGTAGTAGCCGTCGGTGGCGGCCCGCCGCACCTCGGCGATGAATTCCGCCGGATCGAGCCGTCGCCCGTTGGGAAGGACGAAGTCCTCCGGCGGGATGAAATCGAGGATCTCCTCATCGCTCATATGGCAGACGAGGAGCCGGCCGGACGCCGTCCAGGGAATGGGGACCAGCTCGCCGACATCGGACGAGATGCGGAAGGTGCGCGCGCCCTCCCGCATCATCGCGACGGTGTATTTGTCGCCGTCCAGCATGCACATCTGGGAGGTCTCGCGGGTCTCCTCCGCGAGCCGCTCCAGCAGCGCGGCGCATTCGCGCATCAGGTCGAACTGCGCCGAATAGGCCATGCCGAGGAAATACAGCTTGCGGCCGAGAAACACGCGCCCGTCGCCGCCGGAATATTCCAGCATGCCGTGGCGCAGCAGCAGGTTGACCAGCTCATACACGGAGGATCGCGGGCCGCCGATGGCGGCGGCGATCTCGTTGGGGCGGATCGGCTGCTTGTGGCCGCGCAGGAACTCCAGGATCTCGAAGGCGCGGTCGAGACCCCGTGTCCGCCTCGCGATGAGATCCTTCGCGACGGAATCCCCGGTCTCAACCTTCATTGTCGGCTCCGTACATCGAAAAGAACGTCTCCGCCGGGAGTTCCGGACGTGGGTCAGACCTTGTCCGCACGATAGGCGACACAGTCGATTTCGACCTTGCAATCGACCATCATGCTGGATTGGACGCAAGCGCGGGCCGGCGGGTGCGCCGCGAAATATTCCGCATAGACGCCGTTGAAGCTCCAGAAGTCGCGCGGATCGTCGAGCCACACCCCGATCCGGACGATGTCCTCGAGGCCATAGCCCGCCTCCTTGAGGATGGCGATCATGTTGTCGATCGCCTTGCGGCTCTCGGCGACGATGCCGCCCTGGACGATCTCGCCGTTTTCCATCGCGACCTGCCCCGACACATGGAGCCAGCCATTGGCCTGGACGGCGCGCGCGAAGGGAAGCTTCTGGCCGCCTGCACCGGTCTCGCCGGCGCCGTATCGTGTGATGGTCATGTGTACCTACCCGACTATCTGAAACTTGAAGACCTGAGGAATTCCGCCAGGCGCTCGGTCTTCGGCCTGACGAACATGTCTTTGGGATCGCCCTCCTCGCCGATCACGCCCTGGTTCATGAAGATGACGCGGCCGGAGACCTCATAGGCGAAGCGCATTTCGTGGGTGACCAGCAGCATGCTCATCCCGTCCGAGGCCAGCGCCTTGATGACCTGCAGCACTTCCCCGACCAGTTCCGGGTCAAGCGCCGAGGTCACCTCGTCGAACAGCATGAGCCGCGGGTTCATGGCGATGGCGCGGGCGATGGCGACGCGCTGCTGCTGGCCGCCGGACAATTGCCCGGGATAGCGGTCGGCGCGCTCCGCCAGCCCCACCCGGGCGAGCCATTTCTCGGCGACGGTGCGGGCCTCATCGCGCGACAGCTTCTTCACCTTGACGAGGCCGAGCATGACGTTCTGCGCCGCGGTCAGATGCGGGAACAGGTTGAACTGCTGGAACGCCATTCCGGTGAGCGCACGCTGGCGGGCGATCTGTTTCTCGCTCTTGCGGCGGCGCCCGGAGCCGGTCTCCTCGTAGCCGATCTCCTCGCCGTCGAGCAGGATGCGTCCGCCCTGGAACTCCTCGAGCATGTTG
Organism: Xanthobacteraceae bacterium; assembly: GCA_029266425.1. GTDB lineage: Bacteria > Pseudomonadota > Alphaproteobacteria > Rhizobiales > Xanthobacteraceae > Ancylobacter. Next base: position 24,504 of record JAQSWY010000001.1, read on the forward strand.
ATGCAGCGCAGCAGCGTGGTCTTGCCGGAGCCGGACGAGCCGATGATGGAGATCACCTCACCCTGGCGCATGGTGCAGTCGACGCCTTTCAGCACCTCGACGGCGCCGAAGCGCTTGTGCAGCCCCTGGATTTCGAGAAGCGGCTTGCTCATGTGCGGTGCCTCAGGACGGAACAGCAGTCTTGCGCTCGACATATTTGCCGAGCCGCTCGATGCCGTAATTGATGAGGAAGTAGAGGAACCCAGCCAGGAAGTAGAACTGCAGGCTGAGGAAGTTGCGCGAGATGATCTCCTGCGTGCGCAGCAGCAGTTCGGCGACGCCGATCACCGAGAGCAGGGTCGAGGCCTTCACCATCTCGGCGGCGGTGTTGACCCAGGTCGGCAGGACCTGGCGCAGCGCCTGCGGCCACAGCACCGATGTGAAGGTCTGGGTGAAGGTGAGGCCGATCGCCTTCGCTGCCTCGGTCTGGCCGTGCGGGATCGCCTGCAGCGCGCCGCGCACGATCTCGCCAACATGCGAGGAGCAGAACACCGCGAGCGCCAGCACCCCCGCCTGGAACGGGCCGAGATCGATGCCGACGGTCGAGAGGATGTAGTAGCTCGCCAGCACCAGCACGAGCACCGGCGTGCCGCGGACGAAATCGGTATAGGCGCGCACGATGAGCCGCACCACTGCGTGGCCGTAGACGAGGCAGAGCCCGACCAGCACGCCCAGGATCGAGCCGATGACTATGGACAAAAGCGAGATCGACACGGTCACGCCGAGGCCCCTGAGCAGCGCCAGCCGCGCGATCCAGATCTCGTCGAGGAAGAGGGTGAGATCGTTCATCGGCCTATCTCGGAATGGCGAGGCGGCGCTCGACCAGCCGCATCAGCGCGGCGAGCACGGCGCAGGTCGCGACATAGAGCCCCGAGGCGACAAGCCAGGTCTCGATGACGCGGAAGGTCTCGATATTGATCTTGCGGGCCTCGAAGGTGAGCTCCGGCACCGCGATGGCCGCCGCCAGCGAAGTGTCCTTGAACAGCGAGATCAGGGTCGAGGACAGCGAGGGCAGCGCGTTGCGGAACATCAGCGGGATCACGATCGAGAACCGGATCTGCATCGGCGTCAGGCCGATGGCGAGCCCGGCCTCCTTCAACCCGCCGGGCACCGCCAGCAGCCCGGCGCGGAACACTTCGGCGAGATAGGCGGCCGAATAGAGTGAGAGGGTGAGCACGAAGCTCTCCACCTTGCCGATCCGCACGCCGAGCTGGGGCAGCGCGAAATAGGCGAACAGCACGAGCACCAGGATCGGCAGGTTGCGGATGATGGTGACGTAAAGCCCCGCCGCGCGACGCACCAAGGGGCGGCCGCCGGTGAGCGCAAAGGCGAGCGCGAGCCCGAGGATGGCGCCGATCAGGATCGAGCCGACCGCCAGCTCGAGACTGAGCAGGAGCCCGCCGAGCAGCGCATCGAAGCTGCGCCAGACCGCAGCGAAATTGAGCGTATACCCCATGGCGGGATCCTGAGAGCCTCGCCGGAAGATCATCCCGGCATTGAAACCACGTCATCCGGAGGTGCTCGGGCGGCGCGGGCACCTCAGGGGCATTCATATTTTCACCAACCGGCCGTCATGCCCGGGCTTGTCCGGGCATCCACGTCCTTGGCGACGGAGCACCCGTGGATGGCCGGGACAAGCCCGGCCATGACGTCGGAAATGCCCCTGCCTCTCCGGCAGGCGTGCCGGACGGACGGAGCCGGTCCGCCCTTGGCGGGCATGGGCTCCGTCCGCGGCGGCATCATTTGAATTCGACGGGGAAGCCGATCTGCGGCGGGGGCAGATCCTTGCCGAACCACATCTTGAAGGACTTGGCATAGGTGTCGAACTCGACGCCGGTCATCGCCTCGTGCAGCGCGGTGTTGACGAAGTTCAGCCAGTCCTGGTCGCCGCGCCTCACCGCGCAGGCATAGGTCTGCGGGTTCCAGCCATAGCCGGCATCCACATAGCGCCCGGCATTCTGCGTCATGAACCAGGCGATCGAGGACTGGTCGGTGGCCACCGCATCGGCGCGGCCGGAATTCAGCGCCTGATAGACGAGGTCCTGCGCGTCATACTGGTCGACCTTGGCCTCGGGCAGGGCGGCATGGACCATGGCCTCGGCATAGACGTTCTGCAGCACGGCGATGGTCACCTTCGCGCCGGCCGCCTTTAGCGCGGCATAGTCGGCATAGGGACCGCCGGCCTTCATCATCAGCCCCACGCCTTCCCGGTAATAGGGAATGGTGAAGGCGACCTGCTGGGCGCGCGCCCCGGTCACCGTCATGAACTGGCAGGTGATATCGACCTTGCCGGTGGTGATGTTGGGAATGCGGGCGTCCGACGACTGGTTGACGTACTCGACCTTGCTCGGGTCGTTGAACAGCGCCTTGGCGATGATGTGGCCCATGTCGACGTCGAAGCCCTGCAGCGTGTCGTCCGCTCCCTTGAAGTGCCAGGGCGCGTTGGTGCTGCCGGTGCCGACGATCAGCCGGCCGCGGGCCAGCACCTGGTCGAGCGTGCTGCCGGCCTGCTGCGCGTGGGCCAATGGTGCGGAAAGTAGAAGTGCCGAGGCCAGCGCAATGACGCCGGCGCGAATGTTCACGCTCATGCTGATCCCCTATGGTTCTATTGTTGTCCATTATATTGGACACTCGTCCAAATTAGTGGATTGACGTATTCAGTCGCACGGCACATAGCTTTGTCAAGGCAGAACTTGAACGGCTTGCCGCTCGCGGCAGCGCGCTGCGAAAGAGGATGTTCATGGCCGACCCGACGACCCCCGCGGTGCTGATCGATCTCGATGTCGTCCGCCGCAACATCCGGCGTTTCCAGGACTATGCCGACGCGCACGGCTTGCGGGTCCGCCCGCACATCAAGACCCACAAGCTGCCGGCGATCGCCCGGATGCAGCTCGCCGCCGGCGCCATCGGCGTCACATGCCAGAAGGTCTCCGAGGCCGAGGCGATGATCGAGGGCTCGCCGGATATCCGGGACGTGCTCATCACCTACAACATCATCGGAGCGGAGAAGCTGGCGCACCTCGTTGGGCTGGCGCGGCGGGTCGCGCTCAGCGTGGTCGCGGATAGCGAGACGGTGGTCGAGGGCCTGTCCGGCGCCTTCGCGGGTGAGCCCGCGCCGCTGCGGGTGCTGGTCGAGTGCAACACCGGGGCCGACCGCTGCGGCGTGGCGACCCCGGAGGCGGCCGCCGTGCTCGCCCGGCAGATCGCCGCCGCGCCGGGGCTCGCCTTCGGCGGGTTGATGACCTACCCGCCGGCCGGCGGCGTCGAGAAGGTGCAGGAATTCATGGCCCGGGCGAAGGCGCTCATCGAGGAGGCGGGCGTGCCGGTGCCGGTCGTCAGCTCCGGCGGCACCCCTTCCATGACGTCGGCCGCACGTGCCCCGGTGACGACCGAATACCGGCCGGGGACCTACGTCTACAACGACCGCTCGCTCGTCGCCCGCGGCGTCTGCGGCTGGGAGGATTGCGCGCTCACTGTGCTGGCGACGGTCGTCTCCGTACCGGCGGCCAACCGCGCCATCATCGATGCCGGCAGCAAGGCGCTGACCTCCGACCTGCTCGGCCTCACCGGATATGGCCATGTGCTCGGCCGGCCCGACATCGCCATCGACCAACTGTCGGAGGAGCACGGACGGCTCGTCAGCGAGCGGCCGATCGGGCTCACCGTGGGCGAGACCGTCCGCGTGGTGCCGAACCATGCCTGCGTGGTGACCAACATGGTGGACGAGGTCCATGTGGTCGAAGGCGGGGAGGTGGCCGGCACCTGGCGCGTTGCCGCGCGCGGCTGCATCACCTGATGAGGCTTGCCGCTACCGGGATGCCTCGTCCACGACGCGTGCCGCGCCCTTCTCGAACAGCTCCGCGAGGCTGCGCTCGACCGCGCTGGTGAAGCGCCGATCGTGCGGCAGGTCCGCGCCGAAGATCTCGCCCACGCCGAGGAGCGCGGAGGCGAGACGCGAGGCGTCGGCGCCGGCAGCGTCGGCAAGGGCGCGCAGCCGTCGCGCCATCGGATCATTCAGCTCGATCGGGCGGCCGACCTCGTCGCGCCCGCTCACGAAGCGCATCCAGCCGGCGACCGCGAGGGCGAGGCGCTCGATCGGGGCGCCGCTTCGCAGCCGGTCGCGCACCGTGCCGAGCAGGCGCGGCGGCAGCTTCTGCGAGCCGTCGGTGGCGATCTGGAAGGTCCGGTGCCGCAGCGCCGCGTTGCTGAACCGGTCGAGCAGCTGCGCCTTGTAGCCTTCGAGGTCCGCCCCGCCCGGCACATGCAAGGTCGGGCTCACCTCCTCGTCCATCAATCCGCGCACCAGCCGACCGAAGGGCGGCGCGGACATTGCGTCGGACACCGTCTCAAAGCCGGCGAGATAGCCGAGATAGGCGAGGGTGGAATGCGACCCGTTGAGGAGACGCAGCTTCATCGCCTCATAGGGCTCGACATCGGCGACCAGCTCCGCGCCGGCCTCCTCGAAGCGCGGCCGCCCGGCGGAGAACGCGTCTTCGATCACCCACTGGCTGAAGGGCTCGGTCGCGACCGGCCAGGCATCCGCGAGGCCGAGCCGCTCGTCCACCGAGGCGCGGTCGGCATCGGTGGTGGCCGGCACGATGCGGTCGACCATGGTGGAGGGGAAAGCGACTTCGCCGACGACGAACCGGCCGAGATCGGGATCGCGGAGCTCGGCGAAGCGGGCGACGATGCCGCCTACGATGCGGCCATTGGCCGAGAGGTTGTCGCAGGAGAGCACCGTGAAGGGCGCAATCCCCGCCGCGCGGCGCCGGCGCAGCGCTTCGACGAGGAGGCCGGGCGCAGTGAGCGGCCGGCCGGGATCGGCGAGGTCGCGCACGATGTCGGGATGGTCCTCGCGCAGTGCGCCGCGCGCCGGATCGTGGCAATAGCCCTTCTCGGTCACCGTAAGCGAGACGATGCGGACCCCCTCCCGGCTCATCGCCGAGAGCAGCGCTTCGGGATTCTCGGGCGCGACCAGCACGCCACGCACCGCGCCGATCACCCGCACGGTGCTCTCTTCGCCGGAGCGGACGATGAGCGAATAGAGCCCATCCTGCGGCGCCAGCGCGTCGCGCGTATCGGGCGAGCGCAGGCTGGCGCCGAGCACCGCCCAGTCGCGCTCGCCGGCGGCGAGGCGGTCGTCGACATAGACCGCCTGGTGGGCGCGGTGGAACGCACCGATGCCGAGATGCACGATGCCGATCTTCTGCCCCGCCACGTCGTAGCGGGGGCGCGCCACGCCCGACGGCAGGCGGTCGAGCGTTGAGAGCGACAGGCGGGCGGAGTTCATGGTCGCCGACATCCGGTTCAGATCGGCAGGCCTTCGGACTGGGCGATGGCGATCATCACCCCGCGCATCTCGGCAAGGCCGCGCAGGCGCCCGATCGCCGGATAGCCGGGATGCGTCGGCTTCCCGACATCATCGAGCAATTCGTGGCCATGGTCCGGCCGGAACGGGATGCGCCAGTCTTCCATGCCGGCCTCGCGGCGGCGCTTCTGCTCGCGCAGCGCGGCACGCACCACGCCCACCATGTCGACATCGCCGTCGAGATGGTCGGCCTCCATGAAGGAGCCGTCCGGGTACTTGATGACGTTTCGCAGGTGCAGGAAGTGGATGCGGTGGGCGAAGCGCTCCGCCATGCGCTCCACGTCGTTGCCCGGCCGCGCGCCGAGCGAGCCGGTGCACAGCGTCAGCCCGTTCGCCCGCGAGGGATTGAGCTCGAGGATTGCGGCGAGGTGTTCCTCCGAGCTGACGATGCGCGGCAGGCCGAGCAGCGGGCGCGGCGGATCGTCGGGATGGATCGCCATGCGGATTCCGACCTCTTCGGCGGTCGGGATCACTGCGGCGAGGAAACGGCGCAGATTCTCGCGGAGCTTATCCGCCGAGACGTCCTTGAAGCGCGCCAATATGCTGCGAAGCCCGGGAAGGTCGTAGCGGTCGAAGGCGCCGGGCAGGCCCGCCATGATGCTGGCGAGCAGCCGGTCGCGATCTGCCTCACTCGAGGCCTCGAACCACGCCCTGGCGCGGGCCAGTACCTCCGGCGCGTGGTCGGCTTCGGCCCCGGCGCGCTCCAGCATGAACACGTCGAAGGCAGCATACTCGTCGGCGTTGAAGCGCAGCGCGTTGGCGCCGCCGGGCAAAGGATGGCGCAGCTCGGTGCGGGTCCAGTCCAGCACCGGCATGAAATTGTAGCAGACGGTGCGGATGCCGGCGGCGGCGAGGTTGCGCAGCGAGGTCCGGTAGTTCTCGAACAGCGGTTCGAGATCGCCGTCGCCGATCTTGATCGGCTCGGCCACGGGCAGGCTCTCGACCACGCTCCAGCGCAGGCCGAGCGAGGCGTCGGCCTCGATGAGGGCCTTGCGCGCCTCGATCGCCTCGCGGGTCCAGACCGCGCCGGCGGGGACCTCGTGCAGCGCATTGACGATGCCGGTGGCGCCGGTCTGCGTCACATGTTCGAGGCGGATGACGTCGTTCGGTCCCCACCAGCGCCAGGTCTGTTCCACCGCGCGAAACTCCTTCACTCATGCCGCCCGAGAGGGGCGGCTCAGATGTCGTTGACGATCAGTTCGGCATGGGTGGCGGCGAGCGTGTCCGCCACCTTCAGCACTTCGGAGAGGTGTTCGCGCGTCGCGCGCTCGGCGCCCGCGACGTCCCCGGCGCGGACCGCGGCGAGCATCGCCTTGTGCTGCGCGATCAGGGTCGCTACCGGGGTGACGTTGGGCAGGCTGAGGAAGCGCAGCCGGTCGAACTGCACCTTCTCCCGTTCCAGCACCGACCAGATGTTGCCGACATCGATGCCGTCGGCGAAGGCACGGTGGAAGGCGTCGTCGGCATGGGTGAAGCGGGCGGGATCGTCGCGCGCGGCTTCCTGTTCGGCGATGGCTTCATCCAGCCGCGCGAAGGTGCCGGGCGAAAGCCCGTTCTCCGCCGCGCGGCGCAGGATCGCCACCTCCATTGCCTCGCGGACGAAGCGGGCGCGGCGCACCGCGGAGAGCGAGATGCGGGTGATGAAGGTTCCGCGCTGCGGCCAGACCTCGACGAGGCCTTCCTCCACCAGGCGGAACAGCGCTTCGCGCACCGGCGTGCGGCTGATGCCGAAGCGCCGGGCGAGCTCGTTTTCCGAGACCCTGGTGCCGGGCCGCAGGCGCAGCATGACGATGTCGTTGCGGATCTCGTCATGGATCGCCGCCACGCTGAGCGGAGGCAAGGCCGGACGCATCTGCTCCTTGGCCGGCGAAGGCTGCGGGGGGTGGAGGGCGCCTGTCGACATCGCGGGGTCCTCGTCAGGCGTCCCAGCCGAGATGGCCCAGGAAGTCGCGGGTGCGCACGGCGAGCGGCGCGTCGAAGATCTGCTGTGGTGGACCCTGCTCGATGATGGTGCCCTTTTCGAACACCACCACATGGTCGGCCACGCGCCGCGCGAAGGTCATCTCATGGGTGACGACCACCATGGTCATGCCGTCGTCGGCGAGCGCCTTCATGACGTTCAGCACCTCGCCGATGGTCTCCGGATCGAGCGCCGAGGTCGGCTCGTCGAACAGCATCACCTCCGGCTCCATGGCGAGCGCGCGGGCGATGGCGACGCGCTGCTGCTGGCCGCCGGAGAGGTTCGCCGGGTAGTTGGCCGCCTTGTCGGCGAGGCCGACCTTGACGAGCAGCGCCTCGGCGCGCCGACGGGCATCGGCCTCGGACAGGCCGAGCACCGAGGTAGGACCCATCATGATGTTCTCGATCGCCGTCTTGTGCGGGAACAGCTCGAAGTTCTGGAACACCATGCCCATGCGCTGGCGCACCTGGCGGATGGCGGTCCTATCGGCCGGTAGCGGGACGCCGTCGAACAGGATGGAGCCGCCGTCGATGGTCTCCAGCGCATTGGTGCAGCGAAGCAGGGTGGACTTGCCCGATCCTGAGGGGCCGATCAGGCACACCACCTGTCCGCGCCGGACCTCCATGGAGACGCCGGAGAGCGCGACGAAGTCGCCATAGAGCTTGCGGACGTCGCGATACTGAAGGACCGTCGCCGGAGCGGCAGCGGGAATGATCGATTGAGCGGCGGCGAGCTTCATTCCGTGACCCCGAACTTCTTGTGAATCCAGTCGGCGAGCTTGGCCTGCGGATAGCCCAGCAGCCAGTAGATCGCCGCCATGGCGGTGAGCATCTCGATGACCCGGAAGGATTGCGAGCGGATCTGCATGGCGGTGTGCGCGAGATCGCCGACGGCGATGACCGAGACCAGGGAGGTGTCCTTGAACAGCGTCACCCAGGTCGTCGCCAGCACGGGCAGCACGCGGCGCAACGCCTGCGGCAGCACCACCTTGCGGAACGCCTGCCCCTCGCTCATGCCCATGGCGAGCGCGGCCTCCGACTGGCCCTTGCGGATCGACCGGATGCCGGAGCGGAACGTCTCGGAGTTGTAGGCAGTGTTGTTGAGGCACAGCGCAATGAGGCCGGTGGCGAAGGGCGAGAAGGCGATGTCGAGCACCATCGGCATCACATAGAACGCCCAGTAGACGACGAGGATGATCGGCAGGTTGCGGAACAGCTCGACGAAGCAGGTGGCGATGAACGCGATCGGCTTGAAGCGCGACTCCCGCATCATCGCCACCACGATGCCGGACGGCACGGCGATCGCCATGGTGAGCACGGTGAGCGCGATGGTGATCAGCGCGCCGTGGGCAAGCAGACCGGCGCTGGCGGGAATGATGGACCAGTCGAGATTCATGACCGCCCCAGGAAGCCGATACGCCGATAGAGCAGGTCGACGCCGCGCGTGATCGGGAAAAGAATGAGGAAATAGAGGAACATGACCGTCGTGAAGACCTCGACCGGGGTATACGACTGGCCGGCGACGGCATCGGCGCGGCGCATCAGTTCCGGCACCGCGATGACGGTGGCGATGGCGGTGTCTTTCACGGTGAGGGTGAGGACGTTGCCGAGCGCCGGCAGCATGCGCACCAGCGCCTGCGGCAGCACGATCTTGCGCACGATCTGTACGCCCGACATGCCGAGCGCGAGGCCGGCGCGCACCTGCCCGGGGCGCACCGATTCGATGCCGGCGCGCACGATCTCCGCGACATAGGCGGTGAGATTGAGCGAGAGCGCGACGAGCGCGGAGACGAAGGGCGGCAGGTTGATGCCGGTGGCGATCGGGAAGGCGAAATAGAACCACACCAGCACGACCAGCACCGGGATGGCGCGCATCGAGTCGATGTAGAAGACCAGGATCACCCGCAGCCAGTTCGGGCCGTAGCGCCGGCCGAGGGCGACCAGCGTGCCGAACACCATGCTGCACGCCGCCACGCTGAGCGACAGCAGGATCGTGATGTAGAGCCCGCCGGCGAGAAAGCGCCAGCTCTCGAGGACGGGGCCGAAGTTCAGTTCCATGGCACTACTACCCGGGACGCGAGAAGAGACCGAAGCCGGATCGACCGGCCTCGGGTTTGGTCACACGGGCGATCACATCGTCGAGACGATGCGCTCCTCCTCGGCCTGCAGGGCCGGCAGCATCGGGTCCGAAACCGACTTCAGCCAGGCGAGGAAGGCGGGCTGGTTCTTGTCGATGGCGAGGCCGATCTCATTGGCGGCCTCTGCGCTGTCCTGGCAGTTGTTGCCATGGGGCAGGGCGGCGAGGCCCTTCACCTTCTTGTTCAGCGCGATCCACGGGATGCGGTTGATCGGAGTGACGTCGGCGCGGCGGGCCATGATCTCCTCGACCGGGGCCGCGGTGCCGGCGCTGGAGACGCCGCGCAGCTTCGCCTTGGGGAAGCGCTCCTTGACCCAGTTCTCTTCGCCGCCGCCGGTGAAATAGGCGACCGTCACCTCGGGGCTATTGAAGTCGTCGACCGACTTCGCGTCCTTGACCTTCGGGTTGTCGGCGCGGCCGAACACGCACAGGCTGGTCTTGGAATAGGTGACGAAGTCCACCACTTCCTTGCGCGCCTTGGTGACGGAGAGCGGCGAGATGGTCATGTCGACCTGGTTGGCCGCGAGCACCGGGACCTTGGTCTCGTGCGAGACATTGACCGCCACCAGCTTCACGTCGAGGCGCTTGGCGTATTCCTTGGCGAGCGTCCAGGCCGGGCCGGCCCAGGCATCGCCCGAGCCGGTGGTGTTCTCGACCAGCCATGGCGGGTTGGACAGCACGCCGACGCGCAACTGACCGGCCTTCTTGATGGCGTCGATGCGCGGGCTGGTGCCGGCAGCCGGCACCTCCTGTGCGTGGGCGGCGCCGGCGGCAAGGCCGAGGCCGAGAATCGCGGCGGCAGCGATACGCAATGTCCCGTTGAGCATGTCGTCTCCCTTTCGGCCGGGCGAGGCCCGCGCCATCCTTTTGTGGATCGTTCTTGCGTGTAGACTAGTATACAAGTCGACAAGCGACAAGAGCGGGAGGGCGGGTCTCATCTTGCAGACGGCCGCACGCGGCTTGCCGCCAGCCAATCCAGAAGCCGAATGAGGGTACGTCGGCGGCACGCCGGACAGCGTCGGTCAGATCTTCACCAGCATCGCATCCCCGCCGCGTGGACCCCACGCAGCGGAACCGCTCACCGATGCTAGCGCGTCTCGGCGCTTCGCCTCCGGCGATACTCGGCGACGGGGAGGCCGCCGACGCCCCAATTCTCCATCTCGACCTCCTCGATCACCACGAAGGTGGCATCGAGCGGCTTGTTGAGGACGTCGAGCAGGAGCTGGCTCACTCCCTTGATCAGGGTGGCCTTCTCTTCGGCAGTGACGGCGCTGCGCTCCGGCGACGAGCCTTCGCGGGTGACCTGAATGGTGACGATGGGCATGTGTGTCTCCTTGCTGTGCGGGTGGCGGTGACGAGCGGCGGTGACGTGCGGCGATGATGTGCGGAAAGCCTACCAGCGGCCAGCGTTCTGGCCGCCATCGACATGGAGGATTTCGCCGGTGACGAAGTTCGCGGTCTCGAGATAGAGAACCGCGTCGACGACGTCGCGGACCTTGCCCATGTGCCCAACCGGATGAAGCCCGGCGAGGAAATCATGGGTTTCGGGCGCGTGCATCGGTGTCTTGATGATGCCGGGCGAGACCGCGTTCACCCGGACGCCTTTCGCCGCGAACTCGATCGCCAGCGACTTGGTGGCGGAGTTGAGGCCGCCTTTGGTCAGCGAGGCCAGCACCGCCGGAACGGCGGCGATCGGCTGGTCGACAAGGCTGGTGGTGATGTTGACGATGTGCCCGGAGCCCTGCTTCAGCATCTCCGCCGCGGCCCGCTGGCTGATATGGAAGAAGCCCGCGAGGTTCACCGCGAGGACGGAGGAGAAATCGTCGACCGAATAGTCGGCGAACGACTTGGCGATGAAGATCCCGGCATTGTTGACGAGCGTATCGATGCGTCCGAAACGCTTCACCGTTTCGCCGATCAGCCGCTCGGCCACTTCCGGATCGGCGATATCGCCGGCAACGGCAAGAATATCTGGATCGCTCGACGGCTTGATGGATCGTGAATTGGCGACGACCCGGTAGTCTCGGTCACGGTAAGCGTTTACGAGAGCGGCGCCAATGCCTTGCGATGCGCCAGTGATGATGGCGACTTTCTGGGCGGTACCCATGATCTAACCTCGTTGGACGGTTGCTGCGGGGTGCAGCATTTGTCCAACAAGTAGATTAGGCCGGCATTTGAGAGAATATACGCGTGTCGGCGGATACTCTTTCAGTATACGGTTGAATGCGGCCTCAGCGATCCACGTCCGCCTTGAACCCGGCGAATGCCTTTCGCAGCCGCGGCGCCGCGAAATCGACGAAGGCGCGCACCTTCGGCGTGGATAGCCGGCGCTCTGGAGTGATGAGATGGACCGGCAGCGGCGGGTGCTCGTCGTCCTTGAGCACGATCTGCAACTCGCCGTCGCGAACCCTTTCGGCGACATGATAGGAGAAGAGCCGAACCACGCCGTGGCCTTCCGCGGCCGACGCGACCGCAGCGCGGACGCTGTTCACCACGAAGCGCGGCGTGAACGTCACCGTGCGGGGAATGGTGGAATCCCCGAGCGGCGGAAAGCTCCAGGAATCCAGCCCGAAATGGGTCATGGCGATGATCCGATGCTTGGCGAGATCGGCCGGCGTCTCGATCCGCGGATGTGCCGAGAGATAGCGCGGGGCAGCGGCCACCACGCGGCGCACCTCGCCGAGGCGAATGGCGACCATGGACGAATCCGGCAGATGGGCGATGCGCAGCGCGACATCGATGCCCTCGTCGATCAGGTTCACCGGCCGATCGAGCAGATGGAGCCTCGCCGAGACAGTCGGGAAGGCATCGAGGAAGCTGTCGATGATCGGAAGCACGATGCTCTCGCCGCCGATCACGGGCGCGGTGATCGTCAAGGTGCCACGCGGCGCCGAGCGTTCGCCGGCCGCGAGCATGTCTGCCTCCTCGAGGTCCGTCAGCACCCGCCGGCATGCCGCCGCATAGAGCTCTCCCGCCTCGCTCAGGCGGATCGACCGCGTCGTCCGGTGCAGCAGCTGCACGCCGACGTGGGATTCGAGCAATACCAGCGCCCGGCTGACCGCCGCGGGCGAGCGCCCGAGCCGGCGTCCGGCGCCGGCGAGGCTGCCCTCGTCGAGAGCGGCAACGAACACCTTCATCGCATCGATGCGATCCATCGGCATTTCACCATTGGGAATACTGATCGCAGATGATCGTGCGTTCGCTCGGAAACTGCAATAGCCGAGCGCGCGGCGCGTCCCCGCTGCGCATCCCGTCACGGAACATCGGCGCTCGCCCGGCGTTCCATGTGAGCTGTCTCTAAGCGATTGGATGGTGGCGATGAAACGCGTCCTCATGCTTGCGGTCGCTGTCGCCTGGTCGACCGCGGCTCTTGCCCAGACCCCTCCGGCGGATGCCAATCCCCCGATGCCGGCGGCAAAGAACCCGGCCGAGATGCCGGTTGGCCCCGCCAAGGGCGCCAACAGCTTCACCGAAGCCCAGGCGAAATCGCGGATCGAAGGCCGGGGCTTCACCAATGTCACCGGACTCGCCAAGGACAAGGACGGCATCTGGCGCGGCAAGGCGATGAAGGGCGGCACGTCCCACGACGTTGCCCTGGATTTCCAGGGCAACGTCTTCCCGCGTTGACGAGGGCCCCTTTCGGTTGCTCTGGCGTGAATGTTGATGGGAGGAGCGAGGATGACCACCGTCTCGGGTCTTTTCGACAATTACGACGACGCGCTCACCGCGATGAACAAGCTGCAGGCGCTCGGTATCGATCGCGCCAGCATCAGCATCGTCGCCAACAGCACGGATGACGAGTTCGCCCGGCGCGAGCATGCGCCCGGCGCCACCGCCGCGAACGAGGTCGCGGATGACGCCGCGGCCGGCGCCGGCCTCGGCGCCGTGGTCGGCGGTGCCGGCGGCCTGCTCGCCGGGCTCGGGCTCCTGACAATCCCCGGCATCGGCCCGGTGGTCGCCGCCGGCTGGCTGGCCTCGACCGGCCTCGGCGCCGTCGCCGGCGCGGCGGCAGGGGTCGCGGTCGGCGGCCTGATCGGCGCCATGACGGCGGAAGGCGTTCCGGAGCGGGAGGCCCATATCTATGCCGAGGGCGTGCGCCGCGGCGGCACCCTGGTGTCGGCGCGCGTCGAAGAAGACCAGGTCGCGGAAGCCGAGGCGATCCTCAAGAGCGACAGCGCGGTCGATCTCACCGAGCGCGAGCGGGCCTATCGCGAAGGCGGCTGGTCGCGGTTCGACCCGGAATCCGCGGCCTATACGGCGGACGAGATCAGCCGCGAGCGTTCGCGCCAGTGAACCGACGCTGAGTTGGCCGACGTCCGGAGCCAGATTCAATGGCCTGGAGCATTTATTTCGATCGCGAGACTTTTGCGGAAAGTGCTCAGCCCATGCAGGCATCCTCGACGGCGCTGTAGCCGGGCGGCCGCGGCTCGCTCTTCTGCGGCTGCCCGCGCTCCAGCACTCCGTCGGATCGCGCGCGCAGATAGATGAAGATGGCGTCGATGTAGCACATCACATTGGGGTTCACCCCGAACGCCGGCATGACGAGATCCTGGCTCGCGCTGACATTCTTCTTGCCGTTGGTGACGATATCCAGGAACCGGCGGTAGTCGATCGTCTGGAGCGCATCGACGAGGGAGGGCGCGAAACTCGAGCCCAGCCCGTCCGGACCATGGCACTGCATGCAGTTGGCCGTGTAGCGGATATAGCCAACCGAGCTGTACCAGTCGACCGTGCCATCCTTCGATATGTTGAAGGTGGGATTGCCGTTCTTGTCGCGGTACTTGCCATCGGCCGAGCTCACGGCGGCCGGATTGCCCGTTCCGTCAGCCCGGAGGTGGGCCGGCGCGCACACGGCAATGAGCCCGGCAATGATGCTCGCCGATCGACCCCAGCCCCTCATCACTCCCTCCAGCCGTTGCCGCCGCCGATATCCCGATGAGTTCGCAGGCCGACAAACGCCACCGCCCCGCTTGGGTATCGTGAGCGAGGATGAGCTATCCTGCGCCGAAGTCGACCCTCGCGCCGAGGCTTTCGCCCGGCGAGGGCCTTGCCGATGCCGCATATGGGAGCCAAGGCTGGTGCGACCGGGCCAAGTGGATCGTGATGATTGGAATTTAGATATATATCACCCCGCAAAATAAGAATAAAATCATTCAACGCCGCTGATGATTTTGCGCCAAACAAAGACAAATACAATTACATCGAGATTTTCCAGTCCGCCTCATCTGGCTCGGACACATTGCATATTGACGAGTCATCAATCTAATCGGTATCTTGCATCGCAACATACGGCATAATTACCTTTCGTTGTAACAACTCGAAGCGTGTGTACTAAACATTGAAAATACCGCTGATAAATCCCGATTTGCCGCGCATAGATCAGGTCAAAGATTCCTTTGACGAAATACTGAAAAGCGGAAAGATCACGAATTTCGGAAAATTTGTCAGAGATTTCGAGGCAAAGACCGATGAATATCTGGGAGTTGAAACGGTTTCCCTCTCTTCCGGGACGGTCAGCCTCATTTTCGGGCTTCAGGCGCTGGGGCTTCAGCGCGGAGCGAAAGTGATCATTCCGAGTTTCTCATTCGTCGCGACGGCCCAAGCGGTACTTTACGCTGGTGGAATTCCGATATTCGCGGAAGTTGAGGATGATCTGAATATCTCGGTGGATGATATCGAGCGCCTCCTGTCCGAGCATGACGATGTCGGAGCCGTCATTGCCGTTCATATGTATGGACTTCCCGCGAGGGCGCTGGATCTCGAAAGAATAGTCTCTGCCGCGGCGGAGCGTAGAGGCAAGAAAATCTCCCTGATCTTCGACGCCGCGCACGCATTTGGCTCCGCGCAGGATGGGCGCAGGGTCGGCTCTTTCGGCGATATGGAGGTTTTCTCGCTCTCCGCGACCAAGGTGTTGGTCGCGGTGGAGGGTGGATTGGTCGCGACAAGGAATCCGGAGACCGCAAATCGGATTCGCGACATGCGGAATTACGGAATTTCGTCTAAGTACAACGCCCATTTTCCCGGAATTAATGGGAAGATGAGTGAATTCCATGCGATTGTTGGATTGCACAATATCCAACATATCGATGGGTTGCTTGAGACTCGTCAGATAAAAGCGCGTAGCTTCCGAAAGATAATAGCCGAAAATACGCGATTTGGCCTAATCGAATGGCCAGAAGGCGCCGTTCACACCGTCAAGGATTTTACGATCCTCGTTCCTGAGGAAAAGGCTCCCGGCTATCGGGATCGCCTCATGCACTATCTTGGCGGCAAGGGGATCGAGACGCGATCCTATTTCTACCCGCCAATTCATGAGCAGGAATATTTCAAGGCGTTCTCTACGCGAAAGCTTCCAAAGACGGAATCCCTCTCGCGAAGAGTGTTGTCTCTACCCTTCTACACAAGCATTAGCGACAAGGAAATGAGTTACATAACTGAACAATTAAGCCAATTTGAGCGTGAATTGTCATGAACATACTCGTAACAGGCGGAGCGGGATATCTCGGTTCTGTCCTTGTTCCCAATTTATTGATGCGCGGCCATAAAGTTCGCGTCGTTGATATCGGGTACTTCGGCCTCAGTCATTTGTATGGACTGACATCGCAAATGGAGTTGATTTGCGGTGACCTCACACGCATCAATTCCGATGAGAAGTTTCTTCAAGGCCTCCTGGACGAGCAGGACTGCGTAATCCATCTCGCAGCCCTGTCCAACGACCCATCGGCAGAGGCATATCCCAGCTTAACCTATGATCTGAATTTTCACACCACGTCCGTCTTGGCCAAGGCAGCAAAGGAGCGAGGTATTCGGTTTATCTTTGCCTCCTCCTGCTCGGTCTATGGAGAGAATGACGGCGAGCTCATCGAGACGTCATCGGTAAATCCGCGGACAATCTATGCGAAATCAAAGCATGATGCGGAGAACGAATTGCTCGGTCTTGCATCCGCCTCATGGAAGCCGGTGATCCTGAGATGTGGAACGCTGTTCGGCCTTTCCCGCCGGATGCGTTTCGATCTCGTTGTCAATGTCTTCAGCCTCTACAGCACGCTTCGTAACCAGATCCAGGTATTTGGCGACGGACTTCAGTGGCGCCCTTTCCTCAGCGTCCAGGACTGCGCGCGGGCTTTCCTGCTTGCTGCGGAGAAGAAGGATCTCTCCTTCATGATCTATAATGTCGCGCACGAAAATTTACGGATTACCGAAGTTACGAATACATTCAAGCGCATCAACCCATCCTTGCAAGTTGCCTATATTCCGGCCCAGGACCCGGACAAGCGCGACTACAGAGTTTCCGCAAAACGCATTGTCGACGAGGGGTTTTATCCCCACATCAAGGTTGAAGCAGGTGCCAAGCGCGTTGCCGATGCCATAACCCAAGGACTGATTCACGATCCGGAATCGAACCGCCATAACAATGTAAAGTGGCTGAAGGAACTGAACAGGAACGCCAAGGCCGGTTGAATGTCCGCCCGCGCAGCGGACAAGACGCCTCATAAGAGCAGACGTCGCCGCTCGATACCGATCCAAGCGCCGCGCTTGTCCTGGTGACGGTGCTTTCTGAAGCGCCGCCGCGGCAGCGGGATCGCGGGCGGGTGGTTGCTCGCCTTCACCTTCTCGTTCGACGAATTCATCGTCGCGTGGTTCGTCTGCGGTTTCAGTCCGACGCTGCCAGTCTCGATCTATGCGTATATCGTCAGCTCCGCCGATCCCTCGCTGAACGCCATGGCTGCCATCATCTTCGTCATGTCGCTGCTGCTGATCCCGATGCTGGTGCAGAAGAAGGAGCCGGACGAACCAGCGGACGCCGCGACGGAGCAGGTGCCATCCGGGTGAAGCTGAGCGCACTCTGGCGACCGCCTCCCTGCAGGGGAGGGCGATATGGCCGACGATCTCGGGCCATCCTTTCTAGATCCCGGCGCGAATGGCAAAGGTGTCGATCGCGGCAGGTCGGCCGGTGAGCGATAGCCGGCTCTCGACGCGCGGGGTCTCCGCCACCACTTTGCCGCGCCGGACCACGGCGAGCCGCGCCGGCCGGAGCCGGATTGCCTCGAACGTATCGGAGGCCTGCAGCACGACCAGGTCGGCATGATTGCCGACGGCGAGTCCGTAATCCTCGAGCCCCAGAATGGCCGCCGGCAACTCGGTGATCAGGCGCAGGCAGTCGCGCATGCCGGCGTGGCTGCTGAGATGGGCGGCGTGCACGGTCATGAAGGCGACGTCGAGCATGTCGGCCTTGCCGAGCGGGTACCAGGGGTCGAGCACGCTGTCATGGGCCGTCGCGACCGTGCAGCCGGCCGCCATCAACTCCGGAATCCGCATCAGGCCCCGGCGCTTGGGATAGGTATCGAAACGGCCCTGCAGGAACATATTGGCCAGCGGGTTGGAAATCGCCTGCAGGCCCGAGGCGGCCATCATCTGGATGAGGCGGCCGGCGTAGAAATTATCCATGGAATGCATGGAGGTGAGGTGCGAGCCGGCGGAACGCCCCTGCAAGCCAAGACGCCTGGTCTCGTAGGCCAGGGTTTCGACGTTGCGCGAGTTCGGGTCGTCGTTCTCATCGCAGTGCAGGTCGATCATCAACCCGCGTTCCGCGGCCAGTTTCGTCAGCCGGCGCACCGATTCATGGCCCAGCTCGCCGGTGGGCTCCAGATGCGGGATACCGCCCACCACCTCGACGCCCATGTCGAGCGCTCGGACGACGTTGTTCGGCATGTCGGGGCTTGAGAAATAGCCCATCTGCGGGAATGCGACGAGCTGGAGGTCAAGATAGGGCGCGACCTGCTTCTTGACGTCCAGCAGCACCTCGACGCTGAGCAGCCGAGGATCGGTGACGTCGACGTGGCTGCGAATGGCCAGCAACCCTTGCGACACGGCGAGATCGCAATAGGCCAAAGCGCGCGTGCGAAAATTGTCGGCCGAGATGCGCCCGCGTATGTCGCTCCAGATGGCGATGCCTTCCGCCAGCGTGCCGCTCTCGTTGAAGCGTCCCTCGAAACCGGCGGCAAGGGTGGCATCGAGATGGAAATGGGCGTCGACGAAGGGCGGCGTCACCAGATAGCCGGCAGCGTCGATCTCGGCGCCGGCTTCCCCCGGAAGCTGCGGCGCGAACGCCGCGAACCGCCCGTCCTTGATGCCGATGTCGATGTTCCGGCGCCCGTCCGGCAGATTGGCGCCACGCACGATGAGGTCGAAACTCAAGCGGATCTCCCGTTGGGCAGGTTTGAGTCAGCTGTCTCTGGTCTTCACGGCCCAGCTCTCCAGCACGCTCATGGCGTCGGTGCGCCGATGGCAGCGATACGTCCGCCGCCGGATCAACCGGTCGGCGCCGTTGAGCCTGCCGGTGCCGGTGAAGATGCAGTCCGCCCGACGGATGAGGATGACGAATGGTCGGAGACGCGATGTTCTCCGGCGACGGAACCGGGGAACGATCACGCAAGATGCTTGCCACCGTGACCGCGGTGGCCAGCGTTCGGCTCCAGTGCCTCCGGCGCGGCTCACAGCCACCAGACGGCCAGGAATTGTCCTCAGTGTTTATTTCTTGAGCAAATGGGTCTTTTCTCTTCTGGAAAACTCCACGAGCTCATGGCGTCGCGTTGTCGGCGGCACTGGCCTTGTCAGCAGTCCATTTCGCCAGACGCCGGCGCGACAGGTCGGCGGTGGCGTGCACCTCTCCGAGGTTCGCCAGCGCGCGGCGATCTCCAGCCTCAGCCCATTTGGATCGGTGAAATAGATCGAGCGGCAGACATGGTAGTCGATCGGCTCGGTGACCTCGACGCCGGCCGCTTCCAGATGCTTCTTGGCAGCCGCGAGCGCGGCCATGGACGACGCCTCGATCGCCCGATGGTTGACCCAGCCTGGTGTGTTAGGCGACGGCGCGGCGCCCTCGCCGTCGCCAAGGTCGATGAAGACCAGATAATTGCCGTCCGGCATCTCGAAAAAGAGATGCACATAGTGCAGCACGCCGCCGCCCTCGCGCGGTCCGCTGCCGCGCTCGACGTGAGCAAGCCTCAGCCCGAGCAGATCCTCATAGAAGCGCCGCGTCTCCTCTGCGTCGCGGCAGCGAAAGGCGTGGTGATGAAAGCCGATCAGCATCTGTCAATTCCGCACGGCGCAATGAGCCGCCGCGCTCTCGGCGCAGCCACTCCCGAAAACAAGCCGGAGTTTGGCGTCGGACGCTCCTCGCCTTCGGCCGCAAGTGTGTCCTCGACGCCGAGATCGAGGGTGCGCTCCGGGGCGTTGTGGAGGGGGCATTCCTGGCGATCAGATCCATCCTTGTCTGCCCTCATCTCGCCAATGCGCGGGCGGTCTCGCCCCGGATCTTGTCGGCGCGCAGCCTGGCGCGCCAGGCGCCGGTCTCGACCATGCCGGCAATGACGTCTGCCATCACCTTGGCAACCGCGTCGCTGCCGCGCGGGTTCATGGTCCGCTGCGACACCACGACGGAAAGGCGCCAGGACGGGGTCGGGTCGACGATGGGTACCGCGACCATCTCGCCGCGCTTCATCTCGTCGATGAAGGCGAAGTGCGGCATCACCGCCAGCGTAGCGCGCTGCTGCACAAGTCGGGCGATGGCCGGCAGGCTGTCGCAGTCTATCGCGACGGGAACAATGTCATGGCGGGCGGCGAACTGCTCGATCACGGTGCGCAGCACGTTCGGCGCGCCCGGCAGCACGATGGGGTGCTCGAATATCTCGCGCAAAGTCACCTCGCCGCGCGAGGCGATTGGGTGGTCCGGAGGCACGAACAGCATCAGCTCCTCGACCATCATCTCGGTCCAGGCAACGTGTTCGAACGCCTTGTGGTCGTAGAGCAGGGCGACGTCGAGCCGGCCCATCTGCAGGAATTCGTCGAGATAGCCGGTCATCGCCTCCACCACGCGCAGGGTGATGTTGGGCTGGCGCTCGGCCATGGCGTTGATCAGCGGAATGGAGAGGCCGCGACAGGCGGAGGTCGGCAGGCCGACCGCGACGCGGCCCGACGGATTGACTGACTGCGAGCGCACTACGTCCTTTACGCGGTCGACTT
The DNA here is from genome assembly GCA_029266425.1 of Xanthobacteraceae bacterium. Lineage (GTDB taxonomy): Bacteria > Pseudomonadota > Alphaproteobacteria > Rhizobiales > Xanthobacteraceae > Ancylobacter. The sequence continues at coordinate 45,032 of JAQSWY010000001.1, forward strand.
CCTCCAGAATTCGGCGGGCGTGGTCGTAGAGCTGCTGGCCCATCTCGGTCGGCGTGACGCCGCGCGCATGGCGCAGCAGCAACTCTACGCCGAGCTCCTCCTCCAGGTTCTTCACCTGCTGGCTCAGCGAGGGCTGGGCGATCCGCAGGATTTCAGCCGCGCGCGAGAAATTGCCGCTTTCCGCGATCTGCACGAAGTATTTCAGCTGACGAAGATCCATGAACCACCTTTCACACGCCTGAAGTCTGCGTGCTGGTGATGAAATGTCAAACTGCGTAACTATTCGCCATATGCATAAACTATAGGCATGACATTGATAATTATATAACAATATCAGCTAGTTATACTGAAGTCCGAGCTATCATTATTGCCTATAAATGTGTATAATAGGCAATGCCTATATCGGTAATTGGAAAATCATCTTTGTCTATAGGCGCCGCCTATCTCTAGCTTCTCTCCACATCGAAATACGGGACTCCAGGTCAGCCGCGTCCCGTAGATGTCGGGAGACAAGACATGCCTTCAGCACAGTTTCTACGCTGCCACCTACTGGCGGTGACGGTAGCGCTTGGCCTTTCGACTACCGCCGCATCCGCCCAGCAAGAGCCGTGCATTGGCAATTCCGCGGCCGTCACCGGCCCGGCGGCGTTCTCCGGCAACGCGATCAAGATGGGCGCGCAGATCGCCATCGACGAGATCAACGCCAAGGGCGGCGTTCTCGGCAAGCAGCTTCGGCTGATCCAGTATGACGATGCCGGCGCCCCGCCGCGGGGCGTCGACAACACCCGCCGCATCGCGCTGGCCGACAAGTGCATCGCCATTCTCGGCGGCTTCCACTCCACCGTCGCGGTGGCGCAGGTCGAGCCGGTCAGCGAGATCGGCATTCCCTATATGGGTGTGTGGGCCGCCAACACGAAGGCGATCGAGAACGGGCGCGACCCGAACTTCATGTTCCGCATCTCGGCCAAGGACAAGTGGGTCGCCCGCTTCCTGGTCGACGAGGCGCTGAAGGTTTCGAAGAGCGGCAAGATCGCTTTCTTCTATGAGAATACCGGATGGGGCAATGGCGCGCTGCCGGACGTGAAGGCGGCGCTTGCCGCGCGCGGCAAGGAACTCGCCGCCGCCGAGACCTTCAACTGGAACGATCAGGACATGACCCCGCAAGTCATCCGCGCCCGCGATTCCGGTGCCGATGTCGCGATCGTCTGGTCGCTCGACCGCGAGGGCAACCAGATCCTCCGGGCAATGGACAAAGTCGCCTACAAGCCGACCATGATCGGAGCCTGGGGCATCAGCGGCAATCTCGGCGAGCTCGCCGGCCCGCTCGCGAACGGCGTCCGCGTGATGCAGACCTACTCGTTCATCAGCGAGCAGAGCCCGCTCGGCAAGCAGATGCTGGCCAGCCTCGACAGCAAGTACGGCCTCAAGGACCCCAAGACCATCAAGGCCGCTTCGGGCATCGCCAACGCCTATGACGCCGTCTACCTGCTGGCCGACGCCATCACCATCGCCGGCTCCTATGACTGGAAGAAGGTTCAGCAGGCGCTCTATCAGGTGAACCGCGACGGTCTGGTCGCCTCCTACAAGCCGGCCTTCGACAAGAAGGACCCGGAGCGCCAGGACGCGCTGCTGCCGGAAAACTATCTGCTTACCGTCTGGAGCGACGGTGTGCTGATGCCCTTCAACGGCTCGCCCTACGACAAGTGAGGGCGCGGGCGCGGCGTTGACCCCCGTCGCCGCGCCCCATCTTCCCCGAACCCGCCCGAGCGAAACCCTGCCGCGAAAGTCCCGGAAGCCTTATGTCGACAGTGGTGCAGTACATATTGTCCGGCCTCGCCATCGGCGGCATTTATGCCCTGGTGGCTCTCGGCTTCCACATCATGTGGTCGTCGGCCCGGGCGGTTAATTTCGCCCATGGCGACACGCTGATGATCGGCGCGCTGCTGGCGGTGTACCTGCTCGCTGCCGGGGTGCCGCTGTGGCTCGCCTGCCTCACCGCCATTCTCGTCGGCGCCGCCTTCGGCATTGCGCTGGAACGCCTCGCCATTCGCCCGTTCGCCAGCCAGCAGGGCTCGGTCGGCTGGATGCTCTCCACCATCGCCATCGGCATCATGGTGGAAAGCGTGGCAACCATCGAGACGCAGGGCTATGCGCTGCCGCTGCCGTCGCCAGGCGTGGCCTTCTCGGTGCAGGTGCTGGGTGCGGGTGTGTACCCGCAGGAATTGCTCATCCCCGTGGTAGCGCTGGCCGCGATGTTCGGATTGCGCGCCCTCCAGCGCCACACGCTGATCGGCCGTGCCATGCAGGCGGTCGCCCATAACAAGAGCGCGGCGGCGCTGATGGGCATCGACGTCAACATGGTCGTCGCCTTCTCCTTCGCGCTCGCCGGCCTCCTCGGCGCAGCGGCCGGCATTCTGGTGGCGCCGGTGGTGCAGGCCTCCGCCACCATGGGCGTGCTGCCGGGACTGAAGGGCTTCGCCGTCGCCATCATCGGTGGCATCACCTCGGCGCCGGGCGTCGTCATTGCCGGGCTGGCCTATGGCGTGATGGAGAAATTCGTCGAGGGCTACATCTCCACCGCCGCACGCGAAATCATCGGCTTCTCCATGATGATCCTGGTGCTGCTGGTGTTCCCGCAAGGCCTGTTCGGCAGGCGCGAGGTGGCCAAGGTATGAGGCACCTCACCTCGCTCGGCTTCCTCGTCCTCGCCGCCATCCTCATCGCCGTGCCGCTGACGGCGGGCAATGAGTATGAGCTGCGGCTGTTCATGCTGTTCATGATCTATGGCGTCATCGCCGTGGGACTGAACGTGCTGATCGGCCTCACCGGGCTGGTCTCGCTGGGGCAGGCGGGACTGTTCGCGCTCGGCTCTTATACCGGCGCCATCGTCGCCACCCGGTTCGGCTTCGACATGCTCTTCGCCAGCATCATCGCGGCGATTGTCGCGGGCATATTCGGCGTGCTGCTGGCTTACCCGACCGTGCGGGTGCGCGGCGTCTATCTCGCGGTGGTGACCATCGCCTTCGGACTGATCATCGAGAACGTCGCCGTCGAATGGCAGTCGGTGACCGGCGGCACCACGGGCCTGACCTCGATCCCGCAGCCGAACGTGTTCGGCATTCGTCTCTCCGGCTACGCCTTCTATGGCGTGCTGGCGGTCACGTTATTCCTCGCCACCATCGCCACTCATAATCTCAAGGTCTCGCGCTACGGACGCGCCATGCTGGCGGTGTCGCAGAGCGAGACGGCGGCGCGTGCCCTGGGGGTGAACGCCACCGCGATGCGGACGCTGGCATTCGTCGTGGCAGCGGTGACGGCCGGCATTGCGGGCTCGTACTACGCCTTCCTCAACTCCTACATCTCGCCCGACATCTTCACCTTCTCGGACAGCGTGCGCTTCCTGCTGATGGTGATCCTGGGCGGCGCGGCCTCGACCTTCGGGCCGATCATCGGCGCCTATATCCTCACCTATCTCCCGGAATATCTTCAGCAATTCGCGCTCTGGCAGAAGTTCGCCTATGGCGCGCTGCTGCTGATCGTCATGTTCGTCATGCCGCGCGGCATCATGGGTTCGCTGGCCTTGCTGGTGAAGCGCCTGCGCCCGAGCAAGCGCGCGGTCGATGCCGGCGAGGGCCTGCCGGCCGAGCAGACCCTGCGTCACGAGGTGCGGGCGCAGCAAGCCGAGCTTGTGGCGCGTGATCTCACCGTGCGGTTTGGAGGGCTCACCGCGCTGTCCAAGGCTTCGCTGAGGGTGAAGCCGGGCGAAGTCCACGCGCTGATCGGGCCGAACGGCGCCGGCAAGTCGACCTTCGTGAACACGGTGTCGGGCTTCTACAAGCCGACAGAAGGGGAGTTCGAGCTCGACGGCATCCAGCTGGCCGGCATGCGCTCGCACGAGATCGCCCGCGTCGGCCTCGCCCGCACTTTCCAGAACACCGAGCTGTTCGGCGAACTGACCGTGCTGGAGAACGTCATGGTCGGCTACCAGCAGCGCCTGAACTACGGCGTCACCGCCGCCGTGCTGCGCACTCCCGCCATGCGCCGTGAAGAAGTGACCTGCCGCAAGGCGGCGATCGGGCTGCTCGCCTTTGTCGGCCTCGGGGAGTACGCCAACGAGGATGCGCGTTTTCTGCCCTTCGGCCTGCAGCGCCGGCTTGAGATCGCGCGAGCACTGGCGTCACGGCCGCGCCTGCTGCTGCTGGACGAGCCGGCAGCGGGCCTCACCACGCAGGAGATCGATGATCTCGAGGTCATGATCCGGCGCATCGCCGCGCTCGGCATCTCCGTGCTGCTGATCGAACATCATGTCGAGTTGATCATGGCGGTGGCCGATACCGTCACCGTGCTCGACTATGGCCAGGTCATCGCCAGCGACACGCCCGCCGTGGTGCAGGAAAACCCCCGCGTCATCGAGGCCTATTTCGGCACGTCCGTTGAGGCGGAGGCGCTGGCATGAGCACCGACATCCTGCTCGATATCTCCGGCTTGGAGCTGCGCTACGGTGCGGCGGTGGCGGTGCGCGACATCTCGCTCAGCGTGAAGCGCGGGCAGCTTGTGGCGGTGATCGGCAACAACGGCGCCGGCAAGTCCTCCATGGTGCGCGGCGCCAGCGGGCTGGTGCGTCCCTCCGCCGGCAAGGTGATGTTCGCCGGCGAGGACACGACCACGCTTCCGGCCAACAAGAAGGTGTCGCGCGGGCTGGTGATGGTGCCCGAGGGGCGCATGCTGTTCCCCGACCAGAGCGTGCAGGACAATCTCATCCTCGGCGCCTACAGCCACGGCGGCCTCAAGAGCGCTCGCTCGCGCGCCACGCTGGACAAGGTGCTCGACCTGTTCCCGCGCCTGAAGGAGCGGCTGAACCAGCAGGCCGGCTCGATGTCCGGCGGCGAGCAGCAGATGCTCGCCATCGCGCGCGGGCTGATGGCCGAGCCGGAGCTGCTGATCATCGATGAGCTCTCGCTCGGACTCGCCCCAAAAATCGTCGACCAGCTGATCCGCGTGCTGGCCGATCTCAACAAGGCCGGGCTCAGCATCCTTCTGGTGGAGCAACTCGCCTCATACGCGCTGGCTATCGCCGACCACGCCTACGTCGTCGCCAATGGAAGAGTCGCTCGCCAAGGGCCGAGCAGTGAGCTCGCCCGCGACCCGGAGGTGATGGAAGCCTTCCTCGGAAAGAAGAAAAGCGCGGCGTGAGCGCCGTTCATTCACTCGATCCAGTGACCAAGACCTAAGGAGCGACCATGTCCAAAGTCATCGATCTGAGCCTTCTCATCGAAGACAATATGCCGGCTCACAAGCTGTTCCAGCGGCCGGTGATCACCACGCACATGAGCCACGAGGGCAGCAAGTCGCTCGGCCTTGGCGTGCCCGGTGACGCCATGACGTTCCAGACCAACTTTATCGCCATGCTCGACCATGTCGGCACCCACGTCGATGCGTTCCGCCACGTGAATCCCGATGGCGCCCCGGTCGACGAGATGCCGCTTGAAATGTTCATGGGCAAGGCGGTGTGCTTTGACCTGCGCCACATTCCCGATCTCGGCGACATCACCGTCGCTGACATGGAAGAGGCCGAGACGAAGGCTGGCGTGAAGGTAGACGGCCATATCGTGCTGCTGTGCACCGGCTTCCACGAACGCAACTATCCCGGGCTCGATTCCGTGTGGAAGAACCCGCTGCTGACCGTGGAAGCCACCAGATGGCTCTATGAGCGCGGCTCGAAGATGCACGGCGTCGAAGGCCCCTCGACCGACAAGCCGTCCGACAACCTCTTCGCCCAGCATCGCCTGTGCCGCGAACTCGGCGTCAGCCATTGGGAATGGCTGGTGAATCTCGAGGCGCTGATCGGCAAGGGCGAGTTCCAGTTCTTTGGCGCGCCGCTGAAGTTCAAGGGTGGCTCCGGCTCGCCGGTTCGTGCCTTCGCTGTCCTGAACTGACCGCTCCGGCGTACCGGGAGGCCCGATCGGCCATCCGGCGCGCTCCTCCATGCCTTGGAGACGCCTATGCCTGCCGCCTTCAATACGTTGAGCGCCCATGAACTGCGCAGTCTCATAGCACACCGCGAGGTCTCGCCGGTGGAACTGACGCGCCATGCGCTCGACGCAGCGCAGGCGACGCAGGGCACGCTCAACGCCTTCTTCCTTGTCATGGAAGACGAAGCGATGGCTGCAGCGCGGGTGGCCGAGGTCGCCGTGATGAAAGGCGAGCCGCTCGGGCCGCTACACGGCCTGCCATTCTCCGCCAAGGATCTGATGGCAGTGAAGGGCCAGCGCTACGCGTCCGGCTCGCGTGCCATGGCGGACAACGTCGCGCAGGTTGATGCGCCCGCCGTCGAGCGCGCCAGGGCGGCCGGCGCCATCCTCATCGGCAAGACCACTACCAGCGAGTTCGGCTGCAAGCCGGTCGGCGACAGCCCGTTGACCGGCATCACCCGGAACCCGTGGAACCTCGAGAAGACGCCGGGCGGTTCCAGCGCCGGCGCCGCAGCCTCCGTGGCCGCCGGCATCACGCCGTTTGCGCTCGGCACGGACGGCGGCGGTTCGATCCGCATTCCCTGCGCCTTCACCGGGCTCGCAGGCATCAAGGGGCAGTTCGGCCGGGTGCCGGTGTGGCCGACCTCCGCCACGCCGACGCTGGCCCATGTCGGTCCGATAGCCCGCAACATTGCCGACGCCGCGCTGCTGTTCTCGGCCATCGCCGGCTATGACGCGCGCGACCCCGCCAGCGTCGCCGGCCCGGTACCGGACGTCCTCGGCGCCAGCACCTCGTCCATCGCCGGCATGCGGCTCGCCTGGAGCCCGACGCTCGGCTATGCCCGCCCGGAACCGGAAGTGCTGCGCGTCACCGAGCAGGCGGTGCGCCGGCTGGAAGACCTCGGCGCGATCATCGAACAGGTCGACACCGTGTTCGAGACCGACCCGGCCGACATCTGGATCGCCGAATTCTATGCCGGCGTCGGCACAAGGCTGCGCGACGTCATCGAGAAGCAGCGCGACGTGCTCGACCCCTCGGTGGCGGACGTGCTGGAGCCGGCGCTCGCTCAGGAAATGCGCTTCTATTACGAGACCGTGTTCCGTCGCTACGCGCTGCGCGAGGAGATGCGCCGCTTCTTCGAGCGCTATGACGCGCTGCTCTCGCCGGTGCTGCCCGTGACCTCGCTCGACGCCGGCGTCGACATGCCGGCATTCCTGGCGGACCGCAACCTCGTGAGCTGGGTGTTCTACACCTACCCGTTCAACCTCACCGGCCAGCCGGCGGCTTCCGTGTGCGCCGGGCTGGCGTCGGACGGGATGCCGATCGGGCTGCAGATCGTCGGCCGGGCGCTCGGCGAGGCCGATGTGGTGCGCGTCGCGGCCAGCATCGAGCGCGCGCGCCCACCGGTCGATCTCATCCCTCCGGCATTCCGCGGACCCTTTTCACCCAGCGAGGCCACATCATGAGCACTCCCGAGACTTTCATGCGCCGTGCCATCGAGATCAGCCGCGACAAGATGCGGGCGGACGGTTCGGCGCCGTTTGGGTGCGTCATCGTCAAGGATGGGGTGATCGTCGGGGAGGGCGTCAACAATGTCGTCAACAAGCACGACGCCACCTCGCATGGCGAGGTCGAAGCGATCCGCGATGCCGGCCAGAAGCTGAAGACCTGGGATCTCAGCGGCTGCGACCTCTACACCACTTGCGAGCCCTGCGAGATGTGCGTCGCCTCGATGTTCTGGGCGAAGATCAGCCGCATGTACTACGCCAATACGCTGAAGGACTGCGCGGATATCGGCTTCAAGCTGGAACCGCTGACGACACTGGTTCGCAGCGACCTTCATGACCGCACTCTTCCCGCCGACCGCGTGCTCGGCGCCGAGGCTCGCGCGGTGCTCGACGAATGGGCGGCGACACCCGGCTTCAGCCCGTTCCAGTGAGTGCCGGCCTCAAACAAAAAAGCCTTCCAGATGGAGATGACGACATGAACGAGTTCGACGATCCGATCACCGACTTCCGTGCGTTGCTGCATCCCATGAACCGCCGCCGTCTGCTTCAGGGCGCCAGCGCACTCGCAGGCGCCGCCGCGCTCGGCGTCGCCTCCGCGCCTGAGCCCGCCTATGCGCAGGACAAGGTGCTGAACCTGCTCTCCTGGCCCGGCCATGCCGATCCGGCGGTGGTGAAGCCGTTCGAGGACAAGTACGGCGTCAAGGTCGTCGCGAAGGAATATGTCGGCGGCGAGCCGATGCTGGCGCTGATGAACCAGTCGCCCCCCGGCTCGTTCGACGTGGTGCTCGCTGATGCCGAGTACATCCACATGCTCAAGGAAGGCGGCTTCATCGACAAGATGAATCCGGCGGACTACCCGCTCGCAGACTACTGGCCGGAATTCCAGAAGTTCGAGCCGCACTGGGTCGGCAACGACCTCTATTCGGTGCTGATCCGCTTCGGCTATCTCGGCATCGCCTACCGTACCGACGTGCTGAGCGAAGCCGACGTGAAGTCCTACAAGGCGTTGTGGGACCCCAAGATCAAGGGCAAGCTCGGCTTCTTCGACTGGTACCTGCCGACCATGGGCTGCCTGAGCCTCTATGACGGCAACAAGCCCCCATTCGACATCTCCGACGCCGCGTTCGGCAAGCTGAAGGAGACGCTGTTCTCCCTCAAGCCGCAGACCGCCGGCTTCTACTCGATGGCCGATCAATTCTCGATGCTGACCAACGGCACCGCGGCCGCCATTCCGGGCGTCGGCGACTGGGTCGTGCTGCTGCTGCAGAAGAACGGCGTGCCGGTGTCCGCGACCGTGCCGGAAGAGGGCGGCATCCAGTGGACCGAGTCGATGTCCATCGTCTCGTCCTCCACCAAGAAGGACCTCGCCAAGGCCTTCATCCAGTACATGTCCTCGCCGGAAGGCCAGGTCCGCTCGGCCCACATGCCCGCTTACTGGGCGTCCATCCCCAACAAGAAGGGCTGGGACCTGCTCAACAAGGACTTCCCGGCCGATGCCAAGGCGCTGCGCCACACCTTCGACGCCCGCAACGTCATGGACGAGTACAAGGACGGCAAGATCTTCATCCGCAAGACGCCGGTGAAGCAGACCATCGAGCAGTGGAACGACGTCTGGTCCGAATTCAAGTCGATGTAGCCTGAACGCTCGCCAAACAGCAGGCGGCCGGGCGCCGCCTGCCTCTTCTCCCGACCACCAGACCCGAAGGCTTCATGAGCGAACCTTTGCCCACGCCGGACACCGGGTCCGCACCCGCCAGAGCCGCCGCGTCGCGCCGTGCCAACCGGGCGCGTTTCGCCGTGTTCTGGGGCGCGCCGCCCGCGCTGTGGCAGGCCGCGTTCTTCCTGGTGCCGCTCTGCTTCCTCATCGCCATGACGTTCTGGTCGGTGAAGAGCTTCCGTCTGACGCCCGACACCACGCTGGCGAACTGGATCTTCATCCTGAACGCGGGCTTCTTTCGCAACGCCTACGTCTACACCTTCTGGCTGTCCGCCCTGACGGCGGTGATCGCCAGCCTCGCCGCATTCCCCGCCGCCTATACGCTCGCCTACAAGGTGAGCCCGGCAACGCGGCGCTTCATGATCTTCATGCTGGTGGTGCCGTTCTTCACCAGCTATCCCGTGCGCATCTATTCCACCCAGATTTTCTTCAGCCCGCAGGGCATCATCAACTCGCTGGTGGTGCCGCTCGGGCTCGGCCCGCTGCAGGTGCTGAACACACCGACCGGCACGGTGGTGGGCTATCTTGTGCTCACCCTGCCGCTGGTGGTGCTGCTGCAGACCTTCGCGCTCTCCAACGTGCCGCGCATCCTGATCGAGGCGGCGCATAATCTCGGCTGCGGTCGCTTGCGCACCATCTGGTCGGTGATCATCCCCTCGGCGCGGATCGGGCTGATCGTCGCCGGCACCTTCGCCTTCGTGCTCGCGTTCGGCGACTATGTGGCGCCGACCTATCTCGGTGGCTCCAAGCCACCGACGCTCAGCATCCTCATCGCCGACCAGGTGAAGTCCGGCAATAACTGGCCGCGCGCCTCGGTGGTGGCGGCGACGATGATCGTGACGCTGATGGTGGTGATGCTCGTCATGATCGGGCTGGCCTATGGCCGCCGCGAAAGGAAGGCATGAGCATGGCCGCTCTCCGCCGCATCCTGCTGATCGCCTACACGATCCTCGTGTTCGCCTTCATTTTCGCGCCGATCGTCTCGACCATCGTGTTCTCGTTCAACGCCGACCGCTTCCCCAGCCTGCCGTGGGGCGGGTTCAGCCTGCAATGGTATGAGGCGATCTTCAGCGACACCACGATCCGGCGCGGGCTGGCGAACAGCCTGATCGTCGCCGGCGTTACCTGCGTGATCGCGACCTTCCTCGGCTTCTCCGCCGCCTATGTCGACTATCGCTACAGCTTCGTCGGCAAGTCGGTCTATCTCGCGCTCGCCGCGCTGCCGCCGACCGTGCCGGTGGTCATTCTCGGCGTTGCGCTGCTCACCTTCGAGGGGCGGGTCGGACTGTCGGGCACGCTCACGGGCATCATCGTCGGCCATGTCGTTCTGAGCACGCCGTTCGCGATGGCGTTGGTGCGGATGCGGCTCGCCGACCTCGACCCGGATATCGAGCGCGCCGCATGGAACCTTGGCGCTACGCCTTGGGCCACCATGTTCGGCGTGATCATGCCGTTCTGCCTGCCGGCGATCCTCGCCGCCCTGTTCCTCACCGCCGCCGTGTCGTTCGACGAATTCATGATCGCCTGGTTCGTCTCCGGCGTGAACGAGACGCTGCCGGTGCGGGTGCTGGCGATGCTGCAGGGGCAGGTCAGCCCCCGCATCAACGCCATCGGCGCCATCGTGTTTGCCGTCAGCATCACGCTCATCGTGCTCGCACAAATGCTGCTCGGACGCATGGCCGGGCGTGCCGCCCGAACGAAAGGATGACGCGCATGGCCACTCCCATGATCGAGCTCGATCGTGTCGCCAAGCATTATGGCGACCAGGCCGCCGTGGCCGAGATCTCCTTCGTCATCGAGAAGGGCGAGTTCATCGCGCTGATGGGCCCGTCCGGCTGCGGCAAGACCACGACGCTGCGCATGATCGCCGGCCTCGATCAGCCGACCTCGGGCGAGATCCGGCTGTGGGGCCGCCGCCTTAACGAGGATGCGCCATGGGAGCGCGATGCCCCGCTGGTGTGGCAGAGCTACGCGCTGTTTCCGTTCCTGTCGGTGCGCAGGAACGTCGAGTTCGGCCTCAAGCACCGCGGCTTGCCCGCTGCCGAGCGCCGCAAGAAGGCCGACGAGTGGATGGAGCGGCTCGGCATTGGCAGCTTCGCCGAGCGCGGCGTCGACCAGCTCTCCGGGGGCCAGCGCCAGCGTGTGGCTCTGGCGCGTGCCTTGGCGCTCGAGCCGGAAATGCTGTTGCTCGACGAGCCCTTGAGCGCGCTCGACCCGCATCTGAGGGTGCGGATGCAGTCCGAACTGGTGCGACTGCATCGCGAGCTCGGCATCACCTTCATCTGCGTGACGCACAGCCATTCCGAAGCCTTCGCGATGGCCGACCGTGTGGTGATCATGAATGAGGGGCGCGTCCAGCAGATCGGCGCGCCGCAAGAGATCTACCGGCGGGCCGCCAACCGCTTCGTTGCCGAGTTCGTTGGCGGCAACAACATTCTTGCCGGCATAGCGACCGTGCAGGGTGACGGCTCCATCGAGATCGCCGGGCCGGTCGGCACGGTGAAGGCGCCGGCCCCGACCGAGGGCGCGATTGCCCAAGGCGCCGCCGCCACGCTGGTGGTGCCGGCCGACCGCATCGAGCTGGTGCCGGATCGCACCGGCATCGGCAATGAAGTGGCGGCGCGGGTCGTCACCGTCGAATTCGTCGGCTCGACCGTCACAGTCTTCCTGGAGACCGATGGCGGCGGCGAACTGCGCGCGCAGCGCTCCCTGCACGAGATCGAGAACACCCCGCTGGTGGTTGGCCAGCCTGTCGTCGCCCGCTGGTCACCGAGCCAGGGCTTCTTCCTTCCCGGCTGAGTTTTGCCTGCTTGAACTATGGAGTGAATTCGATGTCGATCTTCATACGCGGCGCGACCGTGCTCGCCATGGGCGGCTCGCATGGCAGCGCGCCATTCCTCGGCGACGTTCATGTCGAGGGCGACAGCATCAAGGCCATCGGCCCCGACCTGCCGGTGCCGGATGGGGCCGCAATCATTGATGGCACGAGCAAGCTGGTCATGCCCGGCCTCGTCAACGCGCACCTGCATTCCGGCGAGGCGCTGTTCAAGAGCCGCTACGACAACCTGCCGCTCGAACTCTGGATGCTCTATGCCTACCCGATCCTCGGCGCCAAGGCGCTGAGCGAGCGGATGATCTATCTGCGCAGCATGGTGGTCGCCATCGAGTCGCTGAAGACCGGCGTCACCTGCCTGACCGACGACATCTTCGAGGCGCCGCGCCAGTCCGTCGCCCAGCTTGGCGCTGCGGTCTCGGCTTATGACGATGCCGGCATCCGCGCCACCGTCTCCGGCCATGTGATGGACCGTGACTTCCTCGATTCCATCCCGTTCTCGCGCGAGCACGTCCCGGCTGAACTTCAGGCGGAAGTCGCCAACCTCATCCCGCCGACCACGGACGAGTACATCGCCTTCGCCAGGCAAGCCTATGCTCAGTTCCATGGCCGCTCGGGCCGTATCCGCTTCATGCTGGCGCCCTCCGCGCCGCAGCGCTGCACGCCGGAACTGATGCAGGCGGTGAACCAGCTGGCGCTGGAATGGAAGGTGCCGTTCCACACCCATATCGTCGAGACCAAGGTGCAGGGCGTCACCGGCCCGGTGCTCTATGGCAAGACGCTGATGCGCTACATGGCCGATCTCGGCCTGATGCACTCCGGCACCACCATCGCGCATTCGATCTGGGTGACCGAGGACGACATCGCCCTGATGGGCGAGGCCGGCGTCTCGGTGGTGCACAACACCATCTCCAACCAGAAGCTCGGCGCGGGCATCGCTCCCATTCGCAAGCTGCTGGCGGCTGGCGTCAATGTCGCGCTCGGTTCCGACGGCATCTCCACCAACGACACGCCCCGCATGTTCGACGTGATGCATGCCTGCGGCCTGATCCACAAGGTGACGACGCCGGATTACAAGCAGTGGCTGAGCTCCGCCGAGGTGCTGCACGCCTGCACGTTGGCTGGCGCCAGGAGCGCGATGATCGGCCACGAGACCGGCTCGCTCGAGGCCGGCAAGAAGGCGGACCTGCTGATCCTCAACCTCGACACGGTGTGCTTCACCCCGCGCCACGACATACTCAACCACCTCGTCTACAGCGAGAACGGTTCGTCGATCGAGAAGGTGATGGTCAATGGCGAGATCGTCGTCGAGAACGGCAGACTGACGAAGATCGACGAGGTCGCGCTGCTGGCTGAGCTGCGCTCGCTGATGCCCGAGTTCAACGCGTATCATTCCGGCGTCGAGGCGAAGAACCGTGCGTTCGAGCCCTATTTCGACGCCATCCACCGCCGCTGCAACCAGGTCGATCTCGGCGTGCATCGGCTGGTCGGAAATAGCGACATGTGGCCGGCATGAACGCCAGCGGAGCTCCCGAGATGACCGCCCCCAATATTCGATCGCCACGCATCCGCATCGCAGACATGACCTGGTACGAATTCGCCGACCGGGTGAAGGACAACCCCATCGTCTTCCTGCCCACCGGCTCGGTCGAGCAGCACGGGCCGCACCTGCCGCTGCTGACCGACGTGATCCTGCCCGTTGCGGTAGCGGAAGCCGTGGCGGGGGAGGTCGGTGGCATGGTCGCCCCGCCGGTGACCTATGGCTACAAATCGCAGCCGAAGTCCGGCGGCGGCAATCATTTCCCCGGCACGCTGAGCCTGGACGCGAACGTGTTCATCGCGCTGGTCCGCAACATCATCAACGAACTGGCGCGCCATGGCGTGCGCAAGGTGGTGCTGTTCGACGGCCACATGGAAAACCAGTGGTTCCTCGTCGAGGCCGCCGACCTCGCGCTGCGCGACCAGCGCGCGGAAGGCGTGCACGACCTCAAGATCATCAAGCTCGGCTATTGGGAATTCATCACCAAGCAAACCGAGAAGGAGCTGTTTCCCGACGGCATGCCGAGCTGGGAGCTGGAGCATGCGGCGGTGATGGAGACCTCCGTCATGATGCATCTGCGCCCCGATCTGGTGCGGGTCGACCTGATCCCCGACCACCCGCCGGCGGTGTTCCCGCCCTATGACATCTACCCGTTCGACACCCGCCCGATCCCGCCGAGCGGCGTGCTGTCCTCTGCCAAGCCCGCGACGGCCGGGAAGGGCGAGACGGTGATGCGGCAGGTGGTGCCGGATATCGCCGCGAGCCTGCTCGATGCGTTTGGGCCTTTGATGTCCAAATGAGAGTCGGCGCCGAAACGGCCCTTTAATGGAGGGCGATTGTCAATTCGTTTGAACGAAAAGGCCGGCGCGGTGTCGATTTCGCACAGCGATATCGCGGCGATCGCCGCGCCGTGTCATCGATGCGAGGCGTCAAGGCACGCGCGTCGCCGACACCGCCAGATAGCTCAGCAATATGTCGGTCACGACCTCCTTGCGCTGGCGCAGCCACTCCACATCGGCGAAGTTGCGCTGGAACATGCTGCCCAGCGTGTGGCGGTTGGAGACGTGGATGAAGCACAGGCCGAGGATCGAGATGTAGAAATTCTCGGCGTCGATGTCCTTGTGGAACAGCCCCTCGGCCTGGCCGCGCTTGAGGATGGTGCGCAGCGCGTCGAGCAGCGGCTGCGTCATGCCGGGAATGATCCGGGAGCGCCGCACCACGCGCCCCATCATCAGGTTCTCGCTCATGATGAGGCGTACGAAACAGGGATCGGTGCTGAGGAAGTCGAAGGTCAGGGCAATGAGCTGGCGCATTGCCGAGACCGGGTCTTCGTGAGCGACGTCGAGCGTCTGCTCGCGATCGCGAATGACCTTGTAGGAGGCCTCGAGCGCGGCGAGGTAGAGATCGTCCTTGTTGCCGTAGTAGTGATAGATCATGCCGACATTGACGTCGGCGGCCGCCGATATGCGGTCGATGCGGCTGCCGCTGTAGCCGTGCTCGGCGAACTCGGACATGGCGACATCGAGAATGCGCTGGCGCGTCGCCGCGGCATTGCGCCTGGCCGGCATGGTGCCGCGCGCCCGCGCACTGGAGCGGGGCATCTCGGCCGGGATATCGGGCTCGGGCGCTCCCGGTGGGATCGTCTTCATCGGTGCGCGGAACCTCGTCACGCGAAGGCATCCACCGCGAGTTGCAGCAGCGCCCTATCCTTGCCGCGCCGGGCCATGATCGACAACCCCACCGGGGCTCCGTCCACCGTTCCCACGGGAATCGTCAGTTGCGGCAGGCCGCCGAGACCGGCCGAGCACAACAATTCCATGGTCCGCCGACGATAATCGATCTCGACCTCGTCAGAGGCGGTGCCCCGCAGCGGCGCCAGGGTCGGCGTCGTCGGCAGGCAGATCAGGTCGTCCGCACCGATGCGCCCGACGAGCTCGATTGCAATCGCGTCGGCCCGCGCGCGTGCCGCAAGCGCCGCATCGGGCGTGATGGTGGAAGCGAAAGAGAGGCGCTCGCCGACGCCCTTGCCGAAACTGGGGCGGTGCTCGCCGATCCACGCGCCGAGCGAGGCCCAGACCTCGCCGGCCTGCGCGGTGCGGAAGGTCTCCAGCCAGCGGTCGAGTCCTTCCGGGCTCAGTACGCCATGCTCGCGCGTGCCGATCAGCCGCTCGATTGCCTCCAATCCCGGCGCGATGGCCTGTCGGATCGCCGGATCGGTCCGCTCGAACGCGTCGTCCGCCAGGATCATGCGGCGGAAGCCGGGCGTGGACGCATCATCTCCGGGCAGCACGTCGCCCAACAGGACTTCGCCGACCCGCTTCAGCGTTGCGGCATCGCGGGCGAACCAGCCGATGGTGTCGAAGCGCGGCGCGAAGCGCGACACGCCGGCGAGCGGGATGCTGCCATGGGTCGGGCGCATGCCGTAGAGCCCGCAATAGCTTGCCGGAACCCGCACCGAGCCGCCGCAATCGGTGCCGATGGCGAAATCGGCGAGCCCGCCGGCGACCGCCACGGCCGAACCCGATGACGAGCCGCCGGGCAGGCGGTCCGGGGTGCGCGGATTGGTCGGCGTGCCGTAATGCGGATTCTCGCCGGAGAGCGAATAGCAGAGCTCGTCGCTGATGGTGCGGCCGATGAGGTCGGCCCCGGCATCGATGAGGCGTGTCACCGCGGCCGCGGTCTCGTGCGCCGGCTCGTGCGAGGCCAGCCACGCCGGATGGCCGAAGCCGGTGGTGCTGCCGGCCACGTCGAACACGTCCTTGGCGGCGAAACTCAGCCCGCCCAGCGGGCCCTGCGCGGCCCCCGGTTGCGCGACGTGGTTATCCGTGCAGAAGGCGCCGAACGGATCGGCGGGCGGGCTGGCGGCTACTTGGGAACGCGACATTACAGGGTCTCAATGATGCGGGCGGTGGAGCTGTGCGGCGGGGCGGGTCACGGTGCGGCGGCCGCGCTTGTAGGCGAAGAGCACGGGCGCCAGTTCGGCGACGGCCTCTTCCGGCCGCTCGCAGTCCAGCACCGTGAAATCGGCCGCCTTGCCGACCTCGATGCCGTAGTCGGGGGCATTGATCAGCTTCGCGGAGCGCTCGGTGATCATGGCGAAGCATTCGCGAATGTCGTGGGTGGCGCCGATATGGCAGATATTGGCATTGAGGTTCGCCATGCGGATCAGCGAGCAGTCACCGAACGGGGTGAACGGGTTCAGCACATTATTGGTCGAGAGCGAGCAATTGACGCCGTGTTGGAGCAGCTTGTGCGTATGGGTCACGCCGCGCACATGGTGACAGTCGCGATCGCGGCCCATCAGGAACAGGTCGGTCGAGGGCAGCACGGTCAGCGCCACGCCGGCATCGCTCATGCGCCGCGCCGCAGCCTCGAACTGCCCCGGGTCGGCGCCGGCAAGCTTGGTGACATGGCCGATGGCGGTGCGCCCGCCCCAGCGATAGCGGTCGGCCAGCTCGCAGACATATTCGAGGTCGAGCCGGTCGGCGACCGGGCCGAAATCGAGGTGCATGTCGATATCGACATCGAACTCGCGGGCCATCTCGAAGACGCGGTCGATCTGGCCGTGCGGGTCGCTGTCGGTATAGGGCGCGGCGCCGACCACGCGCGCCCCGCGCTTCAGCGCCTCTACCATCAGTTCGTCGGTGCCGGGATTGTTGAGCAGGCCTTCCTGCGGGAACACGCAGATCTCGATATCGATGGCCCAGCGATACTCCTCGATCAGCGGCAGCACGCCCTCCAGCCCGCGCAGGCCGATGCCGGGATCGACCTCGAGTTGGGTGCGCATCCGGGTGGTGCCGTTGAGGATGCACTTCTCCAGCGTGCGTCGCCCGCGCTCATAGACGTCTTCGGGCGTGAAGCCCTTCTTCGCCTTGGCGACCTCGGCGATCGCCTCGGGCAAGTCGCCGTGGCGGGCATTGCAGCGGTCGAGGATGCAGGATTTGTCGAGATGGATGTGGGTCTCAATGAAGCCCGGCGCGACGAGGCGGCCGCCGACATCGAGCTCCTCGCCTTCCGCGGCCAGGCCAGTCTCGATGGCGACGATGCGCCCGGCTTCAACGCCAATATCGACGGTGCGCCCATGGTCCGAGGGCAGCCGGGCATTCCTGACGATCAGATCCAAGAGGTCTCTCCTCGATGCGCGTAGGTCTCAGACGCCGAGCGGCATGCCGGGCACGGCCAGCACGGCCCGGCATGCCTCCTCCAGCGCCGCGATGTCGGTCGGCGTGAACGGGCGCGGTCCCTCGGCGAAATGCGCGGAGACCCAGCCGAACATGTAGTCGTCGGTGCCGATCAGCGGCGCCACCATCTGCGCCCTTGTGCCGAACTCGCGCACCAGCGCCGGCGGCGGCGCGAGGTCCGGATCGGCGAAGACGTCTTCCTGCAGCAGCGGCTTCCGGGACGCCTCGATGGAGCGCACGCTGCGCGCCCGGCGATGGTCGATCGAGCTGTTGTAGAGCATCGAGGCGGCGTCGCGCGCCAGCACCTCGGCGCATGGCGTGTTGACGCTGAGACCGAGAGCGGGATGGTCGATGCGCACGGTGCAGCGCAGCGCCCCGGTGGCCGCCATCAGCCGGGCGAGGATGACCTCGAGAGCATCACGCATCGCTGATATCCTCCGCGATCTCGATCTGCCGGGAGCCTTGGGCGAGGCCGACGCAATAATGCTTCACGAAGGGCTCCAGAGCGGCGAGCGCCGCCTTGCGCGGGGCGTTGGCGGCCTGGATCTCGCGTGCCCGGTCGTTCAGTTTCCGGCGCAGCGCATCATAGTCGATCGTGATCAGCTTGCCTTTCTCCACCACGGTGCGCCCGCCGACCATCACCCGGTCGACGCTGCGGCCTTCCTCCGCGAACACCAGCTGATAGAGCGGGTCGTTCAGCGGGGTGAAATTGACCGAGGTGAGGTCGAGGAAGACGAGGTCCGCCGCCAACCCCGGCCTTATGTCGCCGGCGATGTCCTGCATGCCGAGTGCGCGGGCACTGCCGCGCGTCGCCATCTCGAACACCTCGCGCGGCGTCAGCCAGTCGTCCGGATCGAAGGATGCGGTGCGCGAGAGATAGCAGGCGAGGCGCATCGTCTCGAACAAATTCTGGTGGTCGGAACAGCTGCAGGCGTCGCTGCCGATGCCGACGGTGACGCCGGCCGCGCGCATCGCCGGCACATTGGCGATGCCGCTGCCCAGCCGGAAATTGCTCGACGGATTATGGGCGACGCACGCCCCGCGCCGGGCGAGGATGTCGAGATCGGCGCCGTCGAGCCAGATGCCGTGGGCGGCGGTGAAGTTATGGCCGAGTATGCCGAGGGAATCGAGGTGGGCGGTGAGGCTCTTCCTGTAACGTGCCTCCCCGGCGATCGCCTGGATCTTCGATTCCGCCAGATGGGCATGGATGCCCGCGCCATGGCGTTCCGCCAGATCTCGGCAGCCGGTCCAGAAGGCGTCGGAGCAGTGCAGCGGAATGGTCGGCGCCAGGGCTGGGCGTACTATCGAGCGGTCGTGCGGCCACTCCGCCAGCATGCGCTCGCAGGCGATGAGCGCGACATCGCGGCTCGCCAGCGTGATGCCGTCCACCGTGGGGCGCAGCTCAGGCGGCAGCGCATCGCGCAGGCCGGGGATCGCCTGCCAGAAGGTGCGGTCGGCCAGCATCGGCGCGATGACGGCGCGCATGCCGGCGTCCTTGAAGCCCGCCGCGGTGGCGAACATGCCCTCCGGCGTCGGCGCTGGCAGTTCCAGCACCAGATCGTAGCAGGCGGTGCAGCCCTTCAGCAGCATCTCCGCGGCGGAGGCCTGCGCCAGCAGATATCGGTCTTCGAAACGCTGTCCGCCGCCGGTCCACGGCCCATTGTGCAAATGCAGTTCCAGCGTCCAGGAACGCGACAGGCCCTTGGCGATGGCGAGATGGCTATGGGTGTGGGCATTGACGAGGCCGGGCATGATGAGCCGGTCGGTGGCATCCAGCACCTCGGCCTCTTCCGGCGCCGGCAGGCCCGGCGCGCCGACTTCGGCGATCAGGCCGTCTGCGACGAGGATGTCTGCCAGCGCGACCGTGCCGTCCGCCGGGCGGACGACGAGGCCGCCGCGAATGATGATGGGGCGAACGCTGCCGCTCATGTCATGCCTCCCGCCGGCAGGACCACGCAATCGTCGATGCCGAAGCGCAGCGTGATCGCACTCCCCGGTGGGGGCAATGTGCGTCCGACATTCTTTTCCAGAGACTGCACCAGCGTGCCGTCGGCAAGACGGCACCAGATGCGCACATCGGGGCCGACCGGGTCGACAGTCTCCACGGTGCCGGTCACGCGGATCTCGCCATCCTGACAGTCGCCATTGGCGATACCGAGGCGTTCCGGCCGGATGCAGAGCGTCACCGCGCCCGCGGCGGGGGCGTCCTTGGCAAGGCGGACCGCTACGTCGCCGAGCGCCGTGGTCACGGTGGCGGCATTTCCCGAAGTCCGCGCCAGCGTACCGCCGATCCAGTTGGCATGGCCGATGAAATCCGCGGCGAACAGTGTGCGCGGGCGCTGATAGAGCCCGGTCGGGGTGTCGATCTGCTCGATGCGCCCCTTGTTCATCAGCACGATGCGGTCGGCGAGGCCCATCGCCTCTTCCTGGTCGTGGGTGACGATGATCGAGGTGCAGTCGAAGGACGACAATATGCTGCGGATCTCGCGCCGCAACTGGAGGCGCAGCCTGGCGTCGAGATTGGAGAGCGGCTCGTCGAGCAGCATGACGTCGGGGCGAGTGACGAGCGCCCGCGCCAGCGCGACGCGCTGCTGCTGCCCGCCACTGAGCGCGCTCGGCCGGCGGTCTTCCATGCCGGCGAGCTGCACCTGTTCCAGCACCGTGCGGATGCGGGAGGCGATCTCGCCGCGCGGCACGCCGCGGTTCTTCATGCCGAAGGCGATGTTCTGTGCCACGCTCATGTGCGGGAACAGCGCATAATCCTGGAACACCAGTCCGACATTGCGCTCATAGGGCTGGCGCTGCGCCATGTCGGCGCCGCCGATGAAGATGCGCCCGTCGTCCGGCTGCTCGAAGCCGGCGATCATGCGCAGCGTCGTGGTCTTGCCGCAGCCACTGGGGCCGAGCAGGGCGACGATCTCGCCCTTGCTCACCTCGAAGGTGACGTCGTCCACCGCGGCGACCGAGCCGAAGCGCTTGGCGATGTGCTGAAGTTCGAGAACCGCCATGGTCAGCGCCCGTAAACGCCGCGTCCGACCGCGGCGTCGAGCCCCGCCAGCCGGTCGAGCAGCACGATGAGAAGCACGGTCGCGACGATGAAGATGACCGAAAGCGCGGCGATGGTGAGGTCGAGGTTGGCCCGCATCTGCGCCAGGATCGCCACCGGCAAGGTGAAGGTGAAGGCGTCCGACAGGAACAGGCTGACGCCGACATCGTCGAACGAGGTGACGAAGCCGAAGATCGCCCCGGCGACGATGCCGGTGCGCGCAAGCGGCAGCGTCACGCGCAACAGCGCCTTCCACGGGCGGGCGCCAAGGCTGAGCGCCGCCTCATAATAGCTGGCGCGGATGCCGACCAGCGAGGCTGCGGTGGTGCGCATCACATAGGGGAAGGTGATGAGCACGTGGCCCATGATGAGCCGCGGCAGGCCGTCGATGATGCCGAGCCGGCTCGCGAACATCAGCATGCCGAAGCCGAGAACGACGTTCGGCACCACCAGCGGCGACAGCAGCATGGCCTGCAAGGCGGCGCGCCCGCGAAAGCGGGCCTGGTGCAGGGCGACCGCCGCCAGCGTGCCCGCGACGGTGGAGATGGCAGTCGCGATCGTCGCCACGATCAGGCTGGTGACGAGCCCGTCATGATAATAATTGTCGGCGAGAAGGCTCTCGTACCAGCGCAGCGAGAAGCTGTTCGGCGGGAACGGCCCGATGAAGCCGCGGGCATCGAAGGACAGCACCAGCGAGACCAGGACCGGGATCGCCGAGAAGGCGATGAACAGGGTGATGAGCGCGAGATAGAGCGCTTCGAACAGCGCATCGGCGAGGCGTTTCGTCATGTGCCGGTCTTCTTCATTTTCCGGCCTCTTGCCACTGCGTGCGCACGAGGTGGAGCAGGCCGTAGAAGATGCCGACCGCGATCACCATCATGACGACGGAGAGCGCGGCGCCACTCGGGAAATTGGCGACCTCGGAAAAGCGGAAATAGATCAGGTTCGAGACGAACAATATAAAGCCGCGCCCGACCAGCATCGGCACCACCAGATTGCTGATGCAGAAGGCGTAGCCGATGATGGCGGCCGAGAGGATGCCCGGCAGGCTCATCGCCAGCGTGATCTGGAAGAAGGTCTTCCAGCGCGGCGCGCCGAGCGAAAGCGCGGCATCCTCCAGCCGCGGATTGATGTTCTGGATGGTGCCGATCAGGGTGAGCGCCATCAGCGGCATCGTGGTGTTCAAGAGGCCGAGCACCACCATCAGTTCCGCGCCGTCGGGGCTCGATGCCGGAATGCCGATCAGCCGGCTGAGGCCGGCCAGCGGCCCCAGCGGGCCGAAGGTCATGGCGATGGCGTAGATGCGCACGATCAGGCTGAGGAACAGCGTGCCGATCAGGCCACCGGTCAAGATGCGGCGCGCCGTCGGCGACGCCCGCCGCACGATGAAATGCGCCATGGGATAACCGAGCAGCAAGGCGAACGCGGTCGCGATCAGCCCGATGCGGAAGGTGTCGAGGAAGTAGCGCGCATATTCCGGCGCGGCGATGTCGGTGTAATTGGCGAGCGTCAGGGCGCCGGCATCGTCGCCGCCGACCCGCCCCGCGACATGCGGCTTGAAGCTCTCGTGCAGTAGCACGAAGAGCGGGCCGAGCAGCAGCGGCACTATGATGACGAGCGCCGGCCAGAGCATCGCCGCCGTCGGGCTTGTCCGCTTCATGCCCGCAGCCATTGCCGCGCTCAGCCGCGCCGGACCAGCGGCACGATCTCCCGCTCCCAGCGGGCGTTCCACTCGTTCATCACCTTGCCGAGATAGGCGAAGTCGGCGAAGTAGGCGTACGTCTCCAGCTCGTCCGGCTTGAAGTACCAGCTCTCCAGCATCGGATTGGCCTTGGCGTCGGGCTGGGTCGGGCCGGAGCCGAGGTTCATGTTGTAGAGCTCGTTCATTTTCGGATCGGCGAAGAAATTGGCGAACTCGAACGCCGCTTTCTGCGGCGCGCCCTTCAGCACGCAGAATCCTTCATTGTAGAGGAAGGTCTTGTTGCCGGGCATCTTGTTCTTGATCTTGACCGGGAAGTTCTTGGCGGTGGCGAACCAGCCGCCATTGTTCCAGAAGCCGACAGAATATTGCCCGCTCGCCATGGCGTTGATGTATTCGGAATTGCTGGTGCAGATCTCGCCGATCTGGCCCTTGGCGGCGAGCTCCTTGATGAAGTCCCAGCCGGCCTCGGCGTTCTTCTCGTTGCCGCCACGTTGCAGCGCGCAGCTCACGATGAGCAGGCCGGTGAGGTTGATCGGGTAGGGGACGCAGAGCTTGCCCTTGAATTCCGGGCGCAGCAGGTCCTCGATGGTGTCGAAGCCGCCCGGCAGCAAGTCCTCGCGATAGCCCCAGAAGGCGCCGGCCGTGCTGAGCGGGATGCTCATCTTCTGGCCCTTGTCGTTCTTCTGGATGAACTGGTCGGGAATGCTGGCGAGGTTGGTGACGATGCTCTCATCCACCGGCACCAGCCAATCCTCGGTGATCATGGCGCGGAACACCGGGTCCCAGACCGAGAGCACATTGTATTGGGTGTTGGGCCAGGTCGCCTTGATCTTGGCGACGACGGCCGCGGCGCCGCCGGAATGCAGCTCCCAGGCGACCTGGGTGTCGCTGGTCTTCTGGTACATGGCGAGGATCTGCTTTGAAACCTCGATCCACCCGGCGCCCCACTGCACCACCAACAGCCGCTCGGCGGCGCTGGCAGGGCTGATGAGACCGGGCGCGAGGAGGCCCGTGGCGGCGAGGCCGGAGCCCGCAAGGGCCGCACGCGTGAATGTTCTGCGGGTCATCGACGACATGACGTGCTTCCCCTGCTGGCGGATGTCGGAGTGCGACGGGCCATTGAAATCGCGGCGGTTTTTGCCTCACTACTAATCAAGTGTTTATTTAGTTTGTGCAGCGAGCGGCCCTTCGTAAAGACGATAGAAACGCCATCACGATCCGCAGTCAGATCATTGATGGGAAAGGATTTTTATAGAAGGGAATGCTGGCTCGCGCGGCGATTGGGCACGCCGCTGCCCATTTCTTGGCTTCTCGCCGCGGGCGCTCGGAGTATCGGCAGGTGCTTTGACGCGGGAGTCGTCTGCTTTGACGCGGGAGTCGTTCCGGACGCTGCTGCGCCCGTTGTCATCTCCCATCCCCACCGGGTAGCCCTTACGTCCCGATATACGCCGCCAGTTCGTCGGGCGTCCCCTGCGGAAATGCTTCCTTGATATAACCGAGGAACGCCGAGACCCGCGCGCTGAGGAGACGTCTCGTCGGGTAGAGCGCCCAGAGGGCAGTCTCTCGCCCTTGGACATCGCCCCAGGAAACGAGTTTTCCGGCCTTGAGGTCGGGGCTGACGAGCGAGAGCGGCAGGCGCGCGGCACCTACGCCCATGCGAACCGCATCCCGAACCATGACCAGCGACGACAGCCCAAGGATCGGTTTGACGGCGATGCGCGTTCTTCCCGTCGGCGTCACCGTCTCCCAGAGAGCCTCGGCCCGCTCGATGGATCCACGCAGGACGGCTGCAACCGGCGCATCATCCGATGGCCTGGCGAGGTCAGGCCTGGCCACCACGACCAGCCGGTCCCTAAGGAAAGCGCGGCCGACGAGGCTCGCATCGGGCTCCGGATTGACGCGGATGACCAGATCGTATCCTTCCTCGATCAGATCGACGGCCCGGTCTTCAGTCGTCACTTCGAGCCTGACCTGCGGATATCTCAGCGCAAATCCTGCCGCCAGCTTCCCCATTGCGATCTGGGAGAAAAGCATGGGCGCGCTGATCCGCAACCGGCCGCGGGGGCTGTGCCCGCCCGAGGCGATCTCCATTGCTGTCTCCTGAAGCTCCGTCAGCAAAAGACCCGTCCGCTCGAAAAGGGCTCGTCCCTCTTCCGTGAGCTTGAGCGTCCGTGCGCCTCGCTCGAACAGGCGAAGATCGAGGCTCGCTTCGAGCTCAGCCACACGCCGCGACAGGGTCGCCTTAGGGCGGCCGGCTGCTCGCGCGGCCTTTCCGAACCCGCCATGACGGGCGACCAGATTGAAGTCAGCAAGGGCGAGCAGATCCATTCGTTCCACCAGCGAGACAGAGCGTTCAAATATAGCGTCTATCGGGATCAATGTGGATCGCTCAATTCAAGGGTGTCTCTCGCCCCCCAACTGGAGTGATCCCCATGACCATCCTTGTTATCGGAGCCACCGGCCGCGTCGGCCGTCACGTCGTCGATCAGCTCGTGAAGCGCGAGGCCCAGGTGCGCGTGCTGACCCGCGATCCCGCGAAGGCGAACTTCCCCGCCAGCGTCGAGGTCGCGCAGGGCGAGTTGCTCGACATCGACGCATTGCGCAGCGCATTCGTCGGCGTGCGGACCCTGTTCCTGCTGAATGCGGTCACGGGGGACGAATTCACCCAGGCGATCGTCACGCTGAACGTGGCGCGCGAAGCGGGCGTTGAGCGGATCGTCTATCTGTCTGTCATTCACGCCGACCGGTTCGTCAACGTGCCGCACTTCGCGGTGAAGTACGGCGCTGAGCGGATGCTCGCGCAGATGGGCTTCAGCGCTACGATCCTGCGCCCAACCTATTTCATCGACAACGAGCTGATGATCAAGGACGTCATCCTGCAGCATGGCGTCTACCCGATGCCGATCGGCAGCAAGGGGGTCGCCATGGTCGATACGCGCGACATCGCCGAAGTTGCCGCGATCGAGCTGATCCGTCGCGACCGGGCGCCGGGCAAGTTGCCGCTCGAGACGATCAATCTCGTGGGCCCCGACACGCTGACCGGTCCCGAGGTGGCAGCGATCTGGTCGGACGTCATCGCTCGTCCTGTCGTCTATGGCGGCGACGATCCCACCGCGTTCGAGCAGAACATGGCGAGCTTCATGCCGAAGTGGATGGCCTATGAAATGCGCCTGATGGCCGAGCGCTACGTCAGCGACGGCACGATCCCCGAAGCCGGCGATGTCGAACGGCTGACCAGGATCCTGGGCCGCCCGCTCCACTCCTATCGGGAGTTCGCGACCAAGATTGCCGCGGCGGCCTGACAGCCCGGCAAACCGTGCATTTGCTTGGCTGACCGCGACCGACCCGCGAGCAGGTCCGGAAGGGCCGGAACTCCAGGCGTGCTGCGCGCGCCTGGAGTTCCGGCCGAGCCTGCCTCGCGCCCAAAGGAGACCTTTGAGCCCTGCCCCAGAGGCGACATCCGTCTCTAGAGCGCCGGAGCGGATCGAACACCAGGCCGTGTTCCTTCTCAAGGACGCGGAATACTCAGAAGAACGGTTCGGCAAGCAGTTCGGATTCGCGGAGCAGCAGATCGAGGCCGTAGCGGGCCTTGCCGACAGAGCACATGTCGTCGATATGGAGATCGATACGTTCACTGAATGTCATCGGGCGCGCGGCGCGCGCGAGGGAGCAGGCGACTTACCGCGATCGACTTGACGTTCGGCTCGAGCGACCAGCGTCGCGCATCGTCCTTGCGCAGGAAGGTGTCGCTCACGTAGCGTCCTTGCGCCGGACCTGGCCGCGCCAGGAGCCGGAGGGGAGCTTGGTGAAAGAGGCCATTTCTTGTGTGCGCACCGTGTGGACGGAACCGTCGAAGGGTGGCGAAAGACGTGGCGCAAAGGCGCAAAATCGTGTGCACTCGGCGTTGTCCAGCGAATTGACGGTACTTAGAAAATCATGATTTTTCAAGTGGTTAGATTCTCAGTGGCGCCGATGATGGATTGGTCCGACAGGCACTGTCGCGCCTTCCATCGCACGCTCTCGCGCCGCGCCCGGCTCTATACCGAGATGGTCACCGCCAATGCCGTGATCTTCGGCGATCGTGAGCGGCTGATCGGTTTTTCGCCTGAAGAGCACCCGGTCGCCGTGCAGCTCGGCGGCTCGGACCCGGGGGCGCTGGCCAAGGCCGCGCGCATCTGTGCCGATCTCGGCTATGACGAGATCAATCTCAATGTCGGTTGCCCGTCGGACCGCGTGCAGGGCGGCAATTTCGGCGCCTGCCTGATGCGCTCGCCGGCCCTCGTCGCCGACTGCGTCGCGGCGATGAAGGCGGAGGTGGCGGTTCCGGTCACGGTGAAATGCCGGATCGGCGTCGACGAGCAGGATCCCGAGGCCGCGCTCGACGCGCTCGCCGACGCAGTGCTCGCCAAGAGCGCCGACGCCCTGATCGTGCATGCCCGCAAGGCCTGGCTGGAGGGGCTCTCGCCCAAGGAGAACCGCGATATCCCGCCGCTGGATTACGATCGCGTCTATCGGCTGAAGGCGCGCCTGCCGCATGTGCCGGTCGCGATCAATGGCGGCATTGCCGACATTGCGACGGTGAAAGCGCAGCTCGATCATGTCGACGGCGTCATGCTCGGCCGCGCCGCCTATCACCAGCCGGAGCTTCTGCTCGAGGTCGATCCCGTCCTGTTCGGCGAGCCGGCGCCGCATGCCGATGCGTTCGCCGCGGTGGAGGCGTTCGAGCCCTATGTCGCCGCCCATCTCCATCGGGGCGGGCGGCTGCACG
The DNA here is from genome assembly GCA_029266425.1 of Xanthobacteraceae bacterium. GTDB lineage: Bacteria > Pseudomonadota > Alphaproteobacteria > Rhizobiales > Xanthobacteraceae > Ancylobacter. The sequence goes on from JAQSWY010000001.1 coordinate 72,300, forward strand.
ACATCACCCGGCACATGCTCGGCCTGTTCACCGGCCAGCCCGGCGCGCGGGCCTATCGCCGCCATCTGGCGATCGAGGGGGTGAAGCCGGGGGCAGGGCTGGACGTGCTGCGCGCCGCGGTCGGCGAGGTGCGGCGGGCGCTGGAGCGGCGGCTGGCGGCGGCGTGACCTTCTTTCGATAGACGTCATCCCGGCCGGAGCGCGTCAGCGCGCAGAGCCAGGATCGCGTGAAGTCCTGCACGGCACCTTCTTGCGATCCCGGACCGGCCTGACGGCCGTCCGGGATGACGGCTGTGGGAAGCAGGGAAGAGGGGGCGCCCCCTCTACTTCCCGCCCGGAATTGCCGAGGCGCCCGGCTCGACGGCGATCACGCTCAGCACGTGCTTCTTCCCGTCATTGCCGACCCAGTCGATCGACTGGCCGACGCTGAGCCCCAGCAGGGCGGTGCCGACCGGGGTGAGCACGGATATCCGGCCCTGCGCGATATCCGCCTCGGCGGGATAGACCAGCTGCACCCGGCGCGTGGTGCCATCCGCCGTCCTGTAGTCGACGATGCTGCCCATCTGCACCGAGCGCGCCGGCACCGAATTCGCGCGCACGACCCTGGCGCGCTCGAGTTCGCCGATCAGCGCTTCGGCGAGGACGGGGCGGGTGTCCATCAGGCCGTTGGCGATCCTCGTGAGCGCCTCGTGGTCGGTGGAGGAGATGGTGATGCTGGGCTTACGCATGGTTTTCCTCAGGAGGACGCACAATGCAATACGGGAGGGAGCCGACTTTCCGCCGACATTACGCAGTGTCCGATTTTCGCTTGAAAGTATGAACAGCCCCGGTCTCGGGGCACCCGAGCCGGGCAACTATCCCGCGATGGGGACGATCCGGAAGACGGTGGCGTGGCTCACGGTGTTCATGCCCTGAAGGTCGGCGTGGATACCTGAATTGTCAAGAGCGGGTCGTTCAACTCACGCCGAGCACCTGCAGGGTCTTGCGGGTATATTGCTCGACATAGTCCATCAACGCGTCCGAGGCCGCGCGCGCGGCCGGCTCGTCACCCTTGGCGATGCATCGGGCGATTCGGGCGTGAAGCTGGCTGACCTGCTGAACGTCGCCGAACTCCTTGAAATAGAGGTACCAGAAACGCCGTGTCTGGGCCTCGATCGGGCCGATGGCGTGGGTCGCGTATTTGCTGTTCGCGGCCTTTACGACGAGCGCGTTGAAGTCGCGGTCGGCGGCGATGAAATCGGCACCCTCGCGCGTCTGCGCCGCGAGATCGAACGCCTTCGCGACCTCCATGAACTCGCGCCGCAGCGTATTGGTGGCGAACCGCGCGGCGCGCCCCGCCAGCACGTTCTCGATGCAGCGGCGCACTTCGAGCATGCCGAGCTGGTCGGCGAGGTCGATTTCCGAGACGAACACGCCGGAGCGCGGCACGACGCGCACCGTGCCCTCGAAGGAAAGCCGCTGCAGCGCCTCGCGGATCGGCGTGCGCCCGATCCCCAGCAGCTTGCTCAGCGAGATCTCCGATATCTTGCTGCCGGGCGGCAGTTCGAGCGTTACGATCATCTCCTCGATGATGCGATACGCCTGGCGCGCCTGCGGCTCGGGCGAGGCTTCGCTCGGGACGGCGTCTGCGGGATCCGGGCCCCGTTTGCGTGCGGCGGATGGTGTCTTCATCGCGGGCTCGTCGGCGGAAGGTCGATACCGCATGACTAGCTGATCCGGATAAAAAATGCAGGCGCCCGCGCGCCTGCAAGTTGTCTTGGCAGAGTCTTCCCCGGGGAAAGGAGTCGGGTCAGCGCTTGAGGTCGCGCCTCATCGCCATGTGTGCGCCCTTCACGCCGTCGACCACCTGGGTCACCCGGAGGTCGCCGGCGACGCTGCACAGCGCATAGGCCTCCTCGCGCGACAGGCCCCATTCCTTGCCGAGCAGGTCGATCATCTCCAGCACCGCCTCGCGCACCGCCTCGTCGAGATCCTCGCTGAAGCCGTGGCAGATCCAGAATTCCGGCGTCTCCAGGATCGGGTTCTTGGAGCGCGGTCCCTTGTGCAGCACCAGCTGGATGGTGGCGTTCACATGCGCCTCGATCGCGGTGCCGTTCACCTCGCCGTCGCCCTCGGCGAAGTGGGTGTCGCCGGCCCAGAACAGCGCGCCCTTGCGGTGCACCGGATAGAACATGCTGGTGCCGGCGACGAATTCGCGATTGTCCACATTGCCGCCATGCACGCCCGGCGGCACGGTGCTGATCGCCCCGTCCGCCGGCGGGCACACGCCCGCGGTGCCGAAATGCAGGCGCAGCGGAACCACGATGCCTTCCAGCGCCGGCTTGCGTTCGGCGTGCGGCACGCTGGTGTAGCGCCCGGGCACGCCGCGCTCCGGCGGGCTGTCATAGGGGAACTGGAAGAGGGCGCGCGCGGTGCCGGCCTTCATGTCGGCCTCGAAGATGACGACGTGCTCGCGGCTTTCGAATTCCTTGTCGAGCAGGCCCCATTTGCCTTGGAAGTTCACCCCGTAATTGAGCCGGGGCTCCATGGCGAGCACGCGGCATTCCAGCGTGTCGCCCGGCTCGGCGCCTTCGACGAAGATCGGGCCGGTGAGGATGTGGACGCCGGGGGTGCGCTTCTCCTCCGGGATGCCGTCATAGATGGCGCGGATGGCGTCATCCATCAGCAGCTCCGGGGCGTCGCCGGCATGGTGGCAGAGGCACTCGATCTTGACGATGTCGCCGGAGGTGACGGTCAGCACCGGCGCGACCGCGCCGTTGAAGGCGCCCCACTGCACGGTTTCCAGCGTGGCCTTGAGCTCATGATAGCGGGCCTTCAGCGCGGCCGGCACGGGACTATGGGCGTTCATTGTTGTTTCCTCCTCAGAATATGAAGGCGAGCTGGCCGCGTGCGGCGGCCACCGCGGCAAAGCCGATGAAGGTGCCGAGAATGGCGAAGATGCCGCCCAGCACATTGGGGGCGGGAATGGGCGCGCGCACCGCGGTGTAGATGAGCCCCGTCACCAGGCCGACGGCTGCGGCCTGCAATTCCGTTGCGCCGAATCCGATCTCGAGCATGTTGTCTTTCCTCCGATATCTCTTGCTCAGTTGCCGCCGGACGGGCGGCCGAACGTGATGGCGCCGCGGGATTTCTGTACGATCAGATAGCCGATATAGGTGAAAATGATCGCAAAAATCCCGCCGAGCACCGGAGGCGCCGGTATTGGCAGGTTGAGACAGGAGTAGAGCGTGCCGGTTATCAGGCCGACAATGAGCGCAACAAGTTCGTTACGCCCTACGTAAACGTAGTGCATGTTGGCGTTTCCTCAGATTTACTGTTCGATCTGCTGTCCGGGATGCGATTCTTGCGCGTCGCGTCCGTCGGATGTCAGAACGCTAAACTGACATGTCAGATTGCGCAACTAAAATGTTATACGGCGATGTGCACTGCTTCAGCATCCTTCAGGCTCGCTTCGCTCGCACCTCGGGATGACGTCGCACGCAGGACCACGTCATCCTGAGGTGCCGCCGCAGGCGGCCTCGAAGGATGCTCACGCCGAGCATCCGTCTCCCCTGTGGCCCGCGCGCCATTACCCGTACTTTCCTCTATCGGTTTAACGAACCGAACAGTCGACGCGGCTATGATTCCGTGGCTATGCTCCCGTAGCTGCGGGGAAATACCTGCCGAATGGATCCGCGAACCGCGCGAAATGCCCCCGTGGGTCTTCGAGCTCGCCTGCTTTGGGCGTTGCTGATCGGGCTGTGCCTGTTTCTGGCCGAACGGGTCCTGACCGTGAACCGCTACCAGGGCGAACTGCTCGCGGCCGCGCAGGAGCGCGCGCTCGATCTGGCGCTGCGCGGGCAGGCGGCATTCGACCAGGATGTCGCCAGCGCCAAGGTCACGCTCACCATGCTGGCCGAGCACGACAAGCAGCTCTTCGACAAGTCGTCCTGCGACCGGCTGCTCGAAGCGACGGTGGCCGCGGCCGCGAATATCCTGCATCTGACGGTGACCAATACCGATGGTGTCGTGACCTGCTCGACCCTCACGCGCAGCGTCGGCGAGAAATACCTGGATCGGGCGCACATCCGCGTGCCGCTGCAGTCCAGCACCTGGCACATCAGCGACCTCGTCCTCGGCCGCGTCCTGCAGGAGCCCACGGTGTTCGTGGCGCTTCCCCTCATCGATGCGGCGGGGGACACGAGCGGCCTTCTCCTTGCGCGACTGAACCTCATCTGGCTGTCGACCTTCATTGCCAATAATGATCGCCTCGGAGAGACCTCGACGATCCTGGTCGACAGCACTGGCGAATATGCCGCCGAGTTCCCGCCGGATGACGCGCCCGCCGCGCAGATCCTGGTCCACGACGTGGCCCGGGTCGTTCTCAGCCGGAGCGAGGGCGCCGCCGAACTCGAGGACTCGAATGGACGCGGCGTCCTTGTCGGATACACGCGGCTTTCCCTGAACAACGCGCATCTGGCCGTGCTGCTGGACAAGAACGCCGCCCTCGCCAGCACCAACCGGGCGCTCTACGACAGCCTCATCGCCTTTGCCGCGATCTGCGCGCTGGTCGGCGCCGGCGTGGCCTTCGGCGGTAGCCGCTACATCGTGCACCCGATCGAGCGGCTCGTCGCCTCGCTGGCCGCGGTCGGGCAGGGCAAGCCGTTGCCGACCGGGACGCTCGCGACCGGCGTCAAGGAATTGCAGCCGCTGGAGCACGCCATCGACGAGATGGCCCAGCGCCTCGCCGATCGCGAGCGCGAACTGCGCAAGGCCAACGGCCATCTGGAGGCCCTGGCGGCGATCGATCCGCTGACCCAGATCGCCAATCGGCGCGCCTTCGACACCTATTTCGAGACGGTGTGGCGCAACGCGCTGGAGACCAGGGCGACCATCGGGCTCATCATCCTCGACGTCGATCACTTCAAGAGCTTCAACGACATCTATGGCCACGTGGCCGGCGACCAGTGCCTGCGGGACATCGCGGCGGCGCTGAGCCACGAGGTCCGCTTCGAGCGCGACCTGGTGGCGCGGCTCGGCGGCGAGGAATTCGTCGTCCTCCTGCCGGACTGCGTGCCGGCTTATGCGAAGAGCGTCGCCTACCGGCTGCGCCGTGCGGTCGAGGCGCTCTCCATCCCGCATGCGCCGACCGCGCTCGGCATCATCACCATCAGCGTGGGCTTCACCTCGCACGCCCCCACGTCAGGCGATCCGCCGGGGATGCTGCTCGGCAATGCCGACCGTGCCCTCTACCGCGCCAAGCGCGCGGGCCGGAACAAGGTCCATGGCGACGAGGGCGAGGCGGCGTGAGGGGGTGAGGCAAGGCATCTTCAGGGGGATACGAATGGTTCCGGAACGCACGTCTCCAATAGCCTGCACGCTCAGGCATGTCGTTTGCGCCGCCCTGCTCGCGGTGACGATCGCCGTGGGCGCACCGGGCCCGGCCCGGGCCGAACTCTTCGGCCTCAGCCAGCCGGCCAATGTCGGCGACGCCAAGATCGCCGCCACCGCCTATCGCGCCAGCGGCAGATATGACCGCGACCTCTCCCGCGTCACCGCTGCGGCGAGCGCCTGGATCGCGCTGCGCGCCCCGCAGGTCAGCCGGCCGGCCATGGTGTTCGATATCGACGATACGCTGCTGACCAATTGGGAGGTCATCAAGGCCGACGATTTCGGCCGGGTCTTCAAGGGGGATTGCAGCCGCCTGCCCGAGGGACCGTGCGGCTGGGTGGCGTGGGATCTGCGCGGCCGGACGCCGGCCATCCCGCAAACCGTCGCGCTCTACCGCAAGGCGCGGCAGCTCGGCGTCGCGGTGTTCTTCATCTCCGGGCGCGACGAGCCCCAGCGTGCCGCCACCGAGCGCAATCTGCGCATGGTCGGGCTCGGCGACTACACCAGGCTGATCCTTGTGGCGAAGGGCGCGCATTATGCCTCCGCCGCGAACTTCAAGGCGCCGCAGCGCGCCGCGATCGAGGCGGCGGGTTATCGCATCATCGCCAATATCGGCGATCAGCCCTCCGATCTCGCCGGCGGCCATGCCGAGCGCACCTTCCAGCTGCCGAACCCGTTCTACCGCATCCCCTAGCGGAGCCTCCCTTCTGGGGACTGTTGCCACGGTCCCTCGTCGAATTCTCTTGGCTAGGAACGTGACCGCCGTCATGGCCGGGCTTGTCCCGGCCATCCACGGTTGCTCTCGCGGCAAGGACGTGGATCCCCGGGACAAGCCCGGGGATGACGCGTGGGTTGAGGGAAAGACGTGTCGGTTGAGGGATGACGGTAGGTCGAGGAATGACGGGTGGTTGAAAGATGACGGGGTCGGTCGAGGGATGATGCGTCGATTCCCCATCGCCCCCCGCTTCCTGCCTCTGAGGAAACGGGCAGAATTCCGGCCGTCAAGCGCGGCAATGTGACTACGGAACTTCCCCGCCGCACCGCGCTTAGCCCGTTGGCGTTGGCCGGGTTCGGAAGACGGGGAACGAATGCATCGACGTGATCTGCTGCGTGATCTCTTGGCCGGGGCCGCGCTGGTGCCCGGGCTGCTTGCAACCGGGTTCCCCCTGGGGGCCCTCATGCCGGGCACCGCGAATGCCCAAAATGCTCCCGGCTTCGATGCCCAGCTCGTCCGGCAGATGGCGAAGGATCTCGCCGCCAAGCCGTTCAAGCAGGGCGACCAGTCGCTGCCGAGCGTGATCGACAAGCTGAGCTACGACGATTACCGCAACATCCGCTTCATCACCGAGCGCGCGCTGTGGCGCGGGCAGAAGCTGCCCTTCGAGGTGCAGTTCCTGCATCGCGGCTTCCTGTTCCGCGACCGCGTCGACATCTTCGTGGTCGAGGAGGGCAAGGCGCAGAAGATTGCCTATTCGCCGGACCTGTTCCGCTTCGATCACGGGCTGGCGCGTCCCGATCCGAAGCTCGATCTCGGCTTCTCGGGCTTCCGCCTCCACGGCCCCATCAACCGGCCGGATTATTTCGACGAGATCGCGGTGTTCCAGGGCGCGAGCTATTTCCGCGCGGTGGCCAAGGGGCAGGTCTATGGCTCCTCGGCGCGCGGCCTCTCGATCAAGACCGGGGATTCCGGCGGCGAGGAATTCCCGCTCTTCAAGGCCTACTGGATCGAGCGCCCGCGCCCCGGCGTCGACTCCATCGTGGTGCACGCCTTGCTCGACAGCCCGAGCGCGAGCGCGGTGCACCGCTTCACCATCCGCCCCGGCGAGACCACGGTGATGACGGTGGAGATGAGCGTCTATCCGCGCGGCGACATCGACCAGGTCGGCCTCGCCTCGCTGACCAGCATGTTCCTGTTCGGCCCGAACGATCGCGACGGCACCGACGATTTCCGCCCCGCGGTCTATGACGCGCAGGGGCTCGCGGTGTTCAACGGCAATGGCGAGCGGGTCTGGCGCCCGCTCACCAATCCGCGCCGGCTGCAGATCAGCACCTTCGTCACCTCCAATGTCCGCGGCTTCGGGCTGATGCAGCGCCAGCGCTCCTTCTTCGACTATCAGGACCTCGAGGCGCGCTACGAGAAGCGGCCGAGCATCTGGGTCGAGCCGATCGGCGACTGGGGCGAGGGCGCGGTGCAGCTGGTCGAGATCCCGACCAGGGAGGAGGTCCACGACAACATCGTCACCTTCTGGCGGCCCAAGGACCCGCTGCGCAAGGGCGGCGAGTACAACTACACCTACCGCCTGCACTGGACCTGGGACACGCCGGATCGCGAGCCGATCGGCCGCTTCAGTGGGACCCGCACCGGCGGCTCGGCGGAGCGCCGGCTGTTCGTGCTCGACATTGTCGGCGAGACCATGAAGGGCCTCGCTCCCGAGGGCGTGGAGGCCAAGGTGTCGGCCAATGGCGGCGCGGTCTCCAATGTCGTGCTGCAGCCCAATCCGGACATCCAGGGGCAGCGTCTCTCCTTCGCGTTCGAGCCGAAGGGGGCGGAGGTGGCGGAGCTTCGCGCCGAGGTCCTTCGCGGCGACCAGCGGCTCACCGAGGCCTGGATCTATCGATGGACGCCGTAGCCAGGGACGCCGCGGCCACAACCGCCGCCACGAACGCTGCGGCCGAGCACGCCGCGCCGGCGCGGTCTCTTCCGCCAGCGCCTTCCATGCTCCCGGCCTTGCCGCCGGAAGCGCCCCTCGACATGCCGACCCGCTCGCTGCGCGATCCGGCAGTGCCGCCGCGCTTCAAGGCGCCGGGCGGGTTGTTCCTGCGCCGCGCCTTCGTCATCGGCGGCGCGGGCCTTCTCACCGTCGGCGCCGCCTATGAGATGTACAGGGTGCTCGAAGTCGGCGGGCTGACCGCGCTTGAAGGCATCGTGCTCAGCCTGTTCGTCATCCTGTTCGCCTGGATCGGCTTCTCCTTCACCAATGCGCTGGGCGGCCTGATGGCGGCGATGCGGCGGCAGGACGTGCTCGGCGTGCCGCTCGACGGCCCGCTGCCGCGGCTCGAGGCGCGCACCGCGCTGCTGATGCCGACCTATAATGAGGAGCCGGCGCGCGTGCTCGCCGGGCTCGAGGCGATCCATGAGTCGCTCGCGGAGGCGGGTGCGCTCGACGCCTTCGATCTCTTCATCCTCAGCGACACCACCGATGCCGACATCTGGATTTCGGAGGAGGCCGGCTTCCTTGCGCTGCGCGCCCGCACGGGCGGGGAGGGGCGCATCTTCTACCGCCGCCGGCCGCGCAACACCGATCGCAAGGCCGGCAACATCGCCGAATGGGTGACCCGCTTCGGCGGGCGCTACGAGGCGATGCTGGTGCTCGATGCCGACAGCGTGATGACGGCCGACTGCATCGTGCGCATCGCCGCGGCCATGGAGAAGAACCCGCACGTCGGGATGATCCAGACCTTGCCGACCATCATCGGCGCCCGCAGCCTGTTCGCCCGGCTGCAGCAATTCGCCGGGCGGCTCTACGGCCCGCTCATCGCCTATGGCCTTGCCTGGTGGCACGGGCCGGACAGCAATTATTGGGGCCACAACGCGATTATCCGCACCCGCGCCTTCGCCGAATATGCCGGCCTGCCGCATCTTCACGGCCGCAAGCCGTTCGGCGGGCACATATTGAGCCATGATTTCGTCGAGGCCGCACTGGTGCGGCGCGGCGGCTGGGCGGTGCACATGGTGCCATGGCTCCAGGGCAGCTACGAGGAAGGCCCACCCTCGCTGACCGACCTCGCCATACGCGACCGGCGCTGGTGCCAGGGCAACCTCCAGCACTCCGCGGTGCTGCCGGCGCGCGGGCTGCATTATGTCAGCCGGCTGCATCTCTTGACCGGCATCGGCTCCTACATCACTGCGCCGCTGTGGCTGATCATGCTGCTGGCCGGCCTGCTCACCGCGCTGCAGGCGCGCTTCGTGCCGCCGGATTATTTCCCGGCGCAATTCTCGCTGTTCCCGGCCTGGCCGGCGCAGGACCCGATCCGCGCCGCCTGGGTGTTCGTCGGCACCATGGCGGTGCTGCTGCTGCCGAAGATCTTCGCCTATCTGGTCATGCTGTTCGACAGTGCGCGGCGCCGCGCTTTCGGCGGCGGCATCCGCGCTTTGTTCGGCCTCTTGGCCGAGACGCTGATCGCCGGCCTTGCGGCGCCGGTGATGATGGTGGCGCAGTCGGCCGCGGTCGCGAGCATCCTTGCGGGGCGCGATGGCGGCTGGCAGCCGCAGCGCCGCGGCGACGGCAGCGTGCCGATTGGCGACACCATGAAGCATTTCGCCCCGCACACGCTCTTCGGCGTGGCGCTGGGCGCTGCGGCCTTGCTGATCTCGCTGCCGCTGTTCTTCTGGATGACGCCGGTGATCCTCGGCCTGCTGCTCGCCGTGCCGCTGGTGGTCTGGACCGGCGGGCGCGGGGCCGGGGAGGCGTTCCGGCGCATCGGCCTGCTGGCGACGCCGGAAGAGCGCGCGCCGCCCCGCGTGCTGCAACGGGCGGGCGAGATCGCGGCCGAACTGGCCGAGGAGCTCACCTCCCGCGAAGCGGTGCGTCGGCTGGTGGACGAGCCCGAACTCCTCGCCGCGCACCGCGCCATGCTGCCGAATGACGGAGAGCGCCCGCGCGGCGACCATGGCGCCGAGCGGCTCATCGCCCGCGCCAAGGTCGAGGATGCCGGCAGCCTCGACGAGGCGCTCAGGGCGCTTACGCCGCGCGAGAAGAGCGCGGCCCTCGGCGATGGGGAGGCGCTGTCGCGGCTGATCGCGCTCGGCCGCGGGTGAGGGCGGCAGCCGGCGAAGGAGAGCGGTGCGCTGCTTCAGCATCCTTCGAGGCTCGCTGCGCTCGCACCTCAGGATGAGGACGTTCTTCAAACACGACCTCATCGTGAGGTGCCGGCCAAGGGCCGGCCTCGAAGGATGCTCACGCAGGACGACTCGCTTCCCTCCGCAGGAAGTCGAACCCCGAATTCATTGATAGTGCGATAAACGGCGCGATGCTCTAGAAGCAAGCCGCCATGGACCTCTCCACGATTCCTCTCGACCAGATCGTCTGGCTGGTCGTCGCGCTTCTCGCGGCGGGCCTTGCCACGGGTATTCTCGCCGGCTTGTTCGGCATTGGCGGCGGCGCCATCGTGGTGCCGGTGCTGTTCGAGGTCTTCACCATCATGGGCGTGCCGGAAGCCACGCGCATGCACCTTGCCGTCGGCACCTCGCTCGCCATCATCGTGCCGACCGCGCTGCGCTCCTACATGGCGCATCGGGCACGAAGCGCGGTGCGCGCGGATGCGCTCCGGCGCTGGGCGGTGCCGCTGGTGATCGGCGTCATCGTCGGCGGCATGCTCGCCACCGTCTCGCCGGATCGGGTCCTGAAGCTCGCCTTCATCGCCTTTGCGGTGCTGATGTCGTTCAAGCTGCTGTTTGGCCGCGCTTCCTGGTCGCTCGGGGACGAACTGCCCGGGCCGTTGCTGATGAACACCTACGGCTTCGGCGTCGGCCTCGTCTCGCCCCTGATCGGGATTTCCGGCGGCGGCATAGCGAGCGTGATCCTCACCCTCTACAAGGTGCCGATCCACCAGGCGATCGCCACTTCCGCCGGACTCGGCGCGCTGATCGCGGTGCCAGGGACCATCAGCTACATCATCGGCGGCTGGCCGCATCTGGCCGAACTGCCGCCGCTCTCGCTCGGCTATGTCTCGCTGCCCGGGGCGCTGCTGGTCGGCGGCATCGCGACGCTGGCGGCGCCCTTGGGCGCGAAGCTCGCCCATGCCTTTACCAAGCGTCAGCTCGAGGTCGGCTTCGGGCTCTATCTGCTGATCGTGGGCGCGCGCTTCGTGGTGGGGTTGTTTTCATAGGACGCGGTCGCCGCAAAAACTACGTCATCCCCGGCCTTGTGCCGGGGATCTCGGCCTCTGACGCACAGTCCGGAATCGGGATCCCCGGCACAAGGCCGGGGATGACGTCGCGTGGTTGGTAAAACACCCGCTACTTCTCCACCGGCCGCGCCCGCATCACCAGCTTCTCGCCGCGTATCTCGAAGCTCTCCAGCCGCGACAGGAAGCTCATGCCGAGCAGGCTGTGCCTGAGCGTGCCGGGGCTCGCGACCAGCGCCGGCACCCGGCGCTCCTCGATGCTGCCGGCGATCGACACCTTGTCGAGCGACACCGAGGCAGCCTTGCCGCGGCCGTTCGCGGTGTCGATGGGGATGTCGTAGCGCAGGAATTCGACCGGCAGGCCGACCGCCCGCGCATCCTCCGGGGTCAGCACCACGCTGGAGGCCCCGGTGTCGACCAGCATCGGGATGCGGGTGTCGTTGACCTCGACGCGAATGTTGAAATCGCCGTCACGCGCCCGCGCCACCTCGATCGCCGGGCCCTCGGCATGGCTGAGCGGCACCGCATAGCCGGGAGCGATCTCGGCCAGCACCCGATAGGCCGCCGCGTGCAATTCGTAGCGATAGGTGTAGCCGACCGCCAGCACGCCGAAGATCAGGGCCCAGAGGAAGACGGCGCGGATCGCCTCGCCAAGCCGGCCATTGAAGGCGGCGACGACGCCGGCGCCGACCACCAGGCCGATTGCGCCATAGGCGACCAGCTGGGCGAAATCGCCGAGTGCGATGCCGGCGATCTCGCCATGCTGCGCATTGAAGGCGATCAGCCCGATGCCGGCGGCAAGGCCGACAATGACGATCCACATGAAGCGGTCGGAATTCATCGTGACGCGCTCCGGCTGCACGCGCTCACGCGCCGTCCGGCGGCCGCGAGGCGTGCGGGTAGTGTCGCCATGATGGCGCACCGCGTCGCCTCGTCCAGTGCGCCCCATGCGCCAATCTCCTCAAGGGTGCGTCCGCAGCCCGTGCACAGCCGGCCCGTCGGGTCGAGCGTGCAGATGCGGACGCAGGGTGTGGAGGCGGCACTCATGAATCGCCTACGCAGCCTTCTCAGAATGGAGGGGCGAAGATAGTCAGCGCGAGCAGGAAGGCAATCTCCGCGAGATTGATCGCCGCGCCCGCCACATCCCCGGTCTGCCCGCCATAAAGCCGCGCGGCAAGGCGCTGGACCCCATAGGTTGCAAAGCTTGCCGCGAGGATGGCGATGATCAAGGCAGGGACGCCGAGGGACGGGATTACCAGCGCGGCACTTATCAAAATTGCCGCACCACCGGCCAGCAGCAGGCTGCGGCGGCCGGGCCTGCCGGCGCTGGCGGAGGTGCCGCCGGCGCGGGCCGCGGGCAAGGCGTGGAGCAGATGGAGCCCGGCGATACGGGAGGCGCAGGCCGCGGCGATGAGGCCGGCGGCGGCGTTCCACGGGCTCACATCGCTCAGCGCCTCGAGCGAGCCGACCCGCAGCAGGAGGCCGAGGATCAGCGCCAGCACGCCGAATGAGCCGATGCGGCTGTCCTTCATGATCTCCAGCCGCCGGGCGGGATAATAGCCGCCGAGGCTGTCGGCGGTGTCGGCGAGCCCGTCATCGTGGAGGCCGCCGGTGGCGGCGATCATGGCGGCGATGGCGAGCGCGCCGGCGATGAGGCCGCCGAGATTGAGGGCGAGGGCGAGCAGCATCGAGAGCGCGCCGATCGCCCCGACCAGCGCGCCGACCAGCGGGAGAGCGGGGCCCATGGTGTCGATGTCGAACCCGCCCTCCGGCTCGCCCGGCACCGGCAGCCGGGTGAAGAAGCGCAGCGCCGCCGGCAGGCCGGTGAGGTAGGGGAGGTTCATTGGGTGAAGATCGCTGGTGGGGGGCAGTTTGGGAAGGGTGGGGTCCTCGGTGTGAACATCCTTCGAGGCTCCGCTGTGCGGAGCACCTCAGGATGACGTTGTTCTTTAAAGACGAACCTCATCCTGAGGTGCCGCGAAGCGGCCTCGAAGGATGTTCAAGCAGGTGCTACTCCTGCGGGTGAGGTGGATGGCCGGGACGAGCCCGGCCATGACTGCCTGCTCACCGCTCCAGCACCAGCTCGGCCGCCGGGATCCGGTGCTCCCACCCGGCGCGCTCCAGCTCCGGCACTTCGGAGGGCTCGCTCGGATAGCCGATGCACAGATAACCGACGAGGCGCCATTCCTCCGGGACCCCGAGCACCCGCGTCACCGCGGCCGGCTCCAGGATCGACACCCAGCCGACCCCGATCCCCTCGGCGGCGGCGGCGAGCCAGAGGGTGTGGATGGCGAGCACGGCGGAATAGGCCAGCGTCTCCGGCATGGTGCCGCGCCCGAGGCCGGCACCAGCGGCGGGGTTGGCATCGACGAACACCGCCACATGCTCCGGCGCCTCGTCCATGCCGCTGAGCTTGAGCCGCGCATAGAGGCTGGCGCGCTCGCCATACTGGTGAGAAAGCGCCTCGGCGTTGCAGGCTTCGAAGATGGCGCGCATGTCGGCGCGACGTTTCTCGTCGCGCACGCGGACGAAGCGCCAGGGCTGGCTGAGGCCGACGCTCGGCGCCGAGCAGGCGCGCTCGATCAGGGCCTGCAGCGTCTCCTCCGGCAGCTCCCGCCGCTCGAAGCGGCGCACGTCCCGGCGCCAATGGAAGAGCCGGTCGAGCTCCTCGCGGAAGCGCTCGCCGAACACCGGGTGCTCGACCATGTCCTCGTCCTCCCTGCGGCATGGGGTTGCCTGCCCGCTTGTGCGGGTCTAACCGACACCGACCTTATCGACGAGAGTCCTACCATGCATCGCGCCGCCACCGGCCTTCCGTTCGACGATATCCGCCGCCTTCTCGCAGACATGCCGGGGCCGGACCTCGCCGCGCGCAAGGCGGCCGAGGAGCGGCAGGGCCAATTGGTGAAGCCCCCGGGGGCGCTCGGGCGGCTGGAGGAGATCGCGATCTTCCTCGCCGGCTGGCAGGGCAAGCCGATCCCGAATGTCATGCGCCCGACGGTCGCGGTGTTCGCCGCCACTCACGGCGTTGCCGCGCGCGGCGTCTCGCCCTATCCGCCCGAAGTGACGAAGCAGATGGTCGACACCTTCACCAACGGCAAGGCGGCGGTGAACCAGATCTGCGGCGTCTTCGGCGCTGGCCTCCGGGTGTTCGACCTCGCGCTCGATATCCCCACCCCGGACATCGTGGAACGGGACGCGCTCACCGAACCCGAATGCGCCGCGACCATGGCCTTCGGCATGGAGGCACTGGCCGGCGAGCCGGACCTGCTGTGTCTCGGCGAGATGGGCATCGGCAACACCACGGTCGCTGCCGCGATCTATCATGGCCTCTATGGCGGCACCGCCGGCGAATGGGTCGGCCCCGGCACCGGTTCCACCGGAGACGTGCTGGCGCGCAAGATTGCGGCGGTGGAGGCGGCGGTGGCGCGCTGCAAGGGGCAGCTCGACGATCCGCTCGAGGTGCTGCGCCGGCTCGGCGGGCGGGAAGTCGCGGCGATGGCCGGGGCCATCCTTGCCGCCCGCATGCAGCGCGTGCCCGTGGTGCTGGACGGCTATGTCGTCACCGCCGCGGCAGCGGTGCTGCATGCCTTGAACCCGGCCTCGATCGACCATTGCCTCGCCGGCCACGTCTCCGCCGAGCCCGCCCACGCGCGGGTGCTGGAAAAGCTCGGCCTCGCGCCGATCCTCGATCTCGGCATGCGGCTGGGGGAGGGCTCCGGGGCGGCGCTGTCGATCGGGGTGATCAAGGCGGCGCTGGCCTGCCATTCCGGAATGGCGACGTTCGCCGAGGCCGGGGTGGGGTAGGTCGTTCGGACCCCATTTGTTGTCATCCCGGCCGCAGCGAAGCGGAGAGCCGGGATCGCGTGACGTCCCGTGCAACACCATCCTACGATCCCGGCTCGGCCGTTGGCCGTCCGGGATGACGCTTGATCGTATGGGAAAGAAGACAGGCGTGGCGCTAGAGACCGCGGTGGATCGCCTGCGCCACCAGATGGACCAGACGGTCATCCGGATAAAAGCCGAGGTCCTGCAAGGACCGCAGCCGGGCTTCGAAGTCCGCATAGGTCGGCGGTGCATTGGCATCCCGGCCAAGCTCCTGGATCTCCCGGCCTATCGCCTCGATGTTCTCGGTTCGGATGCGGACGTCTTCCGCACTGGCCGCTCTCGGCCCATCCCTCACCGCCAGATGAGAATTGGCCAGAACCCAGCGAGCCACCGCATCCAGCGCGTCGGCGGTGCTGGCGATGAGAGAGTAGCTGGTGCTGCGTCCGCCGGCCGGATCGCGGGCAAGAATGCCCTGTCGGGACAGATCCTCGATGTCGCGCGCGGCGGTATCCTGCGAGCACTTCGCGAGCGCCGCATATCTGGACGAGGTCAGCTTCCCTTCGAACCCGCCGAGCAGGCGGTTGATGATGAGGCGCTGGCGCTCGTTAAGCGCAGCTGCTGCATGGACGTCCCAGAAACGGGCCTTGCGCAAGACCGAGGCGAGGATTGTCTGCGCGCCGGCGAAGGCGCGGTCCAGGCACTCCAGGAACCAGCTGATCCATGGCGTGATGTCGAGGTCGCCTTTCTGGGTCCGCTCCAGGGTCTCGTAATAGGCCCTCCGTTCGACACGGATCTGCGAAGACATGCTGTAGAAGCGCCGCGGGCTCCCCTCCGAACGTGCCAGCGCCATGTCAGCGATCGCGCGCGCGATGCGTCCGTTGCCATCCTCGAACGGATGGATGGTGACGAACCAGAGATGGGCAACGGCGGCGAAGATGACCGGGTCGATGCTGCTTGATGCGTTGAACCATGCCAGGAAGGCACCCATCTCCGCGGCGAGGCGCTCTGCACCCGGCGCTTCGAAATGCACATGCTCGCGCCCGACCGGCCCCGAGACGACCTGCATCGGCCCGGCCTCCGCCGTGCGCCAGGCGCCGACCGTGATCCTGGCCATGCCGCTGCGACCGGTCGGGAACAGCGCTGCGTGCCAGCCGAACAGGCGCTCTTCGGTCAGCGGCGCGCGATAGTTCTGCGTCGCATCGAGCATCATCTCGACGACGCCTTCGACATTGCGATCGACCGGCGCAAGAGCTCCGATATCCATGCCGAGCCGGCGCGCGATCGACGAGCGAACCTGTTCGGGATCGAGCCGCTCGCCTTCGATTTCGCTGGATTTGAGGACTTCTTCGGTCAGTGATTGCAGGACGGCCTCGGCCCTCAACTGAAAGCCGAGCCCCTCCATCCGGCCGATCAATCGTCCCTGGTGGTGACGCACCACCGCCAGCGGCGCTGCAAGCACATCGTGGCTCCAGCGAAACCGCGGCCAGTCCGGTCGCTCGTGGATATAGGGCATCATTCTCCGCGCTCCATGCGGAGAATGTGGAGATCATCCTCCGCATACGCAAGAGTTAATCTCCGCACTTACTGCGGAGATTAAGGGCGGTATTCTCCGCAATATGCCGAGGCGGGGAGGCGGAGTTCTGCGTGAGTATCCTTCAAGGGCCGAGCGCCCCCTACCACCCGCGCCGCGTCAAAAACGCCCGGCGCTTCGGCCGGTCCATCTCGGTGATGCGGTCTTCCTCGCCCTCGACGTGGCCTTCGGGTGCCAGCGGCATGGAGTTCGGCACCGGGGGTAGGGCGGCCATCACCCGCTCGCTCGGGAAGGTGACGATCACTTCCGTCCCCTCGCGCAGCCGCGACTTCAGCTGGAACGTCCCGCCATGCAGGTCGATCAGCCCCTTCACGATCGGCAGGCCGAGGCCCGCGCCTTGCTCGGCGGTCTTGATGGCGTTGCTGCCCTGGCCGAACGAGGCCATCACGATCGGGATCTCGTGCTCGGGAATGCCGGGGCCGGTGTCGCGCACCGAGAGATACTGCCCGCCGGAATAGGTCCAGCCCACCTTCAGCCAGATCTCGCCGCCCTGCGGGGTGAACTTGATGGCGTTGGAGAGCAGGTTCAGGCAGATCTGGCGCAGCGCCCGCTCGTCCGCCCACAGCCGCGGCAGCTCGGCCTCATAGAGCTCGTGGATCGCGATGCCGCGGGTCTTGGCGCGGATCTTGAGCAAGTGCCGGCAATCCTCCACCACGCTCGCCAGCGGCACCGCTTCCTCGTTCAATTCATAGCGGCCGGCCTCGATGCGCGAGAGATCGAGAATCTCGTTGATGAGGTTCAGCAGATGCTGGCCGGAGGAGTGGATGTCGCCGGCATATTCGCGGTAGGTGGGGTTGGCGTGGGCGCCCAGGATCTCGCTCTTCATCACTTCGGAGAAGCCGAGGATCGCGTTCAGCGGGGTGCGCAGCTCATGGCTCATCTGGGCGAGGAAGCGGGACTTGGCGAGGCTGGCGGCCTCGGCGCGCAAGAGCGCGTCGTCGGACTTCGCCACCGCCTGCTCGAGCTCGCCGATCAGCGCGTCCTTCTCGCCGCGCGCCTCCAGCGTGCCGAGCGCAATGCCGTTGAGCCGGCGCGCCACGATGAGGAAGCAGGCCGAGGCCTCGCACATCAACGCGGCGAGCGCGTAATCGGTGACGGTGTGCTGCGCCAGATAATAGATGCAGGCGGCGAGGATGACCGGCAGCGTGCCGGCATAGACCACGGCCGGGATCGGCGCCGAGAGCATCGCCATGCCGGCGATGTAGACGAGCGCCGCCAGCAGCGCGAACTCGCGCGCCCCGACGGCGTGACCCGCCACGACGAGGCCGAGCAGCGCCACCCAGCCGATCGCCGCGACAAAATCGAATGTGGCGAACAGCGCGCGGTAGCGCGCGAGCACGCCGGGCTGCGCGCTCTCTTGCCGGAAGCGCCGGCACACGAGGACGGTGAGCGCGTGCAGCGCCAGCATGGCGACGGCCCAGCCGACGGCGATGTTCCAGGGCAGGAAGATCGCGGAGGCCCCGCCGGTCAGCACGATCATCGGCACGATCGCCGCGGTGGCGCCGGTGCGATTGTCGACGAAGAGGCGGATCAACTCGTGGTCATAGGCCGGGCGGGTGCCGCTGCTGGAGGTGAGGCGGTCGCGCACCTCGCGCACGCTGCGCCCGACTTCGGTGCGGCTCGCCGCGGTGCGGCTGGCGACCAGCCGGAGAGCGGCGATATTGGCACTGGTGTCGTCGGCGATGCGGCCGGGAAACTGGGCGACCGAGGGGTCGGCGGCACTTGCGTGCCGCTCGTCCCCATCGCGAACGGCGCTCGCCGTCGTGCCCATTTTTCCCCGCCAGCCAAAAGCTTTGCACCCATATTAAACATCTCGCCCGAATGCTTAATGCTTGCTCTAGAAGCGTGGTTAACGAATCGCCGCGGCGTGCGTGCGGGAGGCTGTGTTGCGCCGTAGCACCATAAATTCCGTGCTGGTCGCAGCGGTGCTGATCGCCGTCGCACTTCTCGCCGAGCGCTTCGCCGGCTGGCTGGTGCCACCGGTCACCGGGGCGATGCATGTGGTCGACGGCGACAGCTTCGAACTGGGCGAAGAGCGGGTGCGGCTCGACGGCATCGACGCCCCGGAACTGCACCAGGATTGCGGGCCCTCAAGCAATGGATCCGGCACGAAGCCCTGGCCGTGCGGGCGCGCGGCGCGGGACGCGCTGCGCAAGGCGGCCGCCAAGGGGGCGGTGAGTTGCCGGCCGATCGGCACCGACGTCTACGGCCGCTCGCTCTCGATGTGCGAGGCGGGCGGCGTCGATCTGGCGCGGGAGCTGGTGGCGCAAGGATTGGCGGTGGCGACCGGGCTCGCTTATGCGCGGGCGCAGGACGAGGCGCGCCGGGCCAAGCGCGGAATCTGGGCCGGGCCGTTCGAGCAGCCGGCGTCGTGGCGGGCGCGGAACAATTGACTCTGCTCTTCTATTGGCCGTCATCCCGGCCGAAGCGCAGCGCAGAGCCGGGATCGCAAGAAGGTGCAGATCAACACCTTCCTACGATCCCGGATCGGCCTTTCGGCCGTCCGGGATGACGGCCTTGGGAGGAGGAGCGGAAGCAGCGCGACCCCTGCCTACCCCCGCAGGAACTCCGTCACCTCGTCCGAGAACCACCCGTCCTCCACCTCGCCCTTCGGCATGCCGTGGGCGACCAGCGCCTGCGCGCATCCGAGCCAGTCGCCGCCCGCGACCGCCTCGGTGCGCGATGCGAACGACAGCGTGCCGCGGACATTGTCGCCATAGCCGTGCAGCTCCTGCCAGCTGGCCCCGTGCGCCAGCAGGAAGCCGGTGAGCGCCGCGTCGCCGCGGAGCACGGCGTGGTTCAGCGCCGAGGCCTGCCAGTCGCCACCGGTCACCGCGATCGGCCAGCCGAGCTCCACCATCAGCCGCACCGCGTCATCGCAGCCCTGCGCCGCGAGCTCCGGCAGCAGCCGGAGCTGGGTTTGCGAGAGCGCGCCGGGCAGGTCCGGCCGCCTCGCGCGAATGCGCCGGACGGCTGCCGCATCGCCCTGTGCGCAGGCGGCGATGAAGGCTTCGTCCTCCGGCAGCGGCGAGCCGTCGCCCTCGAGCAGCCGGGCGACCTCCGGCAGGCCGAAGCGTAGCGCCAGCGTATGGGCGCTGGCGCCGTCCGGAGTGCGCGCCGCGGCATCCGCGCCGGCCTCCAGCAGGGCGGCGATATGTGCCGGCGAGCGGCGGCGGCGGATCGCCCACAGCAGCGGCGTGCCCCAGTCGGAGATCGGCGGGCCGCCGGCTGGCTCGTTCGGGTCGCCGCCATGGGCCAGCAGCAGTCGCAGCGCATCGATGCTGTCGAGATCCAGCACGCGATAGAGCGCGTTGCTGCCGGTGACGCGGGCGCCGGCCTCCAGCAGCGCGCGGGTGCAGGCGGGGTTCTCCAGCGAATGATAGAGCGACTCGCCGTCATTCGGGTTGGCGCCGGCGGCGAGCAGCAGGCGCGTCAGCTCCGGGTCGTGGTTCTGCCCGGCGGCGCCATAGAGCGCGGAGAGCGGGCAGCTCTCGGACGGCTCGCTCAAGGAGGCCGGGAACCTCCGGCTGGCCACCGGCTGGTTCGGGTCGGCGCCCGCTTCCAGCAGAAACCGGGCGCAGTCGGTGAGGCGCTCGCGATATTCGGGCAGCCGCAGCAGGCTGGAATGGGTGACGGCGATGAGCGGGGGAAGGGCGAGCGGGCCGCCCGGCCGGTCGATCCAGGCGGGATCGCGCGCTGTTGCCGCGCGCAGTGCCGCCTCGTTGCCGATGGCGCAGGCGAGATAGGGGTCGCCGTCCGCCAGCCCGGGATCGGCCTCCAGCATCCGCGCCGCCGCCAGGGGCCGCGCCGGGTTCATCTCGCCGCTTATATCGCCCGGATAGATCAGGCGCAGCCAGTTGCGCACCTCTTCCGCGCGGTCGACCGCGCGCGCGTTGCGGGCGGCGACGAAGGCGCCGAGATCGGCCCAGGAGGCGAAGCCATATTCGCGGGCCACGCAGGACTGCGCGTCGTGGAGGCGCAGGCCGAGCGCGCGGATCGTTTCATCGTCCCCGCCCGCGGCGATCGGCAGCGTGTCGCGCAGGCGCGCGACGGCGGCAGGCTCGCCGCTGCGATAGAGCGCGATGAGGTCCTTTGCCTGTTTCTTGAGATGGCCGAGATTCGGCCGTTCGGGGAGCCGTTGCATGGAACCTCCGTGCATGTGACGCCGACGGCCCGCAATTCCGGCTGCACAAAGGTCTGGTTTGTCAGCTCATCGATGCAAGTGGGTTCAACCCTTCCCGCGGGCCCGGGCGCGGCTTGCACCGCGACGGGAGGTTAGCGCGGGTAGGGTGGGGAGGGAAGATGGCGTTCTGCTTCAGCATCCTTCGAGGCCGCTTCGCGACACCTCAGGATGAGGTTGTCCTGTAAAGTGCTACCTCATCCTGAGGTGCCCGGCAGAGCCGGGCCTCGAAGGATGCTGAAGCAGGACAAACCCCCTCTCTACCCACACCTGTCCGCGCCCGCCGTTCCGCAATTGGTCGATTGTCTGAGCCTCGCTCACGCCCTGGTGAGTTAAGCGGCGAAGCTAAACGGAGTAGCCTCCGTTACGGGAGCGCATTGCCGATTTGCCGTCGCCGGGGCCGGGAAAGTCCACCGGGGCGGCACGTCGCCTGTGCGTGTCCTCATCCTCGGAGAGGGCAATCATGAAATTCACTCTGAACGGAACCGAGCGCACGCTTGATGTCGATGGGCAGATGCCGCTGCTGTGGGCGCTGCGCGACACCATCGGTCTCACCGGGACCAAATTCGGCTGCGGCGCCGCGCTCTGCGGCGCCTGCACGGTGCATGTGGACGGCGCGCCCGTCCGCTCCTGCCAGACCGCGATGGCGGATGTCGAAGGCAAGAACGTCACCACCATCGAGGGTGTCGGCACCGGCGATGTCGGCAAGGTCGTCGTCGCCGCCTGGCGCAAGCTCGACGTGGTGCAGTGCGGCTACTGCCAGTCCGGCCAGATCATGTCGGCGGTTGGCCTGCTCAGCGAGAACCGCAAGCCGACCGACGAAGACATCGACGCCGCGATGGACGGCAATGTCTGCCGGTGCGCCACCTATCAGCGCATCCGGGCCGCCATCCACGAAGCCGCCTCCAACCTCGCGTGATCGCCATGCACATCATCAAACCCGAGCATTACGCACGGATGCTGGCGCAGATCGCGCCGGCTTCCAGATCCGAAACCTCGAAGGCCTCGCGCCGCTCCTTCCTGAAGGGTGCCGCCGCGATTTCCGGGGCGCTGGTCATCGGCGTCCATGTCGATGCGCGCAAGGCCTTCGCCGCGGCGCCGGACTCTCCGCCCCCGATGCCGAACGCCTTCGTCCGCATCGCGCCCGACAACACGGTCACCGTGCTGTCGAAGCACCTCGACATGGGGCAGGGGGTCAGCACCGGCCTCACCACCATCGTCGCCGAGGAGCTCGACGCCGACTGGAGCCAGATGCGCTCCGCCTTCGCGCCGGCCGATGCCAAGCTCTACAACAATCTGGCGTTCGGCACGGTGCAGGGCACCGGCGGCTCGACCGCCATCGCCAATAGCTGGGAGCAGCTGCGCAAGGCCGGCGCCGCCGCCCGCGCCATGCTGGTCTCCGCCGCTGCCGAGAAGTGGAAGGTGCCGGCCAACAGCATCACCGTCGAGAAGGGCGTCGTGAAGAGCGGCAACCGCACCGCGACCTTCGGCGAGCTCGCCGCAGACGCGGCGAAGCAGCCGGTGCCTACCGACGTCAAGCTCAAGGACCCGAAAGACTTCAAGCTGATCGGCACGCGCCTGCCGCGGCTCGATTCACCGGACAAGACCGACGGCAAGGCGGTCTATGCGCTCGACATCAAGCGCCCGGGCATGCTGGTCGCCGTGCTCAAGCGGCCGGACCGCTTCGGCGCCACGGTGAAGAGCTTCGACGCCGCCCCCGCCAGGGCGATCCCCGGCGTGGTCGATGTCGTCGCGGTGCCGAACGGCGTCGCGGTGCTGGCCAAGGACACCTGGTCGGCGATCCAGGGCCGCGACGCGCTCACCAAGGTCGAGTGGGACGAGAGCAAGGCCGAGAAGCGCGGCACGGCGGAGATCCTCGAGGAGTACCGCAGGCTCGCGACCACCACCGGCCTGCCCGCCGCCAAGCGCGGCGACGCGGCCAAGGGGATTGCCGGCGCCGTCAAGACCATCGAGGCCGATTTCAGCTTCCCCTATCTCGCGCATGCTCCGATGGAGCCGTGCAATTGCGTGATCGAGAAGACCGCGGACGGCGTCACCATCTATGCCGGCTCGCAGTTCCAGACCATCGAGCAAGCCACCGTCGCCGCGATCCTGGGTCTCAAGCCCGAGCAGGTGAAGATCGAGACGCTGTGGGCCGGCGGCTCGTTTGGCCGCCGCGCCACACCCTCGGCGGACTACATCGCCGAAGCCGCCACCGTGCTGAAAGCCATCGACGCCCGCGCGCCCGTCCACCTGGTGTGGACCCGCGAGGACGACATCAAGGGCGGCTATTACCGGCCGATCTTCTACCACAAGGTCCGCGCCGGCGTGGCCGCCGACGGCTCGATCGCCGGCTGGCAGCAGAGCATTGTCGGCCAGTCCTTCATGGTCGGCACGCCGTTCGAAGCGTTCATGGTCAAGGAGGGCGTCGACGGCACCTCGGTGGAGGGCGCCTCCGACACCCACTACGCGATCCAGCATCTCTCCGTGGAGCTGCATTCGCCCAAGGTGAACGTGCCGACGCTGTGGTGGCGCTCGGTCGGCCACACCCACACCGCCCATGTGGTGGAGGTGACGATCGACGAGCTCGCGCGCGCCGCCGGCAAGGACCCGGTCGCGTACCGCCTGGAGCTGCTGAAGGACAAGCCGCGCCATACCGGCGTCCTGAAGCTGCTGGCGGAAAAGGCGAACTGGGGTCCGAAGGCCGGCGACGGCAAGGGCCGCGGCGTCGCGCTGCACGAGAGCTTCAACACCGTGGTCGGCTCGGTGGTGGATGTCTCGGTGGTCGACGGCAAGATCAAGGTGGAGAAGGTGGTGTGCGCGGTCGATTGCGGCATCGCCGTCAATCCGGACGTGATCGCGGCGCAGATCGAGGGCGGCATCGGCTTCGGCCTGGGTGCCGCGCTGCATGACGAGATCACCATGGACAAGGGCGTGGTGGAGCAGTCGAATTTCGACGGCTACATCCCGCTGCGGATCTCCGAGATGCCCAAGGTGGAAGTGCACATCGTGCCGAGCGCCAACGCCCCGACCGGGGTCGGCGAGCCCGGCGTGCCGGTGATCGCGCCGGCGCTCTCCAACGCCATCTTCGACGCGACCGGCAAGCGCTTGCGCTCGCTGCCGTTCAAGCTGGAAGACGTGAAGGTGTGAGGAAAGCCTCGCCGCCCGGGTGGATATCAGCCGGGCGGCCGAGGGTTACCTTTCGACTGGGCCGAATGTTCACGCAAAGGTGGCGCTACCCTTGCGGAACATGCGGGGGCCGGGCAGGTTTTCCCCTGTACCGGCCGACGTAATGGTCGGCGAGTTGGCGCCCGCGTGCGCCGGCTCGGCAAGGCGTCACGGCCGGCCTTGGTTCGTGTGTCCGCGGCAAGGACCACCGCCGGGCGCGCGGCGGGGTCGGTCGTGGCGTTTTTCTTTTTTCTCCCTTCCCATCTGCCGTCATTCCGGACGGCCAAGGGCCGAGCCGGGATCGTCGGAAGGTGTTGATCGGCACCTTCTTGCGATCCCGGCTCTCCGCTTCGCTGCGGCCGGGATGACGTCTGGGGAAGAAGGGTGACAAACGCGCCGCGACCGGCCATCTAGTCCCGCATGTCGGCGCCTCTCGACAATCTGCCCCTCGACACCCTGCTCGCGCAGATCCGCGCCTGCCGGACGTGCGTCGATCATCCCCGCCGTACGCCGCTGCCGCATGCGCCGCGCCCGGTGCTGCGGGTGTCCTCCACCGCGCGCATCCTCATCGCCAGCCAGGCGCCGGGCACCAGGGTGCATCTCTCCGGCATGCCCTTCACCGACGCCTCGGGCGACCGGCTGCGCGACTGGCTCGGAGTGGACAGCGAGACCTTCTACGACGTCTCCCGCATCGCCATCGCGCCGATGGGCTTCTGCTTCCCGGGGCAGGACGCCAAGGGCGCCGACCTGCCGCCGCGCCCGGAATGCGTCGCCACCTGGCACGACCAGCTGTTTGCGGTATTGCCGTCGTTCGAGCTGGTGCTGGTGATCGGCGCGCCGGCGCAGAATTATCACCTCCGCCGGCTCGGGCTGGAGCACTTCGTCAAGCTCAGCCTGACCGAGCGGGTGGTGCGCTGGCGGGAGATCTTTGAGGCGCGCGACGGCCCGCGGATATTGCCGCTGCCGCACCCCTCCTGGCGGAATACGGGATGGCTGAAGCGCAATCCGTGGTTCGGCGAGGAGCTGCTGCCGGTGTTGCGGAGTGAGGTGGCGGGGGCGCTGCATCTACCACCAGCGTCATCCCGGTCGAGCGCAGCGAGAGCCGGGATCGCGTGACGGAATAGAGCGGCTCTTTGCCTGGCGGACGATCCCGGCTCTCCGGCTTCGCCTGCGGCCGGGATGACGCATGGTGGGAGAAGGGCCGGGGATGACGTGTTCTTTCGGCATCCGGATCATCACCGCGACAGCGTCAGATGCCGGTTCAGCCGGCGCTCCAGCACGTTCCACACCCGGCGCACGATCTCGACCATGAGGAGGTAGAGCACCGCCGCCCAGAGATAGACTTCCATGTCGTAGGAGCGGGAGAAGGCGAGCCGCGTCACGCCCATCAGGTCGTAGACGGTGATGATGGAGGCGATCGAACTCGCCTTTATCATCAGCACCAGCTCGTTGCCGAGCGGGCGCAGGCCGATGCCGATCGCCTGCGGCAGGATCACCTTGCGATAGGCGAGGAAGGGCGACAGGCCGAGCGATTTCGCGCCCTCCATCTGGCCGACGGGGAGGGTCTCTATGCCGCCGCGCAATATCTCCGCCTGATAGGCCGCTGTGTTGAGCGTGAAGGTCAGCACCGCGCAGAAGAAGGCGTCGCGGAACAGCCACCAGAGGCCGAGGCTCTCCAGCTCGGCACGGAACTGGCCGGCGCCGTAATAGACCAGGAAGGTCTGGGCGAGCAGCGGCGTGCCGCGGAAGAAATAGGAATAGCCGAAGGCGAGTCGCGAGACGAACTTGTTGCCCTCCACCCGGGCGATGGCGAGCGGCACGGCGAGGATGGCGCCGCAGACCATCGAGATCGCCACCAGCTCCAGCGTCACGATGAGGCCGTCGATGAAGCGCGGGCCGTAGCGCTCCATCAATTCGGCATTGAAGCCGAGCACGTCCATCAGATTGAGGAAGCCGCTGCCGACGGCGGCGAGGAAGCCGTTCATCAGGCCTTCCCTCCGACGCGCTTGTAGCCGCGGCTGGCCCTCGCCTCCGCACGGGTGAACACCGCGCTCGAGAGCATCGAGAAGACCAGATAGATCAGGCAGGCGACGAGATAGAAGAAGAAGGGCTGCTTGGTCACGCCGACCGCGATCGAGGTCTGGCGCATCAGGTCGGTGATGGCGATGACCGAGACCAGCGAGGTGTCCTTCAGGAGCACCAGCCAGTTGTTCGACAGCCCCGGCAACGCGACGCGCCAGAGCTGCGGGAACACCACCTTGCGGAACGATTGCCACGGCTTGAGGCCGAGCGCGGCGGCGGCTTCCTTCTGGCCGCGCGGCACCGAGCGGATGGCGGCGAGGAAGACCTCGCTGGAGAAGGCGCCGAGCACGAGGCCGAGCGCCGCCACGCCGGCGACGAACTGGTTCACCTCGATCGCCGCACCCTCGACGAACATGCCGGCGATCCGGGTGAGCAGCATCTGCCCGCCATAATAGACGATGAACAGCGTGAGCAGCTCGGGCAGGCCGCGGAACACGGTGGTGTAGAGATTGCCGAGCCCGCGCGCGATCGCGGATCTGGAATCCTTGGCCAGCGCGACGAAGAGGCCGATGGCGAGGCCGACCGGCAGCGTCGCCAGGGCA
Organism: Xanthobacteraceae bacterium; assembly: GCA_029266425.1. Classification (GTDB taxonomy): domain Bacteria; phylum Pseudomonadota; class Alphaproteobacteria; order Rhizobiales; family Xanthobacteraceae; genus Ancylobacter. Next base: position 98,967 of record JAQSWY010000001.1, read on the forward strand.
AGCTGGATGGTGACGAGCGCGCCCTTGAGGATGTCGTCGCCCCAGCCCTTCTCGCCGAAGGAGAGCAGTTCGAGGAGCTCAAGCATGGGGGGCTCCACCTTTGGCCGTCATCCCGGACCGCCGAAGGCCGATCCGGGATCGCAGGAAGGTACCGAGCGGGACTTCACGCGATCCCGGCTCTACGCCCTGCGGGCTCCGGCCGGGATGACGGCTATCACAGGCCGTCTCGAATCCCACGCCGCGCATGGCGTGGACAGCCGGCTGGAAATGTCTGGCAAGGCTCATGGGAGGGAGGCACTCCGCAAAGGCGGGCCGCGCCGGATGACGGCGCGGTATTTCATGGTGCCTCAATAAATGTCGAAGGGGAAATACTTCTCGTTGATCTTCTTGTACGTGCCGTCGAGCACGATCTCCTTGATCGCCCGGTTGAACATGTCGACCAGGTCCTGGTCGCCCTTGCGCAGGCCGATGCCGACGCCCTCGCCGAAGTACTTCGGATCGGTGTAGTCGATGCCGACATATTCGCAGCACGAGCCTTCCTTGCTCTTCAGCCAGTCATACTGCACCGTCTTGTCCGCGAGCACGGCATCGAGGCGGCCATTGGCGAGATCGAGATTGGCTTCGTCCTGCTTGCCGTAGAGCTTCACCTGGACGCCGGCCTTGGCGAAGACGTCCTCAAGGAAATTGGCGTGGATGGTCGCGCTCTGCGCGCCCACGACCTTGCCCTTCAGCGCCGCCGGGCTGGTGTCGGTGATCTTCGACTCTTTGCGCGCGGTGAAGTTCGCCGTGCTGAAGTAATATTTGTCGGTGAAGGCGATCTGCTTCCTGCGCTCGTCGGTGATCGACATCGAGGCGACGATCGCGTCGTACTTGCCGGCCAGCAGCGCCGGGATGATGCCGTCCCACTCCTGCGCCTGGAAGGTGCAGGTCACCTTCAGCTTCTCGCAGAGCGCCTTGGCGATATCGATGTCGAAGCCCTTGAGCTCGCCCTTTTCGATATAGTTGAACGGCGGATAGGCGCCCTCGGTGCCGATGCGAACCGTTTTCCAGTCCTTGGCGGCGGCAGCGGCGGCGCTCACTGCTACCATCAGGACTGCCGCGGCGATGCGGGAGGCGAGGCTCATGCTGTTCCCCTCTGACGTTTCGTGCCGGGCGCTGAGTTTCGCCGCTGGCACCCCGATGCTGGCACTTTTCACACGGGGTGCGCAACAGGGTGCTGCATTCGTAATCAGTATGACTATCTGTCTACTGGTTGGGCATTCGACTTCCATAAGCGAAGCCGATCGGACGACGGCGACCGGCGGGTTGACGGTGCTGCCGTTCCGGTGTCTCAACCGATTGAAACTGTTCGAAACGGAATGCGACGATGGCAACGGCTGATGACGTGAAGGCCCGGCTCTCCCAGGTGATGGCCCCCGACGGCCGACCGGTGACGCAGGCGGGCGTGCTGTCCGAGATCCTGGTCTCGGACGGCAAGGTCTATCTCTCCCTCACCGTCGATGCCCAGGAGGCGCAGGCTTGGGAGCCGGTGCGCGCCGCGGTGGAGCGCACCGTGCGCGGCACCCCGGGGGTGACCTCGGCGCTGGTCGCGCTCACTGCCGAGCGCAAGGCGGGGAGCGCCCCCGCGGCGCCGGCCGGCGGCACCTCGACGACCCCGGTGCGGGTGTCGGGGCAGGGTGCGCAAGCCGGGGCGCATGCGGGACACGGCCATGCCGGGCACACCCATGCCGCGCCCCCGGCCGATCCGCAGAAGGAGGGCCGCGGCCTGCCCGGCGTCGGCGCCATCATCGCGGTGGCCTCGGGCAAGGGCGGCGTCGGCAAGTCGACGCTCGCTGCCAACCTCGCGCTCGGCCTCTCCTCGCTCGGCCTCAAGGTCGGCCTGCTCGATGCCGACATCTACGGCCCCTCGGTGCCGCGCCTGCTCGGCCTCAAGGGCCGGCCGACCGCGGAAGGGCGCATGCTGCAGCCGCTGGAGAGCTGGGGTCTCAAGGTGATGTCGATCGGCTTCCTCGTGGAGGAGGAGACGCCGATGATCTGGCGCGGCCCGATGGTGATGTCGGCGATCAGCCAGATGCTGAAGGAGGTGAACTGGGCGCCGCTCGACGTGCTGGTGGTGGACATGCCGCCGGGCACCGGCGACGCGCAGCTCACCATGGCCCAGCAGGTGCCGCTCGCCGGCGCGGTGATCGTCTCCACCCCGCAGGACCTCGCGCTGATCGACGCCCGGCGCGGCATTGCCATGTTCGACAAGGTGAATGTCCCCGTTCTCGGCGTGGTCGAGAATATGAGCTACTTCCTCTGCCCGCATTGCGGCGGCCGCTCGGACATTTTCGGCCATGGCGGCGCGAGGCACGAGGCGCAGCGCCTCGGCGTGCCCTTCCTCGGCGAGGTGCCGCTGCATCTGTCCATCCGCGAGACCTCGGACGCCGGCCGCCCGCTGGTGGTGACCGCCCCCGAGAGCGCGGAGGCCGAGGCGTATCGCGCCATCGCCCGCTCGGTGCACGGCGCGTTGACCGGCAAGAAGGCGGCGTATCGTCCCCCGCCGCGCATCGTCGTGGAGTAGCAAGCCGTCATCCCGGACGGCACCGCAGGTGCCGAGCCGGGATCGCGTGAAGTCCCGCACTTCACCTTCCTGCGATCCCGGATCGGCCTCCGGCCGTCCGGGATGACGATTGCGGGAACGAAGGCCAACCCCCGCCAAAAGACGCATCGCGCCTCAGGTTGCGTTGCGAAAACCCGTGGCGTACCTCTGTCATCGGAAAAGGGCATAAGCCCTAGGGTGCGGTAGCCCCAGCCGCACCAAGAGGAACCCCAGAAGGAGACGATCCTGATGAAGCGCCGCCAATTCCTTGCCGCTGCCGGTGCCGGCGCCGCGGCTTCCACCGCTGTTGCCATGCCGGCCATCGCGCAGTCCGCGCCCGAGATCAAATGGCGCCTCGCCTCGAGCTTCCCGAAGTCGCTCGACACCATCTATGGCGGCGCCGAAGTCATGTCGAAGATGGTCTCGGAGCTGACCGACGGCAAGTTCCAGATCCAGGTCTTCGCCGCCGGCGAGATCGTCCCCGGCCTCCAGGTCCTCGACGCGGTGCAGAACAACACCGTCGAGATGTGCCACACCGTCTCCTATTACTTCGTCGGCAAGGATCCGACCTTCGCCATTGCCGCCTCGGTGCCGTTCGGTCTCAATGCCCGCATGCAGAATGCCTGGCTCTACCAGAATGGCGGCAACGAAGCCTTCAACGAATTCTACAAGAAGTACAACATCTATGGCATGCCCTGCGGCAATACCGGGGCGCAGATGGGCGGCTGGTTCTCCAAGGAGATCAAGTCGGTCGCCGACATGAACGGCCTGAAGATGCGCATCGGCGGCATTGCCGGCCAGGTCATGGCCAAGCTCGGCGTGGTGCCGCAGCAGATCGCCGGCGGCGACATCTATCCGGCGCTGGAGAAGGGCACGATCGACGGCGCCGAATGGGTCGGCCCGTATGACGACGAGAAGCTCGGCTTCTACAAGGTGGCGAAGTTCTATTACTATCCCGGCTGGTGGGAAGGCGGCCCGACCATCCACGCCTTCACCAACCTCGCCAAGTGGAACGAGCTGCCGAAGAACTACCAGGCGGCGCTGATCGCCGGCTCCACTTACGCCAACACCATCATGCAGACCCGCTACGACGTGCAGAACCCGCTGGCGATCAAGCGCCTGGTGGCCAACGGCACGCAGCTGCGCCCCTATCCCAACGACGTGATGGAAGCCTGCCTGAAGGCGACCAACGAATTGTGGGGCGAGATCTCGGCGAAGAACGAAGACTTCAAGAAGCTGATCGGCATCATGCAGGCCTTCCGCAACGACGAATATCTGTGGTGGCAGGTGGCCGAATACACCTTCGACAGCTTCCAGATCCGCAACCGCGCGCGCGGGTGAGCGGGTGATCTGACCCGAAAGCGACGTCATGCCCGGGCTTGTCCCGGGCATCCACGTCTTTGGGCAAACGTGGATGGCCGGGACAAGCCCGGCCATGACGGGATGGAATGTTGTCCGGCTTCAACATCCTTCGAGGCTCGCTCACGCTCGCACCTCAGGATGAGGTTGCCTTTATAGACGAGCCTCATCCTGAGGTGACCGGCGCAGCTGGGCCTCGAAGTATGTTGAAGCCGGGTAACCCAACCTTCTGATTGCACTGCGCCGCGCGGTGTTGCAAACATCCGCGCCTCACAGATCACGATGAATTTGAATCGAGACGATCCAAATTCATGAACGTGATCGATTGCGGAAGACGAGAGCATGATGTCATCCGAAAACCGCTTCGCACTTTTCGGCATCATGCTCTAGCGCAGGGAATGCTCCCATGAAGCGTCGCGACCTCATCCGATCCGCCGGCCTCGCCGCCGCCGCGACGACGCTCGCCGCTCCCGCCATCGCCCAATCCGCCCCGCAGGTGAAGTGGCGCCTCACCTCCAGTGTGCCCAAGGTGCTCGACGCCATTTTCGGCGCCAACGAGCTGGTGGCGAAATATGTGAGCGAGGCGACCGACGGGCGCTTCACCATAGAGAGCTTCGCCGCCGGCGAGATCGTGCCCGGCCTCACCGCGCTCGACGCGGTGCAGAACGGCACGGTGGAGTGCGCGCAGACCCCGCTCTATTACTATCTCGGCAAGGACCCGGCATTTGCCTGCTTCACGGCCATGCCGTTCGGGCTCAATGCCCGCCAGCAGAACGCCTGGTTCTATCATGGCGGCGGACGAGAATTGCAGGACGAGTTCCTCGCCCACTACAACCTCGTCGGCTTCCTCGGCGGCAATACCGGCACCCAGATGGGCGGCTGGTTCCGCAAGGAGATCAAGGACATCACCGATCTGCGCGGGCTGAAGTTCCGCATCGGCGGCATTGCCGGGCAGGTGGTGGCGAAGCTCGGCGTGGTGCCGCAGCAGATCGCGCCCGGGGATGTTTACTCAGCGCTGGAGAAGGGCAGCATCGATGCCTGCGAATGGGTCGGGCCCTATGACGACGAGAAGCTCGGCTTCGTGCGCGTCGCGCCCTATTACTATTACCCCGGCTGGTGGGACGGCGGTCCGACGATGCACATCATCGTCAACAAGCCGAAATGGGACGCCCTCCCGAAATCCTACCAGGCGATCTTCGAAGCGGCCGCGGCTTACGCCAACGCCGACATGCTGGCCAAATACGACGCCCGCAACCCCGCGGCGCTGCGCCGGCTGGTGGCGGCGGGCGCGCAGCTGAAAGCCTTCCCGCAGAGCTTCCTCGACGCCTCCTGGACCGCGTCGAACGAGCTCTACGCCGAGATTTCCGCCAAGAACGCCAACTTCAAGAAGATACTCGATGCCATGATCGCCTTCCGCAACGAGGAATATCTGTGGTGGCAGGTCGGGGAATATCCCTATGACGGCTACATGATCCGGGCGCGCTCGCGGGGTTAACGACCGTCGTCATCCCGGCCGAAGCGCAACGTAGAGCCGGGATCGCGAGAAGGTGCCGTGCAACACCTTCCTACGATCCCGGATCGGCCTTCGGCCGTCCGGGATGACGCTCAGCTGGAAAGAGAAAAAGAGGAAACGCGAATGTCTCCAAACCCGCCGACCACCCGCCGCCGCCTGCTCAAGGGCGCCGGCCTCGCCGCCGCCGCCACCGCGGTGGCGTCCCCGGCTATTGCGCAATCGGCGCCGCAGGTGAAATGGCGGCTGACCTCGTCCTATCCGAAGTCGCTCGACACCATCTACGGCACCTCCGAGGTGCTTTCGAAATATGTCCGCGAGGCCACCGACGGCAATTTCACCATCGATGTGTTCGCCCCCGGCGAGCTGGTGCCCGGCCTGCAGGCGTTCGACGCGGTGCAGAACGGCACCGTCGAGATGGCCCAGACCGCGCTCTATTATTACATCGGCAAGGATCCGGCCTTCGCCCCGTTCACCACCATGCCGTTCGGGCTGAACGCCCGCCAGCAGACCGCGTGGCTCTATCATGGCGGCGGGCTCGAGCTGCAGAATGCCTTCCTCACCAAGTACAATGTCATCGGCTTTGCCGGCGGCAATACCGGGGCGCAGATGGGCGGCTGGTTCCGCAAGGAGATCAAGGAGCTGTCCGATCTCAGCGGCCTGAAGATGCGCCTGCCCGGCCTCGCCGGCCAGGTGCTGGCGCGCCACGGCCTGGTGCCGCAGAACCTTGCCGGCGGCGATATCTATCCGGCGCTGGAAAAGGGCGTGATCGACGCCGCCGAATTCGTCGGCCCGGTGGATGACGAGAAGCTCGGCTTCGTCCGCGTCGCGCCCTATTACTATTATCCCGGCTGGTGGGAGGGCGGCCCGACCATCCATTTCGTGGTCAATCTCGCCACCTGGAACAAGCTGCCGAAGAACTACCAGGCGGTGTTCCAGGCCGCCTCCGCCGCGGCCAACCAGGACATGCTGGCGAAATACGACGCGCGCAACCCGGCGGCCCTGCGCCGGCTGGTGGCCGCCGGTGCGCAGTTACGCGCCTTCCCGGCACCGGTGATGGACGCCGCCTACAAGACCGCGACCGATATGTTCGCCGAGATTGCGACCAAGAACGCCGAGTTCAAGACGATCTACGAATCGATGCTGAACTTCCGCAACGAGGAATATCTGTGGTGGCAGGTCGGGGAATATCCCTATGACGGCTACATGATCCGGGCGCGGACCAAGGGGTAGCCCGTCCATTCATGCGTCATCCCGGACGGCACCGCAGGTGCCGAGCCGGGATCGCGTGAAGTCTCGCTCGGCACCTTCCTACGATCCCGGATCGGCCTGCGGCCGTCCGGGATGACGGCTTATGGGAGTGGGAAGAAGTAGACCTACTCCGCCGGCCCCGGCAGCGCCGCCTCCACCGCGCGCCGTCCCTCGCGGCGCTGGTTGCGCACGGTGTAGACGCCGGCGGCGATGATCAGCGCCATGCCGGCGAGCGCGATGGCGTCGGGGCGCATGTCGAACAGCCAGGCGCCGTAGGCGACCGCGAACGGCACATTGGCATAGCGGAACGGCGCCACCACCGACGGGTGGGCGGCGCGGAACGCCGAGATCACCAGCATGTGCCCGCAGATCAGCGTCACCGCGCCGAGGAACAGGATGGCATAGGCGGCGAGGTCCAGGCTCTGCCACGCCTCGAAGCCGCTGCCGACGAGGCCGGCCATCATGCCGAAGCAGGCGGTGACCAGGGTGACGATCAGCGTCGGCACATGGGCGGCGATGCGTCCGGTCACGAAATCGCGGAACGAGATGAGGAAGGTGGAGACCACCGGCAGCAGTGCCGCCGCCTGGAAGGTGCCGGCCCCCGGCTTCACCACCAGCAGCACGCCGATGAACCCCGCCGCCACCGCCAGCCAGCGCTTGCCGCCGATGCGCGTGCCGAGGAACAGCACCGCCGCCGCCATGGTGACCAGGGGCGACACCTGCATGATCGCCGAGGCGTCGGCGAGGCCGATGAAGCCGAGCGCGGTGATGTAGAGGAAGGCGCTCACCGCCTCGGCGCTGGAGCGCAGCAGCACCCGCTTGTCGGCGACGTGCCGCACGCCGGTGAGCTGGCCGCGCAGCCCGAGGATGATCGCCAGCATCAGCGCCGCCATCAGCCCGCGCACCGCGAGGATCTGCGAGGCCGGCATATGGGCGGCGGCGAGCTTCGAGCAGGCGTCGTTGGCGGCGAAAACGGCAGTGCCGGCAACCATGAGGAGGATGCCGCGCTGATTGGCCTGGGGCGTGAACATGGGACGGACGCGGGAGGGATGCTTGGTGTGCAAACGATATGTCGCGCCTTCTAGCTGAAATTGCGGCGCGGTGCGCGGATCATGTGCGCGATTTGTTTCAGCGCGCTTACCGGGTGTGCTCGGCGTCTTCGGCCGCTCATTCCGCCGTCATCCCGGACGGCCGTCAAGCCGATCCGGGATCGTAGGAAGGTGCCGAGCGAGACTGCACGTGATCCCGGCTCTTCGCTTCGCTGCGGCCGGGAAGACGGTTGTGGGAAGGAGGTAAGGGCCTTGGGTTTACTCCGCCGCGCCCACCGCCGCGCCGATCACCTCGCCGCTCCGACGCTCCAGTGCCTGCGAGGCGAAGCACAGCGCAAATCCGCCGAGCGCCAGCGCCGCGCCGATCCACGGCAGGTCGGCATAGTTCATCCCCAGCGTCAGTGCCGCGCCGCCGATCCAGGCGCCGGAGGCGTTGCCGAGATTGAAGGCACCCTGGTTCAGGGTCGAGGCGAGGTTCGGCGCGCCGACTGCGGCGTCCACCACCCGGGTCTGGATCGGCGCCACCACGGCGAACACCAGCACGCCCCACAGCACCACGGTGACGATCGCGGCATATTCGAACGGCACGGTGAACACCATCACCGAGAGGATCACCGCGAGGCCGATGAAGATGCCCATCAGCGAGGGCATCAGCTTCCAGTCGGCGAGCTTGCCGCCGAGTATGTTGCCGATGGTGATGCCGACGCCGAACAGCACCAGCACGAGGGTCACGGTGTGCGGGGTCAGCCCGGTCACCTCGCGCAGCAGCGGCGCGATATAGGTGAAGACGGTGAACAGGCTCGCCGAGGCCAGCACGCTCATGCCCATGGCGTAGAGCACCTGCGGGCGCTTCAACACCTTGAACTCGGAGAGGATGTTGCCGCTCGAATGCGGGATCGCCTTCGGCACCCACAGCGCGATGGCGGCGACCGCGAGGATGCCGATGATCACCACCGCCCAGAAGGTGGAGCGCCAGCCCATGGCCTGGCCGAGCGCGGTGCCGGCCGGCACGCCGAGCACATTGGCGAGCGTCAGCCCGGCGAACATCAGCGCGATGGCGCTGGCGCGCTGGCGCGGCGGCACCAGGCTCGCCGCGACCACCGCGCCGATGCCGAAGAAGGCGCCGTGGCAGAAGGCGGTGACGACCCGCGCGCCCATCAGCGTCCAGTAGTCGGGAGCGACGGCGCAGAGGAAATTGCCGAGCACGAACACGCTGGCGAGCCCGATCAGCGTCGCCTTGCGCGGCAGCGAGTTCGTGATGATGGCGACGATCGGCGCCCCGATGACGACGCCGAGCGCATAGCCGGTGACGAGCATGCCGGCCGCCGGGATGGAGACATTCAGGTCCGCCGCCACTTCCGGCAGCAGCCCCATGATGACGAATTCCGTGGTGCCGATGCCGAACGAGGCCATGGCAAGGGCAAGGAGCGGAAGCTGCATGATGCGGATCCGGGCAAAAGTCGTGCGCGAGTGATTCAGAATGATTTATGCCGCGCGGTTGTGCATCGCAGCAAGGTGCCTGGGGGCAGGGCAGCTATGCGTGCCTTGGGGGTGGGGAGGGGGCCACGCTGAGCGCCCCCCTTCTTCTCCCGCCCGTCAGCCGTCATCCCGGACTGCCGCAGGCCGATCCGGGGATCGTAGGAAGGTAATGCACGGGACTTCACGCGATCCCGGCTCTACGCCCTGCGGGCTCCGGCCGGGAGGACGACGGATGGGGAAGAGGGGCTCACGCCGCTTTCGACGGCTCGACGGAAAGCGACAGGCCGAGCGCCTTCAGCACGCCGAGCAGCGTGGAGAGCTTCGGATCGCCGTCGGCGCTGAGCGCCTTGTAGAGCGCTTCGCGGGTGACGCCGGCTTCTTTCGCGACCTGGGTCATGCCCTTCGAACGGGCAATCGCGCCGAGCGTCGCGGTGATGACGGCGGCGTCGCCGTCCTCGAACGCGGCTTCGAGATAAGCGGCCACATCCTGCGCGCTCTCGATGTGATCCGCCGGATCCCATCTCGTGGTCTCAATCGGCATCGGATTCACTCCTTCAATTCCCTGGCAAGGCGCTTGGCTTCAGTGATATCGCGATCCTGGCTGCTCTTGTCGCCGCCGGCCAACAGCACGATGAGAACGCTGCCACGCTGCACGAAATAGACCCGATAGCCTGGGCCGTAGTCGATCCGGAGTTCGCCGATGCCGTCGAAGAATTTGGCGTCACCCGGATTGCCATTGGCGAGACGAAGGATCCGGGTGTCGATACGCGCCTTGGCCCTGATGTCCCGCAGGCCGTGATCCATTTCGCGAATGACGGTGTCTGCCGGACTTCGATCATCTGTGAATTATAGTTCACAGTAGAGCAATTTCAAGCGGGTAGGTAGGCCCCAAAACCGCATCAACAATAGCCGTCAGCCCAGACGGCCGAAGGCCGATCCGGGATCGTAGAAGGTGCTGTGCGGGACTTCACGCGATCCCGGCTCTACGCCCTGCGGGCTCCGGCCGGGATGACGACAGGTGGGGGAGGGTAGGAACCCGAACCGACGGCGGGGCGATCAGCCCCCCGTCACGCTCATATGCCGGCGCACCGAGGGTGCCTGGCCCCTGCGGTCGATGACGAAATCATGGCCCTTGGGCTTGCGGCGGATGGCGTCGTCGAGCGCGGCGTGGAGCAGGTCGTCGCTCTCGGAAGCGCGCAGCGGCGCACGCAGATCCGCGGCGTCGTCCTGGCCGAGGCACATATAGAGCGTGCCGGTGCAGGTGACGCGGACGCGGTTGCAGCCCTCGCAGAAATTGTGGGTCAGGGGCGTGATGAAGCCGAGCCGGCCGCCGGTTTCCTTGATGCTCACATAGCGCGCCGGACCGCCGGTGCGGAACGGGATGTCCTCCAGCGTCCAGCGCTCCTCGAGGCGGGTGCGCACGAGGCTCAGCGGCAGGTACTGGTCGACCCGGTCGGAGCCGGTCTCGCCCATCGGCATGACCTCGATCAGCGACATGTCCATGCCGCGGCCGTGCGCCCATTCGATGAGGGAGGGGATCTCGTCCTCGTTCTCCTCGCGCAGCGCCACCGCGTTGAGCTTCACGTGAAGGCCCGCGCGCTGGGCGGCGTCGATGCCGGCGAGCACCTTCTTCAGGTCGCCCCAGCGGGTGAGCGCCCGGAAGCGGTCCTCATTCAGCGTGTCGAGGGAGACGTTCAGCCGCTTCACGCCGCAGGCTTTGAGCTCGTCGGCGAAGCGGGCGAGCTGCGAGCCGTTGGTGGTCAGCGTCAGCTCTTCCAGCGCCCCGGTCTCGAGGTGCCGGCCGAGCGAGCGGAACAGCGTCATCACGTCCCGGCGCACCAGGGGCTCGCCGCCGGTGAGGCGCAGCTTCTTCACGCCACGGGCGACGAAGGCGGAGCACAGCCGGTCGAGCTCTTCCAGCGTCAGCAATTCCGGCTTCGGCAGGAAGGTCATGTGCTCGGCCATGCAATAGACGCACCGGAAATCGCAGCGATCCGTGACCGAGACCCGCAGATAGTTCACCGCGCGGCCGAAGCTATCGACCAGCGGAAGACGCGGGGTTCCGAACTGCGCGGCGTCGAACGTGGGATGAAGACCGGCCATTGCATTTCCATGCCGGGGCGCGACTTTGAGGAAAGCGCCCGCTGTTTCACTTTGTTCTAATCGCCTGCCGCCCCGCTGCCAAGGCGGCGTCGCCTATCGCCCGATAGCGGAAACCGCTCAAGCAGTAACGTTTCCGGCAACGATGCCCGTATCTTGGCGCGAAGACGCGCTCCCATTATGTGGGGGCGAGATCCTCGAGGAGAAGACCCGTGACCGATGCCTGGCCCACCGAGATCCGCCTGCACAAGGACCGCCGCACGCTCACCGTCGCCTTCGACGACGGCGTGAGCTTCGCGCTGCCCGCCGAGTATCTGAGGGTGGAGAGCCCCTCCGCCGAGGTGCAGGGCCATTCGCCCTCTGACCGGCAACTGGTGCCCGGCAAGCGCGAGGTGCGCATCTCCGAGGTGATCCCGGTCGGGCATTATGCGGTGCGGCTGGTCTTCGACGACGGCCATTCCACCGGCATCTTCACCTGGGACACCTTCGCCACCCTCGGCCGCGAGCAGGACGAGCGCTGGAAGCGCTATCTGCAGGAGATGGCGGCGAAGAACCTCTCGCGCGACGGGGCGGGGACGGCGCGGGCGCATTGAGGGGTGGTGCTCTGGGGGCGTTTGCTCATCCCGAGTGCCGCCACAGGCGGCCTCGAAGGATGCTGAAGCAGGACGACGTCTTTTCCTCCCCGCAAACGGGAGGCAATAAAGCAGAAGGGCCGGCTTGCGCCGACCCCTCCACCACTTGCCCCCGCAGGCGAAAATCAGTGCTGGATATAGACCGTCGCGCCGACCCGGACCCGGTCATAGAGGTCCATCACGTCGTCATTGGTCATGCGGAAACAGCCGGACGACACCGCCTGGCCGATGGTCTCCGGCTCGTTGGAGCCGTGAATGCGGTAGAGCGAGGAGCCGAGATACAGCGCCCGCGCGCCGAGCGGATTGTCGATGCCGCCGGGCATGTAGCGCGGCAGGTCGGGGCGGCGCTTCAGCATCTGCGCCGGTGGCGTCCAGCCCGGCCATTCGGCCTTGCGCGAGACCGACTTCACGCCCGACCAGCGGAAGCCGTCGCGCCCGACGCCGATGCCGTATTTCAGCGCGGTGCCGTTGCCCTGCACCAGATAGAGCCGGCGCTCGCTGGTGCGGATGACGATGGTGCCGGGCCGATACCGCCCCTCGAACGCCACGGTCTGGCGCGGGATCGGCGAGCCGGAATAGCCGAGGCCGCGGCGCGGGCCGTTGCCGAAGTTCGAGGGCCGGAAATCGGCTCCCGTGAACAGCGCGATGAATGGATTGTCGGTACTTTCGCGGGCCATTGCCGGCGCTGCCCCGGCAAGGCTTACACTCGCGATGAATGCCGCCACGGCAAGCTTCGTCAGTCGCATCGTCAGCCCCATTTTTGACGTCCGATCGCCTTATTGGCCCCGGCCGCTGAATGCTCGATGAACCGCCCGCTCGTTCATCGCACTCCCCCGGCCGCGAGGCGGCCCTGATGCGCGTGGCTTGTGCGGGTGGCTTCCGCGAAGGAAACAAGCAAGGGGGAGTATTGCGGCGGAATACAAACAATGCGTTGACGTTCGCGTGACGGGGCAGCGACTTGGCCGCCAGTGCGGCCTTCCTGCAACAGGTGGGGGTAGCGGGGAGGGTGTTTTGCACGGGCAACCTTCGAGGCCGGCATTGCCGGACTCTCAGGAGGTCGCTTTCAGAAGAACAGCCTCATCCTGAGAGCGAGCCTCGAAGGATGCTCATGTCAAGCGCCGCCACAATCTCAACGCCAAAGCCCGAACTCGGCCCATTTCTCCTCGGGGATCGGGCCGATCACCTTGTAACGGAAATCGGTCGCGCTCATGTGGTCCGGGGCGAGGGTGCAGGCGAAGCTGAAGCGGAACCATGTGTCGCCGAGGCGCAGCGCGCCGCCATCGCCGGTCACCTTGTCGCCGGTGACCTTCGGCGCCGCCGCGGCGTCGATCAGCACACGGTCGGTCTTCTTGTAGTCGGCGTCGCGACCCAAAGCCTTCATCGCGCTGAGGTCGCACACCTGCGAGATCCGCTCGGCCGGATCGAGCTTCATCAGGCTCTGTTCCAGCTTGTCGGCGGTGTTGCCGCGGCTCTTCGCCGATACGGGGGCGATGCTCGCCGAGACAAGCATGGCGGGCAGCGCCAGCGCACCGAGCGCGGCGGCGAGCAAGACGAGGCGCCGTGCGGGATTGAAGTCGACCATGGCTATCCGGACCATCGGTGCATCCGAGCACCGGTAATCCATTTCGGCAAACGAGAAAACCCCCGCGCAACGTCAGGTCGGCGGGGGATCGCAACGGGTGCGGAGAGGTGGCCTATGCCTCAATAAGGCCGCGAACCGGCGCGGCTGCGCACCCGGCGCCCCGGCCCACGCAAGGCTTTGACCTTCCCCCACAGGCGCGCCACCAGATACGGAACCCAGAGGGGCAATTGCGAATAGGGATGCCCGGTCGGCAGTAGCACGCCGTGATAACGCGCGCGCCCAGCCTCGAAACGGGCTCGGCGCGCGGACATCGGCTCCGGGTAACGTGTCCAGCTCGTCATGGCAGCTACCTCGTCATCGCGTTGAGACAGCGGGTTCATGCGGTCATCTATAGTGTGCATCGCAACATGACGAAAAATTGGCAGGAAAGCGAATTTTCGCAAGTCGAATTCTAGGGGCGTACCAACAATCTGCTCGATTTACCGGCAAATCCAACCTCAATGGCGCGTAATTGCCTTGGCGCAACGGAAGTTCCGTGTGCGGCGCGGTATAAGAGTGCTGCATTGCGCTGCGTCATGATACCGGCGCCCGGATTTTTCCGGATGGTGGCAGGGTTTTCCGGGGCGCCGCTGTAACGGTATTTTGAAAAGCCGGGATTCGCGGATTCCAGGAATGGCCGTCGTCCCCGGCCTTGTGCCGGGGATCTCGATTTCCGGACAGCGCATCGGAGGCCGAGATGGCCGGCACGAGGCCGGCCATGACGGTGAGAATGGCGCGCGCCCCTCACTCCGTCTCGTCGCCGTCGCGTACGCTTTCGGCCAGCTCGTCGAATTCGCGCTGGATGCGGCGTATGTGGGTGCCGAGCTCGTCGAGCCGCTCGGTCAGTTCGTCGATCGGCTGAGCGCCGAGATTGTCGATGCCCCACACCGCGTCGGCGATGGCGTCGTCGATGGAGAGGATGAGCTCGCTGAGCCGGGTCATGCCTGCCTCGTTCCGGATGATCGTCATGTTGATGGTCACGCGGCGCGAAGGCCGCGGCGGGTGAAATGGGTGGAGTGGTGCGCGGCCTCGCCGGCGATGCCGTAGCGCGCGGCCTCCTCGCTCAGCGCCTCGGCGGCGTCGGCCTCGTCGAGCAGGGCGATGAAATCCCCGGCGGGCGAGGCGATATCCTGCGCATAGGCGGCGATGGCTCGATCGAACCCGGCCTCGTCGAACCGCCCGGACTGCCGCGCCGCCTCCGCGCAGATACCCCGCATCGCACGCGCCCAAGCCTCGTTGACATCGACGACGCGGCGCTTGAGCGCGGGGAAATCGAGCTGCGGCACGGGCGCCTCCATCAGGGTTGGTGGAGATAAGTTTGCGCTATGAGAAAATTAAGTCAAGCGAGAAAATTGCTCTGTGAGCAATTAAAATGGTTAACCACCGTCACCCCACAGCCCTCACCCCAGAGCCGTCATCCCGGACGGCCGCAGGCCGAGCCCGGGTCGTAGGAAGGTGTTGATCGGGACTTCACGCGATCCCGGCTCTCCGCTTCGCTGCGGCCGGGATGACGGCTGTGGGATCGGGGGGAGGGGAGCAGAGCGCCACTCACCGCCGCGAGGCGAACACCACGACGTGCACCGAGAGCACCTCGGCCTGCTCGAAGCTGATCTCCATCTCCGGATTGTACTGCTTCACGATCAGCTTGGTCGGCGTGCGCTTCACCAGTTCCTTGATGAAGCCTTCCGGCGCATCGGCCTCGTCGTGCGGGCGCAATTGCACGATGACGTCGTCGCCGATGCGGGCGGAGAGGTTCGGGTTCACCCAGGCGAGCTGGCCGGGTTTGAAGGACGGCACCATGCTGTCGCCGGTGACGTAGACCGCATAGGCATTGGCCGCGTTCTTGAGTTCCGGCGGGCAGCCGACCATGTCGAGACGTTCGCCGTTGAACTTCATACGCCCGTCACTGCCCCCTACCGCAACACCATAAACGGGAATTTGCCGCTCCGGCAATTCCGGCGCGGGGATAGGCGCAGAGATGTTCGCCTTCACCGGCGACTGCCGGCGCAGCGGCACCACATTGTCCTGCACCAGCGCCGAGGCAGGCGCGCGCATCTGCAGCGAGACCGGCGCATCCGCACCGAAGAACGCCTCCATGGTCGGCACCCACACCAGTTCGATGGTCTGGTAGCCTTTGCCCTTCTCGGGCTTCAGCATCTTCGAGATCGCGGCCTCGCCGATGCCGAGCAGATGCGCGAGCTCGCGCTTAGAGCCGCGGCCGCGCTTGGCGAAGCCGGCCGCCATCCATGCGCGCAACTGGTCCTGGATATCCTGCATGGCGTCATCTTTGCGCTGTGGGCAAAAAATCATATTTCTATGATCGCAAATATTCCCTTGACATAAATTTGCGCCTTGAGCAAACTTTTTCGCATCACGCCGGTTCGGAACGCCGCGCCCCGCATCCTCGAGCCCACCATTGAACACCCAAGCCCGGCCTGCCCGCGCACGCCGTCGCTCGCTCCATTGAAGGAACAAAACATGAACTTCATGCTCCAGCACGCGCCCGCCGGCCAGTCGGCGCGCTGCTTGAACATCCTTCGAGGCTCGCGAGGCTCGCACCTCAGGATGAGGTCGCACTTGCAGACACAACCTCATCCTGAGGTGCCGCCGCAGGCGGCCTCGAAGGATGCCCACCCCGTGCGTTCCCTGCGGAGGGCCGGCCGATGACCGAACCCCATCGCCGCCCGTCCATGCCGCGCGTGCTCTGGCTGGAGCGCGACCGCGTGCCGCCGCCGCCTCCGCCGCCCGAGCCGCCCGAACCGCCGCTGCTGTTCCGGCCGAAGAGCCCGGTGCGCGAGAGGCTGTTCCCCTCGGCGCGGCCGATCGCCCGCGGCATCGTGCGGGTGCGGCAGGGCGAGGGGGTGCGCCTCGAGCTGCGCGTCAGCCCGCCTCCGCCGCGCCCCGTGCCGGATGAGGACGACGCGCCGCCGCTGCACCACGCCGGCACGCTTGGTCGCGACTGGCTGCGCATTGGTGCGCGGCGCGGCCGCGGCAAGGTGGCCGTTCCGCGGATCCTCGCCGCGGTGGCCGCGCATTACGATGTCGAGGTCGCGGAGATCCTCGCCCATCGCCGCACCGCGCATCTGGTGATCCCGCGCCAGGTGGCGATGTATCTCGCCAAGGCGCTCACCGGCCGCTCGCTGCCCGATATCGGCCGGCGCTTCGGTGGGCGCGACCACACCACCATCCTGCACGGCGTGCGCAAGATCGCGGCGCTGATGCAGCGCGACGCCGAGCTGGCGGAGGTTGTGGCGGAGCTGACGGCGCATCTGGTGGGGGGCGATCGGCGTGAACATCCCTCAATGCCCACGCCAAGCGTGGGCACCTCAGGATGAGGTTCATCTCCAAGCACAACCTCATCCCGAGGTGCCGCCGCAGGCGGCCTCGAAGGATGCTCGCCAGCGCGCCGTGCCGGCCACTCTCCCCCTCAACCCAGCCCTCTCCCGGACGGGGAGAGGGGGCGACGCCGCGCGCCCCGGGAGCCCACCCATGAGCCATCCCTGGATGCCCCTCTATGTCGCCGATTATCTCGCCGATACCGGCCATCTCAGCACCGCCGAGCATGGCGCGTATCTGCTGCTCATCATGCATTACTGGCAGAACGGCGCGCTGCCGGATGATGAGAGGAAGCTCGCGCGCATCTGCCGCCTCGCGCCCGAGGAGTGGGCGCTGGCGCGGGAGACGCTCGCCGGGCTGTTCGGCGAGGGGTGGAGCCACAAGCGCATCGATGTCGAGCTGGTCCGTACCGAGGAGCGCTACCGCAAGCGGGTCGAGGCCGGGCGGAAAGGAGGGCTCGCTCGAGCGAACGCACAGCCGCGCTCGAGCATTGCTCTAGCCGAACCTGAGCAATGCCCGACCAACCACAACCACAGCCACAAAGAGGAAGATTCCCCCGTGCCTCCTCCGGAGGCCCGGCCCCCGCGACGGGTGGAGCGCGGGGCGTTCCTCGACGAGGGCTGGCGGCCGAGCCCGGCCAATAGCGAGTGGGCGGCGGCCGAGCTCGGCGGCGCGGAGCAGGCGGCGCGCACTTTCGAGCGGTTCCGCAATTACTGGCTGGCGAAGGCGGGGAGGGACGGGCGCAAGCGCGACTGGGACCTGACCTGGCGCAACTGGGTGAACGAGGAGGTGGACCGTGCCAATCGCAACGCCCAGCGCAGCGCCTATCGCGGCCCGCAACACCAGCACGCCTCCTCCCAACATCAATCGTCCCATGACGCTCTCATTGCCGCCGTGGCTGAGCGCGTGCTTGGCGGCGATGACGGGCCATCCGCCGCGGATCCCGGCGGCGCTGGCGCTGACGTCCGAGCAGCGGCAAGCCATCGCCTGCTGCCTCGAAGAGCTGGATGAGCGCCTCGCCCCGGCGACCGAGCGCGAGGTCGGCGCGCGCTTTGCCGCGCTGCTGCTCGCCTTCCCGGCGCAGCCTTCGAGCGAGGCCGCGGCCAAGGTGCGGGCCGGCGCCTATTTCGAGGCGCTGGCGGGCGAGCCGGCCTGGGCGATTGCCCGCGCCTGCCGTCGCTGGCTGCGCGGCGAGGTGGAGGGGGTTCTCGCCTCCGCCAATCTCGCCTTCGCTCCCAGCCCGCCGCAGCTGCGCCGGCTGGTCGAGGCCGAGACGCTCCCGGTGCGCCACCAGGCGGCGCGGCTGGATAAGCTGCTGCGGGCGGAGCCGGAGGGCGGGGCCGCGCTTTCCGGGGAGCGGCGTGCCGCGATGGCGGCGCGGCTGAAGGCACTGTCCCGCTCGCTGGCCTGAAGTCCTTCATCGCAAATCGAGGAGTGCCGAGCGGATGGCGAAGCCTAGCCACGCCTTGCTTGCCGACTATGTGGCCGACTATGTGCGCGAGCGTGCGGACAGAAGCACGGCCCGCTGGGACCATGACCGCCGCGCGCTCGACGCCCCAAGGGGGGCGATCACGCTCGATGACGTGGTGCGCGATCCCTATGACGGGACGCGGATCCGGGTGACGCGCAATGTGCGCGGCGACCCGCTCGGCGCGCTGTGGGCGCGGCGGCAGATCGACGAGCACCAGTTCATCGCCGGCCGGCACTGGCAGCATCTCACCGAGGAGGCCGGCGCCGGCGGCCTGCGCGCGCTCGATCTGACCCGCGAGCGGGTGGATGGCGGGGTGCGCTCGTTCGACGGCCTCACCGACCGCCAGCGCGACGCCGCCCGCGCGCTGCGCCGGGCCGAGCAGGACCTCGGCGTGCAGCCGGCGCTGATCGCGCGGCTCGTGCTGGAAGAGGGTCTGACCATCGCCGAGGTCGCCGACGCTATGGACATGGCGACGGCGCGGGGCCGGGACCGGCTGGGGTGGCTGCTGCGGATGAGCCTCGACGAGCTGGCGGTGGGGTTCGGGTTTGCGGAGCGGGCCGGGTGTCGCTCGGGGTGAGCAACCTTCGAGGCCGCTTCGCGGCACCTCAGGATGAGGTCGTCTTGAGGAAAACCTCATCCTGAGGTGCGAGCGCAGCGAGCCTCGAAGGATGCTGGAGTAGAGCCGTCTCCCAAACTTCCAATCCGACTGGACCGCGCGCGGGCGGGCAAGCAGACTGGCGGCCTCGTGCCGCCACAACCGGAATGATCGACGACGGGGGGACAGCGCCAATGGCGACGGACATCAAGCTCGACGAAGTTGACGGCAACCTGAATGTTGCGGGCGAAATTACGCCAAGATGCTGAACGGGCTCGGCGGCGTGCGCGACTCGTGGACGCTCTTGGGCAACTCTGTCGAGAGCGGGCACACGGTGGTGACCGACACCAATCTCCACGAGGACGCCGACGACCGGCCCGCGCGCAGCGAGCGGCTCGACTATGTGCTGCTCAGGGCCGGCCATCGCGCGATCCCGATCGTCTCGAGCATCGAGGTGCTGCGCATCCAGCGCAACGGCCGGTTCATCTCCGACCATTTCGGCGTGTTCGCGACGTTCGACAGGGTGGCGCTGGTCAGCGGTTGAGTGGGGCGTTGCCCTGCTGCAGCATCCTTCGAGGCCCGGCTTTGCCGGGCACCTCAGGATGATGTGGCTTCTAGTCGAACGTCATCCTGAGGTGCGAGCGCCAGCGAGCCTCGAAGGATGCTGAAGCAGCTCGGCCTCTCCCCCGTCGAATCCTCGCCCGGGCCCGGAACGCGCCGGAACGTCCCGCGTTCTCATTCGCAACCCTCGAGGATGGCTCCGATGATGCTTCGTCTCTTTCCGACCATGACCCTCGCCGCCACGGTCGGCGCGCTGTTGTGGATGCAGAACAACCGGCCCCGGATGCAGACGGAAGATGCCGGAACGGACCGCGGCCGGGAGCGGCGCAATGCCGGCCCCGAGGAGATGCAGAATCCGCCGAAGGATTGGGACAAGGTCGATCAGGCCGGCGACGAATCCTTCCCGGCGAGCGATCCGCCTTCCTACTGAACCGGCCGCTATTTCCGCCGCGGTTCCTCGAGGTCCTCGCCCGGCACCGGGCGGTCGGTGCGGCGGGCGGCCTCGATCGCCTCGAACAGGGTAAGCGCCGCGTTGCGCACCTCGTCCTGCAGCGCGGTGTCGGCGTCGAGATGGCGGTGGCTGGTGGCGTAGGGCTTCCAATAGCCGACATAGCGATCGAGCTCGGCGAGCCGCCCGGCGGGGCGCATGCCGATCGAGGCCATCCAGTCGGCAAGGGCGCGGCGGACACTCTCGGTGCCCTCGGCGTCGCCATGGACGACGACCGCGAAGTGCCGGCCGGCGAGATGGTGGGGGTAGTGCCAGCCGCCGAGCTCGATGCGCTTGGCCTTTGCCGCGTCCTTGCCGTTGGTCGCGGTCGGATCGGGATTGCCGCCGTCGGCGCACACCAGGCGGTCCATCATCAGCTTGAGCGGCGATGTCGCCTGGTACCAATGCACGGGGGTGACGATCATCACCCCGTGCGCCGCGACCCACATCGGATAGATGGCGTTCATCCAGTCATTGGTCTGGCCGAGCGAATAGTTCGGATAGCAGGAGCAGGGCCAGTGGCAGAGCGGCGCCGCCGTGGAAAAGCAGGCCTTGCACGGATGGATGGTGCGTCCGTACTCCGAGGTGAGGCGGCTGAGGTCGAGGGTCTCGATCTCCGCCCCGCGCGCGGCGAGCGCATCGCGCGCGATCTCCATCAGGCGATAGGATTTCGACATCTCGCCAGGGCAGCTGTGCTCGTTGCGCGGCGAGGCGACGATGAGGAGCAGCCGGGTCCGGCCCGAGGGGTTGTCATGGCGCCGCCGGGCCGCCTCGATAGCGTCCCGCGTGTGGATCCAGTCGAGCGCGAGCTGATAGGCCGGATCGGCGTAGCCCTTGCCGGCCGGCCGCGTGTGCGGGCTTTTGCGATGGTGCGAATAGGCATCCCACGCCGCATGCGCGATATCGTCCAGCTGCGGGCCGAGCACGTGGAACGCCGGATCGCGAAAGCGTTCGAGGAAGCGGCGGCGAAACTCGGTCTCGTTGAGCCGCGTCTCCGGGGTGCCGGTGCGCGGTTCGGTCTCGTCGTCGGCTGCTTCGCCGTTTTCTGAGGACATGGGAACCCTCCACCCTACGCCGGACCCGCACGTGCGCAACAACGCAGCCGGCGGCTCATGGTTCGGGGCGGGGAGGGGGCGCGCGGCTGCAGCATCCTTCGAGGCTCGCTCGCGCTCGCATCTCGGAGCCGGACCGGCGCTTGGTCGGCGGGAGGTGAAGCGGGCCATTTCCGCCGTCATGGCCGTCCCCGGGCTCGACCCGGGGATCATCCCGGCCATCCACGGTTGATCCCTCGTCACGGACGTGGGTCCCCGGGACCAAGCCCGGAGATGACGGCTCATCTGGTGTATCGCGAGCCAGACCTGGATCCATGGCTCGGCAAAAATCGCCGCCCGGTCAGCCATCGAGCATCCCGGGCGGCAAGTGCCCCCTTTGCGAAGGATGCAAAAAGGACGATCGGCATCCTGCGCGTGCAGATTTGACCGGACAGAGATGACGCTTGCATGTCGGCGGGGAAGCGCAGGTCCGGCGCCGAGCATTGAGCTGGGCGCCCCTTAGAAAAGGGGCCGCTCACGCGAGCGGAGCGGCCCAAGTCTAGGGAGGAAACGCCCAAGGAGGGCATGCGGCGCGACGCCAATCGCGCTGCACTGCAGCGTTATGTCATTGCAGCGCACAAAAGCCAAGCGGCATGGCCCCGTAAATTCACACGATTGCGATACCGGGTGGGTCGGAGCGGTCGGGGGGCGTCCTGTTTCAGCATCCTTCGACGCTCGGCTTTGCCGGGCACGGGTGGCTCCTGGATCAAATGTCGCGTCATGGTCGGGCTTGTCCCGGCCATCTCGGCCTCTGACGCGCTGCCCTGAATCGAGATCCCGGCACGAGGCCGGGGATGACATTGATTGGGGAGTTATCGGTCGGCCTCCCAGGACGACGTGGTTCACGCCGCGCGTTCGGCGAGGAGCTGGCGCAGCATGAGGGCGGCGAACTCGATGTCGGTCCTGTGGCCGCTCTCGGCCCCCGCCCGCAGGGCGTCGGCGACGCTGTGGACGCTCTCGCCCCGGTGGTTCACCGGAAACCGGCCGTCAATATAGTTCGATGCGTCGGACAGGGTGTTGATGGGACGCCCGCGATTCAATGGGATCGGCTGCGGCAGTCTCGCATGCCAGTAACGCGGCGGATGATTGGCCTGCCGTCGTGCGTAAAACATGGTGAGCCTCCGTCGAATATGGCACAGCGCCGCCGGAGCGGAGGTCGGGACGCCTGCCGGAGAGCGGTTGGCTTTCCGCAATTCCAGTGAGCTCAATCGCTATACGTGGGGACAACGTCTCGTGGGCGCCGGTAGTTCCGGCCCGTATCCGTGAGGGGCGGGCGCACTGGCCCGTTGCTTGGAGCTGCTGGCGACTGAAGGGGTCGCCCGGCTTCAGCATCCTTCGAGGCTCGCTGGCGCTCGCACCTCAGGATGAGGTCGTTCTTTTAGCACGCCTCATCCTGAGGTGCCGCCGCAGGCGGCCTCGAAGGATGCTCAAGCCGACGCACTGTCGGTAAGATGATGCAGCACAACGCCCGCCGGATACTCGCGGCAAGCCGCGTTTCACTAATCATGCATGCGTTATACAAGAGTAGAGAGCGGCCGCATCGAAGCACATGGTAACCATTCTTTAGGAAGCAATTTGCAACTGCTATCGAATAGTTTTCCATGGAGTTGTTCCAATGTAGGGGCGCTCCATGGTCGCTCTTCTCCCGCCGAAACTCCGCCGATTTGCCCGCCGCAACGGGGTCAAGGATGAGCGCGGCGTCGCGGCGATCGAGTTCGCCATGGTGTGCCCGATCCTCGTCATGCTGCTGCTCGGCATCATCTGCTACGGCATCGAGTTCGGCATCATGCATTCTGTGCAGGAGCTCGCCTCCACCGCGGCGCGGGCCTCGGTGGGCGGGCTGTCGGACACCGAGCGCGAGAGCATCGCCCGCTCCACGGTGGCGAGCGCGCTGCCCAACTACCAGCTGCTGCGCGCCGACAAGTTGACCGTGAACTTCTCGGTCGATCCGGCCAACGCCCAGCTCTATCGGGTGAAGCTGCGCTACGACCCGTCCTATATCGGCTTCCAGGCCTTCTCCGGCCTCATCGCCATCGCCAACGAGCCGTTCGAGCGCGATGCCGTCGTGCGCCGCGGGGGCTATTGATGATCGCCCGCGCGCGCCTCGCCCGCCTCAACCCGCTGTTCGCCCGCTTCGCGCAGGACCGGCGCGGCGCGGTGGCGATCATGGTCGGCGGCTCGACGCTGATGCTTGTCGGCGCCGCCGGGTTTGCGGTCGATTTCGGCTCCTTCTTCCTGGCGCGACGGCACGTGCAGAACGCGGTGGACCTCGCCGCCATCGCTGCCGCCCGCGACCTGCCGCGCGCCCGCGCCGCGGCGGATGCGGCGATGCGCGACAACGGCATCGCCGCGCCGGAGAGCATGGCGGTCGTGCTCGGCCATTATTCGTCCGATCCCGCCATTCCGGTGGCGCAGCGCTTCAAGGCGGACGCCACCCCGCTGAACGCCGCGCGGGTCACCGCCACCAACAAGGCCGAGGTCTATTTCGGCAAGGCGCTGGGGCTCGGCGACAGCGTGCTGGTGGGCGCGGTCGGCACCGCGGCCAATAGCGAGTTTGCAAGTTTCGGCGTCGGCTCGCGGCTCGCCTCGCTGAATGGCGGGGTCGCCAATGCGGTGCTCTCCGGGCTCACCGGCAGCTCGATCTCGCTCAATGTCGCCGACTACCGGGCGCTGGTCGATGCCCGGGTCGAGCTCCTCGGCTTCACCAAGGCGCTCGCCACCGAGGCGCGCCTCACCGCCGCGACCTATGACGACGTGTTGGCCTCGAGCGTGAAGATGCGCGACGTGATCGACGCGCTGATCGACACCTCCTCGCCGACGACCGGCACGCAGGCCGCGCTCAACGCCTCGCTCAACGCCCTGAAGGGCGGCGTCGGCAGCACGGTGAGCGTGCCGCTGAGCGCTGCGCTCGACCTCGGCGAATATGGCGGGCTCGCGCTCGGCGAGGGGCCGGGCACCGGGGTGAAGGCGCAGCTGATGGACGTGATCAGCGCCGCCGCCGTCGCCTCCAACGGCACGCGGCAGCTCGCGCTCGATCTCGGCCTCGCCATTCCCGGCCTCGCCAATCTCAAGGTGTGGCTCGCCATCGGCCAGCCGCCGAGCGAGAGCGGCTGGGTCACGGTCGGCGGCACCGGGGCAGCGGTGCGCACCGCGCAGGCGCGGGCGAAGATCTCCACCACGATCGCGGTCGCCGGGATCACCGGCCTCGCCTCCGTCCATCTCCCGCTGGTGGTGGAGGCGGCCTCCGGCGAGGCGAGCCTTTCCGACGTGGACTGCACCACGCCCACCGCGCCCAAGGCGAGCGTGATGGCGAAGAGCGGCGTGTTCGAGGCCTGGATCGGCGATGTCGATCTCGACGACCTCGACGATTTCACCAGGGTGCTCGCGCCGGAGCGCATGACGCTCGCCAATGTGCTGCTCCTGGTGAAGGTGACCGGCTATGCCCATGCCAAGATGGGATCGCTGGCGCCGAGCGAATTGAAGTTCAGCGCCGCGGACATCTCCGCAATCACCAAGAAGACGGTGCGTAGCGCGGACTTCACCACCTCGCTGACCGGCTCGCTGCTCTCCGATCTCGAGCTGGAGGTGAAGCTGCTGGGCCTCGGCCTCGGGCTCGGCCCGACCACCAACGCCATCACCAGCGCGGTCGCGGCGGCGCTGACCACGGTGACGCCGGCGGTGGACGGGCTCGTCTCCTCGCTGCTCGGCACGCTGGGCATCGGGCTCGGCGAGGCCGATGTGTGGGTCTCCGGCGCCCGCTGTGACGGCGCCGTGCTGGCGCAGTGAGGGCTGTCCACAGGGTGCTTTGACCTGTCGGGTGGGGTGCGTAGGATTCAGAGCGTGAAGAGCTGCGTCCGGATGAGGAGTCCGGGCGCTTTTTTGTTTCTTCTCGTCACCCGTCGTCATCGCGGACGGCGATGAGCCGAGCCGGGATTGCGGGGAAGTCCCGCGCAACACCTTTTTGCGATCCCGGCTCTCCGGCGTCGCCACCGGTCGGGATGACGGCTTGATTTAGGTACGTCGTCATGCCCCGGGCTTGTCCCGGGCATCCACGACCTTGCCGCCAGGAACAACCGTGGATGGCCGGGATGATCCCCGGGTCAAGCCCGGGGACGGCCATGACGACGGAATTGCTCGCTTCACCTCGCACCGACCAATAACGGGTCAGTCTCTGAGGCGCCGCGCAGCGAGCCTCGAAGGATGCTGCAACAGCGCATGTCTCCCGCCAAAGTGAGTTCTCCCATGCCTGTTCTTTCCAATGCGCGGCACGAACGCTTCGCGCGGGCGCTGGCCGATGGCGCGACGCTCGACGAGGCGCTGCTCATCGCCGGGTACAAGGCCGGCTCCCACATCGCGGCGCGGCTCTGCGCGCGCGGGGATGTGGTGCGGCGGGTGCGGGAATTGCGGGGTGAGCCGTTCGCAGTGCCCCCACCCCAACCCTCTGATGCGCTGTCGGGAATCGAGGTCCCCGGCACAAGGCCGGGGATGACGGATCGGGGAGGGCTGGCCCCGGACTGCGAATCTGGTGCTCAAACAGGTCTTCCCATCACGGACCTACCGCGACCCCCCGCGCCCACCCGGCAATGGGTGCTCGCGCGGCTGGTCGACAATGTCGAGCGCGCTCTGCAGCTCGGCGAGGCCGGGGGCGGGGAGACCGCCCGCGGCAAATATGACGGCAGCGTCGCCAATCGCGCGCTGGAACTGCTCGGCAAGGAGCTCGGCATGTTCACCGAGCGATCGGACAATCAGCACACGCCCCATGACATCTCGGACCAGCCGCTCACCCCGGAAGAATGGGCAAAACGCCATGGCGTCGACCGATGATCGCGCCGTGGCGTCGACCCATGAACGCGCCGTGCAGCCTCCCGCCTCGAAACCCACCCAAGCCTCGCCCACCCAAGCTTCTACGCCCACTATCGTCTGGCGCCCGCAGGAGGGCCCGCAAAAGGCCCTCGTCGATTGCCCGCTCGCCGAGGTGTTCTTCGGCGGGGCGCGCGGCGGGGGGAAGACCGACGGCGTGCTCGGCAAATGGGCGCTGAAGGAGAAGCGCTATAGAGACGACATCGCCGCCATCACCCGCAGGATCAATGGCGGCACCAATGGGCTCGCCGGCCGCAAGGCGTGGCTCGCCAAGGCGTGCCGGCTGTTCGGTGATATTCCGGTGGAGCGCCCGCAATCCACCGACGAGATCCGCGCCTTGCAGAGCGATCTCGCCGCGCTCGGCTATGAGCTCCCGGTGGATGGCGTCGACGGGCCGGCCACGGTCAATGCGGTGCGCGACCTGCAGAAGCGGGCCGGCATCCGCGTCGACGGCATCGCCGGTCCCGCGACGCGTGCGGCCATCCGGCAGCGGCTCGAGCGTCGCGGTGCGGACGGCAAGGCGCCGGCCGACAAGACGCTGATCGATGCCTTGCGGACCCCCGAAGGCCTCGCCACCGGCGGCGGCATCCTCACCACCATATTGAGCGCCGCCTCCAGCCCCGGGCCGCTGCAATGGGCGATCGCCGCGGTGGTGGTGAGCGCGCTCGCCATCGGCATCGGCTTCTTCGTGCATCGGCTGAGGAGGGCGGAGGCATGAACCTCATCGCGCTCATCCCCTGGGAGGCTCAGTTCGTGCTCGCGCTCATTGCGCTCGCCGGGCTCAGCTTCCTCGCCTTCACCTGGTTCGGCTTTGGCGTCGCCCGCACGCTCGCGCTGTGGGGTGCGGCGGCGGCCCTCGCCCTCGCTCTCCTCTCGCGCGCATTCCAGAAAGGTCAGTCCCATGAAATCGACCGTGCAAACAGGGTGGCGGATGCCGCCATCCGCAAGGCGGGTGCGGCTCGCGCTCGCGCTGAGCGCGACGCTCTTGACGGGCGGCTGCGCGACGACGACGGCTTCCAGCGGCGCGACTAGGACGGCGTGCGCCTCGTTCCGCGCCATCTCATGGTCGGCCAGCGACAGCGACGAGACTATTCGCAATGTAAAGGCGCACAATGCTGCCGGCCGCGCTCTGTGCGGGTGGCGGTGATGGTGGTCGACTGGCAGATCAACGGCAGCGTCCTCATCATCCTCGGCGCCCATCTCGTCGGTGTGGTCATCTTCCTGGTCCGCGCCGCCGATCGCTCGGCCCATGCCGAGATCGCGGCGCGCGACATCGAGGGCAAGCTGAAGCAGGCGGAAGAGCGCATCGTCTCCGAGGCAGCGGCGCTGGCGCATTTCCGCGAGCAGGTGGCGCGCGAATACGTGTCGCGCGAAGCCATGCGCGAACTGGAGGAGCGGGTGGTGAAGGCGATCGACCGGGTGGGGGACAGGCTCGACCGCATCATTGCTCCGGTGGGGAAGGGGTGAGGGGGCTCGCCGTCCCGGTCGCGATCGATGTCAACGAACAGCCGCTGCGCCATCCCTCACCACGTCATCCTGCATGCTCGGGCTGAGCCCGAGCCTCCAAGGATGTTCGCCTCGGCGGCCGTCGCTCTGTTTCAACATCCTTCGAGGCTCGCTTTGCTCGCACCTCAGGATGACGTGGCTGGGGGCAGCCCCTCGCCACCTTATATGCCCGCATCCTCCTCGCGCTCCTCGGCGGTCGGCGCTGGAAGCGTGATCGCCGGCGGGTCGCTGGCGGGAAACGTCTCGGCCAGCGCCTCATCGAGCAACCGGTCCAGATGGGCCTTGCGCTCATCTTCCGTTGCGGACTCCGGCGTGTCGGGGTTTGCGGAAGGCAATCGCGCGCTCATGGGTATCTCCGGCTGAACAGGCCAGACCTACATAATCATCGCGCGGCCGGTGCAAACCCGCGGGCGCTGCTTTCTACTCCCGTGGCCTGCCGGGCAGGGCCTTGAGCGTGCCGAGCCACGGCGCGGCGGAGCGGCACCAGATCTGCCGCTTCGGTGTCAGCTCGCGGCGCTGGCGGATGCTGCCCCAGCGCACGCCCCATTCTTCGGCGTCCTCGCCCTCGCCGGTGGTGAAGAGCGGCGAGCCGCATTCCCCGCAGAAATATTGCAGCCGCTTGCGGCCATTTTCGCCGAGCTTGACATAAAGCTTCGGCTCCTCGCCGCTGAGGCGCACGGCGCCGCGCCTCGCCAGCACGGTCACCCGGAAGGCCGAGCCGGTGAGGCTCTGGCAGTCGGTGCAATGGCAGATCGACACCTGGTCGGGATCGATCTCGGCCTCGTAGCGCACCCGGCCGCAATGGCATTGCCCGTCGATCCGCATCCCAGCCCGCGCCTCCCATTCCCTCGCTCACCCTCTATCTAAATTACCGCATATATTGATCTCGAATATGAAGTAATTTTCCTGCGTTCATTTTGCTGGAGGAAAGTCGGCAAGGGGCTTTCGTTGGGTAAGTGCGCATATTATGCTTTGCCAGCTTAAGGAGAATGCTCAGATGCTGGCGGATTATATCGCTTATGGAGCCGTGTTCGCGATGCTGGCCGCGGCCATCCTGATGGCGCGCTCGATGCGCAGTTGACCAGGCGCCGCCGAGGCCGGCTGCATTGCTCAGGTCTGGCGTGATTTTTTCAGCCGCTCGAGCGCTTTGGTGAGCTCTTCGGAAGTAAGGCCTGATCCACCCAGCCAGACATACATGTCGGAAAGCAATGGTTTTGCTTCGGGTATAGTCCCGATCAGGCGATAAACTGCGGCCGCTTTCGTGGAAATTCCCTCTGCAAGGTGCCAGCACTCCGGCGCGGCCTTGTCCTTGCCGATCATCAGGGGCAGCCGCAGGTCTTTCGACTCACTGTCCATGATTTGATTTTGCGACGCGGGACGAGAATAGGCAACCATTGCCAGGTTGTCCCGGCTGCGCTCAAGTGTCGGCGTGTGAGGAGGACACGATGAAGCGCGCAATGCTGTCCCTGTTCGTCGGCGCGGTCGCGTTACTCGCCGCATCCAGCCATCGTGCGGTTGCCGATGAGGTCCGGCGCGTCGATGTGCGTTTTGCCGCCGGCGCCAGCTCGGCCTCTTACACGGGCAATGTCCGCGGCCGCGACACGGTCGAATACCGGCTCGGCGCCCGCGCCGGGCAGACCATGGCGGTGACCTTCCGCGCCCGCAACCCGAGCGCCAGCTTCAATGTCATGGCGCCCGGCAACGAGACCGCCATTTTCAACGGCTCGATCTCCGGCGGCGATTTCAGCGGCGTGCTTCCGGCGGACGGCACCTATGTGGTGCAGGTCTATCTGGTGCGTGCCGCCGCGCGCCGAGGCGAGAGCGCCGACTACACCCTCGATCTCGGCATTACCGGCAGCGGCCGCGCCCCCGCGCCGAACCAAACCCAAGCTCAGGCCCCCCAGGCCGCGGCCCCGACGCAGCCGGACTTTGCCGACGGCGGGCCGGATTTCTGGCAGGTCACGGGGCTCGTCCCCGGCGACACCCTGAACATCCGTTCCGGCCCCTCCGCCAATGATGCGATCATCGTGAAGATCGACGAGGGCGCGGTGGTGCGCAATCTCGGCCGCCGCCCGGTCGCCGGTGCGAGGTGGTGCAAGGTCCAGCTGCAGGGCGATGCCGATACCGTCGGCTGGGCCAGTGGGCGCTATCTGCGCGAGGCGGCAGCGCAGGCGGCCCCGAAGGGCGACGCGCAGAAGAGCGACGCGCTGCCGCCCGGCACCAATGCCAATGCCGCTGGCGAGCTCGATTGCCGCGTGACGGGCGATGAGGCCGTGCGCTCCTGCCGCTTCGGCGTGACGCGCCGCGGGCAGGGAAGGGCGAGCGTCGAGATCAGCTTTCCGGACGGCACCAAGCGCACGCTGCGCTTCAGCCACGGCCTCGTCACCGCAACCGGGGGCGGCATCGTCGCCACCGCGCGCGAGAATGACAACACGGTGGTGACGGTGAACGGCACCGAGCGCTTCATCATCCCCGACGTGGTGGTCGACAGCGACTGACCGGCCTCAATAAACTTCCGGCACGTACATTTCGGGCGGCACCGGCGTGCGGCTGTAGTCGGCGTGCCGCACCCGTTCCGGCAGCTCGAACTCAGCCTTCGGCACGTCCTCATAGGGGATCTGCGCCAGCAGATGGGCGATGCAGTTGAGCCGCGCCCGCTTCTTGTCGACCGCCTGCACCACCCACCAGGGCGCGACATCGATATGGGTGCGCGCCAGCATCTCTTCCTTCGCCTTGGTGTAGTCCTCCCAATGGACGCGGCTTTCGAGGTCCATGGGCGAGAGCTTCCACTGCTTCAGCGGATCCTCGATCCGCATGCGGAAGCGGAATTCCTGCTCTTCATCGGTGATGGAGAACCAGTATTTCACCAGCACGATGCCGGAGCGCACCAGCATGCGCTCGAACTCGGGCACCGAGCGGAAGAACTCCTCGAGCTCGTCCTCCGTGCAAAAGCCCATGACGCGTTCGACGCCGGCGCGGTTGTACCAGCTGCGGTCGAACAGCACCATTTCGCCGCCGGTCGGCAGATGCGGGACATAGCGCTGGAAATACCATTGGCCGCGCTCCCGCTCGGTCGGGGCGGGCAGGGCGACGGTGCGGCAGACACGGGGATTGAGCCGCTGGGTGACGCGCTTGATCGCGCCGCCCTTGCCGGCGGAATCGCGGCCCTCGAAGATCACCACGACCTTCAGCTTCTTGTACTGCACCCAGTCCTGCAGGCGCACCAGCTCATGTTGGAGGCGGAACAGCTCGCGGAAATAGAGCTTGCGGTCGACCGCCTTCTCGCCCGGCGGCGTCATGCCCGCAGCGACCAGCTCGTCGAGCCGGTCCTCCTCCATCTGCAGCTCCAGCTCCTCGTCGAAGCTGTCCGAGATCTCGTCCTTAATGCGGCTCAGCTCGTCGTCGGTGCGGTTGGACATGGCCAGCTTCCTGTTTCATCGGGGCGAAGGGAGCAGGTGGTTGCTACAATTGCGTGACAGTCGGCCGGTCGATCTGGCGGTACCTTGTGCCGGGGGAGGGCTTGTTTCCGTCGCGGCACTCGGCGATCCTTTGCGCGCATCCAACCGGGGCAGCAATGATGGCATCACATCTGGTACGGCTACCCGCCGCGGCGCTTGTCGCCGCACTCGGCATCGCGATCACCGCCGCCACCCCGGCGCGGGCGCACAACGACACCGGGGCACTGGTCGGCGGCCTGATTGCCGGTGCGGTGATCGGCGGCGCGGTGGTCGCGGCCTCCGATCATCATCATCACCACGACAACTACTATTATTATGGAGGGCCGGCACCCGCTTATTACCCACCGCCGCCTCCGGTTTACGGGCCGGTCTATGGCCCGGGATATTGCGGCGCGCCGCCCTATCCGCCTTGCCGCACGCCGGTCCCGTACTGAGCTGACATGCTCCCTCAAACAGGCAGGCTTTTCCAATGATGCGCATCGTCCTCGGTGCCGCCTTTGCCGTTGCGGCAAGTGCGGCCCTTGCCCAGACCCCGACCGTGCCGGCCCCCGCCACCGCAGCGCCGGCCGCGAGCGAAGTCCCGCCGCTGCCGGCTCCGTTCGACTGCACGCTCGACAAGGCGTTCGTGTGCGAGGCGGGCAAGGGCTGCGCCCCGGCCTCCACGCTCGGCGAGCTGCCGCTGCCGAGCCGCATGCTGGTGCATTTCGGCAAGCAGATCATAGCCAGCACCAGCAAGGCCGGGCTGCCGCACATCTCCTCCATCGCCTCGATGGCGAGTGCTGGCGACGGGCTGATCCTGCAGGGCGTCGATGGCCACACGGCCTGGGTGATGCAGCCCTCGCGCAGCAATCCGGGCGTGACCTTCACCGTGGTCGACCACGACACCGTGCTGACCGCTTTCGGCACCTGTAAGCCGGCACAGTAAGCGCTCCCGCTCCCCGACGGGAGAGGTGAGGAACCTCACGCGTGCGTCACCACGCGCGAGCCGCCGCTGCGCTGGAGCACGCTCACCACCACCTCCGGCCCCGACTGGCGCAGGAAGACGTCGATCCCGCCTTCGCCGCAACGTATGCCCCGCAGCGTCACCTCATGGAGGAAGTCGGGCAACACCGGGCGGTCGAACACCACTTCGCAGCTCCCCGGACGGAAGCTGACCCCGATGCAGCTCTGCAGCAGCGAGAGCGGCGTCGCCGCCGCCCAGGCCTGCGGCGAGCAGGCGACGGGGTAGAAGGTCGGCCCATTGCTGCGCTGCTTGGGAAAGCCGCAGAACAGCTCCGGCAGGCGCCTCAGCTCGATATAGGTCGAGGCCGCGAACAGCCCCTCGAAGATGCGCGCCGCCTGCCGGCGGAAGCCGTAGCGGGCAAAGCCGGCGGCAACCAGCGCATTGTCGTGCGGCCACACCGAGCCATTGTGGTAGCTCATCGGATTGTAGCGCTTCTCGATACTGGCAATGGTGCGCACCCCCCAGCCGGAGAACGACGTGGGGTCCATCAGCGTGCTCACCACGTCGAGCGCGCGCTCGGGCAGAGCGAGGCCGGTGAACAGCACATGGCCGGCATTCGAGGAGCGCACCCGGCAGGGCCGCTTGTCGCCGTCGAGCGCCAGCACATAGGTGCCAAGCTCGCGGTCGAAGAAGGCGGCGTCGAAGCGGGTGCGCAGCGCCTGAGCCTTGGCGGTCAGCTCGCCGGCATAGGCCTCGTCGCCCAGCGCACGGGCGATTTCCGCGCCCGAGATCAGCGCGCCATATCCATAGGCCTGGACCTCGGCGAGCGCGATCGGCCCGCGGGCGAGCGTGCCGTCAGCGTGGAAGATGGAATCATGGCTGTCCTTCCAGCCCTGATTGACCAGCCCCTCGCTGGTGCGCCGGCCATATTCGATGAAGCCGTCGCCGTCGCGGTCGCCCTCGCTCTCCTGCCAGGCGAGCGCCGCCCGCACGTGCGGCCACAGCTCGCGGGTGGTGGCGAGGTCGCCGGTGCGCTCGAGATAGGCGCCGGCCAGCATCGCGAACAGCGGGGTGGAATCGATGCTGCCATAATAACGGCGGAACGGCACTTCGCCGAGCTCGGCCATCTCGCCATAGCGCACCTCGTGCAGGATCTTGCCCGGCTCGGCATCGGCGGCGGGATCGAAGCTCGTCGCCTGGTTGGCGGCGAGGTGGCGCAGCACGCCCTTGGCGATCTCCGGATCGAGCCACAGCGTCTCGAGCGCGGTGATGATGGCATCGCGGCCGAACACCGTGCTGAACCAGGGTATGCCGGCATAGGGGTAGGGACCCTCCGGTGTCTCGGTGATCAGCGTGTAGATGTCGGAGACGCTGCGCCGCGCCGCCTCGTTGAAGATGTCGTTGGAGGTGGCCATGGACGCCGCGCGCGAAGAGGCGTAGCGCAAGGCGCGGCGTGCGTCGCGCATCGCGACGAAGAAGCGCCGGCGGGTGCCCGCAGTCTCCGCCATCACCCCGCAATTGATCTCGATGAAGATCAGCTGGGTCTCGCGCGGCGGCAGCGCGATCTCGTAGACGGCGCGCCTGGCGGTCAGCGACTGCGGCTTCGGATCGAAGCTCAGCGTCGTGGTCCGGGTCACCGTGTCGAGCCCGGTATAGGAGAGCGCGACGCTGGCGCCATCCACCCGTGCCGGATTGTGCGTGCCGCGCCGCTCGCGATGGGTGCCGCGCACCTCGAACAGGTCGGCATAGTCGGCGGCGAAGTCGAACAGCAGGCGCACCGTACGGGTGTCCTCGTCGAAGCTGCGCAGCGACACCCGCTCATAGCATTTGCCCTGCCACAGGAAGCGCGAGCGCCGCACATGGACGAGGTCGTGCGGCAATATCAGCTGCTCGTCACCGTCGAACAGGTCCGGATTGGCGAGGTCGCAGGTCAGCGTCGCATTGTCGTCGCGCAGCGTGGAGGAGAGCAGCATCGGCCGCGCGCCTTCCAGCGTCAGCAGGAAATGCGAGACGTAGCGGGTGTCGCGGTGGTAGAGCCCGTCCGGGCTGCCCGGCCCGGCGATGATGTCGCCATTGCGGTCGAACACGCCGAAGGTGTCGCCGTGTTTCAGGGTGAGCGGGCGACGCTCCTGCAGCGAGACGGTCGCGGGGACCAGGAACTGGTCGAGGCCGCTGGCCTCCGGACCGGCGGGAGCGGGCGCATGCGCGACGGCTTCGGCGCTGTGCATCGGCATCGGCACTCCTGGCTCGCATTCGTAAAACCGGGCTCCCTCCCCGCGGGGAGAGGGAGTTACGGGGTCGGTCGCCCCTCGCGTTCAGGCAACGACGTGCAGGTCGCGGTCGCCACCCTGCGCGCGGCGCATCCGAGCGCCGTCGAGGCGCACCCCTTCGAGCCCATGATAGAGGCTGACATAGTCCGTTGCCATGCGCTCGCAGGTGAAGCGCGCGTCGAAGCGCTCCCGCACCTTTTTCCGGTCGAGCGCGACCAGCGCCGGGATGGCGCCCACCGCCTCGTCGATCGTGTCGACCACCATGCCGGTGACGCCCGGATCGATGATCTCCGGCACCGAGCCGTTACGGAAGGCGAGCACGGGCGTGCCGCAGGCCATGGCCTCGATCATGACCAGGCCGAACGGCTCCGGCCAGTCGATCGGGAACAGCAGGGCGCCGGCATTGCCGAGGAACTCGGCCTTCTGCTCTTCATTGATCTCGCCGATATATTCGACATTGCGATAGGCGCGGACCATGGGCTCGATCTTCTCGTGCCAGTAGTCGCGGTCCACTTTGTCGATCTTGGCGGCGATGACGAGCGGCAGGCCGGCGCGCACCGCGATCTCGATGGCCCGATCGGGCCGCTTTTCCGGCGAGATGCGGCCGAGAAAGGCGAGATAGCCGCCCTTGCCGGCGGCGCTGTAGGGCAGGAGATCCTGCGGCAGGCCGTGATAGACATTGGCCGCCCAGTTCAGCCCTGGTGGCATCGGTTTGCGCTGGAAATGCGAGATCGAGGAGAGCGGGACGTGGCTATAGGCCGCGAACAGCGGATGGACATCGGGCATGTCGAGCCGGCCATGCAGCGTGGTGATGGTGCGTTGGACGAAATCCCGGCTCATCGGAAAGTGCAGATAGTCGATGTGGAAGTGCACCACGTCGAATTCGTGTGCGCGCCGACGAACCTCCTCCAGCATGGAGAAATGATAGGCCAGCGGATCGCGCACGCCGGGGTCGAGCCGCAGCGCCTTCGGAGCGCACGGCACGAGGTTCGCGGAAGTGACGGAATCGCCGCTGGCGAACAGTGTCACGTCGTGTCCCTGCGCGACCAGTTCTTCGGTGAGAAAGGAAACGATGCGTTCGGTGCCGCCATAGAAGAGCGGCGGGCAGCGTTCGGCGAGCGGGGCAATCTGGGCTATGCGCATGGGCGGGCTGGCTCCGGGTTGCGAGGCGTCGCTGTCGGCCGGATTCGGCCTACACACCTCGCTAGAACGCGTTGGGATCGGAGTGGTTGCGCACAAATTTTGTGCATCGCGGAATGTGACGTTGAAGGGCGTGGGCGGTTGCGGTGGGGTGAGTTTCCCGTCAAGCTCGCGCGCGAATTCCATCCGATTTGATCAGATCCAACGCCATCGCAAAGATCAGTCTCGTCATCCTGTCTACCCTCTCAGATGGGAGCGTGTGTTCTTGCGCGATGCGATCTCCGCACCGCCATTGCGCGGAACTTGAACAATTATAATATCATTTCCGAATTGAATAATATCATATATGTCCTCAGCTTCATTGCAGGGTACAGCCAACTATATTATTACGCCCTTGCGTCGACATTGTGGTAATGAGACCGACCGTCGGGGGTGAGTTGCACGGGCTATTCTTCAGTGCGCAATTCGCTCTGGTCAGTAGGTCTTGAAGTCCACGCCAGAAGCGGCCATCCTTGTCCGCGCGCGCGGCGCTGCGCATAGTGCGGCGATGTGCGGTCGCGTCATCACCAAGGCCAGCGTCGCAGAACTCGTCACCTCGTTCGCCGTCGAGCGCCGGCAGGGGGATGTGCCGCGCGATCTGAAGGCCCGCTACAATGGCGCGCCGGGCCTCGATTATCCGCTCATCATCCGCGAGCACGACATGCCGGGCGCCACCTTCATGATGGCGCGCTGGGGCCTCGTGCCGCGCTGGGTGCGCGAGGCGCGGCCGAAATTCCGTCCGATCAACGCCGCTTCCGAGACCATCGCCAGCAATGGCATGTTCCGCGCCGCCTATCGCTGGCGGCGGGCGATTATGCCGATCGACGGCTTCTTCGAATGGCAGGCGATCCGGGGGGCGAGAGCCAAGCGCCCCTTCGCCGTCGCCATGAAGAGCGGCAAGCCCTTTGCGCTGGCGGCGATCTGGGAGAGCCGCGTCGATCCGGAGACCGGGCTCGAGCAGAAGACCTTCGCTGTGGTGACGTGCCCGGCCAACGAGTTGATGGCGGAGATCCATGACCGCATGCCGGTCATCCTCGCCCCGGAGGACTGACCGCTGGCTGGGCGATGCCGAGGATCCGCGCGACCTGCTCAAGCCCTACCCCTCGGAGCCGATGCACAAATGGGAGGTGGGGCTGCGCGTGAACAATGTCCGCAACGACGACCCCGGCCTGTTGGAGCCGGCGCCCGAGGATGACGATACGCTGTTCTGATGGCGTTGGTCGAAATGAACCGCATCATCCCGAGTGTCTGAGAGGCCAAGCAGCCTGGGCGGACCATCCCGTTCCAGAATTGAGGGCGCGGGCGCGCGGCTTCAACATCCTTCGAGGCCTCGTCAGACGCCGGTGCCGCCCGCCTGGCCACGCCCCCAGCGGTGCCACGCCCAGACCGCGCCGAGCACGATGAGCGAGCCGAGGAAGGCGGAGACCACGTCGCGCAGCGAGATGGCGATCTGGTCGAGCCCCGGCCACAGGCCGAGCAGGCGGAACAGCAGCCCGCCAATGATGGCGCCGACCAGCCCGACGCCGAGATTGCGGGCCATGCCATAGCCCCTGGTGGTGAAGGTGGTGGCGAGCCCGGCAAGGGTGCCGCCAATGAGCCCGACGATAATCCACACGATGATCTGGACGAGTGTCGGCATGGTGCGGCTCCCCGAATCATTGCCCGGGCACGGTCGCCGGGAACCGGATCGTCGCTCAATCACCAGCAGATTCAAAGAGTCGCGACATCGCCAGGCATTCTCTCCCGTCCGTCGATGCGAAACGGGCCCCGCAGTAGGTGCCCGTCTGAAGAAGCTCGCTCAGACGCCGAACAGCGTGGGGTGGATCGGCCGCGCGGCCGCCGAACCCTTCGTGCGCGCGCCTTCGCGCCGCGGATCCTGGTCCTTGGCATTCAGGTCGCCGCTGCAGGAGCGGCGGTGCATTTCGGCCGCGTCGGCCACTTCTTCATTGATACACTGCATGTATCGTTTGACGCTGAGGGTGAGGGTGTGAAGCGACATTTCCCAACTCCATCCCGCCCATCGGCTCGCGTCGCGGCGGGAAATGGATATGTGGCGCAACCCCTATCAGCTTGCGATTGGCATTTGACGCTGCGAGCATAAGGGATGCGTAAATGCCGACGCCGCAGCGCCATCTCGGCAGGGCTGCGGCGGCATCACGCACCGCTGTGATCGGAGGTGGAGGAACGCCCAATCTTCAGGAGCGTTGACCTCACACGGCTTGGCAATGATGAGAGGTTGAGTATGAGCCATCATAGCAAGCAATGGTCCGCAGACGTGACCCGCTACAGCGACGCGATGGACCTGCAAGAGCACATATTCGAGTCCGACGATCCCGAGAATATAGCCAAATCCCTCAAGAAATCGGCCGAGGAAAGCGATCGGAGGAAGGCCTCTCCGTTCCGATCGGCCATGTCCATGCTGACCTTCTACATCAACAGGGCAGGACGCAATCTTTCCTCGTCGAAGCGCGAGACGCTGGAAGCCACGAAAGGCGAGTTGCGCAAACAATTCGGCCATTGAGCCGACGACCAGGACGCCGCCGGTCTAGATTCAATAAGCTGGAGGGGTGAGCAGGCGATGTTCAGCGCCGGCCGCCGCCTCCATGATGGAAGCCGCCGTAATACCCGCCACGGCGTGGCGGGCGATCCTCAAGCTATCAGAGATGGTGAAGTAACGGGTGGCATCGAGCGTCAGGCCCGATGCCACCCGCATTCAGCATGTTACGTAGTGCCCGCTGGAAGCGGCGCCTGTGTTCAGCGCCACCAGCATCGTCTGCGCCAGCCCCAGCGTGTCCAGACGCGCCGGCAGACCCGGCGGCCCCGGCGCCGCGGCGGAATCCAGACCCGGCGGCCATTGCGCCAGACCCAATAGGTGCTGTCGGCCGGCGTGCCGTCTGGCGCCTCGCCATACACCTCATCGCTCTTTGCAGGTTCGGGTGTCGGCACGTCCTTGAGCATGTCGAGCGGCGTTGCTTCGGCTGGCTGTATCAGCATTGGTCCGAGCGTCGCGGCTCCGACTGCAGCAGTACCCACTCCGCAAAGTCCGAAAAGGAAGGCTCGTCTATCCATAACTTTTCCTCCCGTGCCGACTTGTCCGGAATACTGCTCCTCGTCTTCGGAGTTGTCTATCTCTGCGTGATAGGAAGGGGCGGATTATGCCGTCCCTTCCTCTGTGACGTGCCCGGGCGCAGATCGCGTCACCACCGCGTGGGCGTCACCCGCTCTACATCCTGCAAGCGCGTGAACGCCCGTTGCTGACGCTGCAGCCCGTAGTTGATTCCGCTTGCATTGAGCGAACTGCCTTCCTGATGGGGGAACTGGTCAAAGTCGGCAAAGAACTCCTTGATCTTTTCCCTGGATCGGCACGAGCAGCCACATGGAGATTTCCGCCCTGGTCGAAATGGTACATGGCGACACGCGGGGGCGTCTGGCCTCACCCTTGAGCAAGGGTGTCAGATCGTAACCATGAAGATGAACCTTGAAGGTCTTCGTCCCTGCGTTGAAGCCGGCCTTCATTTTTTCAAGACGTTCGGCGATGCCCGCCGCCGCGGCGAGAGTCGGCATCCAGGTGCTGGCGATCGATGAAGTCCTTCGCCGCAGCAAGGAATTCCTCGTCGACTGTTTCCATGCGCTTCGTATTGAGCGGGCCCGTATCTTCTATCCGTCCGTCCGCATGGGAGTGGATGACGCCACGCGGCCAGAACTTCTTCCGGAATTCCGGATCCTTCGGATAGAAATAGCCCTCCGGCTCTTCCTCGGCATTGAGGTGGTAGAGATTGCCGAAGAACTCGTCGAAGCCGTGATTGGTCGGCAGGTGCTGATCCTGGTCACCGGGATGGTTCTTGCCGAACTGGCCGGTGGCGTAGCCCCTGGTCTTCATCACGTCGGCGATGGTCGGCATCCAATCGGTGATGCCGTGCGGATCGCCCGGCATGCCGATGGTGAGCAGGCCGGTCCGGAACGGCTCCTGGCCGAGGATGAACGAGGCGCGGCCGGCGGTGCAGCTCTGCTGGCCGTAGGAATCCGTGAAGATCGCGCCTTCCGCCGCGAAGCGGTCGATGTTGGGCGTGCGGTAGCCCATCAACCCAATCGTGTAGGCGCTGATCTGAGAGACGCGATGTCGTCGCCGAGGTTGACGAGAACATTCGGCGGCTTGCCTGCGCCTGCCGGTGCGGTGGTCTGCGCCGGCGTCTGGGCCTGCGCCAATGCCGACCCTCCGGCACCGAGTGTCGATGCCGCGACCAGCCCGGTCGTCCCCGTCAGCGACCGCCGGCTCTCAGACCGGCATGGGCCAAACACGCATGCAGATAGTTTGAAATTACTTCGATAGTTCCGACCCGCCCGTCGAGACCGGAAGTTAAGCTAGGGCGGCAGCGGTAAAATGGAAGCACGAACAAACGCGCGACACGCGTTGTTCAACTTGCCACTACACAGAAAGAAGGCAGCGCCTCTTGCAGGCGGTTCGAAGCACGCATCGTGTCAATGCTGCAGGGGCACGGTGGCCGATGGTGGGCGATGCAGGGATTGAACCTGCGACCCCTCCCGTGTGAAGGGATTTCAGAATATAGCATTCATGCGGGTTTGCGAGCATTCTTTCGGCCTTTCCACGTCGTTTTCACAGGTAGCAGGTCCGCTTTCCGGGCTTCCTCCGTCACCTCCACGTGCTGGTAGCGCTCGGCAGAAGCGTGGTCGCGCCATGCCCCGGTGCCTACCAGACCGCGCGTATCGAGCCCGGCATAGCGGCGCATCCACGTCGCCCAGGTATGGCGGAACGTGTGGAAGGTGACGAAGCCGACATCCGGCCCGGCAGTCTTCTTGGCCGTTCCCAGCCACGTGTAGAGCCGGCCGCACTTCGAAACGCGCATTGAGAATGCGAAGAACGAGGCTCTGAAAGTAGCGCGTGAGGTGCGCACCGAGACCAACACGGCGGTGCAGGCCGCGCATGCGCAGGCGCGCCTGGCGGTGGACATGCTGGCCGAGCACAAGATCCACGCCGCGGAAACCTATGTCACGCGCGACAGCGTGCGCGAGATGAAAGATGAGATCATGGGCGCGGTCCGCGACATGAAGGCCGGCGTCGATCATCTCAACGAGCGCCTCGATCGCGTGATCGAGGGGCCGGCGAAGCGGGTGGCGCCGCGTGGGTGAGGCGAGGATCCCGGCCGCTCACGCCATCCTGCACAGCAAGGCGGGCCTGATCAGCGTCGCCAGCGGGTGCCGGGAGGTAACCGGCACGGCAGAGGAGTTGAAGGCGTTCGGCCGGGCGATCGCGGCAGCCGTGCGACGCGCCGAGCGGGCGGAGGCGGAAGGCGAAGCGCAGCCGATCCTCGCGTCGATCGACGATTCCGACGTCTGAGCTTCGGCCGTTCGGCCCGCAGGGTTGCCGCCACCTGGGGCGGTTCCTCAGCGATTCCGCCCGTCGCGGCGGCGTCGCCCCAATGCAACCAGCCCCGCCTCTCCTTCGGGAGGGGCGGGGCCTTTTTGGCTATGATGCCTTAAGAGCCCATGAGCCAACGCGACGCGGCGACAGGCTCTCGCCCGACCTCAGCGCAATCGACCCGCTTCCGAGTTGGCGTCTTGCCCATTCATGAGCGGCCTCAAAGCTTTCGAAGGTCGGTGAGTCCTGAAGCTCGATGGCGAATTGCCCTTTGATTTTACGGACCACATACATCCCTGGATACCCCTAACACTACGCACCAATCGGGACTTTGAGATGAAAAAGCGTGGAAACCGTGGCTGTACTATGAAAGAACTATGTGCGAGTGAGATCCTCCTTCGCCAGCTCTCGCGACACGATTAGAATGGTGTTGCTGCGCCAGCAGCTGGCCGATTAGCAGGCGCAGCAACGAGGGTAGTGGACAGCCATCACGCCTGCGCAAGCAGCTTATGCCACCTGCCAGAACGTCAACTCGTAGTCGATCGGATCAAGAGTGGGCTTGTCGTTGAACGCTACGACGAAACGTCGGTTCGGGAAGTCTGACCGTAGCTTCACTTCGTAGATGCTTTTCAAGGTACGTACTAAGTAGCGTAACTGCTCAATATTGTACTCAGAAACGTTGACGTGCACATCTACCATGTGGATATGGTTCATCACCGCCTCAACGGCGACCTTATCTCCACCAGTCTGTTGTTCGAAGCCTCGTAAAGAGCTTTCCGAGAAGCCGCTGCGAAATGCGTAACCTTCAAACTCGACAAACTCGGGCCAGAAAATGAGGCTATAGCCTATGGCTAACTCGTAGGTGCCCACACAGCCGATCCAGCCGTCAGGCCCAATGCCCCGTCCCTGATTCCATTCCCGTATCTCGGGGATGAGTAAGGCGAAGTCTGTCGGCTGTGTCATCGATCGGAGAATGCTCGAGCAGCGCCCTGTCCGCAACCGGGTCGTTCCATGACCGCTGCTTGCTGCTTGCTGCTTGCGGGGGGAACCGCAATCAGACAAGAGGTTGCACATGGGCGTGCAGCCTAGCCGCAGGTTACCCAGTGGGGAAGGGCGAGCGGGTCAGCGCCTGCCGAGGTCCTGCAGCGTCTTCTCCAGCCAGAAGCGCCCGCCATAGACCCAGCAGCCGCCGTCCACGTCGGTGACATCGATGTGGGGTTGTTTGATCCGGCCGCGCAGATCGGCCGCCTTCGCGCCGGGCACGAAGAAGCAGTGGCACGACCAGGTGCGCATGTCCGCCGGCGCATTCGGCGGGATCTCGGCAAGCTGGCCATTTAACATCGTGATGCGGCGAACGGTGATGGCAAAGGGCTCAATGCCGCCGGTATCGCCGAGTCGGCAGGCGGTGCCTAGTGCTTCCGCTGATCGCGCCGACTAACACGTGAGCAGCCGCTGCGCCTTCTGCTCATACTCGGATGCAAGTTCCTGCAAAATGGCTGCGGTGCCCTCGTCCATCAGCGGTGCGAGGACTCGGTAGCGTAGCGCCTCGTCGGTCAGAAAGGCGGCGCCATTCTGCGGATCCAAAAACACGTTCACGGCCCCCATCAGATCCCCACTTCGCGCGAACATGGGCGTGGGAAAGGGCATAAACGCCGATTTTAATCCGTCTGGCCGCTCTGCAACGGCAGCTTCGCCGCGGACGGCACGTCGCCTCTGAAGCGCGACAGCCATGGGACATTCGTCATGCGGGAGGGGTTTGCCATCCAGCGTATGTAGCCGCCAGGTCACGCACCATCGGTCGTGACTGAGGGCAGGAACCCGCCCGGCGAAATCCACGCAGGCCCGGTTGAAATAGATCAATACGCCATCGGCATCAGTTACATAGGTGGGAATAGGCAGCTCGTCGAGGGGCGCAAACCCCTGGCCTCGAAAGGCAAGGTCGGCTGCCTCACGCGTAATCCGGTTGATGAGTTGAACTTTCGACATTTTGGTTTTTTTGGCCATTGATCGCGGACGAACCTTGAGCACATCGCGCGTCGCCTTCAAAGTAACACGAGATCGGTTCGGAGCGGCCGCGCACTGGCACCACGCTCGTCTTTGTGTTTCGCGATTGCTAGCCGCCGAGCTCCATCACCTCGCTATGGTCTGCGGCCTCGCGAATTCCCTTAAACGAGGCGTGCCGCAGCTTCGGCTCATCGGTCCACTTGGGTCGGTCAAACGAGACCATCGAGCACGTCGCGAACCTTGGCCGCCAGGTCGCTGGCACTGAAAGGCTTGGTGATGAGGTTCACGCCCTTGTCCAGCCGGCCATGGTGGATGATCGCGTTCCTCGCATAGCCGGTCGTAAAGAGCACCTTGAGATCCGACCTCATCTCCCTTGCTTGTGCCGCGACCTGAGCTCCGGTCAGTCCGCCCGGCAACACGACGTCGCTAAAGAGGAGATCCACGCGCGACTGGCGTTCCAGAAGGCGAAGCGCAGACGGTCCGTCGTGCGCCTCGAGCACGCGGTAGCCGAGTTCGCGAAGCGTTTCGACCGAGTAAGTTCGTACGTCATCGTCGTCCTCGATGACGAGGATCGTCTCGTTCTCGCCTTCCGGGACGATCGCCT
Source organism: Xanthobacteraceae bacterium (assembly GCA_029266425.1). Lineage (GTDB taxonomy): Bacteria > Pseudomonadota > Alphaproteobacteria > Rhizobiales > Xanthobacteraceae > Ancylobacter. Next base: position 142,291 of record JAQSWY010000001.1, read on the forward strand.
CAACCTCAAGGTCTTCGGACGCGCTCTCGCTAGCAAGCCGAGGGAGATATATCTTCACCGTAGTGCCTTGTGCTGGCTCCGAATAGATCTTCACATGACCACCGGACTGTTTGACAAAGCCGTAGACTTGACTCAATCCCAGCCCGGTACCCTTTCCAACGGGCTTCGTCGTGAAGAATGGCTCGAATGCCTGCGCTACCGTCTTCGCATCCATCCCGATGCCAGAGTCGGTTACGGCTATTGCGACATACTGGCCAGCGGCGACCTCGACATGCGCAGCAGCATACGCCTCATCGATGTGCGCGTTGGACGTCTCGATGGTCAGCCTGCCGCCTTGGGGCATCGCGTCTCGAGCGTTGACCGCCAGGTTCAGAATCGCGGCTTCGAGCTCGTTAGGATCCACCTCGACTTGCCATAGGCCGGCGGCGAGTACGGTCTCGACGGCAATGGTTTCTCCCAGGGTCCTGTGAACGAGTTCGGAAAGGCTCGTCACGAGCGTGTTTACGCTGATCGGCTTCGGGTTGAGAGGTTGCCGACGCGAAAACGCGAGGAGGCGCTGCGTCAGGGCCGCTGCCCGTTTGGCCCCGGTCATGGCATTGTTCGCGGCACGCAGCAGCCGGCCGGATTCACCCTGCAGAGCTCGGGTCAGAGTCTCCAAGTTGCCGATGATGATCTGCAGCAGGTTGTTGAAGTCGTGGGCGACGCCGCCGGTGAGCTGCCCGACAGCCTCCATCTTCTGAGACTGTCGCAACGCCTCTTCGCGCTCACGAAGCTGCGAGGTCCGCTCTGCCACCTCGCGCTCCAGATTGGCATTCAGGTCGCGCAATGCCTCTTCAGCCTTGCGGCGTTCCTCAAGTTCGCGCTGGGCAGCTTGCGTCAAGCGTGCGTTGTCGATCGCAACCGCCGCCTCAGCCGCGAGGCCGGCCATGCCACGTTCCGAGCGCTCGCCAAATACGCCTGGCGTGGCGTGCCCGAAGAACAATCCGCCGAGCACCTCTCCGGTCCGCGACATGACGGGGACGGCCAGATAGCTCCTCACCGGCAGGTGCCCTTCAGGCATTCCTTTCAGGGGCGTATTCCGCCCATAGCGGGGATCCTTCGTGATGTCGTCTGAACGCACAATGCCTTCGCCGTTGAAGGTCGGCGCAAACACTTCGGTGTTGCGCGGCATCGGGAACTTGGAGAATGCCTCAATCGGCACACCGGAGAGGGTGTAGAGCATGTAGCTCTCGCCAGCCGAGTTGAGCACGTTGTAGAAGAAGGCACCGAACTCGGCGCCGGTCAGCTCTACGCCGGCGTCCGTGACAATCTGGACCAGCCGCTCGACGTCCGCCTCGGCTGCCAGAGCCGACGAGGCGCGGTTCAGCACCTCGAGTGCTCGGCGTTCCTCGGCAATGGCCATTTCCGCCTGGCGCTGGGACGTGCGGTTACGCAGAACTTTGACGAAGCCGGTGACCTCGCCGGCGCCGTCTCGTATCGGAGCCATCTCGCCGGCGGCCCAGATGCGTTCGCCGTCCTTTCGCAGGCGCCAACCTTCCTCGCCCCCGCCGCGGCCGTGCTCTATGGCGTCCGCGATCTCCCTCCCGAGCTGCAAGCGCGCAGTCTGCGGATCCGAGAACAGCCGTTCGAGCGTTTCGCCGAGCATTTCGGCCTCGCTCCAGCCCAGGATGCGCTCGGCCCCCTTATTCCAACTGGTGACCCGCCCATCTCCGTCGGTGCTCACAATCGCGGTGTCGATCGCACTGTTGACGATCTGTCGCCAGTCCGCCGCAGATATCGAATCCGGCAAGGGTAAGAGTGGAGAGCCAAGGTCGGTCATCAAGCTACTTGTCCAAGTCACCAGGGAGCTGAGGCGGACGGCGATCAGGCTGGCAGCGCGACCGTCGTAGGTTGGTCTTTCCGTCGCGTCGACTTCTAGATGCGGAGTTGTTCATCTCAGTTTCCGCGCAGCCACGTCCGCCACGTGACCTCGCGTACCTTGTCCTCGTCGGAGCGGCTATCTGCGGGCGCAAAAAAGGGCCGCGAGACGCGACCCTTGAGGGCGGATTCGGGACCATCTTCAGAGGTTTCCGGCCTTTTTCACCGCTTCCTTGGCCTTACCGATCGTCTTTTGACCCTTTCCTTTCACCTCCTGCGCGGCGCCTTCGGCTTCGAGGTCGCGGTCGCTGGCTATCTTGCCGACGCCCCGCTTGACCTTGCCGCTCGCCTCATTGGCCATGCCCTTGGCCTTGTCTGCCGTGCTGCCCATCGTGCTCTCCTGAGCTACCGCCAACATTGGCTGGTTTTTGTAACAATGAAGCCGAAGCGGAAGTTCCGTTGCCTCAAGCTTGCGCGGGCGCCGCCCGCCGCAACAGCTATGGCCGGAAGCCGACTTTGTCCCCTGAGATCAGCTTGTCCCTGATCTCCTCTATCGTCATTGGCGGCTCATCGTTCCTCTGCACCAGGAAGCGATTGGTCGATCCAGCTTGATCGGCCGCCCGGAGATCGAGCGCAGCGAGAGCCTCGCCCAGCGTGTTGACCGTGGCGATGGGCTCGAGAGCGCGGTCCGTTGGCGAGTTCTCGGAGAGCTCGAAGAGCTTGTAGGTGTCCGCCATTGAACGTTCCTCCTGCGCACGAATTCCGCAGCGTAAACGAGCAGCGCTTGCTACCGTTCCCCGCAAGCACCGCAGTTGGAACAAGCGTCGAGCTTTCTGATTGGTGCCTCAGGCCGCGCATTAGAGGCGGCAAGGGAGGAAGTCATGAAGCCGTTGCTGTTAGCCGTCTCCGCCACGATTGCGCTTGCGGGCACTGCCTATGCTGGCCCGTGCACAGACCGCATCAGCCAGATCGAGAAGTCTATGAGCGCTGCTGATGCGGGATCCGGCCCCACGAAGACCACGGAGCCGTCGACCACCGGGAGTGTGAGCGCTACCCCGAGCCAGGTGCCCAAGGCAGGTGAAACGCCGGAGACTGGCGGCACGCCTGCCATGAACGCCACGGTCGGCAACAAGGCCGCTTCTCCAGCCGACGTGCGGGCACAAACTCAGGGCAATCCCACTGCTGCCCAAGGGGGCGGTGATCAGTCGAAGGAGCTGAGTGACGCACTCGCTGCGGCCAAGTCCGCAGATGCCAACGGCGATGCTGCAGCGTGCGGCAAAGCGCTCGATGAGGCGCAGAGGTACATCAAGAGCTGACGCAAGACGCCGACCACCACGGCGGCCGCTTCGCGCGAAGCTGGCTTGTGCGATGCACGCCGGCCCGCATATCCCCCGTTACGGCGCACATCGGTTATGATGCATATGTCCAAATGGAAGGTGGATGTCGTTTCGGCGCCTCCCCATTCTTGCTTGTGATTGCCGATGGACTGTCGTCTATTCGCCGCGTACCATTGGCAGAAGTGCGCGAGGAACATACGGTCGCCCAGAAGAGGATGCGAATATGGCGCGCATGGATGCTGTCGCAATCGTCGAGAATTTCTGGCGTGAGGTATGGCAACAGCCGCAGAACCCGGACGCCATCGATCGACTCGTTCACGAAGACTTTGTCATCACCTCAGGCGGCCATGACATCCGCTCACGCGAAGCCTTCAAGCGGTGGGTCATCGAATTCCAGTCGAAGGTCCGTAACTTCGAGTTCCACGTGATCGAGACTTTCCAGAACGAGGACGGATCTCGGGTGGCCTCGCGCTGGCGCGTGACCGGCCGTAACAATGGCCTGATGGGCACGGAACCCAACGGCGTGCCATTCGAGATGTACGGCACGGCGGTCCTAGAAGTAGACCAAGACGGGCTGCTCCGTCACAACTGGGTCGAACGCAATGCCTATGAGGTGCACGGTGTCCTCGTAAACACGGATGCTCAGAAGAACATTTTCTAAGCAATCACCGCGTTTAACGTGCGCGCGCTCGCCCAACGCGGGAGGAAGCAATGCGCAACTTCGCCACCGATGCGCCGGCGGTTCAACCGGGGGCATCACGCCGAGTCGCCAGCCGAACGCTAGGCGTCCAGTTCCATAACCTCGGTGTGGTCCGCGGCCTCGCGCAGTCCTTTAAATGAGGCATGCCGCAGCTTCGGCTCATCGGTCCAACCGCGGAATTCGATCTCGGCGACAAGCTGCGGCTCGACGAACAACTGCCCCAAACTGTAGCTAAGCCCGCGCTCCGGAAAGATGGGGCGCGGGCTCTTTTCGTTTGAGCTACTGCGCGGGCGGAGCAGCGGGAGGCGGCGGCGCCACATCGTCCTCAACACCGCCACCCTTCTTGCCTGAGAAGTTGGTGCCGGCGGTCACCTGCGAGAGCCTCGCGGCCCTCTTCAGCGTAGGCTCTATATAGGTCTTCTTCATGCTTTGCTCCCCATGGGTGCCCCATATCGGGCGGATAGATGGTCGGCTATCCCTGCGTCAGTCGTCAACTGCCGGTTGATTCAACCAAAGATAATTTGGGTTGCGTGTTTGCAGAGCTGTCGCAATCAGGGCTTGCGTCGACGCCTCTTCTTCGCCCACGGCATGTCCCACGGGCGCGCCACGTGTGCCGGCAGATTGTGTGTCGGTCGCTCAATAGGCCCGGCCAGGATCTGCACCCGCTCCGCTGCCGCCTCAAACACCGCCCTTGCGCCTTCCGGCGGGATTTCCCCTTCCAGAGCTTGAAGCACGGCGATCTGAGCCGCGAGGTGCGCCTTCGACCCCTTATCCTCCGCAGGCCACTTGTTCAGGAGAAACAGCGCCGTATTCTCCACCGAGGTCAGCAGTCTCCTGCGGCCTGATCCTTCCCATACGCTGATCGGCTCCATCTGCATGGGCGATTCAACGCGGGGAGGTGGCGCCCGGTTCTTCTGGCTCGTCCTTGAATAAGTTTATCGGCTCTGGTGGGTACAGGACATCGAGGGCGGCCTCCAGAAGCTCATCGTAGAGTAAGTCGATGTCCTTGCCCGGGGTTCTAATCCGTCGAGCTCGCATTGCCTCTACGGCCTCTCTCCATTTCTGGTCGCCACGATTCACTCTCACTTCCCCCTCCTATGCTCTGCCAATGCGGCGCGGCCGGCGTCGGTAACCAGCCCGAAGTCATCGATCATGCCTGCCTTGTAGAGCGGCCATCCGCCAGCCAAGCGCATCTTCTCGCCCGGGTGCTCATCGTCTCTCACGACGCGCCCATCGAAACGATCGATCGCGACATCGCCGTCGCGCGTCACCTCTATCAGCACTCGGCCGGATGCGATGAGTTCAAGGGCCGCCAATGGAGCCGGCTTCGACATCGCTGCCTTGCACTGAGCGATTTCGTCAGGCGTGAACTTGTGCCCATCCCTCACCCTCTCGGCTCATCAGGAGAAGAGGGAGGGGTGGGGGATGAGAGCGAATGGATCAGTCGACGGATGGAGGGGCTCAGTTCCAGCCGATCAATTTCGGCAGCGACAGGAGCGATACCGTCCCTCAGGATGGAGGCGACATAAGCTCGGGCGGACACGGCCATCTTTTGGTCGAGATAGAGACCGACTTCGTACTTCCTGCCCTCGTGGTCGATAGTCGCGCGCCATCCATTCCGGGGGCGGCGCCAGCTTACGCCTGTGGCGCGGTCTCTGCGGTTCCAAAGATTTTGGCCGAACGTGAGGACGCGGAGGTTGGACCGCTGATTATTGAGACCATTCCCATCGATATGGTCGACGACCATCCCCGGCGGCGGCTGAGCAATGAGACGGTGCATGTAGATTGTTCCGCTTGGCCCAGTCCGCCGAGCGTATCTGATGGGGCCGGCCTTTTGGACCTGCCATCGCCATTGGCAGACCAGCCGCGCGTCGTCATCGTTGATGATAGTCTCTTCGCCTGAGGCGAGCACGATCGTCTTCATGAGAACGCCTCATGAACTGCCGGCAGATTTTTCCACGGATTCTCCACGGATTCGCGTGCCATGTTCCGCAGGCGTTCGCACGCCGGTGCAAGATGGTCACGGATGCGCCCAACAGAATATCGAGGGATATCAGATAGATGGATGGTGGGCGATGCAGGGATTGAACCTGCGACCCCTCCCGTGTGAAGGGAGTGCTCTCCCGCTGAGCTAATCGCCCGTCCGGTTCATGCGAACCGACACGCCGCCATCGAGGCGGCAGGATTTAGTGTGTCGATGCTGAGGGTGTCAAGCGCGGCGGGGGTGTCTCCCGTGGAGAACGACCTCATCCTGAGGTGCTCGGGCAAGGCCCGAGCCTCGAAGGACGCTGAAAACCGGGCGATGACCCATCTGCGTGAGCATCCTTCGAGGCTCGCTCACGCACCTCAGGATGAGGTGGTTCTTTCAGGAGGGACCCTCACGCCCGCAATACCCGCGACCCCGCGGGGGAGAGCAGGTGCTCCACGCTCGCCGGCAACAGGTCGAAATGCTCGATCAGCATATCGCCGCCGAGTTCGGCGGCCGGTGTGTCGGTGTAGCCGAACGGCACCACGATCACCGGCACCCGCGCATTGCGGGCGGTGAGCACGTCGGTGACACTGTCGCCCACCATGATCGCCCGCTCCACATGGCCGCCGGCGCGCTCGATAGTCGAGATCAAATGCCGCGCGTCCGGCTTGTGGTGGGCGAAGGTGTCGGCCCCCGCGATCACCGCGAAGCGCTCGGTGAGGCCCAGCCGGTCGAGCAGCAGGCGCGAGAGGTATTCCAGTTTGTTGGTGCACACGGCCAGCACATGGCCTTGCGCGCTCAGCGCGTCGAGCGCTCCGATCAGGCCGGGGAAGGGGGCCGAGCGGTCGGCGATGTGGGCCGCATAATGCTCCAGGAAGCGCTCATAGAGCTTGTCGGCCTCTGGCTTGTCGAGCGGGATGCCGGCGGCGTCCAGGCCGCGCTGCACCAGCGCGCGGGCGCCGGCGCCGATCATCTTGCGGGTTTCCTCGCGCGGCAGGCGGGCGGCGCCGGCCTCGTCGAGCACGATATCGAGCGTGTCGAGCAGGTCGGGCGCGGTGTCGACCAGCGTGCCGTCGAGATCGAAGGCGATGACGGCAGGTGCAGCTTTCTCGGCCATGGTCAGGCTCCTTGGCGAATTTCCCAGCGAGGCCGCATCCGCCCCGTCTCTTGCCTACAATCCTGCCGCTTTTGCTGTCCAGCGTGCCGCGTCCATCCGACACGCGTCGGAGTGAGTCTCGCATCAACGTGACAGGATGGGATCGGCGGCGCTTCCAGGAGAAGATCGATGCACTGCAACATCCGGCCCCTCGCCAAAATGCTGCCCGCGCTGCTGCCGGGCCTCATTGCCGCGGCGCTTTCCGTAGCGCCGGTCGAGGCCCAGCAATTGCCGGCCTTTGGCTTCAAGTCGCCGCCTTCGGCGCAGGCCAACCGGGTCTATTCGGTGAACAGCTCGACCGGCGAATTGTCGGCCTGCCAGTTCGAGCGCCCCGAAGGCAGCCTTATCGGCGTCACAAAGTGCTTCGCCAAGGATGCCAGCGCCGGCGCGCAGAAATCCGGCGCCTATGAACTGATCTCGACCAGCTATTCGGGGGAGACCGGCGTGTTCCGGGTCAATCGCGACACCGGCGAGATGAGCATCTGCTATGTGCGCGACATGCCGAAGACCGGCGGCGGCACCGAGGCGAGCGTGGTGTGCACCCCGCCGGCGAAGTGATGTTCGGCCAACCGATCCGTCATGCGCGGGCTTGTCCCCGGCATCCACGTCATTGACAGCGGAGCAGCCGTGGATGGCCGGGGAAAGCCGAGGCTGTTGTCTCGGCGTCTCTCAGGAGACGGCGACCACAGGTCGCCGTCTCCCGGCCATGACGGCGGCATTGGCCCGCTGGCGGTTCGAAGGATGCTCGTTCCACAGCAACCTTAACGCCACACGGTCGCCTCGACGCACCTCGAAAACCATCCGCGCGCTTGTCCTCGCGCCCGTTCGGCGCTAGGCAGCCTCGAATCTATCGGGAACAGACCCAGAGCACATGTCCGACGCCGACCTCTTGAAACGCGAAGCCGCCGCCCGGGCGCTCGATCTGGTCCGCTCGGGCATGAAGCTCGGGCTCGGCACCGGCTCGACTGCGCGCCATCTGGTGGAGCTGCTCGGCGCCCGCGTCTCCGAGGGGCTGGAGGTGGTCGGTGTGCCGACCTCGGAGGCGACCCGCCAGCAGGCGGAAGCGCTCGGCATCCCGCTCGGCACGCTGGACGAGTACCCGCTACTGGACCTGTGCATCGACGGCGCCGACGAGGTCGGGCCGGACCTCACTTTGATCAAGGGCGGCGGCGGTGCGCTGCTGCGCGAGAAGATAGTCGCCAGTGCCGCCCAGCAGATGATCGTCATTGCCGACGAGAGCAAGAAGGTCGACGTGCTGGGCAAGTTCCCGCTGCCGATCGAGGTGGTGGATTTCGGCGTTGCTGCCATTCGCCGCGGCATCGACAAGGCGGCGCGCGCGGCGGGCTGCCACGGGCTGCTCACATTGCGTCGCGGTGCCGACGGCCATGTTTTCGTCACGGATCAGGGACACCTCATCCTCGACGCCGCTTATGGCGCTATCGCCAAGCCCGCCGAACTGGCTGCGCGGTTGGCGGAGGTGCCTGGCGTCGTGGAACATGGGCTTTTCATCGGGCTTGCGAGCCGTGTCATGCTTGCGGGCTCCGGCGGCGTTACCGAGCTGGAACGCCGCTGAAGCATTTGGCGAAGGAGATTTTCATGCGCGTCTCATTAGGCGGGGCCAGCCTGCGCGGCCTGATGGCCGTCAGCCTCACCGCTCTCACCGTGGTGGCGGCAGCGCCAGCCTTGGCCCAGACCGCGCCGGCGCCGGGTGCCAATGCGAAGGCGCCGGAGCCGAGCGCCGCGCAGGTCGCGCTCGCTCGCCAGCTTCTCGATGTGAACGGCGAGGCCAAGAGCTTCGATTCACTGATCCCCGGCGTCATCGAGCAGACCGCCGGCAGCTTCGTCCAGGCCAATCCGGACCTGATCCGCGACCTGCGCGAGGTCGCCACCCAGCTGATCCCGCAATATGAAACCCGCCGCGCCGAGATCAACGACGTGCTGGCCCGCACCTATGCCAGCCAGTTCAGCGAGGCTGAGCTGAAGGAACTGATCGCCTTCTACGGCACGCCGGTTGGCAAGAAGCTTGTTGAGCGCCGCCAGGTCATCCTCGACGGCGGCATGCGCGGCGTCCAAGCCTGGAGCGCGCGTCTCGCCCGCGAGGTCGAGGGCAAGGTGCGCGAAGAGATGAAGAAGCGCGGCTACACGATCTGAGTGCTTGCCGGCTTCACCCGGTTTGTGAAAAAGGCCCGGCAACTTGCCGGGCCTTTTTGTTTTTGTGGGCTGGTGCGAACCTCGAAGGATGCTGAAGCAGAGCCTCCTCAATCCTCATCCCCACCGACCGGCGCGCGGTGGCCGGTGATCAGCTTGAACAGCAGCGGGCCGAACAGAGCGAGCGCGGAGAGCGCGAACAGGGTCAGTGCGATCGGGCTCTGGAACAGCACGATCGGATCGCCGACACTGATGGCGAGCGCGCGGCGCAACTGCTGCTCGGCGAGCGGGCCAAGGATCAGGCCCACCACTACCGGCGCGATCGGATAGCCGTAGCGGCGCAGCACATAGCCGAGCAGGCCGAACACCACCAGCATGCCGAGCTCGACCAGCGAGGGGTTGGCGCCCAGCGTGCCGAGCGTCGCGAATACCAGGATGCCGGCATAGAGCCAGGGCCGGGGGATGGCGAGCAGGCGCACCCAGAGGCCTACCAGCGGCAGGTTCAGCACCAGCAGCATGCCATTGGCGATGAACAGGCTCGCGATCAGGCCCCAGACCAGGTCCGGATTGGTGGTGAACAGCAGCGGGCCGGGGTTCAGCCCATATTGCTGGAAGCCGGCGAGCATGATCGCGGCGGTCGCGGAGGTCGGCAAGCCCAAGGTGAGGAGCGGCACCAGCACGCCGGCCGCCGCTGCATTGTTCGCCGCCTCCGGCCCGGCGACGCCCTCGATGGCGCCATTGCCGAACTCTTCCTTCTTCCGGCACAGCCGCTTTTCCAGCGCATAGGACAGGAAGGTCGGGATCTCGGCGCCGCCCGCCGGCATGGCGCCGATCGGGAAGCCGAGCACGGTGCCGCGGATCCACGGCCACCAGGAGCGCTTCCAGTCTTCTCGCGTCATGAACACCGAGCCGCGCACCGGCTCGATCACCTCCTCGGCGCGCGCACCTGCCGCAGCCACCGAGAGCGTCTCGCCGATGGCGAACAGCGCGACCGCGAGCGTCGTCACCTCGACGCCGTCGAGCAGGTCCGGAACGCCGAAGGAGAGCCGGGCCTGCCCGCTCTGCAGGTCTATCCCAATCAGCCCGAGGGTGAGGCCGATGAACAGGCTGGTGAGGCCCTTGGTCACCGAGGCGCCGAATGCGGCGGAAACGGTGGTGAAGGCGAGCACCATCAACGCGAAATAGTCTTCCGGCCCGAACGAGATAGCGATGTCGACCACGGTCGGCGCGATCAGCGCGAGGCCCGCGGTGGCGATGCACCCGGCGACGAAGGAGCCGATGGCGGCGGTGGCGAGCGCCGGTCCGCCGCGCCCGGCGCGGGCCATCTTGTTGCCCTCCAGCGCCGTGACGATGGATGAGCTCTCGCCGGGCGTGTTGAGCAGGATGGAGGCAGTGGAGCCGCCATACATGCCGCCATAATAGATGCCGGCGAACATGATGAGCGAGCCGGCCGGATCAAGCTTGAAGGTGATCGGCAGCAGGAGCGCCACGGTGAGCGCCGGGCCGATGCCGGGCAGCACGCCGACCGCGGTGCCGAGCATGACACCGACAAAGGCGAACAAGAGGTTCATCGGCTGCAGCGCGACCATCAGGCCCGCGCCGAGGGCGTCGAACGTTTCCATCGCGGGCGCCCTCAGATCAGCTTTTCGAGCGGGCCGGCCGGCAGCGACAGCTGGAGCCCCCGGGCGAAGATCACATAGATCAGGAAGCACAGGATCGTGCCGACGAGGAAATGCGCCCACACCGGCCCGCGCCCGAAGCCTTTCGCGGTGGCGGCGAACAGCCAGCCGGTGGCGATGGAGAAGCCGAGAAAGGGCAGCAGCGCGATCTGGCCGAGCAGGCCGGCCAGCACCCAGGCCATGGGCATGATCTCGTCGTGCGGACGCTCCTCCTCCACGCCCTTCATCGCCTCGACGGCGTTCGCGACGGCGAGGATGCCGAGGCCGACGGCTATCAGGATGGGGAAGGCGGCCGGCCCGACCGACGAATGCGCCGCCACCGAGGAAAGCCGCCAGGCGTCCCACCCCACGACGAGGGCGAGGATGGCGAGCCCGAAGGCGATGACGAAGCCGGCCTTGTCGGGCGCTGGCTTGTGGGTGGGGGAGGGCAGGTCGCTCATTCTGGGGATTCCCGTGAGGGGCGTCGGGATCGGAGCTTAGGGTGAGCGCTGCCCGCTGCGGAAGGGGCTCCCGCAGCGGAAATATGCGTTCTTCTGTGGGCTGGTGCGGAAAGGCGCCGCTCTGCGTGGACATCCTTCGAGGCCGCCTACGGCGGCACCTCAGGATGAGGTCGCATTTTAATACGCGACCTCATCCTGAGGTGCCCGGCAAAGCCGGGCTTCGAAGGATGTTGAAGCAAATGAACGTCATGGCCGGGTTTGTCCCGGCCATCCACGGTTGTCTCCCTGCAAGGTCGTGGACGCCCGGGACAAGCCCGGGCATGACGCTTGAGGAGGACGTCCGCTCCTCAGTTCGACAGGCCGACGTCCTTCAGGATGGTCTGCGTCGCCGCGATGTCCTTGGCGAGCTGGGCCTCGAAGGCGGGGCCGGCGAGGTAGGTGTCGGCCCAACCCTTGGCGGCGAGCGTGTCGGTCCAGGACTTGGACTTCGCCATCTTCTCGACGATGCCGGTGAGCGTCGCCTTCTGCTCCGGGGAGATGCCCGGCGCGGCAGCGACCATGCGCCAGTTCTGGATCTCGACGTCGACCCCGCTCTCCTTGAAGGTCGGCACGTCCTTGGCCTCGGCCAGGCGCTCGGCGCTGGAGACCGCGAGGATGCGCAGCTTGCCGGCCTTGGCCTGGGCGGCATATTCCGAGAGGCTGGAGATGCCGACCGTCACCTTGCCGCCGAGGATCGAGGCGAGGGATTCGCCCCCGCCGGAGAAGGCGATGTAATTCACCTTGGTCGGGTCGACGCCGATCGCCTTGGCGATCAGGCCGGCCGTAATGTGGTCGGTGCCGCCCGCCGAGCCGCCGGCCCAGGAGACCTTCTGCGGATCGGCCTTCAGCGCCGCGACGAGATCGGCCATCGACTTCAGCGGGGAGGAGGCCGGCACCGCGATGGCTTCGAACTCGCCGGTGAGGCGGGCGATCGGCGTCACCTGCGAAAGGTTCACCGGCGACTTGTTGGTGATGATGGCGCCCACCATCACATAGCCGCCGACGATGAGCTGGTTCGGATCGCCCTTGGCGCTGTTGACGAACTGGGCGAGGCCAATGGTGCCGCCGGCGCCCGGCACGTTCAGCACCTGCACGTTCGGCACGATCTTCTCGGTCTGCAGCGTCTGCTGCATGGCGCGCGCGGTCTGGTCCCAGCCGCCGCCCGGTGCCGCGGGGGCCATGATCTTCAGCTCGTTCACCTGGGCGAGCGCAGCGCCCGGTGCGAGCGCGCCGGCGGCGAGCGTGATCGCAAGCAGCGGGGCGCGGAATGAATGCAACATGTCGTCTCCTCCCGATGGATGCGATCCAGCATCTATTCGATGCATATTGGTCGCATTCCTGATGGTGAGGCAGGCTAGTGCGCGGCGCCGGAGGTGTCGAGGACTGGAGCGCCAACCTCGACGGAAGGATGAGAAAACCCCGCACCAGCCATGCGCCGACTTGACGATGGGTGCGGCTGCGCAGACATGGGGGCGGTAATCTCGAAGGGTGCCGTCATGTCTGCCTCCGCCACCTCCTACGATGTCGACCTCTTCGTCATCGGCGCCGGCTCCGGCGGCGTGCGCGCCGCCCGCATCGCCGCCACCCATGGGGCACGGGTGAAGATCGCCGAGGAATACCGGGTCGGCGGCACCTGCGTGATCCGCGGCTGCGTGCCGAAGAAGCTGCTGGTCTATGCCGGGCGCTATTCCCACGAGTTCGAGGACGCCGCCGGCTATGGCTGGACGGTGGAGGGCGCTCGCTTCGACTGGACCACGCTGATCGCCAACAAGGACAAGGAGATCGCGCGCCTGGAGGCCGCCTATGGCGCCAATCTGGAGCGCAACCATGTCGAGGTCGTCCGCCAGCGTGCGACAATCGAGGGCCCGCACGCGGTGCGGCTCGTCGACGGCACGCAGGTCACCGCGGGCTACATCCTGATCGCGACCGGCGGGCGCCCCAATCGCGGCCTCGATTTCCCCGGCTGCGCCCTCGCCATCACCTCGAACGAGATGTTCCATCTCGAAAAGCAGCCCGCGAGTATCGTCATCCAGGGCGGCGGATATATCGCGCTGGAATTCGCCAGCCTGCTTTCCGGGCTCGGCACGAAGGTCACACTGGTGCACCGCGGCGACAAGGTGCTGCGCGGCTTCGACGAGGAGATCCGCACGCGCATCGCGACCGAGCTCGCGGCGAACGGGGTGACGTTCGAGTTCGGCGTCACCATCGACGCCATCGAGGAGATCCCGGGCGGCCGCCGCGTGCTTTTGAACGACGGGCGCGCGCTGGAGGCCGAGCAGGTGATGCTCGCCATCGGCCGCACCCCGAACACCACCGGCCTCGGGCTCGACCAGGTCGGCGTCGAGCTGGACATCAAGGGCGCAGTGGCGGTGGACGCCGAGTCCCGTTCCAGCGTGCCCTCCATCTATGCAGTGGGCGACGTCACCGACCGGGTGGCACTGACCCCGGTCGCCATTCGCGAGGGCCATGCCTTCGCGGACACAGTGTTCGGCAGCCATCCCTGGACGGTCGATCACGACCTGGTGCCGACCGCGGTGTTCACCGAGCCGGAGATCGGCGTGGTGGGCCTGACGGAGGCGCAGGCGCGGGCGGAGGGAAGGCGGCTCGACATCTACAAGACCGACTTCCGCCCGCTGAAGGCCACGCTGTCGGGCCGCCAATCGCGGGTGTTCATGAAGCTCGTGGTCGACCAGCGCACCGACAAGGTGCTCGGCGTCCACCTCATCGGCGAGGGCGCCGGCGAGATGATCCAGATCGTCGGCGTGGCGCTCACCGCGAACGCCACCAAGGCCGATTTCGACCGCACCATCGCGCTGCACCCGAGCACGGCGGAGGAGTTGGTGACGCTCCGCACCAAGGACCCCTCGAGCGACATGCCGCTCCCCGACGAGTTGCCGATGCACGGCGAGGAGCCGATGGTCGACGAGGACGCGGTGGAGTCGCAGATGCGCGAGGGCGTGCCGGCGGCGAAGTAGGGCGGCGTCCTGCTTCAGCATCGAGGCCCGATTTTGCCGGGCACCTCAGGATGAGGTCGTACTTCTACATCGACCTCATCCTGAGGTGCGAGCGTCAGCGAGCCTCGAAGGATGTTCGAGCAGAGCGAGGCCCTGCGCTTCCGCCTGAGCGCGCGACTACGCCAAACGCGCAACACCTTCTCACAAATGCAACATCTCGCCTGCATGCCTGGTCTGGTATTGTTCTTGACCTTAGGTGTATAAGGCCCGCCTTTCCCGCCATGGCGCAGTCAGCTCGCTGCGGCGGCAATAAACTCTAGGAGGCGAAAATGGCTGAACGCTGGACGCCGGATAGCTGGAGGGCAAAGCCCATCCAGCAGGTGCCGGAATATCCCAACATGGAGGCCCTGGCTTCCGTGGAGCGTCAGCTTGCCTCGTTTCCCCCGCTGGTTTTTGCAGGTGAGGCCCGCCGCCTGAAGCGCGAGCTCGCCAAGGTGGCAAACGGGGAAGCCTTCCTCCTCCAGGGCGGCGACTGCGCCGAGAGCTTCGCCGAGCATTCGGCCGACAATATCCGCGACTTCTTCCGCGTCTTCCTGCAGATGGCGGTGGTGCTGACCTATGCCGGCGCCTCCCCGGTGGTGAAGATCGGCCGCGTCGCCGGCCAGTTCGCCAAGCCCCGCTCGGCGCCGATGGAGAAGATCGGCGACGTCGAGCTGCCGTCCTATCGCGGCGACATCGTCAACGACATCGACTTCACCCCGGAAGCGCGCATCCCCGATCCGCGCCGCCAGCTGGAAGCGTACCGCCAGTCGGCGGCGACGCTGAACCTGCTGCGCGCCTTCGCCAACGGCGGCTATGCCAGCCTCGGCAATGCGCACACCTGGATGCTCGGCTTCATCAAGGATTCACCGCAGTCCGGCCGCTACCAGGCGCTCGCCGATCGCATCACCGAAGCGCTCGACTTCATGCGCGCCATCGGCGTCGATCCGGAGAACCATCCGGAGATGCGCACCACCGACCTGTTCACCAGCCACGAAGCGTTGCTGCTGGGCTATGAGCAGGCGATGACGCGGGTGGATTCGACCTCCGGCGACTGGTACGCCACCTCCGGCCACATGATCTGGATCGGCGACCGCACCCGCCAGTTCGACCACGCCCATGTCGAATACTGCCGCGGCGTGAAGAACCCGATCGGCCTGAAGTGCGGCCCGTCGTTGAAACCGGACGACCTCCTCCGCCTGATCGACGCGCTGAACCCGGACAACGAGGCCGGCCGCCTGACCCTGATCGGCCGCTTCGGCGCCGAGAAGGTGGGCGACAGCCTGCCGGCGCTGGTGCGCGCGGTGAAGCGGGAAGGCCGCACGGTGGTCTGGTCGTCCGATCCGATGCACGGCAACACCATCAAGGCGGCGTCCGGCTACAAGACCCGGCCGTTCGACCAGATCCTGCGCGAGGTGAAGGAGTTCTTCGCCGTCCATCAGGCCGAAGGCACCTATGCAGGCGGCGTGCATCTGGAGATGACCGGCAAGAACGTCACCGAATGCACCGGCGGCGCACGGGCGATCTCGGATGCGGACCTGAAGGACCGCTACCACACCTATTGCGACCCGCGGCTCAACGCCGAGCAGGCCATCGAGATGGCCTTCCTCGTCGCCGAGTTGCTGAAGCAGGAACGCGCCGGCAAGGTCCGCCCGGTGATCGCTGCGGCGGAGTGAATCTGCCAATTGGCGTAATCCGGGCCGAAGCCCGCAGGGCGTAGAGCCGGGATCGCGTGAAGTCCGCGCGACACCTCCTAGAGCGCCCGTCATCCCCGGCCTTGTGCCGGGGATCTCGATTCCCGACAGCGCATCAGAGGCCAAGATGGCCGGCATCAGGCCGGCCATGACGGGTGGAAATGACCACCTCTGCCGACGTAGGTGCAGGCTCTCAGGATGAGGTTCATCTAAAACCAACCTCATCCCGAGCTGCCGGCCAATGGCCGGGCTCGAGTAAACGCCTCAGCGCGGGCACCCCTCCCAAAGCCCCTCTTCCATCCGCGCATCATTCCCACTACCAACGTCCCAACAGCGGGAGGTGGGGATGGTGGCGGAGATACTCGTCATAGGTGCCGGCCCGGTCGGGCTGACGCTCGCCTGCGAACTGGCGCGCCACGGCGTGCGCGCGCGGATCATCGACCGGCTGGATGCGCCGTCGACCTATTGCCGCGCCATCGGCGTCACCCCGCGCACGCTGGAAGTGATGGAGGACATGGGCATCGTCCGCGAACTGGTCGATGCCGGGCTCTGGCTCACCGGCATGCGCCTGATCCTGCCGGGTGCGCCGGCAAAGGACCTCACCCTCGATCTCAGCGACTTGCCCTTTGCCCAGCTCGGCGCACCGCAATACGCCACCGAGGCGGTGCTCACGGCCCATCTCTCGAGCTACGGCATCAGCATCGAGCGCGGCACCGCGCTCGCCGACCTCCGCCAGGACGCCGATGGCGTCGATGTCGAACTCGACACCCCGAACGGTCGGGAGCGCGCGCTCTTCCGCTACGTGGTCGGCTGCGACGGCGCCCACAGCGCGGTGCGCAAGGCGCTCGGCATCGGCTTCGAAGGCGATGCCTTCCCGATGGAGTTCATGCTCGGCGACGTCCATATCGACTGGGACCTGCCGCGCGGCATGACATTGCGTGCCATCCGGCCGGTGGAGGATGCCCCGCCGGATCTTTTCGTGGCCATCCCGCTGCCTGAGCGTGGCCGCTACCGTGTCTCCGCCGCCGCGCCGGCGCGGCTTGCTGCACCGCCGGGCAGCGGCACCGACCACGGCATCCAGGCCGATCGGCCCGGCGCCACGCTCGACGATCTGCAGGAGGTCGCCGACCGTCTGCTGCCCGAGCACGCGACGCTTTCAGACCTGCGCTGGTCGTCCATCTTCCGCATCAGCATGCGGCTCGCGGACAAGTATCGCGTCGGCAATGCCTTCATCGCCGGCGACGCCTGCCACATCCACCCGCCGACCGGCGGGCAAGGCATGAACACCGGCATCCAGGACGCCTATAATCTCGCCTGGAAGCTCGCGCTGGTCGTGCAGGGGCGCGCCTCGGATGCACTGCTCGACAGTTACGAGGCCGAGCGGCGCCCCGTCGCCGAAGACGTCATCGCACGCACCACCGAGGCCAGCGTCAATCTCGGCCGCGAGGGCCGCAAGGCGCCGCCCGACCGGCTCGCCGATACGCAGATCCTCGTCTCCTATGCCGGCGGCCCGCTGAGCGCCGGCCCCGGCAACGCGAATCTGCGCCCCGGCGACCGGGTGCCGGACGTGCCGGGTCTGCGCCGCGACGGTTTCGGCTTTCCGCTGCGGCTGTTCGAGTTGCTGCGCGGCACCCGCTATGTCCTGCTCGTGCCGCTCGCCGACGGCGACACCTGGAAGGTGGAGGCCTGCGCCGCCACCTTGCGCCAGATGTTCCCGGATCTGGTCCGCGTCATCGCCATCGCGCCGGGCGACGCCCCGGTCGAGGAGCCGTCGGGCGTCGAGCTCGTCCATGACGCCTCGGGCGCCTTTCGCACCGTGTTCGGAGAGGGCGGGCTGTGGCTGGTACGGCCGGACGGCTATCTCGGCCTGCACAGCGAGAGCTCGTCGGAGTGTGCGGTGGTGGGGTATCTGCGCGACGTGGTGGGGTTGAGGGCGTCTTGAATTAGGCTGTCATCCGGCAGCACGCCGTCATCCCCGGCCTCGTGCCGGGGATCTCGATTCCTGAACGTGCGTCGGGAATCGAGATGGCCGGCACGAGGCCGGCCATGACGTCGTCATGTCTGAGTCAGATCCTCAAAACCCCTCCAGCACGATCTTCCCGATCGACTTGCCGCTCTCCAGCGCGGCATGGGCGCGCTTCAGGTTCGCGGCATTGATCGTCCCGAAATTGGCGCCGAGCGTGGTCTTCACCGCTCCCGCATCGACCAGCCCGGACACCTCGTCCAGCATCCGGTGCTGGGCATCCATGTCCGGGGTCTCGAACATGGAGCGGGTGAACATCAGCTCCCAGTGCAGCGACAGGCTCTTGCCCTTCAGCGGCAGCGCGTCGAGCGTCTTGGGATCGTCGATCAGCGCGATCTTGCCCTGGGGGCGCATCGCCTTGACGATCTCGGCCCAATGCTGGTCCGTGTTGGTGAGGCTGAACGCATAGTCCACCTCGCCAAGCCCGGCCGCCGCCAACCCCTCCGTCAACGGCTTCGAGTGGTCGATCACCGCATGGGCGCCGAGTTCGGTCACCCATTTCGCGCTTTCCGGGCGCGAGGCGGTGCCGATCACGGTGAGATCGGTGAGCTGGCGGGCAAACTGCACCGCGAGCGAGCCGACCCCGCCGGCCGCGCCGATGACCAGCAGCTTGCCGCCGCCTTCCCTCGGCACCTGCAGCCGGTCGAACAGCGCCTCCCAGGCGGTCACCGCGGTGAGCGGCAGCGCCGCCGCGTGCGCGAAGTCGAGGCTCTTCGGCTTCGTGCCGACGATGCGCTCATCCACCAGATGATATTCGGCATTGGTGCCCGGGCGCATCAGCGTGCCCGCATAGAACACCTCGTCGCCCGGCTTGAAGAAGGTGACCTCCGAACCCACCGCCTCGACCACGCCGCTCGCGTCCCAGCCGAGGATGACGGGCGCGTCCGCCGTGCCCTGCCGGCGCATGCGCACCTTGGTGTCCACCGGATTGACCGAGACTGCCTTCACCGAGACGAGAAGGTCGCGCGGGCCGGGCGTGGGCTTCTGCGTCTCGAAATCGAACAGCGACTTCTCATCGGTGACGGGCAGGGATTCGATGTAGCCGATGGCTTTCATGGCATGGGTCTCCGGCGCCGCGTGGGCGCAATTGGGGTTTCCCGCCCAATGTCGATGACGCGTGAGATTTCGCAAGACGGCACGATTTTGTGGGGTGGTATCAGGAAGGGAACCGGGTGCCTTCCTTCCCACCAGGCGTCATCCCGGCCGGAGCGAAGCGCAAAGCCGGGATCGCTTGAAGTCCCGCTCAACACCGTCTTGCGATTCCGGATCGGCCTGTCGGCCGTCCGGGATGACGGCTTGTGGGTCACCCCGCTCCCAAAATCCCCCGCCAGCCCTTACTATCCGCCGTGACCCACGCGGGAGACACACCATGGCCAAGCGTCACGAGGATTACAGCTGCGGCACCGGCTGCCCGGTCGAGGCGAGCCTCGAGATCATCGGCGCCAAATGGAAGGGCGGCACCATCTTCCATCTCCTCGACGGCGAGCTGCGCTTCAGCGAACTGCGCCGGCGCATGCCGAACGTCACCCAGCGCATCCTGGCCAAAGCCCTGCGCGAACTGGAGGCCGACGGCATCATCGCCCGGCGCGTCTATCCGACCGTGCCGCCGCAGGTCGGCTATCGCCTGACCGAGGACGGCGAGAGGCTGCGCCCCATGGTCCTCGGCCTCGCCGAATGGGGCCGCGAGCGGCTCGGCGCACGCTCCGCGCGTGAACTGGTGGCGGCGGAATAGCCGCACCTGCGCCCGAACGCGTTGCGAGACCGCGAGCGCGAGGCTAAATCTCCCTCATGTCCAGCGCCCCCGCCGATCAGCTTCTCATCGCCTTCGCGCAGCTCAATCCGGTCGTCGGCGACGTCGCCGGCAACCTCGCGAAAGCTCGCGACGCCCGTGCCGACGCCGCCTCGCAGGGCGCCGACCTCATCATGTTCACGGAGCTTTTCATCGCCGGCTATCCGCCGGAAGACCTGGTGCTGAAGCCGGCCTTCCAGCGCGCCTGCCGCGAGGCGATCGAAGCCCTGGCCACCGAGACCGCCGATGGCGGCCCGGCGGTGCTGATCGGCAGCCCCTGGCTTGAGGCTGGCAAGCTCTACAATGCCGCGGTGCTGCTGGAAGACGGGCGCGTCGCCGCGAGCCGCTACAAGGTCGATTTGCCGAACTACGGTGTGTTCGACGAGAAGCGCGTCTTCGCCGCCGGGCCGATGCCGGGGCCGATCCCGTTCAAGGGGGTGCGCATCGGCGTGCCGGTGTGCGAGGACATCTGGTCGACCGACGTCATCGAGTGCCTCTCCGAGACCGGCGCCGAGATGCTGCTCATCCCCAATGGCTCGCCCTATCGCCGCACCGTCTATGAGGAGCGGATGAATGTCGCGGTCGCCCGCGTGGTCGAGAGCGGCCTGCCGCTCGCCTATATCAACCAGGTGAGCGGCCAGGACGAACTGGTGTTCGACGGCGGCTCCTTCGTGCTGAACGCCGACCGCTCCCTCGCCATCCAGCTGCCGAACTTCCAGGAGCGCGTGCGCCTCACCCGCTGGGAGCGCTGGGCCGATGGCTGGCGCTGCGAGGAGGGCGCGCGCTCGCCGCTGCTCGAGGGCGACGAGGCTGACTATGCCGCCTGCGTGCTGGGTCTGCGCGACTATGTCGAGAAGAACCGCTTCCCCGGCGTGGTGCTCGGCCTGTCCGGCGGCGTCGATTCCGCGCTCGCCGCCACCATGGCGGTCGATGCGCTGGGCAAGGACCGCGTGCATTGCGTGATGCTGCCCTATCGCTTCACCTCGAACGAGTCGCTCTCCGATGCCGCCGGCGTCGTCGAGGCGCTCGGCTGCCGCTACGACATCGTGCCGATCGCCGAAGCGGTGGAAGGGCTGGAGAAGGTGATGGCGCCGCTCTTCGCCGGGCGCCCGCGCGACGTGACCGAGGAGAACCTCCAGTCCCGCGCCCGCGGCACCATCCTGATGTCGATCTCCAACAAGTTCGGCGCCATGGTGGTGACCACCGGCAACAAGTCGGAGATGTCGGCCGGCTATGCCACGCTCTATGGCGACATGAATGGCGGCTATAATCCGCTGAAGGATCTCTACAAGACCGAAGTGTTCCGGCTCTGCACACTGCGCAATGGCTGGAAGCCGGCCAATGCGCTCGGCCCCGACGGGGTGGTGATCCCCGAGAACATCATCGTCAAGCCACCGACCGCCGAGCTGCGCGAAAACCAGAAGGACCAGGACAGCCTGCCGCCTTATGAGGTGCTGGACGCGATCCTGGAGCGGCTGGTGGAACAGGAACTGCCGGTCGCCACCATCGTCGCCGAGGGCTATGACGCGGCGCTGGTGGCACGGGTCGAGCGCATGCTGAACCTCGCCGAATACAAGCGCCGCCAGGCCGCGCCGGGGGTGAAGGTGACGACGCGCAATTTCGGGCGCGATCGCAGGTATCCGATCACGAACCGGTTCCGCGAGTCGGTGTAGGGAGTTTCAAACCGATTGACGTCATGGCCGGCCTTGTGTCGGCCATCCACGGTTGATCCGGCGGCGCGTTCGTGGATGCCCGGGACAAGCCCGGGCATGACGGTATACGGCGTGAGCATCCTTCGAGGCCCGGCTTTGCCGGGCACCTCAGGATGAGGTGGCACAAAAAAACGACCTCATCCTGAGTTGCCGCCGCAGGCGGCCTCGAAGGATGCTCAAGCAGAGCCAAGGCATTGCGTCAGCCTGGCCAGGGCCAAGCGGCTTCCCGCAGTCGTGATGCACCCGTCCCGCACCTCGATGTTATCACTTCAGCTCGCTGTGATTATTCAGGGTGAGCATCGTGAAGACGCCGCGGGCAATCGGATGTGCGGCGCTGCTGGCCGGATGCCTCGCGCTCGCGCCCGCTGGCGCGCAGGACATGCTGCGCCACCTCGATCTGAACTCGCCGCAGATGACGACGGCGGAGATGAGCCGCGCCGATGTCGAGGCCCTGATTGCCGCGGCGAAGCCCGGCCAGCCGGTCGATCTCGCCGGGCGGCGGCTCAATGGCCTCGATCTGTCCGGCCTCGATCTTAGCGGGGCGAATTTCCGGGTCGCGCTGCTTAACGGTACGAAGCTCGCCGGGGCGCAGCTCGATGGCGCGCTGTTCGACCAGGCCTGGATGCTGAAGGCCGATCTGTCCGGTGCCAGCCTCAGGAAGGCCAGCCTGTTCGGCACGCAGATGCAGGACGGCAAGCTCAATGGTGCCGATCTTTCCGGCGCGCGCATCGCCGGGGATTTCTCGCGCACCGACTTCGCCGCGGCCAACCTCTCGGGGGCAAATTTCAGCGCGGACATGCGCAACCAGTCGATGGGCCTGATGCGCGGCGTGCTGAACTCGGCCAATCTCGACGGCGCCAATCTCGAAGCGGCCAATCTGTCCCGCGCCCAGCTCAATCATGCGACGCTGCGGGGTGCCAATCTGACGAGCGCCTCGCTCGTCGGCATGGAGGCTGCGGGCGCCGACTTCACCGGCGCCAATGTGGCGGGCGCCGACTTCAAGGGCGCCGATGTGGATACCGCGCGGCTGGTCGGACTGGTCGGGCTCGAGGCTGCGAAGAATCTGGAAGCGGCCAAGAATCTCGGTCTTTCAATCCGCAACTGAGGGACGGGCGCGCACACGACGTGCCGCACGGTTGTAAGCCGGCCCGGCCTCGGCGATAAGGCGGCCATGTCGAACCCTGCGCCCGTTCTCCGCTTCGCCCCGTCGCCGACCGGCTTGCTGCATGTCGGCAATGCCCGCACCGCGCTCTACAACGCGCTGTTCGTGCGGCGGCACGGCGGCACCTTCATCCTGCGATATGACGACACCGACCTCGCGCGCTCCACGCCCGAATTCGCCGCCGCCATCGCCGAGGACCTCGAATGGCTCGGCATCCCGCCGGACCGCATCGAGCACCAGTCGAAGCGCACCGATCGCTATGACGCGGCGGTGGAGAAGCTGAAGGCGATCGGCCGCCTCTATCCGGCCTATGAGACCGAGGAGGAGCTGGAGGCCAAGCGCCTCAGCCGGCGCCGGCGCAACCTGCCGCCCATCTATGACCGCGCCGCCCTGACGCTCACCGAGGCGGATCGGTCGAGGCTGGAAGCGGAAGGCCGTCGTCCGCACTGGCGCTTCAAGCTCGATGGCCGGCACGTCGTCTGGGACGATCTGGTGCGCGGCCGCTGCGACGTCGACACCGCCGCGCTGTCCGATCCGGTGCTGGTGCGCGAGGACGGCACCTATCTCTACACGCTGCCCTCGCTGGTCGACGACATCGACATGAGCGTCACCCATGTGGTGCGCGGCGAGGACCACGTCACCAATACCGGCGTGCAGATCGAGATCACCGAGGCGCTCGGCGCCACCCCGCCGGCTTACGCCCACCACAACCTCTTGACGCTGCCGAGCGGGGAGGGGCTGTCGAAGCGCCTGGGGCATTTGTCGCTGCGTGCGCTGCGGCAGGGCGGGGAGGAGGCCCTCGCGGTTGCCGCGCTCGCCGTGCTGATCGGCACCTCGCTGGCGGTGGAGCCGGTCGCCGATCTCGACACGCTGGCGGGCAAGCTCGACTTCGGCAAGATCTCCCGCGCTCCCGCCCGCTTCGACCCGGAAGAACTCACCGCGCTCACGGCCGCGACGCTGCACCATCTGCCCTATGAGGCGGTGGCGCCGCGACTGGCGGCTCTTGGTGTCGGCGGCGGCGAAACCTCCTGGCTGGCGGTGCGCGGCAATCTGACGAGGCTCGATGATGCCTTGAGGTGGTGGCGCGTGGTGGAAGGTCCGCTCGCGCCGGTCGTTGCGCTGGAGGATGCGGAGTTCCTCAAGCTCGCCGCGGATCTCTTGCCGGCCGAGCCTTGGGATGCCGAGGTCTATCCGCGCTGGATCGCCGCCCTGAAGCCGGCAGCTGGCCGTTCCGGCCGCGCCCTGTTCCACCCGCTGCGCCTCGCGCTCACGAGTGAGGAGAGCGGCCCGGAACTGAAGGCGCTGCTCCCGCTGATCGGGCGGGCGAAAGCTGAGGGGCGATTAAGGGGTAAGGCGGGGTAGACGGCGCGCTGCTTCAGCATCCTTCGAGGCCGGCCATCGGCCGGCCTCGAAGGATGCTGAAGCAGAGCGACCCCTACTGCACCGCTCCCGGCGGGGCGAAGCCCGGTGCGGGCGCCGCGGGGCGTGGGGCGGCGGGCTTGGGTGCGGCCGGGCGCGGCGCGGCGGCTGCCGGCGGCGGGGTGGCGGGGCGCGGCTGCGCCATTTCGCGGGCCTTGTCCTCGGTCACCACGATGTCGCCCTTGCGCAGCGTCGGGTCGGCGACGCCCTCCGCGCCGGCCAGCGCCTGCGCCCAGCTCATGCCGGCGGGCCGGCAGGAGCAGGCCGGCACGAATTCCTTCTTGAACAACAGCGCGTTCGGCAGCGAGGAATAAGGCTGGCCGTTGATCGCCACCGCCTGGTCGATGTCGCCGCCCGGATTGCGATAGGCGAACAGCCGCGCCTCGGTGCCCGGGCACTGGCGCTGGCACATCTGCTCGTCCGAGGGAAAGCGCGCCGGCGTCGCCGCGAACGAGATCGGGAAGAAGAAGCCATCGCAGGTGCGCACGCACACGGTGCGATAGGTCGAGACCGAGACCTGGGGAATGTCGAGCGGCGCCTGGTCGATCGGCCCGGCCTCCTCGTCGGAGCCGCGCGGCACGCCGAACAACTGCTCGAAGAAATTGCGCGGCCGGCGGTTATCAGTGCTCGCGCTCTGCCCGGCATTGACCGCGGCGCGGTATTGCGGGCCGCAATCATTCTGCGCCAGGGCGTAGATCAGTTGGCGGCGCTGCTCGTCGTTCGAGCCCTGGTCGCCGCGGGCCTGCATCATGGTGCGGTCGAGCGCCGAGCGGGCCTGGGTGAGCTGGCCGTTGAGCGCCTCGCACTGCGGCGGCAATTGCGGCTGGAAAATCAGGAAGCCGCGCTTGTCGCAGCCCATCTGCCGGGCCTGGGCGGACAGGCTGTCCACGGTGGCGCGCTGCTTGGAGATCTGCGCATCGAGATTCGGCCGCGCGCCGCCGCCGCGACTGATCTGGGCGAGCTGGCCCTCCAGCCGGATGCAGGCGGCCGAGCGGTCGTTCGCGCCCTGGTCCGGATAGCCCTGCTGCGGCTGCGGCGGTTGCCCGGGGGGCTGCTGGGCAATGGCGTGGCCGCTGGCCAGGCACAGCGCCAGGACCGCAAGGGCAGCGCGCCGCATGCTGGGCCGGATCGGTGCGGGTCTCATCATCATGCGCGCGTCGTCTCGAGGCTCGAATCGTGGTTGCCTTGCCCGCGATGCTCCGCAGGGTGAGGCAATGAGCGCGGCAAGCTTGGCCAAAGTGTGGATGCTTCGAAATGTGGAGCTTTGTCGCGAGCTGTCCACGCTTCGATCGCCACCACCTTTTCGTCGACCCGCCTTTTCGCCGCGCCGCCGACCTACCATATGCGCAGCGCCGCCGGAACCGGAGACAACAGAAGATGATCGCCCGCCTGAAATTTGCCCGCGCCGCTTTTGCCGGCATCGCCCTCGCGCTCGGCGTCGGCTGTGCCACGGCGCCGGCCTTTGCCGACGGGCCGGACCTGATCCTCAGGAAGTCGACGGTGTGGAAATTCCTGACCCCGGACGACAAGCTCGCCGTCTATGGCATTGACGATCCGGTGGTGAACGGCGTCGCCTGCCACTACACCGTGCCGGAGAAGGGCGGGGTGAAGGGCATGCTCGGGGTTGCCGAGGAGGTGTCCGATATCTCCATCGCCTGCCGCCAGGTCGGCCCGATCAGCTTCACCGGAAAGTTCGAGCAGGGCGACGTGGTCTATCGCGAGAGCCGCTCGCTGATCTTCAAGAAGATGCAGATCGTGCGCGGCTGCGACGTGAAGCGGAACGTGCTGGTCTATCTCGTCTATACCGACAAGCTGATCGAGGGCAGCCCGAAGAACTCGACCTCGTCGGTGCCGATCATGCCTTGGGGCGCGACGACGGATGCGCCGAAGTGCGGGGATTATGTGAGGTAGTTTAGGGCGTTCTGCTTCAGCATCCTTCGAGGCTCGCTGCACTTGCACCTCAGGAGGTGGTGGTTCCTAAAGCGCGACCTCTGAGGTGCCCGGCATCGCACGGGCCTCGAAGGATGCTGAAGCAGCACCGCCCTAGTCCACAAATCAAAATCCCCGGCGCTGGCCGGGGATGATGGAATTCTTCGGAAAAGAAGCGCCGCTCACTTCTCGCAGGTGATCGCGACCATCTCGGCGCACGAATTGCCGTAGCAGGCGGTGCGGGTCGAAGCGGTGGAGCCCGTGGAGATCGGGGTGGCGACCGCGTCGCTTTCCACCCGGCCGAAGCTCACCGCCGCCTTGAAGTCGTGTGCCCGGCACCAGGCGCCGGCCATGGCCGCGCCGCAGGCGGAGCCGCTGGCGACACAGGTGTCGATGCCATACCCGTCCGACGAATCGATCAGGAAGATCTTGGTCTCGCCCGCAAGAGCAACGCTCGGGGCGAGCAGGAGGGTGGCGACGAGGAGCGCGCGACGGATCGACATGGCTTTTCGGGCTGGTTTCGCGTGGGTTGCGGTTTGGCTTCGCTTTTGGCGACGGTGTGGCAGGAACATGGCTTAACAGGTTTGAATAGATGATGAACAACCGCTCCGGCTTTCGTTCATCTTTCGAACCGTCACGAAGCTTGGTTAACTGCGCCGCCCCCACAGGGTCAATCCGGCGACGCACGACTTTGCCGATTTGCCCGCGCTGTGGCAGCGGAGGCGCACAGCATCCCGGTAGGGTTGCACCCGCAAAGCCTTATCCGCCCTTGACGCGGGCAGCCAAAGAGACGACAGACCCCGGCCGGCCATGACGGGCCGGCAGGCACAGAGGCGATCAATGGCGGGCGGTTCCAACCCGGGTCTTCCGGAGCTCAAGCTGTACAACACACTGACGCGGACGAAGGAGGCGTTCACGCCCTTCGATCCGGCGCATGTGCGCATGTATGTCTGCGGGCCGACCGTCTATGACTTCGCCCATATCGGCAATGCCCGCCCGGTCATCGTGTTCGATGTGCTCTATCGGGTGCTGCGCCATCTCTATGGCGACGGCCATGTCAAATATGTCCGGAACATCACGGACGTGGACGACAAGATCAACGCCCGAGCCGCGGCGGAATATCCCGACCTCCCGCTGAACGAGGCGATCGCGAAGGTCACGGCGCAGACCGAGGCGCAGTTCCACGACGACATCGAGGCGCTCGGCGTGCTGCACCCGGACGTGGAGCCCCGCGCCACCGAGCACATCGCCGAGATGCGCGAACTGATCGAGCGCCTCGTCGCTTCCGGTCACGCCTATGTCGCCGAGGGCCACGTGCTGTTCTCCGTGCCCTCCATGCCGGAGTACGGCGAGCTCTCGCGCCGCCCGCTCGACGAACTGATCGCCGGCGCCCGCGTCGATGTCGCGCCCTACAAGCGCGACGCCATGGATTTCGTGCTGTGGAAGCCCTCGAAGGAGGGCGAGCCGGGCTGGGCCTCGCCCGCCGGCATCGAAATCTCGGGCCGGCCGGGCTGGCACATCGAGTGCTCGGCGATGAGCTGGAAGCACCTCGGCGAGACCTTCGACATCCATGGCGGCGGCATCGACCTCGTCTTCCCGCACCATGAGAACGAGGTGGCGCAGTCGCGCTGCGCCTTCCACACCGGCGTCATGGCCAAGGTGTGGATGCACAACGGCTTCCTGCAGGTGGAAGGCGAGAAGATGTCGAAGTCGCTCGGCAACTTCGTCACGATCCGCGACCTGCTGGCCGACTGGCCCGGCGAGGTGCTGCGCCTCAACATGCTGCGCAGCCACTACCGCCAGCCGATCGACTGGACGCTGAAGGGGCTGGAAGAGAGCGCGAAGACGCTGGAGCAATGGTTCGACGCTGCCGCCGAGGACGCCTATCCGCGCCCGGCGCCGGCGGTGCTGGAAGCGCTGGCCGACGACCTCAACACTCCGAAGGCGATCGCCGAGATGCATGCGCTGAAGGACCATGCCGGCAAGAAGGCGCTGGCCGGCACGCTGGCCTTCCTCGGCTTCGAGCCGGGTCCCTTGCGCATGTGGCTCGCCGAGCGTGCTCCGGCGTTGGCGATCGACGCGGCGGCGATTGAGGCCCGCATCCATGAGCGGATCGAAGCCCGCAAGGCCCGCGACTGGGCCGCCTCCGACCGCATCCGCGACGAGCTCCTTGCACTCGGCGTGGCGCTGAAGGACAACAAGGACGGCACGACGACGTGGGAGCCGAAGCGGTAGGGAAGGGGGCGCACTGCTGCAACATCCTTCGAGGCCGCTTCGCGGCTCCTCAGGATGAAGTCGCGTTTATGAGAACAACCTCATCCTGAGGTGCCCGGCAAAGCCGGGCCTCGAAGGACGCTCACGCAGCGACACCCCGTGAGTCCCCACATCAACCCCCGCGCCTAACCGATTCACCTGACTCGCCTTTCCCCCGGCCTTGAATCAATCTCGCAAGCGCCTGATGCCTTGCGGCGGAATCGGATTGCGAGGCGGATCAATCGGAATCATAAGCTCGGCGAAATGGCCTATCCTCAGCCCCGGCCCGGCTTTTCGGCAGACAGGCGCATGAACCGCGAGCGGCTCTATCTCTTCGACACCACGCTGCGCGACGGGCAGCAGATGAACGGCGTCGACTTCACGCTGGCCGACAAGCTGCGCCTGATCGAGCTCTCCAGCCGGCTCGGGCTCGATTATATCGAGGCCGGCTATCCCGGTGCCAACCCGACCGACACCGCTTTGTTCAACGAGCCCCGGGAGACTCCGGCCCGGCTCACCGCCTTCGGCATGACCCGCCGCCCCGGGCGCTCCGCCGCGAACGATCCCGGTCTCAATGCCACGCTCGACGCCATCGCCGATGCCGTCTGCCTGGTGGCCAAGGCCTCCGCCTATCAGGTCCGCGTCGCCCTGCAGGTGGAGGAGGACGAGAACCTCGCCGCCATCCGCGACAGCGTGCTCGCTGCCAAGGAGGCGGGCCGCGAGGTGCTGGTCGATTGCGAGCACTTCTTCGACGGCTTCAAGGAGAAGCCGGACTATGCACTGGCCTGCGCCCAGGTCGCCTATGATGCCGGCGCCCGCTGGGTGGTGCTGTGCGACACCAATGGCGGCACGCTGCCCCATGAGATCGAGGCCATCGTCGGCGAGGTCGCGCAGTCCGTCCCCGGCGAGTATCTCGGCATCCATGCCCATGACGACACCGGCCAGGCGGTGGCGAACTCGCTCGCCGCGGTGCGCGCCGGGGCACGGCAAATCCAGGGCACCCTGAACGGCCTTGGCGAGCGCTGCGGCAATGCGAACCTGTGCACCCTGATCCCGACCCTGCTCTTGAAGCCGGATTTTTCCGGGCGCTTCGAGACCGGCGTGCCGGCCGAGCGGCTCGGCGAGCTGACACATCTCTCCCGCACCCTCGACGAGATGCTGAACCGCGCACCGGACCCGCACGCGCCTTATGTCGGCGCCAGCGCCTTCGCCACCAAGGCGGGCATCCACGCTTCGGCGATCATGAAGGACCCGGCGACCTATGAGCATGTGCCGCCGGAGCGGGTCGGCAATCGCCGCCGGGTGATGGTATCCGACCAGGCTGGCCGCTCCAATGTGCTGGCCGAGCTCGACCGGCTGGGCATCCCGGTCGCGAAAGACGATCCGCGCCTCTCCCGCCTGCTCGACGAGGTGAAGACCCGCGAGGCCGGCGGCTATGCCTATGAGGCGGCGGACGCCTCCTTCGCGCTGCTGGCACGGCGCATACTGGGCGGGGTGCCGGACTATTTCACCGTGGAGCGCTTCAGCGTCAGCGTCGAGCGCCGCTACAATGTGCGCGGCGAGATGGTCACCGTGGCCGAGGCCATCGTGAAGGTGCGCATCGGCGAGGAGGTGATGATCTCCGCCGCCGAGGGCAACGGCCCGGTGAACGCGCTCGACCTCGCGCTGCGCAAGGACCTCGGCAAGTACCAGCCGCTGATCGCCGGCCTCAAGCTCACCGACTATCGCGTGCGCATCCTCGACGGCGGCACCGAAGCGGTGACCCGCGTGCTGCTGGAGAGCGCGGACGAGACCGGCGAGCGCTGGACCACGGTCGGCGTGTCCCCGAACATCATCGACGCCTCGTTCCAGGCGCTGAGCGACAGCATCGTGTGGAAGCTGGTGAAGAGCGGCGCGGCGGCTTGAGGGCGCTCGGCGTGAGCATCCTTCGAGGCCGCTTCGCGGCACCTCAGGATGAGGTCTTGATTAAATCAACCTCATCCTGAGGTGCGAGCGCAGCGAGCCTCGAAGAATGCTCACGCAGATGAACCTCCTTCCCCAGCTTCCAGCGGTGATCCCGGACGGCCAATGGCCGATCCAGGGTCGGGCGAAGGTGCCGTCCGGGCCTTCGCCAGTTCCCGGCTCTCCGGTTCGCCTGCGGCCGGATGACATCGATTGCGAGCAATCGCCTTAACCCGCTCATAGGACCCGACATCATAAGGTAAGCTGTACTGGGATAATGGGGACGCCGCGCTGCGGCGGCGAGGGGACGGGCTCGGACATGCGGTGTGTAAAGACGGCTAACAAGATCATGCTGCTTGCAGCGCCGCTGATGCTGCTCGTCGCGCTGGTCGCCGCCACGCCGTCACCCGCGCAGACCGCGCCGCCCGTCACCTCCAGCCTCACCCAGGCCGAGACCGACGCACTGGTGGATCGCATCAGCACCGAAGTGGTGCGGCGGCTGAAGACGGAAGGGCTGGCGCCCGCGGCCCCCGCCACGATCACCGCCGCGACTCCGGCCGCCCCTGCCCAGAAGGCCAAGCCCACCGCCGAAGCGCCGATGATGGCGGACGATTCCATGGATGAGGAATATGTCCGCCGCTTCGAGCGCGCCGGCTCCATCTTCATTGCATTGCCGGCGCTCGGCGGCGAACTCGCCCGCATACCGGACATGCTCACCTCGATGCCGGGCGGGCGCCCGCTCGGCTCCTATCTGGCGCTGCTGCTGCTCGCCGGCGTGCTGGTGATCGCCGCCGATATGGCGGTGCGCCGCATCGCCGATACGCTGCGCCGGCGCCTTGCCGCGCACATGCATGGCTGGCGCGGCGTCGGCGCGCTGGCGGTGCTCGCACTGCTTGATGCGCTGGGCCTGATCGCCGCCTGGCTGGTGAGCCACGGCCTGCTCTCGGTGTGGTTCCCCGGCACGCTGCCGCAATCGCGCTTCGCCTCGCTGGTGCTGCTCAGCGTGTTCTCCTGGCTGCTCTATATGTTCGTGTTCCGCGCCGCACTGCGCCCCAAGCTGCGGCCGGCGCGCCTCGTCGAGATCAGCGATGACGATGCGTTCGCCATCTTCCGGGGCATCGGCATCGTCGTCGCGCTGGTGCTGATCAGCCGCGGCATCACCCGCGTGCTGATCGCCATCGGCGCGCCGGAGGAGGTGACGGCGCTTGCCGAGGTCCTCGAGGCGATCGTCGTGGTCGCCGCCTTCATCATCGGCGCGGTGCGCCAGCGCCGTCCCGCGGCCCGCTTCTTCCTCGGCCTGTCGCGCCGTGCCGAGCCGCACCCGACGATCGCCGCCATTTCCCACCACTGGCTTGCGGTGGCCATCCCCTTCTTCCTGGTGCTCGGCATCGCCCGCATCCATGGCGCGGTGATGGACCAGACCATGGTGGCGGAGGCGCTGGTGATCACGCTGAACGTCGTCATCGGCCTGCTGCTGATGGAAGCGGTGACCGGCAAGGTGACGCGGCTGGTGCGCGGCCCCCATGCGCGGGCTGCCGATGGCGCCCCGCATCTGCCCGACGTGGTGGCGCGTTGCCTGCGCTTCGCCGTGTTCATGATCGCCGGCCTCTATCTCGCCGAGCTCTGGATCCTCGATGTGCTGGCGCTGGCCAGCATGATGGATGCCAGCCGCGTCACCGCCGGCGTGCTCGCGGTCGGCACCACAGCCTTCGTCTCCTATTGCTCGTTCGAGGCTATCCGCTTCCTCACCGATCGCTATGCCGCCCGCGCCTACAAGCCGGTGATGCCGGGCGCCGAGGAGCCGGACGGCGACACCCCAGCAGTGGTGGAGAGCAGCCGGGCCGGCACGCTGGTGCCGCTGGTGCGCGTGGTGCTCTATGCGACGCTCGCCATATTGGTGACGCTGACCGTGCTCTCACAGCTCGGCGTCAACATCACCGCGCTGATCGCCGGCGCCTCGGTGGTGGGCCTTGCCATCTCCTTCGGCAGCCAGACCCTGGTGAAGGACATCGTCTCCGGCGTGTTCTATCTGGTCGACGACGCCTTCCGGGTGGGCGAATACATCGATGTCGGCAAGGGCAAGGGCACGGTGGAGGGCTTCACCATGCGCTCGCTGAAGCTGCGCCACCAGAGCGGGCAGATCCACACCATTCCCTTCGGCCAGCTCGGCCAGATCACCAATTTCAGCCGCGACTGGACCACGGCGAAGTTCAACCTGCGCTTCATGCCGAACACCGATCTCGAAAAGCTGCGCAAGACGGTGAAGAAGATCGGCGTGGAGATGATGGCGGATCCGGAGATGAAGGATGAGATCCTCGTGCCTTTGAAGATGCAGGGCGTCGCGGACATCACCGACAGCGCCATCGTGGTGCGCTTTAAGTTCACCGTGAAGCCCAACAAGCCGAGCTTCATCCAGCGCGAGGCGCTGAAGCGCATGTTCCGGGTGTTCCCGGAAACCGGCATCGAATTCGCCAACGCCGTGCTGTCGTTGCAGAATCTCGGCGGGCGGCAGGAGCCGTCGTGAGCCGGCCTCTCCTTCATCATCCTTCGAGGCCGCTTGCAGCGGCACCTCAGGATGAGGTTGCTTCTAGGAGAACCTCATCCTGAGGTGCCCGGCAAAGCCGGGCCTCGAAGGATGCTCACGCAGGGCACGCCCCTCACATCCGGTCCATCACCTGCTCCGCCGCCGCGTCGTGCAGGTCGCCTTCGGCGACGTTGGCGACCGCGTTGCGCAGCTTCGGCAGCACGGCGCGGGCATTGTGCGCCACCAGGAGGCGCACCGGCCGGGCGATGTTCACGAAGCCGCTCGACTGCATGTGGTCGAACAGGCCGAGCAGCGGATCCCAGAAATTGGCGATGTTCAGCACCATCACCGGCTTGGAATGCCGGTTGAGCTGCACCCAGGTGAGCTGCTCCACCAGCTCTTCCAGCGTGCCGACGCCGCCGGGCAGGGCGACGAACGCATCCGCCCGCTCGAACATCAGGCGCTTGCGCTCATGCATGTCCTGGGTGACCACGAGCTCATGGGCGTGGTCGAACGCCTGTTCCTTGCCGATCAGGAAATCCGGGATGATGCCGGTGACGCGCCCGCCGGCCTGCGCGCAGGCACGCGCCACTGCGCCCATCAGCCCCACGCCGCCGCCGCCATAGATCAGGCGGATATTCTCGCGGGCAAGGATCTGGCCGAATTCGACGGCGGTTTCGAGGAAGACGGGATCGTCCCCGGGAGCGGCGCCACAATAGACGCAGATATTCTTTATCGTTGACATGATCACCATGTTGCAGCGCGGCATAGAAGCGTCAAGCATCCCACGCCTTCTTATATGAGTCGCAACAAGCACGGCGGCTAGGGCGGATTGAGGGCAGGGACATCTCAGCCGCCTTGCCCCCGTCATCTTCATCGTCTATCGCCGATGGACGATGACCAGCACGTTCGACACTGATGATCTTCTCGCCCTCCGCCTGCGCGCGCTCGGCCACCCGGTGCGGCTCGCCATCCTCCGCGGCCTTGCGCGAGCCGAGAAGTGCCAGTGCGGCGAGATCGTGCGCGGGCTCCCCTTGGCGCAGTCCACAGTCTCCCAGCACCTGAAAGTGCTGAAGGAGGCGGGCCTCATCACCGGCAGCATCGAGGGCCCGCGCTCCTGCTACTGCCTCGACCGCGCGGTGGTCGCCGAGCTCGCCGCGGCGCTCGGCCCCTTGCTGGCGGAGTGGGCGCAACCCGCTGCCGCCCTCGCAAAATTGCCGGTCGACCCCAATTGTACGCAAACCGCACCGGCTCCTGCGCCGGTGGCCGGAAAACGGATATCCGCCTGATGAGTGCCCCCTCAAGCGCCGGCCCGGCGCCCGCCACCATGCCAAAAACTCCGCCTGCCGCCGGCCACGCCCCCGTCGAGCCGCGCGGCAGCCTCTGGCTCGCGCTACGCGGGCTGATGCCCTATCTCTGGCCGCGCGACCGGGCGGACCTGCGCGCCAGCGTGCTGTGGGGCCTGGTGCTCATGGTGCTGGCCAAGGTTGCCACCATGCTCACCCCGTTCGTCTTCAAATGGGCGACCGATGCGGTGGCGGCCGGCGAGGGGGCGAACGTCTCCGCCGACCAGCTCGGCTGGCTCATCGCGGTACCGGTATGGCTGACGCTGGCCTATGGCTTTGCCCGCATCGTGATGGCGGCCATCACCCAGTGGCGCGACGGGCTGTTCGCCAAGGTGGCGGTGCACGCGGTGCGCCGGCTCGCGCTGGAAACCTTCCGCCACATGCATGCGCTGTCGCTGCGCTTCCATCTGGAGCGCAAGACCGGCGGCCTGACCCGGGTGCTGGAGCGTTCGCGCAACGGCATCGAGACCATCACTCGGATGATCGTCCTGAACCTCGCCCCCACCATCCTCGAATTCGTCATGGTGGTGGGCGTGCTGCTCTGGGTGTTCGACTGGCGCTACGTGCTGGTCACGGTTGCGATGATCGTCGGCTACACCGTCTTCACCTTCATGCTCACCGAATGGCGCATGGGCATCCGCGCCGCGATGAACGAGAGCGACACCGACGCCAATGCCAAGGCGGTGGACTCGCTGCTCAATTACGAGACGGTGAAATATTTCGGCGCCGAGGGCTGGGAGGCCGAGCGCTACGACCGCTCCATGGCGAAGTACGAGCGCGCCACCACCCACACCTACACCTCGCTCGCCTGGCTGAATGCCGGGCAGGCGGCGATCTTCTCGCTGGGGCTGACCGCGGCGATGGTGCTGTGCGTGTTCGACATCCGCGCCGGGCGGCAGTCGGTCGGCTCCTTCGTGATGATCAACGCCATGATGGTGCAGCTCTATCAGCCGCTGAACTTCCTCGGCATGATCTATCGCGAGATCAAGCAGTCGCTCATCGACATCGAGGCGATGTTCGCCATCCTCGCCCGCCCGCCGGAGATCGAGGACCGGCCCGGCGCCAGGCCCCTTCAGGTTGAAGGCGGCGCGGTGCGCTTCGAGGATGTGCGCTTCTCCTACGACCCCGATCGCGAGATCCTGAAAGGTGTCTCGTTCGAAGTGCCGGCCGGGCGCACGGTGGCGATCGTCGGCCCATCGGGCGCCGGCAAGTCCACCATTTCGCGCCTGCTGTTCCGCTTCTACGACGTGAATGCCGGCCGCATCACCATTGACGGCCAGGACATTCGCGACGTGACGCAGGAGAGCCTGCGCGCCGCCATCGGCATGGTCCCGCAGGACACCGTGCTGTTCAACGACACGCTGGCCTACAACATCCATTACGGCCGGCACGCCGCCCCGGAGCAGGCGATCGAGGGCGCGGCCGAGCTCGCCCAGATCGACCATTTCATCCGCACCACGCCCAAGGGCTTTTCGACCGAGGTGGGCGAGCGCGGACTGAAGCTCTCCGGCGGCGAGAAGCAACGCGTCGCCATCGCCCGCACCATACTGAAGGCCCCGCCGATTCTCCTGCTGGACGAAGCCACCTCCGCGCTCGACAGCCACACCGAGCGCGAGATCCAGGACGCGCTCGACCGTGTCTCCCGCGGCCGCACCACCTTGGTGATCGCGCATCGGCTCTCGACGGTGGTGAGCGCCGACGAGATCATCGTGCTGGCGCAGGGGCGGATAACCGAGCGCGGCACGCATCTGGAGCTGATGAGGAAGCGCGGCCTCTATCACTCCATGTGGGAGCGCCAGCGCGAGGCCGACCGCGCCCGCGAGACCCTGCGCGCTGCCGGCGAGGACGAGGAGCCGGAAGCGGCCGCGCGCTCAGGAGATCGGGTGGGCGAGGAGAGCGGCGCCGCGGCCTGAGGTTCCGCGCAGCCTCGTGCCATCGTCGCCTTACTCCGCCCCGAGATAACGCCGCGCGAGGTGCGCCTTGAACACGCCGGCATCGAGCGGGCGGCCGGTGGCGCGGGTGAGCAGATCGTCGGTCGTGAAGCGCGAGCCCTGGCTGTGGATGTTGCTGCGCAGCCAGCCGACCAGCGGCGCGAAATCGCCTCTCGCTATACCCGGCAAAATGTCCGGCTCGGCCCGGGTGGCGGCATCGAACAGCTGCGCCGCCGTCATCGCGCCGAGCGTATAGGTGGGGAAATAGCCCCAGCCGCCGCTCGGCCAATGGATGTCCTGCAGGCAGCCGAGCCGGTCGTTCGGTGGGGTGATGCCGAGCAGTTCCTGCATCCCCGCATTCCACGCCGCCGGGAGCTCGCCGAGCGGCATCGCCTCGGTGATCAATGCCTTCTCCAGCCGGTAGCGCAGGATTACATGCGCCGGATAGGTCACCTCGTCCGCATCCACCCGGATGAAGCCGCGCTCCACCCTGGTGTAGCGCCGCCACAGCGCGTCTGCCTGCCAGCCCGGGCCGTCGGCAGCGAAGGCCGCTCGCATCACCGGCGCGGCGAAGGCGAGGAATTCGCGGCTGCGGCAGGCCTGCATCTCCATGATGAGCGACTGGCTCTCGTGCACGCTCATGGCGCGCGCATGCCCGACCGGCTGGTCCATATAGGCGGCGGGCCGGCCCTGCTCATAGAGCGCATGGCCGGTCTCGTGGATCACGCCCATCAGCGCCTTGCTGAAATCGGCGTCGTCATAGCGCGTGGTGATGCGCACATCGTTGTCGGCGCCGCCGCAGAACGGATGCGCCGAGACATCGAGCCGCCCGCGCTCGAAATCATAGCCGAGCGCCGCCATGATCTTCAGCGCGAGCTGGCGCTGCGCCTCGATCGGAAAGGGGCCTTCCAGCGGGGCGGGCTGCGGCCGGCGCGCCTGTGCGGCCAGCGCCTCCTCGGTGAAGCCCGGCAGGAAGGCGGCGAGTTCGTCGAACAGCGCGTCGATCCTCAAAGCGCGCCCGCCCGGCTCATAGTCGTTCAGCAGCGCGTCATAGACGGAGAGCCCGAGCTTCTCGCCCTTGGCCGCGCCGGCCTCGCGCTGCAACTTCAACACCTTGGTGAGAAAGGGGATCAGCGCCTTGAAGTCGGCATTGGCGCGCGCCTGCCGCCATGCCATCTCGCAGGCCGAGATCGCCTTGCTGGAGGCTTCCACCAGATCGGCGGGCAGGGCGGTCTCCACCGTCCAGCTCCGCCGGATCTCGCGCAGATTGGCCCGCTCCCACTCGCCGAGGCCGTTGTCCTGCTCCGCCTCGCCGAGCCACTCGCCGACGCGCGGATCCACCGCCATCTCGTGCTGGAGCACCCGCAGCAGCGCCATGCTCTCGGCCCGCGTGCCGGCGGCGCCTGCGGGCATCATGGCGTCGCTGTCCCATTGCAGGATGCCGATGGCGTTCGACATGGCGGCGATGCGCCCGAAATGGCGGGAAAGCGCGGCATAGGCGGTCATGTCATCCCTCTCGGGTCGCGGCACGGGTTCAAATTCGCGATGACCGACTACCACACTCCCCACAAATGCCGACAGATGCCGTTGCGGCCGCCTCGATGTGTCGGAGCCGGCGGATCGCGCCGCCAGCTCAGCTGTCCGCCGCGCGATCTACTCCGCCGGCTGCGGGCATAAGCCCGCCGCGTCGTCCGCGCGGTCGCCGGCGAGGCTGGACTGGCCGAGCGCCACGGTGATCACCGTCGCTACGCCCGCCGCGACCGACACCCAGAAGCCGTTCGCGGCGCCGAACGTGTCGACCACCCAGCCGGTGAGGAAGGCGCCGAGCGCCATGCCGATGCCGATCCCGGTCATCACCCAGGTGACGCCCTCGGTCAGCATCGCCTCCGGCACCCGCCGCTCGATCGTGCCGAACGCGGTGATGAAGGTGGGCGAGATGGCGACGCCGCTGACGAAGACCGCGAGCGCCAGCATCGCTACGGACGTGCCGGCGAACACCAGCGGCACCGAGGTGACGGCGATCACGATGACCGCCACCAGCAACTGCCGGTGCAGCGGCATGCTCGGGTTGAACGCGCCGAGCACCAGCCCGATCACGAACGAGCCGACCGCATAGACCCCGATCACCAGGCTCGCGGCGCCGGGCTCGCCCAGCTCCTTTGTGATCGCCACCGCGCTCACTTCGGCCGTGGCGAAGATCGAGCCGACGAAGATCAGCGCCAGCGTGATGATCTGTACGGGCCTCAGCCGGATCGCCGATCCGTGCGAGATCGCGCCTTCCGTATCGCGCACCTTCGGCTCGGTTCCGCGCTGGGCGATGAAGGCTATGGTGCCGAGCGCGAGGAAGAAGGTGCTGATCAGCATGCCGGCCTCGGGGAACAGCGAGACCGCAAGGCCCACCGAGAGCGAGGCGCCGGCGATATACACCAGCTCGTCCGCCGCCGATTCGAAGGCGAAGGCGGTGTTGAGCTCGGGTCGGCCGCGGAAGATCTCCGTCCAGCGCGCGCGCACCATTGCCGGAATGCTGGGCATGGCGGCTGCGAGGAAGGCAAACAGGAACAGCGTCCATTCCGGCCAGCCCTGGTTGGTGGCGGCGATGAGCGCGAGGAAGGCGGCGACCGCGACAATGGTCGCCGGCATCACCACGCGCGCCTGGCCGAGCCGGTCGACGAGCCGCGAGACCTGCGGGGAGATGACGGCATTGGCGAGCGCGAAGGTGGCTGAGACCGCGCCTGCAAGCCAGTATTCGCCATGGGTCTGGGACAGCATGGCGACGATGCCGATCGGCGCCATCGCGATCGGCAGCCGCGCGAAGAAGCCCGCGGCGGAGAAGCCCTTGGCCCCTTTGACTTTGAAGATCTCTGCGTATGGATTGGGCACTTGGACGCTCCTTGTTTGACGAGGAAGCGCCACTTACATACGTGGCGTATGCGAAGGAATTAGTCGCATACGCTGCGTATGTCAATTAACATACGGCATGTATCTTGAATGTCGTGGATCACGTAGGTGAGAGATGGAGACGGGCTTGCGCCGACCTCGCAGTGAGATGATCGCCGAGACGCGGGCGAAGCTGATCGCCGCCGCGCGCCAGGCGTTCGGCACGGTCGGCTATGCGGAAGCCTCGATGGACGATTTCACCAAAGGGGCGGGGCTCACCCGCGGCGCGCTCTATCATCATTTCGGCGACAAGAAGGGCCTGCTGCAGGCGGTGGTGCAAGAGATCGACGCCGAGATGACCGAGCGGCTGTGCGCGGTCTCCGCCGCCGCGCCGAACCGCTGGCAGGGTTTCGTCGACGAGTGCGTCGCCTATATCGAGATGGCGCTCGAGCCCGAGATCCAGCGCATCGTCTTCCGCGACGGCACCGCGGTGCTGGGCGACATCTCGCAATGGCCAACCAACAATGGCTGCATCGCCGCGCTGTCGCGCAGCCTGACGCAACTGAAGGAAGACGGCGACCTCGTCGACGTCGACCCCGAAGCCGCCGCCCACCTCATCAACGGCGCCACCAGCCAGGCCGCCCTCTGGATCGCCGGGTCCGATGACCCGGAGGAGACGTCGAGGAAAGCGGGCGAGGCGGTGCGGGCGCTGCTGGAGGGGTTGAGGGTGGGGAGGGGGTGAGGGGGCGATTATGGTCCTGCTGGCGTGCCTATCCCCGCTGATGATCGGACATCGATTCCCGCCGTGGGAAGAGCCGACGAGATAATTGTGCTGGCGCAGGCTGCATCATCTGGCGCGGTACGATTTGGGGCTAGTCCGCTGCCGGAATTCAATATTGCTAACGCCTTGCGGCGGTGGACAGACGACGATAGGTCGGGCTTTCCATGAGCTTCGGCGCAACAGATTTGATTTGATCCAATGCATCCGTTAGGTCGTAGGGTATTACGGCGCTCTCCGATGTCCCAACTGTTAAGTCAAGCAAACGAAGAAAAGCATCTGCTTTGGCTTCGCTATCGATTGTGGAAAGTTGTTTCTCGTAGTTGCCTTGACCATGAAGGCCATAGTCATGCATCGACCAGCTCTCGAAGGGAACCAGGAAGCGCTCGATGGCATCCACGGCTTCGACAAAAGCCTCGCCTGACGTCGCCGGGAGATCTGCCAATGCGTTACTGACACCCGGCGTCGTCAGTGAGCGCTCTTGCGGCCAGACGTGTTGAAGGAACGGCGCAGCGGCGGACCGGAAAACGTCGGCGGCACTACGCGCCTCCGGCACTCCAGACACATTTTCTGAAAGCTCGCGAACGAATTGCTGAATGGCGTTCGCCGCTGCATGGCGGACCTCGTCGTCGAGATTCCGTAGCATTTGTTGAACGCGGGCATGGGGCACCGCAGGTTCACGGTTTTCATTGAAAGCATGCAGGCTTTCTATGACTAGGCTGAATACCAGCCTCCGACGACTTTCGCGCCCTAGGCGACGGTCAGTCGCCCTGTTGGCCATCGCGCTGCCAATGATCTCCAAGACTTCGGTGAAGTGCGATCGCCGCGCAATCGCACGCCAAAGTGCCACTGACGCATCGTCGTCATTGAGTAGGGGAGCAATGAGATATCTTTCGGTCCAATCTCGATCAGCCTGCAGAAAATATGGCAGGTGTTCAATCAACCGGTGCAGCACGATCAAGCCGCTGCGTCCGGTGGCGTTGGCTAGCGCATTCCGCATTTGAAGCGCCTTGCTATCGGTTTCGAATGGATTCGAACCGTTGATAAGTGGCGGGCAGGTTGCCAAGAAAACGCCGACCAACTTTCCGGTGGGCGTGTTCAGTGTATCGAGATCCCTCGGCTCTTGCTCATCGTTGAGCGAGCGAATAGTAGCGCTGAGATCGTCGTCATCCGCGCTCTCGGGTGTTGCATTCGTAGCTTGGATGGCGATTGGCCAAATCCGTAGCCAGACAGGTACACCTAACGCGGAGAGAGCGACCTGTTTATTCCACGCATCCAACCAGGCGCTAATTCCCTCGATTGCGACTGAAAGAGTGCCCTCCGAGAGCTGGTGCAGAAGCGTAAGTATGTCATCAATTTCCGTTTGCAAATCGTTCTGCGGAGTACCGATCGTCTCCTGTTGCGACGGCGAATGAGCCCAGCCGAAGCGATTCCAGACATGCGCAAGCCCGTCGCCACCGCTTTCGGCGACTTTCAGATCTCCGAGGACGAGTTCGGTATTCTTCGGTTGTCGGAGCCAATAGCTAGCGCGGTCGGCTGTATCGTCGTCCCAATTACCCCGACCAGCTGAAAGTGCAGTTTCCAATGCACGTAGGCGCGTGATACCACTAAGCGTATCATAGGTGGTGTCAACACTAGGTAAAACATCGTAGGCTCTGGGCGCTTCTGGAAATCCCTCGTCCAACTTCATTGCGCCCAAATCAGCAAACCTGCCGATATTTGCGTCCATCCATACGCTGTCGTCGCCCAGTAAATTCTCACCTGCAATTTCGATCCGCTTGAGTTCGCGAATGGTCCAATAGAGTTGACCTCTGTTTATTTTCGCTGCTTCGGCTTCCCTCGGCCAAAAACTCCGCGGCGGGCCTTTGCGAAGTCGTTTCACGATAGCCTTTTGGGACTGGGCCCCAAGTTCGCCAAACCGTCGCGCCCGCAGTTCGGCGACTTCCGGAAAACTGTATATGTCCCAGAAATGATGATCATCGATATCGGCAAGGAATGCGTCTACTTCGGTGGGCCCGACCAACTCAGGGTTCCGAGCCGCCGCTGCCCACAGTCGAGTATGTACAGGTGATTCATTGAGTTGCCAGCGTCGAATGAAGGGTAGCGCGGCTCCAGCTTCCAGTTCGGCAAGGCGCGCCACCACGGTGCATAGAAGTTTAACAGAGGGAGCAATCCCGCTATGAAAGGTGTCCGGGTCTCTCTCGTCCCCACCTGCCCACGGGCCGATGCTCACATAGTAGACGCGGCCCAACTGCCCGAGTTGCCACAACCGCCGCTGCCCATCCCAGCCGAGCCGCCGCGCAATTTCAAGGCCGTGAATGACAGCAGAGTCAAGAGCAATTCCCAAGGACTTTAGGAAGTCTACCTCGGTGATGTGAAGGAGTTCGACAACGGTCAAGTCAACAAGATCGCCACTCGTCAGTGTTGCTGAGAGTAGGTCATTAAATGTCTTTGGGTAACGCGACTTTTTCAAAGGTCGCAAGCGTGACGGGCGGATTGGTTCGACCCTAAGGCGAGGCGCGACCAGACTAACAATGCTCGATATTACCCAGCCCGAACGATCGCCCAGGGCGAGCCGCTCTTGTATATGATATATCTCCGT
Organism: Xanthobacteraceae bacterium; assembly: GCA_029266425.1. Classification (GTDB taxonomy): domain Bacteria; phylum Pseudomonadota; class Alphaproteobacteria; order Rhizobiales; family Xanthobacteraceae; genus Ancylobacter. The sequence goes on from JAQSWY010000001.1 coordinate 184,589, forward strand.
CGATGAGCTCTCTTCGTTTGATCGAGCAGACCAGCTTTCTTCGATCAATCGCCATGCGGTCGCCCAAGGCTCATCACGGATGCCGCCGCCGAGACTGTTCAATAGATCGTTGATGGCAAGACGCTCTATACGCTGGGCGGACGTCAAGCGTAACGCCCAATCGATCGTTGCTGTCTCTGCCAAGCGCTTTTTTAGAAATGCGACGATTGTTCTAAACACAGCACGATCTGGCTCGTCGAGATAGGCAGAAGCCGGGATCATGGTCGACGTTCTCGCTCTTTCTCCGCGCCGATCTTCACGATCGCATCGAGCCAGCCTAGGTCGGCCTTCGCGTCAGATGCCAAGGTCGACAACCTGACGCGCTCGCTCGTGTTACTTCGCCTTATGAAATGATCGAATAGATCCCGGTCTTCTTCGGGGGCCGCGGCTCTAGGCGACTGCACGATGCGGCGCACTTCCGTATCAACATGGTTTTTACTTCCATTGATTGCGGAAAGTTCCGCCCATCGTTCAAGTGTCTCGCGCAAAGCGGAATGAGAGTTCTGGGAGTCGTAGTGAATTGGCGTGATGCCGCGCGCCTTCCAGTCCTCAAGCGCGACCGCATCAGGAGTTGTTGCCCCGAAAAGAGTAAACCGCTCCTTCAGGTCGTCGAAACGAGTTCCGTCGGCTGCGACTGCGTTCAAAAGATAGCGCATAGGAGGATCATTGGCGCTGTAGCCAACCAAGACCAGATGAAAGAGACGGGCGGCATCATATATAAAATCAGGAACGACTCGCCGACGAAGATAAAACTCGCCGAAATCTTGGTCCGAGAGAATAAGTTCGGATACTCTCTCGTAGTTTGCGTCGAGCGCCCCGTGGATATGAAGCACGCCAGCGAATTCTGCCTGCCTTGTTGGTCTTGGGATCGAGCCGAGCGAGTACGTCTGGACTCGTGAGCCCGGACGCTTTCCGGCACGCTCAAGAAGCAGATCAAAGTTAGTCGTGACAATGGTCACAACACCTCCTCGATCCGCGAGACGCATAAGCGCTCGGTGAACGGGCGCCGGTCTGTTCCCTCCAGCCCGTAAACGAGTTGCAACCTCGCGTCGAACGCGGCTATGGCCACGTGTTTGATTGTCGAGGCGCCTCTCGAGCATGCCAAGCACTACGTCGTAATCACCGATCGTGAAACGTTTGACTTCAGCTTTCTGCCTATCATTGAGGAGCGAGCCGGTCGCCCTCAACTGGTTGCAAGCGTCGTGCGTTTCTTTGTCAAGAACGGCATAGACCGGGGGATCGAGGACTCGGTAGACATCCAAAACTAGCTCACGGAAATTTGGCAATCCTGCTGGGCTTGAGACGCCAGCGCCGCAAATGAAGAGAACTTCTCCTCGCGCGTGCGCAAGCAGCAAACGTTCTGGGATCGCCGCTAGGCCCCTCCCGAGAGAAACAATGCGATCTTGGGCTGGCAAATCTGTTCGCAAGTAAGAGCTCTATCAGTGCGCCTAGCACCGAGACGGTGAGTATGATCTTTATCCGGCTGTATAAGGAGCGGATCATTGAGTGGCAGCTTTAGCACTTGAGCATGCATATTCAAACTGAGCGCGCTATACAAATCCCATGGGATTCGCCGTCCTTATCCACCGCTCAGATTCGCTCTGCGACGACAGTCCCCGCTGATGATGAAGCAGGGCAGGGATCATCGGGACAAGCATCCTTCGAGGCTCGGGCGTTCGCCCGAGCACCTCAGGATGACGTGGCTTTGCTGCCCGGCAATGAATTCCGGCCCGCCCCTCACCCCCGCCCCACCTTCTTCCCCCGCGCCTTCCTCGCCCTCAAAAACCTCCCCATCAACCGCGACTTCCCCTTCCTCGGGATCAGGTCGATATCCGTCACCAGCTTCGCGCCGCCCTTCCTGCGCTCCAGCACGATCTTGCGGCTGTGGAAGGCTTCCAGCTCCACGCGGTGGGCGACGCTGACGATCGTCGCCTTGGGCAGCTCCTTGGTGAGCATCTCCATCATCTTGTCCTGGCTCTTCTCGTCGAGGGCGGAGGTCGCCTCGTCCAGCACGATGATGTCGGGGTCGTGCAGCAGCAGGCGGGCGAAGGCGAGGCGCTGCTTCTCGCCGCCGGAGAGCGTCTGGTCCCAGGGCGCGTCCTCCTCGATCTTCTCCTTCAGATGGCCGAGGCCGACCTTGTCGAGAGCGGCGCCGATCTGCTTGACGCTCCAGTCCTCCGCCGCGCCGGGATAGGTCGCGGCGCGGCGGAGCGTTCCCGTGGGCACATACGGCTTCTGCGGCAGCATGAAGAGCCGGCGGTCGGGGTGGAAATTCACCGTGCCGCCGCCCCAGGGCCAGAGCCCGGCGATGGCGCGCACCAGCGTGCTCTTGCCGCTGCCGGAGGCGCCGGCGACCAGCACCCGCTCGCCCGGCTCGATCTCCACCTCCGTCTCGCCGACCACCGCCGTGCCGTCGTCGAGGGTGACGGAGAGGTCCTTCAGGCTCAGCATCGCCTTGGGCTCGGTCTCCTCGCGCTTGATGCGGCCGAACCCTTCGCCGAGCTCGGCCCGCTCCAGCCCGTCGAGCGACATCATCAGCGAGGCGATGCGGCGGGCGCAGGCGTTCCAGTCGGCGAGGCGCGGATAATTGTCGACCAGCCAGCCGAACGCGGTCTGCACGATGGTGAAGGCGGAGGCTGCCTGCATCACCTGGCCGAGCGTCATCGAGCCGTCGAGATATTTCGGCGCGCACAGCAGCACCGGCACCACCGGGGCGATCAGATGGGAGCCCTGCGAGACGAAGGTCGTGCGCATGTGCTGGCCGGCAAGGCGCGCCCATTGCTTCAGCACGCTGGAGAAGGTGCGGTCGATCCCCTCGCGCTCCTCCTGCTCGCCGCCGAGCAGGGCGATGCTCTCGCCATTCTCGCGCACCCGCGTCAGCACGTAGCGATATTCCGCTTCGGCCTGGTTCTTTCCCTCCGACACCTCGACGAAGCTGCGGCCGATGACGAGGATCGCGCCGGAGGCGATGGCGGCGTAGAGCACCGCGGCGATCACCAGGAAGCCCGGAATGGTGAGACTGGTGCCGCCGAACGTCACGGTAAGCGCGCCGCCGATGGTCCACAGCACCACGATGAAGGTCGCGGCGGAGAGGAAGGCCGAGGTCACCCCGACGATGAAATCGACCGGCGAATCCGTCGCGATCCGCAGATCCTCGGCGATGCGGTATTCCGGGTTCTCATGGTCGCCGCTGACGAGGTTGAGCTGGTAATAGCGCCCGCTCGCGAGCCAGCGTGAGACCACCGCATTGGTCAGCCAGGCGCGCCAGCGCCGCTGCATCGCCATCCGCGCATAGACCTGCGCGACCCCAATCAGCACGCTGGCGATGGCGAGCGGGAAGAACACCGCGGTGAGGAAGAACACGGTGGAGGAGTCGCGCTTCTCGATGCCGTCGAAAATCGCCCGGTTCCATACATTGATGCCGTATTGCAGGCCGACATGGGCGATGATCAGCAGCAGCAGCCCGATGGTGAGCACCCAGGCGAGCCGGTCGCCCTTGCGGCCCCAATAGCCGCGCGCGCTGATCCAGAAGCGCGTCAGCAAGTAGGATTTGCGCAGCTGCTCGGCTTCCTCCGGCGAGAGCTCCTCGTCGGGCTCGACAGCTTCCGGGGGAGGCGGCTCCACCGGGGCGCCGGTTTCCGGCACCACATCGGCAAGTTCCGATTTCTCCGGGGATTGGAGTGTCTTGGACGGTGAGGGCCGCGCGGCTTCCGTAGTGCTCATGCGCGAACAACGGACCAGCAAATCCGAATGTTCCGTGGTGAGAAGCGCCGGCCGGTGGCTATGGCTTTTCCGCCACGGGTCGGCCGCTAGCCGGCGAGCGAGGCCTTCACCGCCGCCACCGCGCGCAGGCTCAGCGCGGCGATGGTGAGCGTCGGGTTGGCGGTCGCGGAGGTGGGGAAGACGGCGGAGCCGAGCACGAACAGATTGCGGTGGTCGTGGCTGCGCAGGTCCCTGTCCACGACCGAGCTTTTCGGATCCTCGCCCATCCGCGCCGTGCCGATGATATGGCCGGCGCCCTGCGCGTTCGGGCTGTGCTTCACCTCGCTCGCGCCGAGGCGGGCGAAGATGTCGTCATGGGCGGCGATGGAGGCGGCAAAGGCCGCCTTCACATAATCGTCCAGCCGGTAGCTGATGCGCGGCAGCGGCACGCCATACATGTCGCGCTCGTTCGGATCGAGGCTCACGCGATTGTCGCCTTGCGGCAATTGCTCGACCAGCGAGGCGAGGCGGATATGGCGCGAGGCCTGGTCGCGCAGCGCCTCATTGAGCGCCTTGCCCCGCAGGCCCTGTTTGGCGAGCTCGCTCGCGGTGGAGATCGGCGCGCCCGTCGGCCACGACCAGCCATCATTGCCGATCTCGATGCGGAACGCGCCGCGCTCGCGGCGGAACGTGCCGTCGCGCAGATTCTCTATGCCCGAGGTCGAGAGCGGACCGCGATAGGGGTAGACCGGCGCCGGCGCCAGCGCCCAGGACAGCTGGGTCGGATGGTCCATCAGGTTGCGGCCGACCTGGTCGGAACTGTTGGCGACACCGTTCGGCAGGGTCTCGCTGCGCGAGGCGAGCAGCAGGCGCGGGCCTTCGATCGCATGGGCGGCGACGACGAACACCTTGCCCGTGGCCGTGCCCTCGCTGCCGTCCCAGCGCTTGAAGCGCACCGCGGCGATGCTGCGGTCGGCGGCGACATCGAGCGCCACCGCCGTGGTCCGCTCAAACAGCGCCGCCCCGGCGGCGACGGCACGGTCGAGATGGACGGTGGCGTCGTACTTCGCCTGCACCGGGCAGACCGGGATGCAGCTCGCATTGCCGCAGCACGCCATGCGCCCGTCGCGCTCGACCGAATTGCGGCCTTGCGGGGTGGCGCGCACCTCGTACCTCGTGCCCTTCAGCGCGGTGCCGAAGGCGGCGTCGAGATACGTCGGCGCGATGACCGGCATCGGATAGGGCAATGAACGCGGTGAGCCGAGCGTGTCACCGGAATGGCCGGCAACGCCGATCTCGGTCTCCGCCGCGCCATAGAACGGCTCGAGCTCGTCATAGGAGATCGGCCAGTCGACCCCCTGGCCGTGGATCGTCTTCAGCCGGAAGTCGTTCGGCACGAAGCGCAGGCAGGTGCCGAGCCAGTGCCACGTCGTCCCGCCCACCACCTTGATATAGGTGCTGGCGAACTTGTCCGGCCCATTCTGGCGGTACCAGAAATCGAGATTGTCGGAGACCGGATGCATCGCCTCCGGCACCGGCGGGTAGGGGCATTCCGGCACCTTGATCACCGCCTGCCAATAGGCATCGACGGCGTTGGCGCGATCGACCGTGGCGCCCGCTTCGAGGATCGCGACCTTGACGCCGGAGGCCGCGAGCTTCGCCGCGAGCAGCGCGCCGGCGACGCCGGAGCCCACGATGACGACATCGGCGGTGATGGTGTCGGCCATTTCTCGCTCCCGCAATCAGGCCGGCTGCTGCGACCAGTAGCCGGTCTCTCCGCCGCAATTGCCGGGCGCCTTGGTGAAGCTCAGCGCCTGCCAGACCAGCGCGTCATTGAAGGTGGCGACGGCTTCGCCCTTGCCGGTGGAATAGACGCCCGAATACCAGGCGGCAACGATGGCATCGCCCAGCGCCTTGTCGGCGGCCGGGTCCACCGCAAGTCGCTTCAGAGCCTCGCCATGGCCGGTGGCATTGAGGCCGCCAAGCAGCGTCGCCGCGACATCCTTGTCGAGCGAAGAGGCGGGCGCGCCGGTGAGGGTGGCGGAGAGGGCGAGGAAGCCATCGACATCGAGCTCGCCCGCGGCGTGCGCGAAGCCGGCCGGCCCCGCGGCCGCGATCGCGGCGGCCAGCGCGCTCAGAATGGCGTCGCGACGGGTGAGAATCAGCGCCATGCCCAATGTCCCAGTTTGGAATGATTGGACATCAAGACGTCGTGCCCGGCAATCGCTCGCGAAGCCGAACTCAAGCGGTGCCGTAGCAATGCTTCGGCTTTGCCGGAGCTTTGCCCTGCCGACTTACGTTGTGTGACAGGCGTTCCTCACCGGGTTGCGATAGAGTCCGCGCGGATTTTTTTTGTGCCGCGTGTCGATCCGCGCTCGCCTCGTTCGTCGTTGCAATGAGCGCCGCCGTCCTGGTGCTCTCGAACCTGAGGAAACGTCACATGCGCTTCATGTTCATCGTCCTGTCCTCCCAGATGACCCCGCCGACGCCGGAGCTGATGGAGGCCATCGGCAAGCTCAGCGAGCAGGAGATCAAGGCCGGCCGCCTCATCGACACCGGCGGTCTGGTGCCGCTTCCCATGGGCGGCGCGCAGGTTCAGCTCAAGGGCGGGCAGATCAGGACGATCGACGGTCCCTATGTCGAGGCCAAGGAGATGATCGGCGGCTTTGCCATCTTCGAGCTGAAGAACATGGAGGAGGCGATCGCCTCGGCGCAGAACTTCATGCAGCTCCACAAGGAGCTGATGCCGGGCTGGGACGGCACCTGCGAGATCCGCCTCATGGCCGAGAATTGTGCGGACACCCATGAAGCGCAGCGCTCCGCTGTCGCCTGAGACGGGGCACGCATCGTCGGCGGCGCACCCACCCGCCGCCGACGCTCCAGCGGGTGCACATCGCGCCAGCACCGATGCCGCCATACTCGCCGTGTGGCGGATCGAGCAGCCGCGCCTCATCACTTCTTTGGCGCGGATGCTGCGCGACGTGCCGCTGGCCGAGGACCTGACGCAGGAAGCCCTGATCGTCGCCCTGGAGCGCTGGCCGCATAGCGGCGTGCCGGAGCGGCCGGGCGCCTGGCTGTTCGCGGTCGCCCGGCGCCGCGCGCTCGATCATCTGCGCCGCAACCGCATGCTGGCGTTGAAGCATGGCGAAGTGGCGCGCGAGCTGGAGGACGAGCAGCAGTCCATGCCCGATTTCGACACTCCGCTGGATGACGATATCGGCGACGAGCTGCTGCGGCTCATCTTCACCGCCTGCCACCCGCTGCTCTCGCGCGAGGCTAAAGCCGCGCTGGCGCTGCGCATGATCTGCGGCCTGACGACGGAGGAGATCGCCCGCGCCTTCCTGGTGCCGGAGGCGACCATCTCCCAGCGCATCGTGCGCGCCAAGCGCACGCTCGCGGAGTCCGGCCTGTCCTACGAGACGCCGCGCGGCGCGGAAGTAGCGGTGCGGCTCAGCTCGGTGCTGGAGGTGCTCTATCTCATCTTCAACGAGGGCTACACCGCGGCGAAGGGCGACGACTGGATGCGCCCGCAGCTTTGCCACGAGGCGCTGCGGCTCGGCCGGGTGTTGACCAATATCGCCCCGAACGAGCCCGAGGCGCACGGCCTGCTGGCGCTGATGGAGCTGAACGCCTCGCGCGCCCGCGCCCGCATCGATGCCGATGGCGAGCCGATCCTGCTGATGGATCAGGACCGCCGGCTGTGGGACCAGCTGCAGATAAGGCGCGGCCTCGCCGCCCTGGCGCGGGCGAAAGCGCTCGGCGGGGCAGAGGGCTGCTACGCCCTGCAGGCCGCCATCGTCTCCTGCCATGCCCGCGCGGCAAGCGCAGAGGAGACCGACTGGCCGCGCATCGCCGGGCTTTATGCCGAGCTGGCGGCGGTGGCGCCGTCGCCAATCGTCGAGCTCAATCGCGCGGTGGCGGTGGGCATGGCCGAAGGACCGGCGGCGGGACTTGCAATCATCGACCGGCTGATGAACGAGCCGGCCTTGGCGCGCTACCATCTGCTGCCGGGCGTGCGCGGCGACCTGCTGTTCCGGCTCGCCCGCTTTGAGGAAGCCCGCGCCGCCTTCGAGGCCGCCGCCGCGCTGGCCGCCAACGCCCGCGAGCGCGAGCTGATGAGGCGGAGGGCAGCGGAGGCGGGGCAGGCGGCGCGGCCGTCCCGCTGAACCCTCCATGCGTCGGTATCGTGAGTCCCTCATCTGCCGTCATCCCGGACGGCCGGAACGGCCGATCCGGGATCGAAGGAAGGTGTAATGCGGGACTTCGCGCGATCCCGGCTCTGCTCCGGCCGGGAAGACGCCTTGTGGGGATGAAGGTCACTCGCGAAACCGCTCCAGCACCTCCTTCAGCGGCACATGCCCGCGGAACGCTCCATTGCCCGGAGGCGTCTCGCCATCCTCGATCGCCTGCGCGAACCGCACCGCATCCTCCGCCTCGATCCGCCGGCGCAGCGCGGCGAGCCTGGGATAGGCATCGACATCCACCGCCCGGTGAAACTCGGCCCAGCGGGCGACGCCGATCAGCGTGGTATCGGCGAGCGTCAGCCGGTCGCCCGCAAGAAAGGCGCTCTCCCCGATCATCGCCTCCAGCTTTGCATGGCGATCCGCCACCGCCGCTCGGCCATAGGTGCGCAGCACGTCGAGCGTTGAGGGCTCGGCATCCTCCATCTCGAAGGCGGCCCAGAGCGGGGAGAAGGCCGCGGTGAAGCCGGTGTTCACGAAGCCGATCATCTGGTGCATCCGGTCGGCTTCCGTCGTGCCCGGCACGAAGCTGATGCGGCGTGCGGCATCGCGCGCCTCCAGCCACAGCGCGATCGCCATGGTCTCGGTCAGCACCCGTCCGTCATCGGTGATCAGCACCGGGGTCTCCTGCCGGCCATTGAGGCGGGCATAGGCCTCGTTCTTCATCTCGCTCAGCATGTCGACGCGGGCGAGGCGGTAGGGCTGGCCGAGGCGCTCGAACGCCGCGACGAGCCCCATCGAGCTTCCCGACGGGAAGCCGTACAACAGGATAGGTTCCATGGTCTCTCTGCCTGATGAGGGGGATCGCTGCGCAGCGAGACTGGACTCTAGGGATTGGTGGTCCCATGTAAATTACGCACTAATCTGTAACCAGAACGAATGCGGCTAACTCCATGAAAGATCTCGTTTCCCGCTGTCCGATCGAAGAGGCCATGCAGGTGCTGAGCGGGCGCTGGCCGAGCCTTCTGCTCTATTATCTGAAGGACGGCACCAAGCGCTTCAGCGACTTGCGACGCGACAATCCCACAGTCTCGCACCGCATGCTGGCGTTGGAATTGAGGAAGCTGGAGGAGGCCGGCATCGTGCGGCGCACCGCGCATTCCGGCTACCCGCTGCGGGTCGACTACGATTTGATGCCCGCGGGACGAAAGCTTGTGCCGCTGATCGACGCGTTGGGCGACTGGTGGGAAGAGACGGAGAGCGAGCGCGGCGCACCAGGGATGCGCCCGGCGGCGTAAGCCCCTCATTGGACCACCTCATCCTGAGGTGGTTCGGAGGACTCCGTCATGGCCGGGCTTGTCCCGGCCATCCACGGTTGATCTCTCGTCATGGACGTGGATCCCCGGGACAAGCCCGGGGATGACGGGTCGTTTGGTGAATCGTCAGCAAGCCTCTCAGGCTCAGAACCAGCCGGGGAAGGAATCCTCCCAGCCACGAACCTTCTGTCCGGCCTCGGTCGGCGCCAGCTGGGCGAGCGCGGCCTTCGTCGTGGCAAGCTCGCGCGGATCGGTGTCCCAGGCGCAGGGCGAGAGCAGCACGGCAAAGCCGACCAGGCATTTGATGGCGAACTGCATGGATATCTCCCGATTGCGCCCGCCCATCGCGATGGGCGGGCCGGTGCCGGTTCAGACGAGATTGATGACGACGTCGATATTGCCGCGGGTCGCCTTGGAGTAAGGGCAGGTCTGGTGGGCGGCGTTCACGATTTCTTCGGCGACATCGCGCTCGAGGCCGGGCAGGCTGACATTGAGCCGCGCCTGCAGGAAATAGGCGCCGTCCGTGGTGCCGAGATCGACCTCGGCATCGACCGCATGGCCGGCCGGCAGCGCGATCTTGCGCTGGGCGGCGGCGATGCCCATCGCGCCGATGAAGCAGGCCGACCAGCCGGCGGCGAAGAGCTGCTCCGGATTGGTGCCGGCCCCGGAGGAACCGGGCGACGACAGCTTGATGTCGAGGCGGCTGTCCGAGCTGCGCGAGGTGCCGTCGCGCCCGCCGGTGGTGTAGGTCTTGCCGGTATAGAGCACCTTCTCGATCCTGGTGGTCATGGGAGTGTCCTTGTGCGGGATGTGAGCGCCGTCTGGCCGCTCAGCGAATGCCCGCATAAGGCGCCCCCGCCGTATCCGGCATGTGTTCGGACGGATGCCGAAGTGTAAGCGCGTGTAGGTCGGGAGAGGGCGGATACAGAGCGGTACAAGGGCCGGAACCGACCTCTCGATTCGTCATCCCCGGGCCTGTCCCGGGGATCTCGGCCTCTGATGCGCCATCCGGAATCGAGATCCCCGGCACAGGGCCGGGGATGACGTCGCATCAACGGCTTCGGGTCTCTCCCATCTCACCCGAACGTAAACGCGAACGCCTCCACGCCCGGTGCGAGGAAGCGCACCTCGAAGGTGCGCTCCTCTACGTTCCCGGCCTGCCGCACCAGTTGGTAGAGCCGGGTCTCCTTCACCGTGCCGCGACCCTCGGCGTCGATATCGGCGCCGTGGTCGGCGCCCGGTGGCTGGCCGTCGATCCGCACCTCGAACGGCACCTCGCGTCCGCTCGCACCGGGCCCCAGCACGAGATGCAGGTCGCGGGCGCGGAAGCGATAGGTGATGCTGCCACCCGGCTGGTTGAGGCTCGCCTGCTGGCCCCCCACCGTCCAGTTGCCGGCGAGCGACCACTGGTTCAGCCGAGGTGCGCCCGCCGTGTAGTCCCGAGCGCCCGCCTTCATCCCCTCGGGCGAGGCGAAGCGCCTGGCTTGCTCATAGCCCAGATACGTCTCGGGCGAGCCGAGAGCGCCGAGATCGGCGGGCGCCTCGGCGCCGGTGGCGGCGGGCGCCACCACCTCGTCCTCGGCCTTGCGGCTGCCGGCATCCTTCAGGAGGTCCTGGATCACCTTTTCCGAGCGGTCATAATTGCCCTCGCCGAACTGGTGATGGCGGATCTTGCCCTCGGCATCGATGAAATAGAGCGCAGGCCAGTAATTATTGCCGAAGGCGCGCCAGATCTTGTAGTCGTTGTCGGTGACGACTGGGAAGTCGATCTTCAGCGTGCCGAGCGCGGTCTTCACATTGTCGAGCTTCTTCTCGAAGGCGAATTCCGGCGTGTGCACGCCGATCACCACCAAACCTTGGTCCTTGTACTTATCCGTCCAGGCCCGGATATAGGGGAGGGTACGGATGCAGTTGATGCAGGAATAGGTCCAGAAATCGATCAGCACCACCTTGCCGCGGAGCTGTTCCGTGGTGAGCGGCGCCGAGTTCAGCCAAGTGCCCGCGCTCTGAAGCGAGGGGAACGTGCCTTCCACCGGCAGGCGGCTGCGATAGGGCGCGTCAGCCGCCGCAAGCACGGTGCCATTGCTGGTCGTGACGCCTGGCGCCGCTTCAGCTTCGCTATGGGCGAACTCGAGCAATGCCTGCTCGATGCGGCCGGTCGTGGGCCCGGAGAGCCGCGCCAGCAGCCCGGTATCGAGGCCGAGCCCGATCGCCGCCACCGCAACGAGGACGGCGACACCGAGCCCGCGGCGCAGCCATTCGCCCGCGCCGAGCGCGCGCTTCATGGCGGCGAATACCTGGCCGCCGATGACCAGCGCCAGCGCCAGCGAGGTCGCCGCGCCCGCCGCATAGGCGAGGAGCAGCGCGGTGCTGCCGGCATTGGCGCCCTGCAGCGCAGCACTGGCCAGCACCAGGCCGAGGATCGGCCCGGCGCAGGGCGCCCAGAGCAGGCCGGTGGCGACGCCGAGCACCAGCGAGCCACCGACGCGCGGCTCCGTGCCCGCCGCCTGCGACAGCCGGTTGCCGAGCGCGACGATGGGCCGGGTGAAGCGCGCGGCCATAGTGGGCGAGAGCAGCGTCACCCCGAACACCGCGAGCAGCACGAGGGCGAGGCTGCGGCCGATCTCGTTGGCCTCGACCGCCCAGCCGCCGCCGACCGCGGCCAGCGTCGCGACGCCGGCGAAGGTGAGCGCCATGCCCGCGAGCATCGGCAGCGTGCTCTTGAGGAAGGGTTGTCCGGCCCGGGCGAAGACGAAGGGAAGGACCGGCAATATGCACGGGCTGAGTATCGTCAGCACGCCGCCCATATAGGCAATGACCAGGAGAGCCATCGTGGTTTCCTTGTGCAGAGGATGCAAGATGGGCGGCATCTGGCCGCTGCCGCTTGTCCCGCATGTGTTCGCGGAAGCAGCGCTTTGGGCATTTTTGTAAGCCAGTGTATCCGGCCAATTCACGCCTACACTGACGTACAACTCTTCGGCAGCGAGCCTGCCAGCTTCGCCGCGAATGCTGCTAGAGATTTGCGGCGCGCATGAAGTGAAGGCACCGCACGATGGACCACATCGACCATATCCTCGTCGTCGACGACGACCGCGAGATCCGCGAACTCGTCTCCTCCTACCTGAAGAAGAACGGCCTGCGCGTCGACGTGGCGCCGGACGGAAGGCACATGCGGGCCTTCCTCGAGGCCAATACGGTCGATCTCATCGTGCTCGATCTGATGATGCCGGGCGATGACGGCCTGGTGCTGTGCCGGGAACTTCGCGCCGGCAAGCACAAGGCGACGCCGGTGATCATGCTCACTGCCCGCGGCGACGAGACCGACCGCATCGTCGGGCTGGAGATGGGCGCGGACGATTACCTCGCCAAGCCGTTCGCGGCGCGCGAACTGCTGGCCCGCATCAAGTCGGTGCTGCGCCGCGCCCGCATGCTGCCGCCGAATTTGCGCGTCACCGAGGCCGGGCAGATCCTCGCCTTCGGCGACTGGAAGCTCGATACCGTGGGCCGCAACCTGCTTGACAGGCAGGGCACCGCCATCGCGCTGAGCGGCGCCGAGTATCGCCTGCTGCGCGTCTTCGTCGACCATCCCCAGCGCGTGCTCAGCCGCGACCAGCTGCTGAACCTGACGCAGGGCCGCGAGGCGGAACTGTTCGACCGCTCAATCGACCTCTTGGTCAGCCGGCTTCGCCAGCGCCTCAATGAGGATGCCCGCGAGCCGGCCTATATCAAGACCGTGCGCAGCGAAGGCTATGTCTTCTCCATGCCGGTCGAAATCGCCGAGCCGCGCACGTGAGCACGACCCTCGCGCTCCGTAACATGCATTTATGGCCGCGCTCGCTCGCGGCGCGGCTGTTCGTCATCCTGCTCGCCGGCGTCATGATCGCCCATGCCATGTCGTTCGGGGTGATCTTCCTCGAACGCTACATGACCGCCAGGCAGGTGATGCTCGGCACACTGGAGAATGATGTCGCAACCTCCGTCGCCATCCTCGACAGGCTGCCGGCGGACGAGCGGGCGGCCTGGCTGCCGCAGCTCGACCGCGGCACCTATGCCTTCGAGCTCGGCCCGGGCCTGCCGGGCGTGCCGGAGCTCACCGGGCGCGGCGCGGATATCGCCATGCGGATACGCGATGCGATCGGCGCCCGCTTCCCGGTCACGGTCGAATCGATCCCCGGCGAGCGCATGCGGCTCCAGGCCCATCTCACCTTGCATGATGGCAGCCCGCTGACCGTCGACGTCAATCCCGCGCCGATGCCGCTCGCCGAATGGCTGCCCTATGCGCTGATCGCGCAATTGCTGCTGCTCGTCGGGTGCTGCTGGCTCGCGGTGCGCCAGGCGATCCGCCCGCTGGCGGACCTCGCCCAGGCTGCCGATGCGCTCGATCCCAACCGCACGACACCGCGCCTCAGCGAGAGCGGACCGAGCGAGGTCGCCCACGCGGCGAGCGCCTTCAACGCCATGCGCGAGCGCATCGCGCACTATCTGGAGGAGCGGGTGCGCATCCTCGCCGCCATCTCCCACGACCTGCAGACTCCGATCACCCGCATGAAGCTGCGCGCCGAGATGGCGGAGGAATCGGTGGAGAAGGACAAGCTCATGCAGGACCTCGGCGAGATCGAGCGGCTGGTGAAGGAGGGCGTCGCCTATGCCCGCAGCGCCCATGGCGACACCGAGGCCGCCACGCGCATCGATATCGGCTCCTTCGTCGAGAGCCTCGCTTATGATTACCAGGACACCGGCAAGGAGGTGACGGTAACGGGCGCCGCCGGCGGCGCGGTCGTCGTCCGTCCCCATGCCCTGCGCCGCATCCTCACCAATCTCGTCGACAATGCGCTGAAATTCGGCGGCGCGGCGGAGCTGAGCGTCGCCCGCGAGGGGGAGGGGGTGGTGATCCGGGTGCTCGACCGCGGCCCCGGCATTCCGGAAGACCAGCTGGACGCGGTGATGCAGCCCTTCTTCCGCCTGGAAGTGAGCCGCAGCCGCGACACCGGCGGCACGGGGCTGGGTCTCGCCATCGCCCAGCAACTGGCGCTCGTGATCGGCGGATCGCTGACCCTGCGCAACCGCGAGGGCGGCGGGCTGGTGGCCGAGGTGCGGATCGGGTGAGGGGCGGTCATCGGGGGACGGGCATCCTTCTGGGCCGCTGAGCGGCACTTCAGGATGACGTCCAATTCGGCGTCGCCGGTGAAGCAGGTCGTTTCCACCGTCATGGCCGGCCGTGTGCCGGCCATCTCGGCCTCTGATGCGCTGTCAGGAATCGAGATCCCCGGCACAAGGCCGGGGATGACGGGCATGGTTGGAATTGCGGATCAGCCTCTCGGGCGCCGATGTCGTACAAAGCCTTAGGTCGACCTTGGTTAACGGAACCTTCTGTAAATCATGATCATACTGCGTTCTCGCGCGGGGCTGCGCGGGCTCATCCTTGCCCGATTCTCGGGCGATGAAGGATGGCTGCATCGTCGCCCTGCCGACATTCGGACGCGCCTGTTGCGAGTTGCTCATGAGTATCCGTGCCAGAATCTCGGCCCTTCGCCTCGTCGTCCTGTTCGGCCTTTCGCTGCTAGCCGCGGGCTGCGCCGGCGTTGCGGTCGATGATCGCGGCTCGCAGCCCATCCCGGCCAAGCTGGTCAAGGAAATGGCCGCGCGCGGCATGACGCCGGCCGATCCGATCATGATCCGCATCTACAAGAAGGAAAGCGAGCTGGAGGTCTGGAAGCGCAACAGCTCAGGCCGCTATGCCCTGCTCAAGACCTATCCGCTGTGCCGCTGGTCCGGCAGGCTCGGGCCGAAGATGAGGGAGGGCGACCGGCAGGCGCCCGAGGGCTTCTACACCGTGACGCCGGAGCTGATGAATCCGCGCTCGCAATTCTATCTCGCCTTCAATCTCGGCTACCCCAACAATCTGGAACGTGCCCTCGGCTACCAGGGTAGCGCGCTGATGGTGCATGGTGCCTGCACCTCGTCCGGCTGCTATGCGATGACCGATGACGGCATCGCCGAGGTCTATGCGGTGGCGCGCGAGGCGCTGGCGGTGGGGCAGCCCGGCTTCCAGGTGCAGGCGCTGCCGTTCCGCATGACGCCGCGCAATTTCGCTTTGCATCGCAATGACCCGAACATGCCGTTCTGGCGCAATCTCAAGCAGGGCACCGACGTTTTCGCGGTGACGAAGCAGCCGCCCAACGTGTCGGCCTGCGGCGGGCGCTATCGCTTCACCTCGGCGGCAGAGCCGGCCATGCCGGGAGAGGACCCGCTGGCGCCGTGCTTCCAGGAGATGCCCGATCCCGAGGTCGCCTCGCTCGTGGCGCAGCGCGAGGCGCAGGACGAGCAGACTATCGGCCAGCTCTCGCAATCGAGCCCGGCCGTCTCCCCTGCCTATGTGGATGGCGGCATGCATCCGGTCTATCGCGAGATACTGCGCCGCTCCGGCCCGGCCAAGCTCGCAACGCTCACATCCGGCGCCGGCAAGGTGCCGGTGAGCCGTCCCGATGCGGCGCTGGCCGACCCGTACTCGCAAGGCGATACCGACGGCGAGTGAGAGGCGGATGCGGTAGCATGCCCGTCGTCATCGCCGGGCTCGCTTGTTCCCGACAAGCCTCTGCCTGATGAGCGTCTTGCCACAAAATTCTGGTATGAGACGATCCCGGCGGCCCGGTTCGATAGACGGGACGTACGCGTATCGGTAGTGCCTGTTTCGAACATCGGGGAGGGGCGGTCATGGGACGTGCAACACGCGGCGTGTCGAGACTGCCGACAGGGCGGAGTACCATTGCTGCCGGCGCTCTGCTGGCCTTGGGGCTGTGCCTCATATCGACCGGGCCCCATGCGCAGAACGCGCCGCCACCGGCGATCAGCGTCGCCAAGCCGCTGATAACGGACGTCGTCGAGGTCGACGACTTCATCGGCCGCTTCGAGGCGGTCGACCAGATCGACATCCGCGCCCGGGTCTCCGGCTATGTCGACAGGATCCATTTCACCGACGGGGCGATGGTCAAGGCGGGCGACCTGCTCTTCACCATCGACCAGCGCCCCTACCAGACGGCGCTCGACGAGGCGCAGGCGACCCTCGAATCCGCCAGGGCCCGGCTCGACTTCGCCACCGCCGATTTCGAGCGGGCGAAGAATTTGCGCCCCACCGGCTATATCGCGCTGCAGAATTTCGATGAGCGCGCCCAGACGCTGGCTACCGCCAAGGCCGATGTCAGCCGGGCCATGTCCACGCTGAGCCGCATGAATCTCGACCTGCAGTTCACCGAGATCCGCGCCCCGATCTCGGGCCGCATGTCGCGGCGCTATGTGTCCATCGGCAATCTGGTGACGGCAAACGACACCATCCTGTCCAACATCGTGTCGGTGGACCCGATCTACTTCAATTTCGATGTCGATGAGCGGTCCTATCTCGAATACCAGAAGGTCACCGGCGCCGCCCTCAGTGTTTCGCGCAAGGACCGGCTCAACGAGGTGCTGGTCGCGACCTCCGACGAGACCGAGCCGACCCACAAGGGCCGCATCGACTTCACCGACAACCGCCTCGACAATGCCAGCGGCACCCTGCGTGCCCGCGCCGTGCTGGACAACAAGGACCTGTCCCTGAAACCGGGACAGTTCGGCCGCATCCACATCCTCGCTTCCGACACCTACAAGGGTGTGCTGGTGCCGGAGGAGGCACTCGGCACCGACCAGGACAGCCGCGTCGTCTTCATCGTCGGGCCCGACAATGTCGTCGGCCAGCGGAAGGTACGGGTAGGCCCGCGCCGGGAGGGCTACCGCATCATCCGCGAGGGGCTGAAAGGCGACGAGCTTATCGTCGTCAACGGGCTGGCGAAGGTGCGGCCCGGCACCAAGATCGATCCGAAGCTGACCACGCTGCCTGCCGTCGCCGCTGCACCGAACTGAGGGAAGACCATGCGCTTCTCTCATTTCTTCATCGACCGGCCGATCTTCGCCGCGGTGGTCTCGATCGTCATCTCGCTGGTCGGCTTCATTGCCTATCTGGGCCTGCCGATCGCGCAATATCCGGAGATCGTGCCGCCCACCATCGTGGTGCGCGCCTCCTATCCCGGCGCCAATGCCGAGACCGTCGCCGCCACGGTGGCGACGCCGCTGGAGCAGCAGATCAACGGCGTCGAGAACATGCTCTACATGTCCTCCTACGCCACCAGCGACGGCAACATGTCGCTGACCATCACCTTCAGGCTCGGCACCGACCTCGACCAGGCGCAGGTGCTGGTCCAGAACCGGGTCGCGATCGCCGAGCCGCGCCTGCCGGAGGAGGTGAGGCGCCTTGGCGTGACCACTCTCAAGTCGTCGCCCGATTTGATGATGGTCATCCACATGTTCTCGCCGGACGACACCTACGACCAGCTCTATGTGTCGAACTATGCGCGCAACAATGTGCGCGACGACCTGCTGCGGCTCGATGGCGTCGGTGATCTCACCATCTTCGGCGAGCGGCAATACAGCATCCGCATCTGGCTCGACCCCGACAAGCTGGCCACCCTCGGCCTTACCTCGTCCGACGTGGTCAGGGCGATCCAGGCGCAGAACGTCCAGGTGTCAAGCGGCGCTTTGGGCCAGGAGCCGATCAGCTCGAATGCCGCCTTCCAGATCACGGTGAACACGCAGGGCCGGTTCCAGGATGCGGCGCAATTCCGCCGCGTCATCGTCCGCTCCACCGAGGACGGCAAGTTGACCCGGCTGGGCGATGTCGCGCGCGTCGAACTCGGCGCGCAGGACTACGTCACCAATTCCTATCTCGACGGCAAGCCGGCGGTGGCCATGGTCATCTTCCAGCGGCCGAACACCAATGCGCTGGAATCGGCGGCCGAGATCATCGCCAAGATGGAGGAGCTGAAGCAGTCCTTCCCGCCGGGCGTCCAGTACTCGATCGTCTATAATCCGACGCAGTTCATCGCGGAATCGGTGAACGCGGTCTATCACACGCTCGGCGAGGCGGTGCTGCTCGTCGTCCTGGTTATCCTGATCTTCCTGCAGAGCTGGCGCTCCGCAATCATCCCGATCATCGCCATCCCGGTCTCGCTCATCGGCACCTGTGCGGTGATGGCGGCGTTCGGCTTCTCGCTCAACAACCTGACGCTGTTCGGCATGGTGCTGGCGATCGGCATCGTGGTCGACGACGCCATCGTCGTGGTCGAGAATGTCGAGCGCAATATCGGGCTCGGCATGTCGCCGCGCGACGCGGCGCACGAGACCATGGACCAGGTCGGCACCGCGGTCATCGCCATCGCCCTGGTGCTCGGCGCGGTGTTCGTGCCGACGGCCTTCATCCCGGGCATTTCCGGGCAGTTCTACCGGCAGTTCGCGCTGACCATCGCGGTCTCGACCTTCATCTCCGCCTTCGTCTCGATCACCCTGTCGCCGGCGCTCGCCGCCTTGCTGCTCAAGCCGCACGACCACGGCAAGCCCGGCAATGCCCTGACCCGCTTCGGCGGCCGGCTGGCGGGCGGCTTCAATCGCGGCTTCGATTCCATGGCGCACGGCTATGCGCGCAGCGTCGACGGCGTGGTGCGGCGCAAATTCATCATGCTGCCGATCTATGCCGGACTGCTGGCGGCGACGGTGTGGGTGGCGGGAGCGGTGCCGCGCGGCTTCATCCCGACGCTCGATCAGGGCTATGCCATCATCGTCGTGCAATTGCCGGACGGCGCCTCGCTGTCGCGCACCGATCGGGTCACCCGGCGGGTCTCGGAGATCGCGCGGCAGACGCCTGGCGCCGCACATGCCGTCGCCTTCGCCGGCTTCTCGGCGGCGACGTTCACCAATGCGACCAATGCCGCGGCGGTGTTCGTGCCGTTCCAGCCGTTCGAGGAGCGCGTCAAGGAAGGCTTGAGCGCGGACAAGATCATCAAGGATCTGTTCGTCCGCATGCAGGCGGTGGAGGAGGCGTTCATCATCGCCATTCCGCCGCCGCCGGTGCGCGGCATCGGCAATTCCGGCGGCTTCAAGATGCAGGTCCAGGAGCGGCTGGGGCCGGATGTGCGGCGCATCCTCGGCGCCACCATCGAGCTGATGGGCAAGGCCCGGCAGGACCAAAGGCTCGCCGGTGTCTTCACCACCTTCTCGGCGAACTCGCCGCAGATCTTCCTCAATATCGACCGGCAGAAGGCGGAGACGCTCAACGTGCCGGTCAGCAGCATCTTCGACACGCTGCAGCAGAATCTCGGCACGGCCTATGTGAACGATTTCAACGCCTTCGGTCGCGTCTACCAGGTCCGGGCGCAGGCCGACCAGCATTTCCGCCAGGACATCCGCCAGATCAGCAATCTCAGGGTGCGCGCCGCGAACGGCGCGCTGGTGCCGCTCGGCACGCTGGTCGACGTCCGGGAGGTGTCCGGGCCGGACCTGATCCAGCGCTACAACATGTACACCTCGGTGCCGTTGCAGGGCGGGGCGGCGCCCGGCGTTTCCTCGGGCGAGGCGCTCGACATAATGACCCAGCTCGCCGTCGAGACCTTGCCGCAGGGCTCGACCTTCGAGTGGACCGAGCTCGCCTACCAGGAGCGCGCGACCGGCAATACCGCGATCTTCATCTTCGCGCTGTCGGTGCTGTTCGTGTTCCTGGTGCTCGCCGCGCAGTATGAGAGCTGGTCGCTGCCGCTCGCCATCATCCTGATCGTGCCGATGGCGGTGCTCTCGGCGCTCCTCGGCGTCATGGCCCGCGGCATGGACAACAATATCCTGACCCAGATCGGCCTGATCGTGCTGGTGGGCCTCGCCGCCAAGAACGCCATCCTGATCGTCGAGTTCGCGCGCGAGGCCGAGGCGCGGGAGGGCAGGGATCCGATCTCCGCGGTGGTGGAAGCCTGCCGGCTGCGGCTGCGCCCGATATTGATGACGGCGTTCGCCTTTATCCTCGGCGTCGTCCCGTTGCTGATCGCGACCGGGCCGGGTGCCGAAATGCGCCAGGCGCTGGGCACCGCGGTGTTCTTCGGCATGCTCGGCGTCACCTTGTTCGGATTGTTCCTGACGCCGGTCTTCTATGTCGCCATACGTGCGCTCACCGGCGGCAGGAAGGCCCAGCTTGCCGAGCCGGACAAGGAAGGCGGAGCCTCGCACCCGATTTGAGGTGGAACGGCGCGCGCCGGCTCGCGGAGGCCTCCTCATGGAGGCCATCGGGATCGACGCGGCCTTGGTCGTGCGGTGTGTGACGTATGGGCGTGCAACCTTCACCGCGCCGTCACACATCGAGGTTACTTCCAATATGCTCTGGATTTGAGGGTCGCCAGCCGGGACAAGCCCGGTTTCCCGGCGGTTCGATGGTCCTTGGCTTGGGCCATTCGGACCGGCTTGCAGGGGCTTCCCATGCGCATCTCGCCCGCCAAGCATGCTCTTCTCGCCTTGGCGGTGAGCGCCGCGGCATTCGTCGGCAGCGCCCACGCGGACCCGATCAGAGGCGCAGGGTCGACCTTCGCCGCGCCGGTCATCGGACGCTGGGCGCAGGCCTACCAGGCCACGAGGACCGACGGCGGAGACTATGTCTCGCAGGACTGGACCGTCGATTACGAGCCGATCGGCTCGCTCGCCGGCTTCATGCGGCTCAGCCAGCCGGAGATGGACTTCGCGGCGACCGACGCGCCGCTGCCGAGCACGGAGCTGAAGAAGCGCGGGCTCGCCCAGTTTCCCATCGTGATCGGCGGCATCGTTCCGGTGATCAATGTCGAGGGCGTCGCTCCCGGCACGCTGAGGATGACCGGTCCGCTGCTCGCGGAGATCTTCCTCGGCAAGGTGAAGAACTGGTCCGATCCCGCCCTCCGCGAGATCAATCCGGGCCTCAGCCTGCCTGACCAGCCGATCACCGTCGTACACCGGGCGGACGGTTCCGGCTCGACCGCCAACTGGACGAGCTATTTGTCGGCCCACAGCGCCGAATGGAAGAATTCCGTCGGCAGCGACACGCTGGTCAAATGGCCGGTCGGCGTCGGCGCCGAGGGCAGTTCGGGCGTGCTGCGCAAGGTCCAGGAGACGCGGGGCGCGATCGCTTATGTCGAGTTCGGGCAGGTCGCCCGGGCCACGCTGAGTTATGCCCTCGTGCAGAATGCGAGCGGCGCCTTCATCGCGCCCAGCCGCTCGAGCTTCCAGGCCGCGGCCGCCGGAGCCGATTGGCAGCGCAGCGCCGATTTCGCGGTCTCCCTGCTCGACACGCCCGCGGCAGAGGCCCATCCGCTCACCATCGTGACCTTCGCTCTGGTGCCGGCCGAGCCGGCCTCGCCCGGCCGTGCGCGACGGACGCTCGAATTCTTCCGCCTCGCTCTGGAGAAGGGCGGGGAGGATGCCGCCGCACTCGGCTACGTGCCGTTGCCGGAGGCGGTCGTGCGCGACGTCGAAACCTACTGGAAAGAACGTATCCACGGCGTCGGCGGGTTCTGAGGGGCGCCCTCGCGCGCTCCGCGACCCGTCGCGAAACAGCGGAACTCGCCGGATCAACCCGGCGAAGTCGTAAGGAACAGCGAAGCTAGAGGTCTGGTTCGCGGCGGGCGGCAAGCTCCCGCGCGGGCGGGAATGTGGGCAGGGGACGACAACCATGCAGGCGGATATCTTCAAGGACATTCTCGTCCCCGTCATCGGCGGGCTCGGCATCTTCATGCTGGGCCTCGAATTCATGTCGAACGGCATCCAGGCGCTCTCCGTCAACCGGATGCGGGCCTGGCTCGCCAAGCTCGCGGGCACTCCGGTGAAGGGCGTCCTCGCCGGCACGCTCATCACCGGCATCATCCAGTCCTCCACCGCGATGACGGTGATGGTGGTCGGCCTCGTCAATGCCGGCGTCGTCGCGCTGCGACCGGCCATCAGCGTGATCATGGGCGCCAATATCGGCACCACGCTCGGCAACGGCCTCATCGCGCTGCCGCTCGGCCCGCTGGGCCTGATCTTCGCCGGGGTGTTCGCGCTGCTCTACGTCTTCTCGAAGAGCGAGAAGGTCCGCAACATCGCTCTGGCCTGCATGGGCTTCGCGCTGATCTTCTACGGCCTGAACCTGATGACCGGCGGGCTTCGGCCGCTGCGCAACATGCCGGAAGTGATGGCCCTCATCTCCGGGCTGAAGGCCGACAACTTCATCAACCTGCTGGTCTGCGTCGTCATCGCCGCATCCGTCACCGCGCTGATCCATTCGTCCTCGGCGACGATCGGCATCGTGATGGGCCTCGGCGCCGCCGGCATCCTCGACTGGCAGACCGCGGTCGCCTTCTCGCTCGGCGCGGATCTCGGGACCACCATCACCTCGTGGCTGGCCTCGCTCAATCTGTCGAGAAATGCCAAGCGCGCGGCCTATGCCCACATCTCGTTCAACATCATCGGCGTGCTGGTGACGGTGCCACTGTTCTTCCCATCGATCGAAGTGCTGCGCTGGGCGATGGGATGGTTCGGCGGCGACCCTGCGGTGGCGGTGCTGGTCAACGGCAAGGAAACCTATCCGTTGGTGCCGGTGGCGGTCGGCCTCTATTCCACCGTCTTCAACATCTTCAACATGTTCCTGCTGTTCCCCTTCATCGGCGTCTTCGAGCGGGTGCTCTCGCGCGTCGGCCGCACCGCGGCGGAGGACGTGGAGGATTTCTCGACCCCGAAATACCTCGATCGCAAGCTTGCGAGCGACCTCCCGCTGGCCGTCCCCGCGGTCCAGCAGGAGACCGTCCGGCACCTTCAGGCTGGCGCGCTCTTCCTCGAGATCGCCCGCGGCATCAAGACCGCGCCCTCCAATCCCGGCGAGCATTATGTCGCGACCGACATATTGAGCCGGGACATACGGGCCTTCTCGGCCTCGCTCTTCCATGACGGCATGCCGCACGAGCAGGTCGACCTGATCGCCAGCCTCATCGAGGAGGCGGACTTCTCGGCGAGCCTTGCGGAATCGATGCATCAGGTCGCGCGCCGCGTGAAGCGCGAGCAGTTCAGCCCCCAGGCCCAGGAAGTGGTGAATGCTTCACTCGGCGCGCTGGAGGTGACCTTCCGCGACATCCTCCCCGACGGCGGGATCCCGCATCCGACCATGCCGGCTGGGCATGTGCAGGTTGCATCCGTCGAGCAGCTTCGCGACCGCGTGCTCAATCTCGGCCCCAGCGTCTCCTCGGGCGAGCGCGGCGCGCTTCTCGCCCTTCTGGGCAGCGTCGAGCGAGCCGAGTTCCTGATCCGCCGCATCGATGCCAAGCGCAAGTCGGTGAACCGCGCCGCCGTATTGGCGCGCGCCACCGTCGCCCGGCCCGAGCCGGCCGGCGATATGGGCGGACTCAGCCCGGTGCCCGCCGAATGAGGTGAAGGCGGCGCCACGCCCCATGGTAGTGGCGCCTCCGCACTCCGGCATTGGATGTCCTGAGCCCTTCCTACTGCTTTTTCTTGGAGGTCTTCGCCGGTGCCGATGGCAAGACCGTTATGGTCACCTTCTTGGAGAGCAGCATCGGTTTGAACGGCCGGTGTTCCGCATCCCCGAGGACCAGTTGCAGGGTGTGTTTCCCCGGCGGCAGCTCAAGCCTTGCTTCCGTCTGGCCGGCACCGAAATGAAGATGCTGGTTGTCGGTCGGAAGCGGCTCTTCCGGATCGATCGCGTCGGTGACATCGACCAGCAGGTGATGGTGGCCGGCATTCGGAGCGGAACTGCCGGCCTGCGTCACGCCCATGTTCCGCAGCCCGAACCGCACCCAGAACTCGCCGCGGATCTGCGCTCCGTCCCAGGGATAGATGATGTAGAGGCGCGCATCGGGAGCGGGCGCCTTCTGCGGCGTCGCGGGCTTCGGGGCTTGCTGCTCCGGCGCGGGCTGCGCGAGGGCGCCGATTGGGAACAGGCTCACTAAACCCAAGGCAAGTATGATGCTGCTGGCTGATCGGCCCATTGAGCCCTCCTGTCAGAGCGATCGAGCTACCCTCATTCCGTGTGCCGGATAACGCACGCCCGTATCGTAATGGGTCCGGCTTGCTGGCCGCACCGAGGCCGCGTTGCTGCGCCAGGAACCGCCTCTCAACACGTTCTCGCGGCAATTCTCGACCGTTCGAGCCGAACCGTCCGATGGCGCATCCCGGTAGTTGGGGAGCCAGCAATCCGCCACCCACTGCGCGACACCACCGCCGAAATCGGCACCGCCGAATGCGTTGCGTGCGAAACTGGCGACCGGCATCGGCGCCTTGGCATCTTGGGGCGCCCCGCAATCCTTGCAATTGGCCTTGCCGGGCTCGAGCGCCTGTCCCCACCAGAAGCGGGTCGCGCTACCCGCCCGGGCGGCGTATTCCCATTCCGCCTCGCTCGGCAGCCGGTAGGGCTTGCCGGTCAGTTGCGCGAGCCAATCGACGTATTGCTTGGCATCGAGCCAGCTCAGATTGCGGGCTGGTGCCGTGTCGCTTCCGTCCATTTTGAAGCTGCAGCCCTTTGCCTCCGCGCATCGGTTCCACTCGGCGACCGAGACGGGAGACAGGCCGATTGCGAACGGGGCGATGGTCACGCTCCGGATCGGTTGTTCCGAGGGATCTTCGTCGCTGCCCATCCGGAAAGATCCGCCGGGTATGCGGATCATCTCGGGACAGGTTTCGCAGTCGCGGAAGCCGGAAGCGGTCTGGATCGTCTGCGCGGCAGGAAGGTTCGGAGCAATCGCGACCCGCGGATCCGGAGCCGGGACGCCGGGGCTAGCCGCATCCGGACTGTTGCTTGCCGGCGGCGCACGCGCCGGTTCGTTTGTGGCGGTGCGCGGGCTGAGCACCCGCTGCGGGGACTGGTCGATGGACGCCAGGATTGTCCCGCCGTCGACCGGCAGGTAGCCGGTGGCGTAGAGACCGCCGGCCGCCAGCGCAATGGCGGCCGCGATCCCTGCTGGGACCACGAAACGCCGCAGGTTTTTTGTCGCGCGCGTGACCGATGCCGGATCGGGGAGCACACGATAGATGCGAACAGGATCGGTGATGTTCTTCAGCTTCTCGTCGCCGAGCGACTGATATCCGCAGACCAGCTTGTTCTTGATCTGCTCGTACACCCCGCCCGAGATATAGACGTCTCCCGGCGTCGCCAGGGACTCCAGGCGCGCGGCGATGTTGACGCCATCGCCAAAGACATCGTCCGGCTCGACGATGACGTCGCCGAGGTTCACCCCGATGCGGTATTGCATCCAGTAATCGCGTGGGAGGCCGGTGTTCCTTGCCGCCATGGACTGTTGGATGACGATCGCGCACCTGACGGCCTCGAGAGGGCTATCGAACATGGCGAGAAAGCCATCGCCGGTGCTCTTGATCAGCTTGCCGTAGTGTTCTTCGAGTGTCGGGTCGACGATCTCGCGGCGAATGTGCTTCAGCCGACGCACCGTTCCTTCTTCGTCCCGGTTCATCATCTGGCTGAACCCGGCGAAGTCTGCCATGAGGATAGCCGCAAGCCTCCGATGAGGGTGCGGATGCGTCGAAAAGTCTTCGGGCATCGCAACCACCGCTGGATGACCCACGAGCGCTCAATCTATCCATATCGCCGATGCGGCGCAAACCGCGATACGCAGAACCGCACGCTACCGGCCACCGCCCAACACGTATCCTCGCCAGTAACCAATGCCTCCCGAACTCGTGGCACATGACACTGGGATCGGTCTAAATTGATGCCGCTGCGACAGCGCGGTATGGGGGAGCGGAATGATGTGCGTGCCGAACTCGAACTCGGGGCGCGCGCTCGCCGCCGCGATATGGCTCCTCGGTACCTCGCTCGCCTGTGCGCAGGCGCCGGGCGGCGCAGCCCAGCCCGACGATGCGGCGCTGGTGCCGCGCGGCGAATATCTCGCCCGCGCCGCGGACTGCATGCCGTGCCACACCTCGGACAAGACCAAACCCTATGCCGGCGGCCTCGCGCTGAACACGCCGTTCGGCGCGATCTATTCGGTGAACATCACCTCCGATCCGACGACCGGTATTGGCCGCTGGACCTATGACCAGTTCAAGCGCGCGCTGCATGACGGCATCCGCGCCGATGGCGCCTATCTCTACCCGGCCATGCCGTTCGACGCCTATACCGGCATCGAGGAAGACGACCTCAAGGCGCTGTGGGCCTTCGTCCGCCGCATCCCGCCGGCGGCGGTGGAGAACACCGAGAACGGGCTCTCCTTCCCCTTCAATATCCGCTTGGGCATGCTGGCGTGGCGCGAGCTGTTCTTCACCCCGGCCACCTTCAGGCCGACGCCCGGCAAGAGCGCGGAATGGAACCGCGGCGCCTATCTGGTCGAGGCGCTCGGCCATTGCTCGGATTGCCACAGCCCGCGCAATATCCTCGGCGGCATCAAGGGCAAGGCGCAGTTCACCGGGGCCGAGATCGACGGCTTCTACGCCCCGGACATCGCCTCCGCCGCACTGGCGCAGAACTGGACCAAGGACGGGCTGGTGCAGTTCCTCAAGACCGGCTCCGCGTCTGGAAAGACCGCCGTGTTCGGCCCGATGGCGGAAGTGGTGCACGACAGCCTGGCTTATCTGACCGACCCCGACCTTGCGGCGATGGCGACCTATCTGCTCGACAGCCCGCCGCCGCCGGATGCGCCGGGGCCGCAGAAGCTCTCGCCGTTGCCGGCCGACGTCTATCAGCGCGCGGCCAAGCTCTACATCGACAATTGCGCCGCCTGCCACCAGGACCACGGCACCGGCATCGCCAACGCCATCCCGCCGCTCGCCGGCAACCCGGCGGTGACCGCCAACGAGCCGTACAACATCATCACCGTCGCGCTCGAAGGCCTGCCGGCCGGCGGGACCTACGGCGCCATGCCCTCATTCGCCGGGCGCCTGTCCGATCGGGACATCGCCGATCTCGCCAATTATGTGCGCACCAGCTGGGGCAACAAGGCGGCGCCGAACGCCAGCGCGAAGATGGTCGCCGCCTGGCGCGAGACCGTTCCGGTCCCCGAATACGGAACGCAGGCCGCCTCCGCCTTCGACTGCGGGCAGGTGGGCGGCGCGCCCGGCACGGCGAGCCCCGACCCGAAAGCGGTCGCCGCCATCTCGGCGATGCTCGCGGGCGGCAATCGCGATGTGCCGGCCATGGTGGACAGCTATGAGGACGCCGATCCCTCGGCGGATCCGAACGAAGTCGTGAACGCGCTGGTCACCGCCTATTGCCCGGTGGTCGCGGCGAGCAGCGCCGAGACCTACCAGAAATACACCGAACTGCGCCGCTTCTCGCTCGAGGCCATTGCCGCGGTCTCACCCGGTGCCGCCGCGGTCGCGTTCCCTCCGGTCGACACCATTTGGGCGAGCCCGGCCGGCCACTCGCTGGTGTCGCGCGAGCCGGGCAGTCTCGCCGGCCCGCTCACCTGTCCGGCGGACAATGCCAAGCTGGTGCCGACGGCACTCGCCGGCAAGGCCTCCGCGCTCATCGGCAAGCCGCCGCTGCCGGTCCCCGGCGACAAGGCGAGCCAGCTCGCCGGGGCGCTCGCCACCACCAACCCGAAGGCCCGCCTTGCCGATGTCGCGAACGCGCTGATCGCGAGCTACTGCACGCTGGTAGTTGCCAACGCCTCGCTGGAGCCGGCGCAGCAGCATCAATGGATGGAGCAGTTCGGCGAGCAGGTCATCGAGGCGTTGCAGCTCCGGCAGTGAGGTGGCCGGGCGGTCGAGGCGATCGGTAGCCACCAAGGATGCGATGACGCACGAAAAGGCCGCTTATCATCATGGAGAAGCTCAACGCCATTTCCACGTGGATAAAGTCTAACCCGCTGATCGTATTTGTCGGGGCGATAGCGGCCGCCCTGGCTACGATATCTTCCCTGATCGGCAGCGTCGGCAATGTGGTTCCAGCAACACTGAAGATCCTCGATCTGCCTGACTGCTACTCATACGCCAATATTTACCGTAGCGCGCACAGCTTTTTCAGGATGGATGGCGAAGGTGTCTGGCGTGAGTATCCGCCGGATGGCGGAACGGTCCTTTATGAATTCAAGGAGGTCCATCGCACCCGGGAATATATCGACCTGCTCAATCTGACCGAGCGGCCGGGCATGCCGGAGTGGAGAGCGATGCTCGTTCGTCTGCCGGCCTGCGGAGGGCAGTCGGAAATCAGCATCGGCATCCCGGAACGCTGGAGCAACCTGTTTCAGGTTTGGCCGGAATAGATCGCGACCCGGATTCCGGCGCAACTCACGCGAAGCGCTTCGCGCCGGCGACGCACAGCACCACCAGTCCGGTCACCGCGATCATCGGCCAGGCGACCGGCTCGTGCAGCAGCAGTCCGGCGAGCGCCAGCCCGAAGAAGGGCTGGAGCAGTTGTAACTGCCCGACGCCGGCGATCCCGCCCAACGCAAGCCCGCGATACCAGAACACGAAGCCGATCAGCATGCTGAAGACGGAGACATAAGCGAGCCCGGCCCAGACCGGGAGGCTGATCCCGCTCCACGTCTCGGGACGGGTCGCAAGCGCGGCCAGCGCCATGACGGGCAGCGACAGCACGAGCGCCCAGGAGATGACCTGCCATCCGCCGAGCCGGCGCGACAGCGTCGCTCCCTCGGCATAGCCGAGCCCGCAGAGCAGGATCGCCGCGACCATCAGGAGGTCGCCGACGAGCGAGCCGCCGCCACTTTGCGAGAACGCGAAACCGGCGACCGAGAGCCCGCCAATGATGGAGAACAGCCAGAAGGCCGGCTTTGGCCGCTCCCCGCCACGCAGCACCCCGAACAGCGCGGTGGCGAGCGGCAGCAGCCCGACGAAGACGATCGAATGCGCCGAGGTGATCTGCTGCAGGGCGAGGGCGGTCAGCAGCGGAAAGCCGATCACCACGCCGAGTGCCACGATGGCGAGCGAGGCGAGGTCGCTCGATGCAGGGCGCCGTTGCCGCAGCGCCCAGAGCAGGGCGGCGCCGAGCACCGCGGCGATCACCGCGCGCGCCGAGGTCAGGAACAGCGGGGTGAAGCCGCCCACCGCGACCCGGGTCGCCGGCAGCGAGCCGCTGAAGATGATCACCCCGAGGAGGCCGCTGCCCCACCCGTCCGTCGTCCGCTGCATGGCCTCGTCCTCCCGCTGCGGCGGGCGTAGCGCGGTCGGGCTGGTTGCAACAGCAACAGTCCGGTACAGTTCAGCCAAACTGTATGGGCCAATGTACCGATACACTTGAGTGGCGATCGAAAATGAAGAGCGACACCAGCACCCGCACCGGCGAGGTGATGAATGCGATCCATCGAAAAATCGCGACCCGCGCGCTTTCCCCCGGCGAGAAGCTGCCCTCGATCCGCAGCTTCGCCGCCACCATGCGGGTGTCGCCTTCGACCGTCGTCGAGGCGTATGACCGGCTGGCCGCGGAAGGCGTGATCCGCTCCCGGCGCGGTTCGGGCTTCTATGTTTCCGGCCCCGCACAGCCGCTCGCGCTGGCTGAGGTCGAGGCCCGGCGCGACCGGGCGATCGATCCCCTGTGGGTGTCGCGCCAATCGCTCGATACCGGTGCGGAGATGCTGAAGCCCGGCTGCGGCTGGCTGCCGTCCGACTGGATGCCCAATGCCGCCATCCGCCGCGCCATCCGCAGCCTCGCGCGGGCCGACGATCCCGTCCTGGCGGACTATGCCAACACGCGGGGGGCGCTTGCCCTGCGCCGGCTGCTGGTCCGCCAGTTTGCGGGGGAGGGCATCGATGCGCGGGCGGACCAGATCCTCCTCACCTCATCGGGGACCCAGGCGATCGACCTGATCTGCCGGTATGTGCTGCAGCCCGGCGACACCGTGCTGGTGGACGATCCGTGCTACTTCAATTTCCAGGCCCTGCTGCGCGCTCATCAGGCGAAGCTCGTCAGCGTGCCCTACACGCCGACCGGACCCGATCCCGCGCTCTTCGCCGAGGTGCTGGCCTCGCACCGGCCGCGCCTCTACATCACCAATTCCGCGCTCCACAACCCGACCGGCGCGACCATCTCTCCCCAGACCGCCCACCGTTTGCTGAACGCGGCCGCCGCCCATGACCTCACCATCGTCGAGGACGACATCTTCGCCGACCTCGAGCCCGAACCCTCGCCGCGCCTTGCTGCCCTCGACGGCCTGTCGCGGGTGATCCGGATCGGCAGTTTTTCCAAGACCCTGTCCGCCTCGATCCGCTGCGGCTACATCGCGGGACGTGCCGACTGGATCGAGCCGCTGGTCGACCTTCAGGTGGTGACGAACTTCGGCGGGCCGAGCCCCGTCGCGGCGGCACTGGTGTTCGACACCCTGAGCGACGGCAGCTACCGCAAGCATCTGGACGCGCTCCGCCGGCGCCTGTCGAAAGCGCGCCGCGAGGGCGAGGCGAAGCTGGCGGCGCTCGGCATCCGGCCCTGGTTGATGCCGCGCGGCGGCTTCTATCTCTGGTGCCGCCTGCCGGACGGTCGCGATGCCGCCGACCTCGCCCGCGCGGCGCTGCAGGAAAATCTCGTGCTCGCTCCTGGCAACGTCTTCAGCCTCTCCCAATCGGCGCCGGACTTCATGCGCTTCAACGTAGCGCAGATGGGCGATCCTCGGGTGTGGGCCGTGCTCGCACAGGCGCTGGCTGGGCAGACGAGGTAGCGTTGGGCCGATGTGCAGGGCACAGCCACGTCACCAAAAGTGCGTCATGGCCGGGCTTGTCCCGGCCATCCACGGTTGCCCCCTTTGTCACGGACGTGGATGCCCGGGACAAGCCCAGGCATGACGCGCCGGAGGATGACGCCTACGCCGTCAGGTGGACCGGGCGGCGCGGGCCAGGCCGTGCGCGACCAGCCGGTCGATGATCTCGGGATAGCTGACGCCGCTTGCCGCCATCGCCTTGGAATACATGCTGATATCGGTGAAACCGGGAATGGTGTTGAGCTCGTTGACGAGAATCCGCATATCCGTTGTCACGAAGAAATCGACGCGCGCCATCCCATCGCAGCCCACCACCTGGAAGGCTTTTGCCGCCATCGCGCGGATATTGGCTTCGACCTCGTCCGGCAGCTCCGCCGGGACCTTCAACGCTGCGCCATCCGCGTCGATATATTTGGCGTCGTAGCTGTAGAAGCCGTGGCTCTCCGCCGGCACGATCTCGCCGGGCCGTGACACGAACAGACCGCCCTCGGTGTCCTCCAGCACGCTGCACTCGATTTCGCGGCCGCGAATGAACTCCTCGGCCAGCAGTTTGCGGTCGTGCCGGAAGCCCTCGGCAAGCGCTGCGGCATAGTCCTGTTCGCTCGCGACCTTGCTCACCCCGACCGAGGAGCCCTGCCGCGCCGGCTTGATGAAGACGGGCAGCCCGAGCGCCCCTGCAAGCTCGCCGAAGCTCGGCGCCGCTCCAGGGCGGATCGTAACTGAACGCGCGGCGGGGATGCCGGCCTCGCTCAAGAGGCGCTTGGCGATGTCCTTGTCGAGCGCGGTGGCGGAACCGAGTATGCCGCAGCCGGCGAGCGGCACGCGCGCCACCTCTGCCAGCCCCTGCACCGAGCCGTCCTCGCCGGGGAGGCCGTGCAGCACCGGGAACAGGATATCGACCTTCGGCAGCTCGTAGGGCGCGCCATCGGCCGGGATCGCCATCATCCGTCCCTGTCCGCCCGGCACCAGGCAGACTTCCGTTCCGCTCAACGGCTTCGCCAGCGTGCCGTCCTCGAAGCTGCTCAGCAGCCATCGCCCCTCGCGGGTGATGAAGACGGGGAGGGCGTCATATGTCGCGGGCGCCAGCGCGCGCATCACATTGGTCGCCGAGAGCACGGAGACATCATGCTCGGCGGAGCGCCCGCCAAAGAGCACGGCGATACGCAGTCGGTTCGGCAGCGGGGACATGCGAGGCTCCAGGAACATCCGTCTCTTCGGACGGCCTAGAGCATATTACGCAAAAGTTGAACGGCTTTTGCTCCAGCCTACTGAATCCAGAGCCCTTTCGTCGCAATGCAATTACCCTGATGAGCGCCACGCTATATTGGCGGGTGCGGGATCGAGGACAGGAGCTCGCGGGTATAGTCCGCCTTCGGCGCCGCCATCACCTCCTCGGTCATGCCCTCCTCGACGATGCGGCCGGTCCGCATCACGATGACCCGATCGCACAGCATGCGCACCACTTCGAGGTCGTGGCTGACGAAGATGTAGCTCATGCCGAGCCGCGTCTTCAGGTCCTGCAACAGGTTCAGCACCACCGCCTGAACCGAGACGTCGAGCGCGGCGGTCGGCTCGTCCAGCACTACCAGGTCCGGATTGAGCGCGATGGCGCGGGCGATGCCGACGCGGGCCTTCTGGCCGCCTGAGAGCTGGTGGGGGAACCGGTCGAGAAGCGACGCCGGCAGGCCGACCAGCCGCGCCAGCTCCTCGACCCGCCCCCGCAAGGCCGTCCTCGAAAGCTTCTCGCCCATGCGCAGCAGCGGGTCCGCGATCGAGCGGGTCGCGGTGAAGCGCGGATTGAGGCTGTCGGTCGGATCCTGGAACACCATCTGGATGCGCCGCCGCCACGGCGAGCGGGCGAATTCCTTCGCCGGGATGGTGGAGAGGTCGGTGCCGTCGAACAGAATGCGGCCGGAGGTGGGGTCGATCAGCCGCATCAGCATCATCGAGGCGGTGGACTTGCCGCAGCCGGATTCGCCGACGACGCCGAGGCTTTCGCCGCGACCGACTTCGAAGCTGATGTCGTCCACCGCGCGGAACGGATCCTCCACCGGCCCGCGCACGCCGAACACCTTGCCGAGCCCGCTACCGGGCGTCTGGCGCGGATATTCCTTCACCAGCGCTTCCACCTTGAGCAGCGGCCCGTCGCCGCTCGGTGGAAGAGCGACGATGGGCTCGGCCGCCGGCGCATCCTCCGGCAGCAGATCGCGCAGCGTGACGCCGCGGCGCGGCGTCGCCCGCATCAGCTTTCGTGTGTAGCGATGTGTGGGGGCGCGGAAGATGGCCTCGGCGGTGGCGGTCTCCACCACCTTGCCCTTCTCCATTACCATCACCTTGTCGCAATAGGCGGCGGCGAGGCCGAGATCATGGGTGATGAGGATGGTCGACATGTTGCGCTCGCGCGTCAGCTCGACCACGAGGTCCATCACCGCCTTCTGCGTCGTCACGTCGAGGCCGGTGGTCGGCTCGTCGGCGATCAGCAATTGCGGGCGGCAGGCGAGCGCCAGCGCGATGACAATGCGCTGGCACATGCCGCCGGAGAGCTCGAACGGATAGGCGTGGTAGCGCTCCTCGGGGCGGGCGATGCGCACTGCCTTGAGCGCCTCGATCGCCTTCTCCTTCGCATCGCTCGGCTGCGCCTGGACATGCTCGATCAGCACGTCCTCGATCTGCCGGCCCACCTTGCGGATGGGATTGAGCGCCGCGCGCGGGTTCTGGAAGATCATCGACATCTCCCGTCCGCGCAGCGCCCGCACCGTCGATTCCGGTGCGGTGCCGACCTCGACGCCGGCGAGGCGGATGGTGCCCGAGGCGATCCGCCCGGCGCGATCGAGGATGCGCATCACGGTATAGGAGGTGACGGATTTGCCTGAACCGGACTCGCCGACAATGCCCAGCGTCTCGCCCTTGGCGAGTGAGATGTTGACCTTCTCCACAGCCCGCACCGTGCCGCGACGGGTGGCGAACTCGACGGTGAGGTCGCGGACTTCGAGGAGGGGAGGCTGCGCGTAATTGGCCGGAGCGTGGACGTTCATGGCCTTCTCCTCACGTCCGGCGTTGCGGGTCGACGAGGTCGCGCAGGCCGTCGCCGAGCAGATTGAAGCAGAACACCGCGAGCATCAGCGCCGCCCCAGGGAAGAAGGCGATCCACCATTCGCCGGAGACGATGAAGGAGGCGCCCTCCGCCACCATGATCCCCCATTCCGGCGTCGGCGGGCGCACCCCGAGCCCGATGAAGGACAGGCCGGCCGCATTGAGGATGGCGTAGCCCATGGTGAGCGAGACCTGCACCATCATGATCGGCAATATGTTCGGTGCGATCTGCGTCAGCAGGATGCGCATCTCCGAATTGCCGCACAGCCGCGCCGCCTGCACGAAGCCGGCCTCGCGGCGGACGTTCGCCTCCGCCCGGGCGACGCGCACATAAAGCGGGAAATTGATGATGGCGGTGGCGATGACGATGTTGGTCACCGTATTGCCGAGCGCGGCGACGATGCCCATGGCCAGCACGAACAGCGGGAAGGCCATGATGGTGTCGGAGACGCGCCCGACGATGCGGTCGGTCCAGCCGCCGAAATAGCCCGAGGCGATGCCGGCAAAGCCGCCCGCGAGGAACACCAGCGCCACCGAGGCGATGGCGATGATCATGTCGAGCCGGGTCGCCACGACCACCCGGCTGAAGATGTCGCGGCCGAGCTGGTCGGTGCCGAACCAGTGCGCCAGGGACGGCGCCTGCAAGGCCGCCGCGGTGTCGCTGGCAAGCGGATCATAGAGCACGATCCACGGCCCGATCAGCGCGGCGGCGACGAGCAGCGCGAACAGCGCGAAAGCGACGCCCGTCACCGGGTTCTCGGTGACGATGTGCTTCAGGTGCGCGAGGAGGCTGTCCTCGGCGGCGGCAGGAGAGCTGGCGATGCTCATGCCTCGATCCTCACGCGCGGGTCGACAAGGCCGTAGACGATGTCGATGGCGAGGTTGAGCAGCACATAGAGGATCGCCATGGCGAGCACGAAGCCCTGCACCGGCGCATAGTCCGAGGTGATGAGCGCCTCGATGGCGTAGGAGCCGATGCCCGGCCAGGCGAACACCTTCTCCACCAGCACATTGGCGCCGAGCAGGAAGGAGAACACCATGCCGAGCGTGGTGATCACCGGGAGCAGCGCGTTGCGGAAGGCATAGCCCATCACGACCTTGGAGGGCCTGAGACCGCTCGCCCGCGCCGTGCGCACGAAATCCGAGGCCAGCACCGCCAGCATCGAGGCGCGGGTCATGCGGGCGATCGGCGCCAGCGAGAAGATGGCGAGCGTCACCGCCGGGAGCCAGATCTGCGACCAGGCGGCGCGGAAGGTCTCGATGTCGGCGGTGAGCAGGCTGTCGACGAGGTAGAAGCCGGTCACCGGATCGGGCGCGATGTAGAACACGTCGAGCCGGCCGAGCGGCGCCGGCGCCCAGCCGAGCTTGAAATAGAACATATAGACCAGCAGGAGGCCGGTGAAGAAGACGGGGAGCGAGACGCCGGCGGTCGCGATGATCCGGCACAGATGATCGATCCAGGAGCCCTCCTTCACCGCCGCCATGATGCCGAGCGGCACCGCCACCGCGATCGAGATGAGGAGGCCGAGCAGCGTCAGTTCGGCGGAGGCCGGCAGTCGGTTCCTTATGTCGTCGAACACCGGCTGGCCGGTGGTGAGCGAGGTGCCGAGATTGCCCGTGGCGAGGTCCTTCACATAGGCGAGGAATTGCACCGGCAGCGGCTGGTCGAGGCCGAGCTTGGTCTTGATCTCGGCAATGGCCTCAGGGGTCGCCGCCGGCCCGGCGAAATAGGCCGCGGTGTCGCCCGGCAGCACCCGAGTCAGGAGGAAGGTGACGATGATCACGCCGACGATGCTCGGCACTGCCGTCATCAGGCGCTTGGCGATCTGTGCAAGCAACGCGGCCTCCTTGTCGGCTGGACGGCGGGTGGGGGCGCGTCAGGTTTTGGAAAGCGTCCGATAGTCGAGCTGGCGGTGGAACCAGTATTGATAGCCGCTCACCTGCTTCTGCATGGCGACGCTGAGATAGGGCTGGAACAGCGGGATGCGCGGCACCTCGGCAAAGGCGAGGTCGATGAAGCCCTTGACGTCGGTGGTGTAGGTGGGCCAGTCGGCCTTGGCGGCGGCGGTGCGCGCGCCGTCGATCAGTGTGTCCATCGCCGGGTTCTTGTAGCCCATGGTGTTGAACACCGCGTTCTGGCCATGATAGCACCAGAAGAAGAAGTATTCGGGATAGTCGAGCCAGCCCGAGAAGAAGTTGACGATCAGCGGCATCTCCTTCTTCAGCAGTTCGCCGCGCCAGTTGGCGCCGGGGATCTTGTTGAGCGTGGTGCGGATGCCGATTTGGGCGAGGCTCTCCTGCACCAGCGTCGCCAGGGGTTCGTTCACCGCGCCGGCGCCGAGGTCGAACGAGAGCGTGGTCTCGAAGCCTTCGGGATAGCCGCCTTCCGTCAGCAGCGCCTTGGC
The DNA here is from genome assembly GCA_029266425.1 of Xanthobacteraceae bacterium. Taxonomy (GTDB): domain Bacteria; phylum Pseudomonadota; class Alphaproteobacteria; order Rhizobiales; family Xanthobacteraceae; genus Ancylobacter. Next base: position 220,834 of record JAQSWY010000001.1, read on the forward strand.
CTTGGCGAGATCGATGTTGTAGCCGTGGGCCTGTGGCCAGGCCGGCTCGCTCGCCAGGTTCGTGGCGCCGCCGAACATCGGCTTGGCGAGGCCGAACATCACCGCGTCCATGATCTTCTGGTAGGGCAGGGCGTAGGCCACCGCCTGGCGCACCGCCACCTTGTCGAATGGCGGCTTGTTCACGTTCATGCCGATATAGGTGATGCCGTTGCCGATCGGGTTCGACACCACCGCGACCTTGCCGCCGGCTTTCAGCTCGACGAAATCCTTGGACGGCAGGTCGAACGAGATGTCGGCATCGCCGCGTTCCACCAGCGCGCGCCGGTTGCCGGCGGAGGGCACCATGCGCCAGATGACGCGCTTCAGGGCCGGCTTTGGTCCGCTGGTCCAGGCGTCGTTGCGCTCATAGACCACCTCGGTGCCGGGCTGCCAGCGTGTCACCTTGTAGGCGCCGCCGCCGGCGGTGTTCTGCTTGGTGTATTCGAGGCCCCAGGGGTCCTGCGCGGTCGCCTTGGACTTCACCAGCTTCGAATTGAACACGCAGGGTACGATCACCGCGAGGTCGGGCATGGTCAGCCGATCGGGGCGGAGGAAGTCGACGCGGAAGGTGCGCTCGTCCACCGCGACGAACTGCTCGGGCTTCTCCAGCGAGCCGGCCTTCATCTGGAAGGTGGGGAAGCCGCCGACCGTCACCGCGCGGTCGAACGACCATTTCACGTCCTCCGCCGTCAGCGGCGAGCCGTCATGGAATTTGGCGTCCTTGCGCAGCTTGAAGGTCACCGAGGTCGGAGTCTCGGTCCATTCCTCGGCGAGCTCGGGGGTCAGTTTGTCGCGGTCGTAGGAGCGGGTGCCGTCGGGAAGCGTCTTCGAGCCGTAGCTCATCAGCCGGTCGTAGCAGTTCCACGCCACCTCATAGCCCGGCCGGTTGGAGCCGACCCCATGAATGTCGAGATTGTTCGGCCCGCCCTCGGTGACGAGGAGCAGCGTCTCGGCCCGCGCCGACTGGGCATTGGCGGAGGACCACACCGCTGGGGCAGCGACGCCGGTGGCAGCCGCAGAGGAGAGGACGGACGCTGACTTCAGGGATTCGCGACGGTTCATGACCAGGGCTCCGATCCGGCCAAGACGGCTCAAGCCGCTCCGGCCGCTATGCATTCTCCGCCATGACTGTGCATGCAATTTAGAGGGATTGCGTGCTGAAATAGAGATCATCGTCGCTCATTTTCTGGGCTGTGTGCATTCGCGGATTTATGCGAGACATTGAGGGTGATTTTCGCGCTGACAGCAGCGGGATAGGGCCTGCGCCTGATGGTGGACGAACGGCAGACCAGAACCGAGAAGCTGGCCGAGGAACTGGCCGATGCCATTCTCGACGGCACGCTCGAACCCGGCTGCCGGCTCGACGAGCAAAGGCTTGCGGAACGCTACGGCACGTCGCGGACCCCGGTGCGCGAAGCCTTGCGGCAGCTTGCGACCACCGGGCTGATCGAATTGCGCCCGCGCCGCGGCGCGGTGGTGACGCAGGTGACCTCCGGACAATTGGAGATGCTGTTCGTCGCCATGGGCGAACTGGAGGCGACCTGCGCCCGGCTCTCCGCTCTGAGCATGACGCCGATCGAGCGCCGCCGGCTCGAATCCTTGCAGGAGGCGATGGGCGAGATGGTGGCGCGTGGCGACGTCGCGGCCTACACCGCGGCCAACACCGCCTTCCACACGCTGTTCTATAGCGGCGCCCACAATCCAGTGTTGTCGGAGATGGCGATCGGCCTGCGCCGGCGCCTCGCCCCGTTCCGGCAGGCGCAGTTCCGCGCGCCGGGACGGCTCGCGCGCTCCTATGCGGAGCACGGGGCGGTGGCCCGTGCGGTGTTGGCCGGCGATGCCGCCGGTGCCCACGCCGCCATGCTGCACCATGTGAGCCTGGTCGAGGACGCGTTCGAGCAGCTAAAGCTGCAGAGCGGCCGGGCGGCACGCTGAGGCGCCGGATGCGGGCAGTATAACCGGCTGAGGCAAAGCTGTGCGGATCGGCCCTGAGCCATCATGCAAGTATCGCGTGCCTTAAAATGATGTACTCTCGTCAGATCAATCCATGGTCTGCAGGGCCGGCCGGTTCCGGCCGGCGCGGCGACAGTCCGGCTGGGGGCAGCTTTCATGGAATCGGACGCGACGATCTCCAACATCGAGAGCGCCGCAACGCCGCCGCGCGCCGCCAAGAGGACCGCGGTCGTGGTCATCCACGGCATGGGCGAGCAATGGCCGATGGACACCTTGCGCGGCTTCGTCGATGCCGCCTGGACGAGGGACCCGGAGCTGACGCCGCCCGGCGAGACGCAGATCTATTCGACACCGGACTGGGTCGCCGGCAGCTTCGAGCTGCGCCGCATCACCACCCGCTACTGGCGCGGCGAGAAGCCTCGGCGCGTCGATTTCTTCGAGTTCTACTGGGCCCACATGATGCAGGGCAACACGCTCAGCGCCGTCATCGGCTGGCTCCGGAGGCTGCTGGTGCGCTCGCCCTCGCGCGTGCCGCGGCGCCTGGTAGGGGGCTGGCTTGTCGGGCTCGTGCTGCTTGGCCTCTGTGCCGCTGTCGTGGTGATCGCCCAGCTCAAGCTGGATGGCCTGTTCGGCTGGCAGCCTGTCATCTGGGGGGCGCTCGCCGCTTCGGCCGGGCTGGTCTCGACGGTCTGGCTCGTTCCCGTCCTCGGTGATGCCGCCCGCTATCTGAGCCCAGCACCGGGCAATGTCGCCGCGCGCCAGGCGATCCGGGAGGCGGGGGTCGAGCTCATCACCAAGCTGCAGGCGACCGACAATTACGACCGCATCGTCCTCGCCGGGCATTCGCTCGGCTCGGTGATCGGCTACGACATCCTCAATTTCGCTTGGGGGCGGCTGAAGGCCGACGATCTCCTCGCCAGCCACCGCAAGGGCTCGCGGGCGATGCAGCTTCTGGCCCTGCTCGAGGAGATCACCCCGACGCTCAATCGGGATGCACCCGACGGGCTGTCAGACTATCGCGAATTGCAGCGCGCCTATTTCGCCGAATTGTCGAAGATGAAGGACAAGGACGGCAAGCCACTCTGGCTCGTCAGCGATTTCGTCACCATGGGATGCCCGCTGTCGAAGGCCGACGTGCTGATCGGCAAGGACGAGGCCGATCTCGAAGCACGCAAGGCGCTGCGCGAAGTGCCGACCATCCCACCCCATCTGGAGCGCAAGAAGCCGCCGCGCTTCTCCTATCCGCCGGACACCGATGCGCGCCGGCCCCACCATGGCGCGGTGTTCGCGCCGACGGTGTGGACCAACATCTATTATCCGAGCGTGCTCGGCCTCATCGGCGATTTCATCTCCGGCCCGGTCGCCCCGCTGCTCGGCGCCGGCGTGCGCGACATCCGCGTGCCGATCGGCGCCCCGCGCTTTCGCCATCTGTCGTATTGGAGCAATCCGGAAAAGGCCGGCCCCGCCATCCGCGCCCTGCGCCGCGCGCTCAACCTGCGCGGCCATGACGAAGCCGAGCTCTGGGGCGCCGCGGCAGACCTCAACCCGGTCGCCGCCGAGACGCTGGGCGAGCGCATCGTGCCGGAGCCGACTGCGCCTACAGCTCAAGCCGAACCGGCCCTTCCGCCACCTTGATGTTTCCCTCGCGTTTCCAGCGGGCAACGATGTCGGCAATTGCATGCCTGGCCGGATCGAACGGTCCGTCCTTGCGGTCCTTCAGCCAATCCTTGTGGGTCGCGTCGCAGGACTCCGCACTGTAGGTCAGATGGACCGTGTACCCGCCTTCGGGACGGGCCTTCTCGATCATGTTCAGTGCATCGAGGTCGGGATTGCCATAGGTGCCATCGCCCGAGGCCACATAGTGGTCGGCGTGGATCTTCTCGAAGAAGTCGTCGTCGAGATTGCGCGCGGAGCCATGATGCGGAAGCTTGAGGATATCGACCTTGAGCGGTTCGGACGCTGGCATCAGCCCTGCTTGCTTCAATCCCTTCAGGATGTGATCACCGCGCGCGTCGCCGGTCAGCAATACCCTCGTGCCGTTGCATTCCATCAGCACGACGATGCTCGACAGGTTCGGAACGCTCCTGTCGAGGTACTTGGCCAGCGCAGCGGTGGCTTCCTTGTCCTTCTGCTTCGCCTTCCATTTAGCCCATTTGTCCTGAAGATCATCGATCTCTTTCTTCAGCGGGCCGACAATGGTCAGCGTAGCATCGCCGAGCCGCATCAGGCGCGGTCGATCGGTCGTGAACTGTATGAGTCCCTGGTCCGGAGGATTGCGGCTGATCTTCAAGGCGGCCGCGAGGGAGGCCAGCTTGCTCCCTTGGCCATAGCTTTGCAGCACCAGGCGAGCGGTGTGCGATTCCCGCTTCTGCAGCAGGTCCGGCAGCGCGCCGCCAAGGCCTGCCAGCACCGTCGGCCCCTCGATCGTGCGAGCCGCCCCGCCTTCGCCTTCGCCGATCAGGCCGTCGAAGCTGTTGTGCAGCAGCCAGCGTGGCTGATAGGGGCGAGGCGCCTGGCGCTCGTCGGCGTCGCGTATCGCGCCGAAGAGGTCGAGCACGCCGAGTATGTGGTCCTCGTCGATATGGCTGACCATGATCGCGTCGATGGTGAGTGGCGTCTTATCGACGATTTCCTGGTCGAGGCGGGGCTTCAGAAAGGTACGGAACACGCCGGAGGGCCCGCCATCGATCAGGAGCCGCACGATTCCTCGCGGCCCCGGCACAGTCAGGAGCAAGCAATCGCCATAGCGCGCTTGCAGTGCCTCGAACACGAACGGCGGCTTCGCCGTCTTTGGCGTCGCAGGCCGGGCGGCTGCGGTGCGCGAGGGGCGGGAAGAGGCGCGAGATGTCGCGCGCTTGCGCGGCCTGGCTGAGGACGGTGTCTTTGCCATTCTCACACCCTCTGCAAGGCGCGCAGCGCATCCACGAGACCAGCGCCCTGGAAATAGGGCTCCCGTCCGAGGCTGGTGGCGCTTTCCATGATGATCTCCTTCACCCGTCTCGGCTTGCCGATGAGTTCGGGGTGCCGCGCCATCAACAGCGCCGCGACGCCGGAGACATGCGGCGCCGCCATGCTGGTGCCGTCGAGCCGGCCGAAGCCGAGATTGGGCAGCGGCCCGTCTATGCGCTCGCCCGGCGCCACGACGTCGGGCTTGACGCGTCCGTCGGCGGTCGGCCCGCGCGAGGAGAAGAAGCTCACACCATATTCGTGCGGCCTGTCCCGGTGGGTGGCGCCCACCGTGATCACCGAGTCCGCATTTCCGGGATCGGCAATCGACATGTCGGCATAACCGGAAAAATTGCCGGTCTCGGTCGTGTACTTCTGTGCGCCCCAATTGCCTGCGGCGGCTACCACGCTCACCCCCGCGGCGACGGTCGCATCGCAGGCGAGGCATACCGGGGTGCGCCCGCAGGGATAATTGTCGCGGTCGTGCTCGAGTCCGATGGAGAGGTTGACGCCATGCACGCTCATGTAGCGGTTGCGGGCGTTCAGCCAACGCACGAACTCCAGTGCGGCGATGACCGCGAATTCGGTCTCGGCCGCGCTCTCGCCCAGCACGCGTAGATCGAGCAGGCGTATGTTCGGACAGACGCCGCGATAGATGCTGGAGCTGTCCTCCCGCCAGTCGCCGGCCAGTACGCCGGCGACATGGGTGCCGTGTCCCTCCGGCTTGTTTCCATTGGCCGGTTTGAGCTGGTCTGTCGCCACTTCCAGCAATTTGGAGAGCGATTGCCAGTCGAAGGCGCGGCCGGCCTCGGCATCCTGGCGCAGCCGGTCAAGCAGGACCTCCGCCTCGTTTTCCTCGACAAGCAGCTTGTCGGCGATTTCCGACAGCAAGGCCTCGTACAGCGCCCTGTCGGCCAGGATGTCGAATGACGCCATCTTGCGCAGGCTGGAGAAATCGTAGGCATTGTCGATCCGCGTGGCGAAGTTGCCGGCATCGTGGTCCCGGAAGGCGGGATGAGATCCATCTATGCCGGAATCGATCACGGCCCAGGTGAGGGTGCGGCAGTCGATATCAAAGACACGGTGAGCAGCATCGGCCTTGATGGTGGAGACCGAGACCGCAAGCGCTGAGACCTTGCGATTCAATGCCACCCGCCAGATGAGCGGCGGGGCTCCGAGAACCATGCCGCGGCTGAGATAGCTCGACAGGTCGAGCGGAGCCTTGCCCAGCACAGCGGGAAGATCGCCCAGTCCGTCGAGCGTCAGTTTCTCGACGGCCTTGTCGGCTTTGAGGTTCCGGACGAGCAGCAGCGCGGCGACCAGGACTGCCACCCGCATATCAGGGGAAAGTCGGCCGCGATTGGCGCGGATGAAATCGAACAGTTCCTCGCCGGTTATGATCGCGTCCCGGACGGGAACGGCATCGCCCCGGCTAAGCCGACGCGCGTCCACGATGTCGAGCAGGTTCTGCAGGGCGGGGCCGAGTTCAAAGCCGGTACGCGGCAGGACTTCCTGGACGAAGTCCTCGAAATCCAGATTTGCGGCGACGGCCGACTCGAGTGGTGCGATGCAGCGCAGCCGCTTTTTTGCCAACGCCTCCCGAGGTACTCCCTCTCGCAGCCACGGCCTGTCCTTCTTCGGCCAGGGCCCATCCTTCGTCGGCCAAGCCGCGTGCAGCTCCGCAGCGACCTGCGACGCCGGCGTCTTGTCGAAGGTCATCAGCAGCAATTCAGCGGGCTGGGCGGGTGCCTCGGCGAACCGGCTCCACACATCGATATGCACACCGGATTCATTGAGCAGGCGCTGTCCGGCGCGCCCATCGAGCAAGATCTCGCGTACGAACTTTTCCGTGACCTTGGCCATAGTGCCCCCCGGAACTGGCTGGTCCCTGCACTCAGGCGCGTTCGCCCCGATCGCGATCAGCCCGGCCGAGGCAGCGTGCCGCACAATTCGCAGGATACGATCGAAAGGTGCATATCCGAAAGGCGTACCTGCATCTCCGGTCTGACGCCGTCCATTCGATCATGCGCTCCTGCGTCACCTATCGCGGCGGCGCGTCATGGCTTATCTGCGCGCGACAATCCCCTGAAGGTTCCTCCCGCGCATGATCCGTCTCGACAATATCGGCAAGCAGAACGGCAAGCAGATCGTCTTCATCGAGGCCTCCATGGCCTTGCTGAAGGGCGAGAAGGTCGGCCTCGTCGGCCCCAATGGCGCCGGCAAGACCACGCTGTTCCGCATGATCATCGGGCAGGAGCCGCCGGACGAGGGGCAGATCTCGACCGATCGCGGCATCACGCTCGGCTATTTCAGCCAGGATATCGGCGACATGGCGGGCCGCAGCGCGGTGGCCGAGGTGATGGATGGCGCCGGCCCGGTGAGCGCGGTGGCGGCGGAGATGAAAGAGCTGGAAGCCGCCTTCGCCGACCCCGACCGTGCCGACGAGATGGACGCCCTGATCGAGCGCTATGGCGAGGTGCAGGCCCGCTTCGAGGAGTTGGATGGCTATGCGCTGGAGGGCCGCGCCAGCGAGGTGCTGGCCGGGCTCGGCTTCAGCCAGGAGATGATGGACGGCGATGTCGGCAAGCTCTCCGGCGGCTGGAAGATGCGCGTCGGCCTCGCCCGCATCCTCCTGATGCGCCCGGACGTGATGCTGCTCGACGAGCCGTCGAATCATCTCGATATCGAGAGCCTGATCTGGCTGGAGCAGTTCCTGAAGGACTTCGACGGCGCACTGATGATGACCTCGCACGACCGCGCCTTCATGAACCGCATCGTCACCAAGGTGGTGGAAATCGACGGCGGCGCGCTCACCACCTTCTCCGGCGACTATGAGTTCTACGCCCAGCAGCGCGCGCAGAACGAGAAGCAGCAGCAGGCGCAGTTCGAACGCCAGCAGGCGATGCTGGCCAAGGAGATCCAGTTCATCGAGCGCTTCAAGGCCCGCGCCTCGCACGCCGCGCAGGTGCAGAGCCGGGTGAAGAAGCTGGAGAAGATTGACCGCGTCGAGCCGCCGCGCCGCCGCGAGACCATCGAATTCGAGTTCCGCCCGGCGCCGCGCTCCGGCGAGGACGTGGCGAGCCTCAAGGGCGTGCACAAGAGCTACGGCACCCGCAGCATCTATGAGGGGCTGGACCTGCAATTGCGCCGCCGCGAGCGCTGGTGCGTGATGGGCATCAACGGCGCCGGCAAGTCGACCCTGCTGCGCCTCATCGCCGGCGCGACCACGCCGGATGCCGGCACGGTGGCGCTCGGGGCCAGCGTGAAGATGGGCTATTTCGCCCAGCACGCCATGGAGGTGCTGGAGGGCGAGCGTACGGTATTCGAGACGCTGGAGGACGCTTTTCCCCAGGCCGGGCAGGGCTCGCTGCGCGCGCTCGCCGGCTGCTTCGGCTTTTCCGGCGACGACGTCGAGAAGAAGTGCCGGGTGCTCTCCGGCGGCGAGAAGGCGCGGCTCGTCATGGCCAAGATGCTCTACGACCCGCCGAACTTCCTGGTGCTGGACGAGCCCACCAACCATCTCGACATCGCGACCAAGGAGATGCTGATCAGCGCGCTCGCGAGCTTCGAGGGCACCATGCTCTTCGTCTCGCACGACCGGCATTTTCTCGCCGCGCTGTCGAACCGCGTGCTGGAGCTGACGCCGGACGGGGTGCAGCAGTATGGCGGGGGCTATGTGGAGTACGTCGCCCGCACCGGGCAGGAGGCGCCGGGGTTGCGGAGCTGAGGGGGCAGGCTCATGAAGCGGCTGACGGCGTCGCTGCCATCAGAAATCTGAGAGCGTAGTGTCGGCTTGGCGAAGCCTCGCTCGTCCTTGGGGCGTGGATCGGCAATTCATGAGGATAACCAGCATGCCCAGCACCGTACGCTTGCACCGGGTTCTGGCCACCAGCCCGGAGAAGGTCTATCGCGCCTTCATCGAGGCCGACGCGCTCGCGAAATGGCTGCCGCCCAACGGCTTTACCTGCGCCGTGCACCATCTGGAGGCGAAAGTCGGCGGCACGTTCAGAATGTCCTTCCGGAACTTCACGACGGGCGACAGCCATGCCTTCGGCGGCGAGTACGTTGAACTCGTCGTGGGCGAACGCCTGAGCTACACGGACAAGTTCGACGATCCCAACCTGCCCGGCGAGATGCAGGTCACCGTGGTATTGAAAAAAGTGTCGGTCGGCACCGATGTGGATATCGTGCAGGCGGGCATCCCGGACGCGATCCCGGCCGAAGCCTGTTACCTCGGCTGGCAGGAATCGCTGCGAAATCTGGCAAGGCTCGTCGAGCCCGAGATCAATCAATAGCGCATCTGTCCGGTTTGGCGCAGCCATGACCGCACCCTCAGAGCCCGACAAAAAATAGACGACCTCATCCCGAGGTGCCGCCGCAGGCGGTGGTTTTGATATCGGCGCCGAGTTTTGGTCAGGCTCTCAATGTGAGGACGGGCCCGATCAATGCTCGGGCGAGCGTTGTCGATATCTGCATCCCCAAGGCCGACCCATGCCTGCCCGGTGGAGCAGCGCGGTTGGCGACCTAATTCGATAGAACGCAAAACATCGGAGGAATACGTATGCCAATGGCAAAAAATTCGATCTGCGTCTGGTACGACAAAGACGCCGAGGCTGCGGCCCGCTTTTATGCCGACACCTTTCCCGACAGCGCTGTGGGTGCCACTTACCGCGCGCCGAGCGATTATCCATCAGGCAAGCAGGGCGACGTTCTGATGGTCGAATTCACCGTCGCTGGTGTTCCTTGTCTCGGCCTCAATGGTGGACCCGCGTTCAAGCATAGTGAAGCTTTCTCGTTCCAGATCTCCACCGACAGCCAGGAAGAGACGGATCGCTACTGGAATGCCATCGTCGGCAATGGCGGCCAGGAGAGTGCTTGCGGCTGGTGCAAGGACAGATGGGGCGTGTCGTGGCAGATCACGCCACGTGTGCTGATGGAGGCAATGGCGGCCGGCGGCGATGAGGCCAAGCGCGCCTTCGAGGCCATGATGGAGATGGGGAAGATCGACGTCGCGGCGATCGAGGCAGCCCGGCGCGGTTGAGACCCGCTTCGCACCCGGCGGCACACCGTTGCCGGGTGCATCCGCACACACGCTGGCGGAAAATCCAGGCCCGCGTTTGTCGCCTGCCTTTCCATTCGACGGGAATTGTCGATCAGGAAAGTGCCGCGTGCTCTCCGACCGCGAGAGGGCGCCGCGCCCTCCGCGCGAACAGCGCGGCTGTGACATCAGCGCCTACGACGCCACCATACCCGCTCTCACAAAGCACCCAGCACCACCCCCCTCACCACCGCCCGCAGCCACACCCCCCACGGCTGCTCATCCGCCACTGACCGCTCGAGCTCGGCAAACGACCGATCCAGCCGATCAAGCTCCCGCCGCTTCTCGTCCTCGGCAAGGAAGGCGTGGGTGATCGCGTTGCGCGCGAGTGACTTCAGTCTCTCGTAGCCGAGCCGGTGATCGCGTGCGGCCCGGTAATATTCATTGGAAAGATCGATGCGCGACACGCCGGCATCGTCGGTCGCCAGCACCACCGGCACGCCGGCCTTGAGATAGGTCGTGATCGGGTGCTCCTTGCCGCGCACGCCGAGAATGACATCGCTCGAGGTCAGGGCGATCTCGACGGTCACGCCGCGTCGGCGCATCTCTGTGAGCAAGCCCGCCATGTCGCGCTCGAAGGCGATTGCGGTGCCGTGGCCGATCCGGCGGGCGCCGGCCACCTCCACCGCTTCGCGGATGTGGAAGTCGAGATCGGGAGGCGGCACCAGCCCGAGCCACAATTCCCCGGCATGCAGCGCCACCGGCACGTCCTTGCCGGTGAGGAAGCCGATCCACTTCATGTGGGTGCGGTACTCGCGCAGCGAGACGCGATAATCTTCGGGCCCCACATAATTGAGGCCGGCGACGATGTGCGGCGCTGCCCGGATCAGCGCGGCCGCATGCGCCGTCTGGGTGAAGACATCTGCCGGGGCGCCGTTGCGGTTCACCTGCGCGATGAAGCGGAATGTGACGCCGCATCCGGGATTTCGCCGCTCGCTGCCGCAATCGAGCAGGACGTCGATCTGGCCGACGAGCTCTGCGACCTCTTGCGCCCTCACGGCGACCGACTGGGCAAGTCCGGCCTTCTGAAGCGCCGCAAGCATGGCGGCTGGCTCGGTCTCGGCGCCGATCGCCTGTGCCAGTTGCCGGCGCTCCTCGCCCTCCAGCAGGGTGACCATGAACTCCACATACTGGACCGCGTCGGCATCGTATTGCCTGAGCTGGTCGGCAACCATCTCGGCCATGCGGGCCCGCGTCGCCTGCCAGTCGGCTCCCCCCGTGGCGGCGTTGAATTTGCCGAACGTGCCGAAGAACTGGTCATGGCCCGAGGGGATGGCTGGCGTCGGCAGGAACCACCGCGTCGACAGGGCATCGAGCAGAAGATCGTAAGTCGTCTGCCCCCTCGGCCCTGACACCGCGTCCGCGATCGGAACGATGGAAGGATCCCCGCCGCAAGGCTGGTCCGCTGCGGCGCCATCCGGGCGGGGCAGGATGGCCCAGTCGCTTGCCCGCAGGCACTGCGCGTCGCGAACCGCCCAGGCGATGTAGCGCTCGGCATAGACGGCGCCGGAGAGATGCGTGTGCAGATCGCCGCCCTTCGGCATGCGGTGCAAGAAGGCGCGCATCCGCGGGTGGTCGGCGCGCAGCTCTTCGAAATGCGCGGCTGTGACGAGCTGGGGAAGATCGCCGGCAATGGTGATGAGGCGCAAGGCGAGGGCGAGCACCGCGAGCAGGATGACGGCAGCCCAGATACGGCGTCGCAAGCAAGCCTCCCAGCGTGGAATCGCTGGAGAGCGTAACTCACGGTGGTGGGTACTCAAATCCGGCCCGGCGCATTTGCTTTTGGCTGGGCCACCGCTGTCGGTCCTGTTGCGAAGGCGGCTCCGACGCGGGAAGGGGACGCCGTTCTGCCGCGGCCCGCCGTGGCTTTCTGCCCGGCGGCTTGAAGCCATGACCCGTGGCGCCCTATAGCATTCCCGCGTGCCATCGCGGCACCGGGAAAATGGGGGATCGCTTGAACGGCGAAGAACTGAGAAAAATCCTGTGCCTTCTCGAGCCGGGAATGTCGCTCACCGTGCCGGATGAGTGGGTGGATCGGGTCATGCCCGGCACCCGCGTCGCGCGTGCCCGCCTCGTCAGCGAGATCGCGCTCCAGTATGGCTGCACCTGCGAGCAGGGCTATGGCATCCAGAAATTCGAGAAACTCGAGATCCCCGCGACGGGCTGAGCGATCGTTGAACTCGAAAAGAACCGGCTCTTCGGCGTTCCCGGATCGCGTTTTGAGCGGATGCGCTTAAGGCTAGGACGCGTTGTAGTAGACCTCGCTTTGCACGATCCGTCCGTCTCGCACGGTACAAAGCTCTACCTTGCGAATTGTCACGCGCTTTCGGGTCCGCTTGATTGCCGCGTCGATAAGGAAGCGAACGGCGAACTGGTCACCTCCGACGAGGGGATCTGCGATATCGATGCCGTGGACCTTGTATTTCTGCGCAAATCCCCGGCTGTGTTCCTCGATCGCTTCCAAGCCATGCACTTCGGTGGGCGGCCCCGTCACATCGGTGGGCTCGACGCGCACGTGATCCGGGGAGAATAGTTGCGCCATCGCCTCGTCGAATTCCCCGCGGCGGCAAAGTGCTGCGTATTCTTCCGCCACGCCCGCGGTCATCTTGGCGATGTCACCGCCGCCGAAATCGGATGACCGTTCGGCGTGCATCGCGCCGACGGTCATCTTGTCGATTTCCAGTTCCCTTATCCGCGCCTTGCGAATTGTAAGACGGCCGATCGCCAGGGCGCCAATTGCATAGGCGCCGACGGCGAGAGCCCCGACGGCAAACGCCCCGATCGCGGCCGAGGGCCGGGCGTCTCTGGATTGTCGACCGGGTTGTCCCACGAGGTACCGCATCCCGCGCTAACCCGGATGTTCCTGACAGGTTCCGCGCCCGACGGCAGCCAACCCCAAACCCATCCCGTCTCTCGGCTGTGCGGAACAACGTTCGCCGCCAAGCGTATCACTGTATGGTCATGCCGCGGACGAAGGCCGATGGAAGCGCCACGTTTCTCCGTTCTATCGCTTGCACTTCTCTTCGCCCTCATTGGCACGCCCGGCTTTGCGCTCACCGCCGAGGATGTGCGCCAGGCGACCTTTCGCAGCGATACGCGCGATGGTGCCAAGGAGCCCGATCCCTTCATTGCAAAGGCGCAGGTGCTGCTCAGCCGGCGCAGCATCTCTCCCGGCGTGATCGACGGGATCGACGGCGAGAATTATCGCAAGGCCGTCGCCCAGTTTCGTCGGCAGGAGAGGCTCGGCGAGGGTGACGAGATGGACGAGCAGACCTGGCGTGCGCTCGGCGGCGATACCGCCGGGGACATCGTGACGGAATACGTTCTGTCGAAGAAGGACGCGTCCATGAAATTCGCCCGCAGGATCCCGCGCGATTACGCCCGTCAGGCCGCGATGCGGCGGCTTGCCTACACCAGCGCGGAGGAGATGTTCGCCGAGCGCTTCCACATGAGCGACGGGCTGCTCAGAGCCCTCAATCCGCGCGCAAAGTATCGCAAGGCCGGAGAGCGGATACTTGTCGTCTCGGTGGAACGCGCGCCGCCGCAAGCCGCGGTGGAGCGGATCGACGCCGTCAAGAGCACGGGGATGGTCGTCGTCTACGGCCCGGGCGACACGATACTGGCGAGCTATCCGGCCACGATCGGCAGCAGCGAGACGCCTTCGCCCGAGGGCGAATATTCGGTCAAGCGCATCGCACGGAACCCGACCTACCACTACGATCCCGAGAAGAACTTCCAGCAGGGGCGCAACAAGAGGAAGCTCGTGCTTCCGCCGGGCCCGAACAATCCTGTGGGCACGGTGTGGATCGCCCTGTCGAAGCCGACCTTCGGCATCCATGGCACGCCCGAGCCCTCGCAGGTGAGCAAGACCTCGTCGCACGGCTGCGTCCGGCTGACCAATTGGGACGCCGATGAACTCGCGGACCTGGTGAAACCGGGCGTGCCGGTGCGCTTCGTGGAATAGCCGGCACCATGAGACGGCCGAGACACCTGAGCCTGGCATTGACCGTATGGGTGATCATTGCGGCCTCGATGACGCCGGCTTTGGCGCAGCCGCAGCAGGTCAGGCCGGGGCCTGCGCTTTCCGCTGCGAAGCCGGAGCCGAGGCCCGTTGTCCCCCGGCCTATCCCGAAACCCGCCATTCCCCCGCTCCCACCACCCCGGCCGTCCGAGCCAGCGGCGCCATCTTCGGACGCCGGCGCTCCCCAGGTCCCAGCCGTCGACGCCGCCGCCCTCGCAGCCTGCCTCAAGGACCTCGATGCGCGAGGCGGCGAGGCGACGCCGGTCAAGCTCCCGGACGAGGCATCCGATGCGATCGCTGACTGCGCGATCCCCGGTCCGGTGCGATTTGCGCGCGTGCGTCTGCCGGATGGATCGGCCGTCACCCTCGACAGCCCGGTGACCGTGCGCTGCACCCTGGCACTCGAGCTGGCGGACTGGATCCGCGACGATCTTTCCGCCATCGCCACACGACATGGCGCGGCTCTGGCAAAACTGGCCGGGGTCGGCGGCCACGCCTGCCGCATGCGCAACAACCAGACGGATGCGCCGATAAGCGAGCACGCCAGCGGCAACGCGTTCGACCTCCGCGCCGTCAAGCTCGCGGACGGGCGTGTGATCGAGCTCGCGCATGCCGATGCCGCCACGAAGGCGGTGCGCGAGGAGGTGCGCGAGAGCGCCTGCGCCCGCTTCTCCACCGTGCTGGGTCCGGGTGCGGACAGCTCGCACGTGGATCATCTGCACGTCGACATGCGCCAGCGCCGCGGGGGTTTCCGCCTGTGCCAGTGGACGGTCGAATGAGGTTGGGGGAGGCGGTTGGCACTCCGGTCATCAACGTGCGGGATCATCCGCTCACGCACCCGCCACCAGGCCCGCGGCGATCGCCCACATCGTCACCGCGATGCCCGCCTCCAGCACGCGCCACGCCTCCGGCTTCGCGAACAGCGGTCGCAGCCAGCGCGCCCCATATCCCAGCGCGAAGAAGAACAGGAACGACGCCGTCGTCGCCCCGAGCGCAAACGCGGCTTCGCGTCCGGAGAACTGCGTCGAGATGGTGCCGATCAGCACCACCGTGTCGAGATAGACGTGCGGGTTCAGCCAGGTGAGGGCGAGGCAGGTGGCGAGCGTCGGGCCGAGCGCGGCCGGCACGCCGTTCGCCGCCACCAGCACCTCGCGCGAACGCAGCGCCGAATAGAGGCTCCGCGCGCCGTACCAGATGAGGAAGGCCGCGCCGGCAAGGCGCATGGCGGGGTCGACCCAGGGCAGCAGAGCCGAGATCTGCCGGAAGCTGCTGACGCCGAGCGTGATGAGCAGCGCGTCCGAGATCGCGCAGGCGAGGCACACCGCCAGTACATGCTCGTCGCGCAGGCCCTGGCGCAGCACGAAGGCATTCTGCGCGCCGATGGCGAGGATGAGACTGAGGCTCACCGTCAGGCCGGCAAGATAGGCGCTTGTCATGGGAGATGGACTCGTCCGTTGCGGTTGCGTGCCGCCGGACTAGCCTTTCCCACTGGATTAGCCCAATTAAGATGTATAAGGCTGATTAAGGTTCGCTAATGCTGGATCATGCCGCGCTCCGGGCCGTTGCCGCCGTCGCGCAGACCGGCAGCTTCGAGAAGGCCGCGCTCTCGCTCAACGTCACACCTTCGGCCATCTCCCAGCGCGTCAAGCAGCTGGAGGAGCGGCTCGGCGTCGTGCTCATCGTGCGCGGCCAGCCGTGCACCGCGACCGACCAGGGCGCGCTGCTGTGCCGCCATGTCGAGACGGTCGGCATGCTGGAGGCCGGCCTTATCGAGCAGCTCCCGGCGGCGACGCAGATCGGCGCCGGCGGCGAGCGCGTCACGCTGCGCATCGCCACCAATGCCGACAGCCTCGGCACCTGGTTCCTCAACGCGCTGGCGGATTTCACCCGCCGCTCGGAGCATCTGCTCGATATCGTGGTCGATGATCAGGACCACACCGCCGATTGGCTGCGCCGCGGGCAGGTGGTCGCCGCGGTGACGAGCTCGGCTAAGTTGGTGGCGGGCTGCCGGCGCACCGCGCTCGGCGCGCTGCGCTTCCGCGCCACCGCGAGCCCTGCCTTCGTCAAACGGCATTTCCCCAAAGGCGTGACCCCGGCCGCGCTCGCGCAGGCGCCCGCCATCACCTTCAACCAGAAGGATCGGCTGCAGGAGCGCTGGATCCATGAGGTCTTCGGGCGCGGCATCAATCATCCGACGCATTGGCTGCCCTCGACGCAGAGCTTCGTGGAAGCGAGCCTCGCCGGCATGGGATGGGGGATGAACCCGGTGCAGCTGGTCGATGGGCATCTGCGTGCCGGTCGCCTCATCGAGCTCAGGCCCGACACGCCGATCGACATCCCGCTGTTCTGGCAGGTGAACCGGCTCTCCGCCGGGCACCTCGGCGAGCTGACGCGCGCCATCGTCACGGTGGCGCGGCGCGAGCTGGTGCAGGATGTTGCCCCGTCGGCCACCCATACGCACGTATAGCGCGAGCCTCCGCATCGGCTAGCCCCGCATATCGGCGTTCAATGTCGGCATTGCCCCCGCCGCCGTAGCCTTCACATCGTCATCGCAGCACCGCGACAGGTGGTGCAAGAAGGAGTGACGATCGTGCACATGAAAGCGATTTCGATCCTCGTCCTCTCCGGCCTGATCGCCGGCGCCGCCATTTCCAATGCCGATGCCCAGTCGCGCCGCGTGCCGTTGCCGCCGGAGGCTCCCGCCATCGTCGACCCGTGGCTCGCCGCCAATGGCGAGACCGCCATCGAGCTGCAGTCGGGCTACGACCAGGGCAACCACACCCATGAGCATCACGACATGGGCGGCCATGGCGGCGGCCACGGCGGCCGCCGCTGAGCCGGCCGACGCCTGGAGGCGGCGCTGCAGCAGGCGTCTGCTGAGTCGCCTGCAGGGCCGGACGTTCGGATCTCGAAGTCCGGTCCGCACCGTTTCGTTGTCATGGCCGGGCGCGTCGCGGCTATGGGAGCGGGCAGTGGATGCCTGGGACAACCGGGCATGACGGCAAACGCGCACCCGGTCGGCTCCACACCCGGCGGACGATTCACCGGATTCACTCGGAAGGAGGCTCATTATGTCCGCGTTCAGTCTTCGCTCAAGTCTTCCATGGATCGCCGGCGGCCTCATGCTGGCAAGCTTCGGCGTATCCGCGCCGGCGCTCGCCGAGAGCTGCGCCGGCGATATCGATCAGGTGCAGTCGCAGGTGGATGCCGCACTGGCGCGGCACGCCGAGACCGCCCCCTTCGCCCCCGAGACCAGCTTCGCCACGCTGGGCCATCAGCCCACCCCGGCGACGGTGGCCCGCGCCGAGGCCGGCCTCGAGCACTGGGCGGGCGGCGACCAGGCGGTTGCCGCGCTCACCCGCGCCCGCGACGCTGATGCCGCAGGAAGCGCCAGCCAATGCCTGGCCGATGTCCAGGCCGCACGCCGGGCGCTGCGCACGCCGTGACCGATCCCGAGGGGGCCATCAAGATGAACACAACTGCCGCGACAGACAGCCTTCAATGGGAAGTGCTGACCATCAAGCGCCCCGGCCTCAGCCGCGATGTGCCGCCCGGCAAGGAAGAACTGATGTGGGTGGCGAATTCGTCGACCCTCATCTATGGCAAGCGCGATGCCGTTCTGGTGGACACGTTCCTCACCAACGAGCAGTCGCAGACCCTGGTGGATTGGGTGGCGGCGAGCGGCAAGAACCTCACCGCCATCTATGTCACCCATGCCCATGGCGACCATTTCTTCGGCCTCGCCGCGCTGTTGGAGCGCTTCCCGCGCGCCAGGGCGGTGGCGAGGCCCGGGGTCGTCAAGGCCATGCAGGAGCATCTCGCGCCCGCTTCGATCGACGGGTTCTGGCGCCGGCTGTTTCCCGGCGAGATACCGGACCGCCTGCTCATTGCCGAGCCGCTGGAGCACAATGAACTGGAGCTCGAAGGGCACAAGCTCGTCGCGGTAGATGCCGGACGGACCGACACGGCGCAGTCCAGCTGCCTGCGCGTCCCGACGATCGGGCTGATTGTCGGCGGGGACGTCGTCTACAACGGGATTCATCCCTATCTCGGCGAGACCAACACGCTGAGCCGGCGCGAATGGATCTCCGCACTCGATCGGCTGGAGACTTTGAGCCCCCGCACAGTGATTGCCGGCCACAAGATCCCCGAGAACGCCGACGATCCCCGCATCATCGCCGAGACACGACAGTATCTGCGCGATTTCAACCGCCTCGATGCCTCGACGACGACCGCGCGCGAGCTCTATGACGCGATGCTGGAGCTCTATCCCGAACGCGCAAATCCCGGCTCGCTGTGGGGCGGGGCGAACTGGGCGAAGAAGCCGGTATAGGGCTGTCCGCCCCACCCGTTCGCGCGCGATGTGCCGTTCCTTCGCCGCCCCCCGCATGGCCTGCTCGCCCGCTATCATGGACCAGGAGCGGAAATTCCTGAGCGCGCTTGAAACGGTGCGCGGCTGGCGGGTCGGCCGGGTCCGGCGCAAGCTCGTATTGCTCGGCGCCAGGGGTGAGACGCTGGTCGTGTTCACGCGGATGTAGGGGATTTTCGGAGTCTTACCGAAAACTCTGGATCGCCCTCATCCCCGGATCAAGTCTGGGGATGAGGGTCATTTTGTTGGTCTGATGGACCAGTCCTGTTGACGCGCCACCCGAGTCTTCTATCTCCAGCTGCATGCGGATTGTGGTACAACAGTCTTCCACTATAGCCGCCCCGCGCCGGGAAACCGACGCGGCGCTCCGGCTCCCAAACGTGCAGCAAGTCCAGGGAAAGCTCGGCGTCACAAAGTCCGACAGGGAGACGAACAATGTCCATGAGGGCCGCCGTCTTTAGTTTTGCCGCGTTGATACTTGCCGTGCTCGCGCTTCACACCCCGCCGGCTCGCGCCGACTGGTACTCCACCGGGCCGATCTGGAGCGAGTTGGACGCCCAGCGCATATGCACGAACGTCTGCTACCGGGAGGGCTGGAACGGCCGCTGGAAGACAGTTTATGTGGGCCGCACGTCCGCCTGCTTCTGCAACGACAGAGGCGGCAGATACTGGAGTGCCATTCATCGTCTCGGGCCGAGGATCTGCATCGAGACCGATCCGATCCGGACCAGCCTGGAAGCGAAAATGATCTGTCCGGGCGCCTGCGGCTCGGGCAAGTGGGACGGCAGCTGGCGCCGGATAGATTCTGCCCGCGCCACTTGCGGCTGTGCCTGGCACCAACCCCCCATATTTGATCCGATTTGAACCGCAGACCGACCGGGGAGGCCGGTTGCAATCAAGTCATGGTGCGTGCCGGTTCGCGAAACGTGCAGCATCCGGGAAAAGTCGGCGAAACACGTCCGACAGGAGGAGATGAACCATGTTGATCAGGGCCGTCATCTTAGTGCTTGCCATGCTTGCGCTTCACGTCCAGCCGGCCCGCGCCGACTGGCAATCCGCCGGGCCAATCTGGAACGACATGGACGCCCAGCGCAAATGCCCGAACACCTGCGGCCGCGACGGCTGGGACGGCAACTGGAAGACCGTCGAAATGGGCCGGAACTCCGTCTGCTTCTGCAAGGGCAAGGGCAAGGTCGGGCGGAACTGGAGCGAGCGCGCGCCCCGCAGGCAATCCGTCGATGCCGGAGTGATCTGGAACGATGGCGACGCCAAGTGGAAGTGTCCGCGCGTCTGCGGCAACGGCAAGTGGGACGGCAATTGGCGCCACTCCGGCGCCGCGCGCTCCGTCTGCGACTGCATCGGGCGCTAGCCTCGTACGTTCATCCTGAATGGCAGACTGACCGGCGAGGTGGAGATATGGCACGCAAATACACGCGCCGGCGTTTCGTCGGCCTCGCTGGCGGCCTCGCCGCCATGGGAGCTTCCCATGCGGTGGGCGAGACGGCGCCGCAGAAAGCCGGCCACCTGCCGGCGCCGGCCGATGCCCCGTTCGACACCGTCGTCGTCTTGATGATGGAGAACCGCTCCTTCGACCATGTGCTGGGCTGGCTGCCCGGCGCCAATGGCCGCCAGCAGGGGCTCTCCTTCCTCGACAAGGACGGCGCGGCCCACGAGACATGGCCGCTGGGGCCGGATTTCCAGGGCTGCCCCTATGATGATCCGGACCACACCTGGCCCGGCATCGCCGTGCAATATGCCGAGGGCCGCTGCGACGGGTTCCTGCAAACCGCCAAGGTCGGCGACAGGTTTCCGATCGGCTACTACCGCGAGGATGAGTTGCCGATCCTCAGCGCGCTCGCCAAGGGCTACACCACCTTCGACGCCTATTTTTCCTCGATGATGGGGCCGACCTGGGAAAACCGCCTTTTCGCGCTCACCGGCACCACGCAGCTCGACGAGGGCTGGTGCGATTTCCCCAAGCCCGGAGAGCGCCGGCCGGTGCTCATCAACACCTCGATCTTCGATCGGGTGCGTAAAGCCGGATTGAGCGCCGGCTATTACTATCACGACTCGCCGGTCACCGGCCTGTTCGCCAGCAAGCGCTACGACGACATCTCGTATCCGATCGAGAAGTTCTGGACCGATGCGCGCGAGGGCAAGCTCGCCAATGTCGTCTTCGTCGATCCCGATTACACCGACCGCGCCGAGGACATGGGAACCTCGAACGACTACCACCCGTGGGGCAATCTCTTGGTGGCGGAGGGCTTCCTCGCCCAGGTCCACGACACACTGAAGAACAGTCCGCAATGGGATCGCATGGTGTTCGTGCTCAATTTCGATGAGCATGGCGGCTTCTACGATCATGTGCCGCCGCCCGCCTGCCAGGACGACACGAGGCTGGCGGGGACCGGCCCGCTGCCGGACCTGAAGCGCCTCGGCTTCCGGGTTCCGGCCATCGCCATGGGTCCGTTCGCGCCGCGCAAGATCGAGACGTCAGGGCCCTATGAGCATTGCTCGATCCTGAAGATGATCGAGTGGCGCTGGGGCTTGGAGCCGATGACGACGCGCGACCGGCACGCGAAGAACCTGGCGGAAGCGCTGGATTTCGGCACGCGCCGCGAAGCCATCGACCTGCCGCGCTTCGATCCGCCGCCCGCCCGCGCCTGCGCCATTGGCGGCGGCTGGCTGGAACTGAACGCCTCCAGGGATGGTCTGGTGAAGATCGTCTGCGAGGGCTCCGCCGATGCGGACTGCAGCGCGAGGCTCGTGGCGCTCGAGGGCGAACTGCAATTGGCCGGCACGCCCGTCACGAAGTTTGGCCAGGCCAGCAAGCTGATCCTGGACCTGGAACTCACGGAAAAAGCGCGCGTGTTGCTGGCATCCGGAGCCAACCGCCTTCCCGTTCTGCTGGAGACGACGGTTACGCCCAGAAATGGGCCGGTGTGCCGAAGCGTGTTTTCCTCGATGCTCAACGGGCCGCCGGTTCGCTAGAGCATTTCCCGATCAGATGGAATCATCTGATCTGGAATCATCTGATCGAAGAGGAGTTGCTCCAGCTTATTGAATCTAGAGCACTCATCTGTCGTTCGGATGTTTCCATCCGAACGGAAAGGGCTCTAGCCCCGATCGCAGGTGCCGGTCGGCGGTCGCCATTCCGACCCCTACGCAAGCGGCGCCGTGATCACCGCCTGCGCCGCTCCCACCTCGTACGATCCCCGCATCCGGTCCATCGCGCGGTGATAGAGCGCCGCCCGGGTCGGCGGGATGGCGGGCGGCGCGCCACAGCCGACGAGGAGCACGGCGTCCCCGCCGCGCCGCTGGATGTCGACGGTCAGGGTCGCCCCGTCGCGCTGCGAGGCGAGGGTCTCCAGCGTCGACAGCAGCACCATCTGGAACGCGATGGGATCCACCTCCGCCACCAGCTCCGGTTCGGCCGAATGAAGACGGACCTCGCAACGCCACAAAGCGTGTGACGAGATCAGGTTCTCCGCCAGCAGGCGGCGGAAGGCCTCTTTATCGTCCGCCGCCGCCAGGAACTCCTCCGCATGGTGGGCGGGCGCCTGCTCGCGTTGGATCATCTGCCGCACCATCGCGACAAGGTCGGTTGCCTCGGTGGGAAGCGGGAACATCAGCCCGCGGATCGCCTGGAGGAAGGCGTCGATCAGATATTCGATCCGCCCGATCATGGTGAGCGGCCGGGGGCCCACCGGCTGGAAGCGCTCCACCGCCCGCGCGATCCGCCCGACCGTGGCGCCGGCCTTCATGGCGACGGAAAGCTCCGGCTGGTCGCCGCGCTCGAAGCCACGCGCGAACTCGCGGAACTCGGAGAGCAGCCCATCGATCTCGTCGAAATCGATGG
Organism: Xanthobacteraceae bacterium; assembly: GCA_029266425.1. GTDB lineage: Bacteria > Pseudomonadota > Alphaproteobacteria > Rhizobiales > Xanthobacteraceae > Ancylobacter. The sequence continues at coordinate 243,119 of JAQSWY010000001.1, forward strand.
CGTCGGCGAGCCGCGCCGCCTCTTCGCTCTCCTCCAATTGTTCGAGATGGCTGGCCGCCAGCAGCAGCCGTGCGCCCACCAGCGCCATCAGGCGCTCGATCTCTCGCAAGAGCTCGATCGCGAATTGCCGCAGCAGCGTGATGCGCTCCTCGTCGATCCGCACGATCTCGCCGAGATCGCCAAGCTGCCGCTCGACATCGGCCAGCGTCGCCACCGCCGCAGCGCCTTCGAGCGGGCGGCCATGGCCGGTCCAGCAGGTCTCGATCCCGTGCGCGGCGATGAGCGCGCGGATCCGGTGGGTCGATGCGCGCAGCTCCTCGCTGCTCCATCCGCTGAGGCCCGCCAGTCCCGGGCTGGCGCCGAACGGCACATCGCCGATGATCAGTTCCCGCCCGATGCGGAACGTGACGCTGCAGGTGGAATGACCGGGCGTCGGATAGACCTCCATCACGATCCCCGGCCCGATCTCCAGCGTCTCCACCGCCACGTGGCTCCCGCCGATCGTCTCCATCCGCCGTCGCCCCCCGGCGAGCGGCGCTTCGCCGAAGAACTCCTCGTCGATAGCGAGATCGGGGATCGCGGCGTTCCGATAGAGGATGGCGAGCGTGTGGTCGCGGTCCTCGTTGCGCATCGCACTGGCTCCGGCGGCGTGCACCACGGTCCGGGGCCGCAAACCGACATCGAGGTGGCCCACCGCGCGGAAATGATCGAGATGCGCGTGGCTGAGCAGCAGCGACACCTCGCGGGCGCGATCCTCCAGCCGGTCCGCTGCCAGGCTTTCCGCCACCAGCGCATTGATGCGCGAGACCTGGTCGTGCTCGGCGCCGGGATCGATGATCAGGATGCGCGTCGCCGTGCGGATGAGGTAGGCATTGGAATTGGTGATCGACGGCTTGTTAATGAGCGCGAAGATCTCGACCCCAGATGCGCCAGCGACCGGTCGCCACATATCAACCACCTGACTGCTGCTGGCCAGAACACCACTGCGGCCAGCTTAAGCCGTCGAGCGGAGGCGAACAAATGGCGGGGCTCGATCAGGCGGGCGGGGACCGCCGCCTCGGCACATGGTGTGACGGGGACTGGAGCCGATGACGTCGCGTGACCGGTGCCGGCTACGGAGCGGACGTTCGAAAAGCTCGAAATTTCCGCGACGGGCTGAATGGTCGACGCCGGCACGCCGCTCAGCGCAGCTTCCGCTCAGCCAGGCTTGCGTGCGCTCGTCGCCGTGAACGCGATGGTCGTGGTCCAGTAGTCCGGATCGCGCGCCAGCGCATAGAATTCGTCCAGCGCCGCGTCGGAGACGCCGCCTTCGCTCTTCAGCCGGGCGGCGACCTCGCTCAGCCCGTAGTCCCACCACTGGGCGAAGTCCGAGCCGCCATTATAGACCTCGGCATGGCCCTGCGAGCTGATCTCAGTGAGGCCCTCCTGCTGCACCCAGGCCGGGATCTTGCGGCCGACATAATAGTCGATCTGGTGAGCGTCGGCCCAGCAGATGAACTGCTCCCAGAGGATCTTCTGGGAGGGCGGCTCCACCGTCCAGGTCGGATAGAAGTCGGGCTCCTGCACAAACAGCCAACCGCCCGGCTTCAGCCAGCGCACCATGCGCGTGACGACGGCGCGGCGCTCCGGCAGATGGTGCAGCAGCGCGCGCACTGCGACCAGGTCGAACGGCGCGCCCGGCGGCTCGTCATGCACGACGTCGAACGCGCGCACTTCGAGATTGCCGCCGGCAATCCCCTGCATCAGGTCGGGGCGAAGGTCGGTCGCCAGCACATGCCCGCTCGGTCCCACCTGTTGCGCCAGCCATTGCGACACCGAGCCGTTGCCGGCACCGATCTCCAGGCAGCGCCAGCCCGCGCCCACGCCGATGCGCGACAGATGAAAGCGGGTCGACGGGTCGAGCAGCCGCGACATCAGTCGCAGCCGATCCGCTTCGCCCGTCAGGTCGTGCTGCCAGACATAGTCGGACATGGCCCCTCCATGCGCATTCATCGCGGCGCAGATGTTGGTAAGGGAATGATCTTGCCGGAATGGGGAAGCTGCGCGTCGCCACCGGCCGATCCCTCACCAGTCCACATCTCCCGGAAACAGCAGCTTCGCCAGCTTCACGAACAGCCCGCTCGACATCGAGGTGTCGTCGGCGTCGAGGCGGGCGGCGTTGATGACGAAGGTGGCGCCGGTGGAGGGCAGATAGAACATCTCGGTGCTGAAGCCCATGATGGTGCCGTTGTGGCCGCAGAACCGGCTGAGCAGCCCCACCGCTTCGCCATAGCGCACGAAGGCGGGGCCCGGCTTGCCGGGGTCGGCCTCGGTGCCGGCGAAGGGTTCGCTCTGCATGCGCGCCGCCTGGGTGTGCGGCTGGAGCAGCCGGCCGGTGCAGAGCGCGGAGGCGAAGCTGTAGAGATCACCGATCGAGGAGATCGCCGCGCCGGCCCCGCCCACCGGGCCGGGATTCAGCTCGGTCTTGTCGTCGTATTTCTTGACCTCCGCATTCCAGCCATAGCCGCGCAGCCCGCCGGGCAGTTCCGGGCCGCTCGGCACCAGCGTCGCGTTCATGCCCAGCGGCTTGAAGACGCGCTCGCGCAGCTGGGTCTCCGCCGGCGCGCCGCCGGCCACTTCCATGATGTGCCCGAGCATCACGAAGTTCACGTTTGTATAGATCGTCGCCCGGCCGGGCGGCTTGAAGTCGGCGACATCCTTCGCCGCCCGCTCGATCATGTCCTCGGCGGTCACCGCCATCATCGGTTCGGCAAAGTACTTCTGGAGGAGCTCCTGCGTCCAGGAATCCGGAATGCCGCTGCGCATGCGGAGCAGGTCGTCGATGGTGATCCTCTCGGCATTGGGAAAGCCGGGGAACCATTTGGCGATCGGGTCGGTGACGCTGAGCCGGCCCTCGTCCGCGAGTTGCAGGATCACCGTGCCGTACATGGTCTTGGTGATGCTGCCGATCCGGAACGGCTGGTCGAGCCGGCGCGGCTCATGGGTCTCGAGGTTCGCGTCGCCGCGGGCGGAGAGATAGAAGCCGCTGCCGGGCATCCAGATGCCGATGGCAAGGCTCGGCAGCCGGTATTCGGCAATATGCGCCGCGACCACAGCGTCGATCTCGCGCGAAAGATCCGGCGCGAGGTTGGTGCGGGTCTCGTCGGCGCGGGCCGTCGCAGCGCAGAGCAGTGCCAACAGGGTCAGGGCAATCGCTTTCACCCGGGCCTCCATCATTGAGCGCCGGTATTCGGTCAGCTTTCAATCCGTGCCGCAAGAGCTGATTGGAGACCGAGAGCCGAATGTCGTGTGCAGCGCATGACGACCGGCCGCTGCATCCGTGCCAAGATGCCGGTGCTCGCACGGGATCAGGACCATGAGACAAGGCGCACGGCGCAGCTGCCTGACGATCGCTGCTTTCCTGGCAATGGCGCTCCATGCCTTTGCGGAGCCCGCGGCTTCGCCCACCGGGCGCTGGCTGGCGGAGGACATAGGCGGCGGCGGGGTGATCGACCGGCTGCAGACCGTTCTGGAGATCGCCGGGGACGGGCGGATCAGCGGCACCAGCGGCTGCAACCGCATTGCCGGCAAGGCGCGTGTCGAAGGCATCAGGATCAGCTTCGGTTCGATCGCCAGCACCCGCATGGCGTGCTCGCCGGCCGTGATGGACCAGGAGCGCAAATTCCTCGCCGCGCTCGAAAAGGTGCGGCGCTGGCACGTCGATCCGGCTGGCGGCAAGCTCGCGCTGCTCGGTGCGCGGGGCAAGCCGCTCGTCGTCTTCTCGCGGATGTAGGCGGGGCAAGCGCCCGGATCCGGCGCAAGCGTGCAAGGCCTGGTCGCGGCCAATGTGTACAAAGGCTTTCGGGAAGTGGTGACGCGGCGCTCGAGCCGCGTGACCGCAAGATCGCGACAGTCCCCGCAACCGCGCGACGGCACCCCATCGGCGCACTCGCTAGAATCCTTCCAGTTCGTGCGCCCCTTAGGCGGTCCGGCGCGCATGATTACGGGAGGGCGGGAGATGACACTCCAACTGAGTGTGAATGGCGCGCGCGCCGAGGTGGATGTCGAGGGCGATACGCCCATGCTCTGGGTGCTGCGCGATGAGCTCGGGCTCACCGGTACCAAGTATGGCTGCGGCGTCGCGCTGTGCGGGGCCTGCACCATCCATGTGGACGGCGAGGCACGACGCTCCTGCGTCACCCCGGTCGCGACCGTCGGCAAGGCCGAGGTGCGCACCGTCGAGGGCTTGAGCGAGACGCCGGCCGGCAAGGCGCTGCAGCGCGCCTGGATCGAGCTCGAAGTGCCGCAATGCGGCTATTGCCAGTGCGGGCAGCTGATGTCCGCGGCGGCACTGCTCGCCGCCAACCCCAAGCCTGCCGATGCGGACATCGACCTGGTGATGTCCGGCAATATCTGCCGCTGCGGCACCTATGGGCGCATTCGCGCCGGCATCAAGAAGGCGGCGGAATATCTCGCGCAGGGGAGCACGCTGTGATGAACATCCAGTCCCCTTCGCTCCAGCTTTCCCGTCGGGCCCTGCTCACCGCGGCCGCGGCGGCGGGCGGCGGCCTGCTCATCGGCTTCCCGCTGCGCCAGCCGGCCCGCGCCCAGGCGCCGGCCAAGCTCCCGGTGCCGAACGCCTTCATCCGCATCGGCCCCGACAACAAGGTCACCTTCCTCGTGCCCTATGTGGAAATGGGGCAGGGCGCCTACACCGCGCAGATGCAGATCCTCGCCGAGGAGCTGGAGGTCGATCCCTCGACCGTCACGGTCGAGCCTGCGCCGCCGGACGAGCCGCTCTATGCGAACCCGCTGCTCGGCGGGCAGATCACCGGCGGCTCGGCCTCGCTGCGCGGCGCCTGGATCACGCTGCGCACCGCGGGCGCCTGCGCCCGCCTGATGCTGGTCGAGGCCGCCGCCCGGCAATGGGGCGTGGCAGTGGAGAGCTGCACCGCCGCCAACGGAACCGTCACTCATGCCGCGAGCGGGCGCACGCTGTCGTATGGCGCGCTCGCCACGGCTGCAGCGCAGCTTCCGGTGCCGCAATCGCCGGCATTGAAGAAGCCCGGCAGCTTCAAGGTGGTGGGCAAGCCGACGCCGCGCGTCGACACGCCGGCCAAGGTCACCGGCGAAGCGAAGTTCGGCATAGACGCGCGCGTGCCCGGCATGCGCTACGCCTTCGTTTCCGCCTGCCCGGTGTTCGGCGGCACGCTGGCGAGCATCGACGACAGCGCCGCGCTGAAGGTGCCCGGCGTGCAGCAGGTCGTGCGCATCGAGGATGCGCTCGCCGTCGTCGCCAGGAACAGTTGGGCCGCGCGCACGGGCCTGGCGGCGCTCCGCGTCACCTGGAATGACGGGCCGAACGCCAATCTCGACACGGCCGCGCTCATTGCCGAGCTCGATGCCGGGCTGGACCGGCAGGGGCTCATCGCCACCAACACCGGCGATACCGCCGCCGCCGAGGCCGGCGCTGCCAGCCGCTACCAGGCGGATTTCCGCCAGCCCATCCTCGCGCACGCCGCGCTGGAGCCGCTGAGCTGCACCGTGCATGTGCGCGACGGCGGCTGCGAGATATGGCTCGGCAGTCAGGTGCTGGGCCGCGCCCAGAAGGCGGCGGCCGATGCGCTCGGCGTGCCGCTCGACAAGGTGGTGGCGCACAATCATCTGCTCGGTGGCGGCTTCGGCCGGCGGCTGGAGACCGACTATGTCAGCCAGGCGGTGAAGCTGGCGAAGAACGTCGAAGGTCCAGTGAAGATCACCTGGACCCGCGAGGAGGACATGCGGCACGACTATTACCGCTACCTCAACAACAGCCGCGTCACTGTCGGGCTCGACGCCAAGGGTCAGCCGGTGAGCTGGCGCCACCGCGTGGTGGGGCCGAACATCATGTCGCGCTTCCTTCCCATCTATCAGAAGGACGGCGTCGATCTCGACATCGTCGGCAGTGCTCACGGCCCCTACGACATCCCCAACGTGTTCATCGAATATGTGCGGCAGGAGGCGCCGAACGGGCTGAACACCGGCAATTGGCGCGGCGTCGGCGCGACGCGCAACGTCTACATCGTCGAGAGCGTGATGGACGAGCTCGCCGCCCGCGCCGGGCGCGATCCGGTCGAATATCGCCTCGGCCTGATGCAGGGGGCGCCGCGGGTACGTGCCGCGCTCGAGATCGCCGCGCGCATGGCGCAATGGGGCCGGAAGCTGCCGGAGCGCACCGCCATGGGGGTCGCCACCTTCACTGATTTCGGCAGCTATCTGGCGGTGATCGCCCAGGTGCGGGTGGCGAATTCGGGTCACGTCACGGTGGAGCACGTGTGGTGCGCGGTCGATACCGGCATCCCGATCAATCCGGACATCATCCGCGCCCAGATCGAAGGCGGCATCGTGTTTGGCCTCACCGCGGCGCTGCAGGGCAGGATCACGGTGGCGAAGGGGCGGGTGGTGGAGGGCAATTTCGACACCTATCCGGTGATGCGCATGCGCGAATCCCCGCCGATCGAGGTGCACATCATCGAGAGCGAGGCCGATCCCGGCGGGGTCGGCGAGCCCGGAACCTCCGGCGCCATCGCCGCGGTGGCGAATGCGGTCGCCGCCGCAACCGGCCGGCGCGCCTTCACGCTGCCGCTCGATCCTAACCAGCTCAGGCAGGCGTGAGAGGCGAAGCCATGGAACATCTTCCGATCTCACGTCCCGGTGTCGCTCGGCTGGCCTGCGCCGCGCTCCTCGTCGGCGGGCTCGCCGCCGGGCTGATGGGGGCCTTTGCCGGCGCCGGCGTCTCGGCCGAGACCGCGACGCTGAAGCCGGTCTCGGCCTTTGCCGGCATCGCGGACCAGAGCGCCCGCTCGGCCGCCCTGTTCCAGGAGGCGGCGAAGGTGATCGAGAGCCCGCGCTGCATGAACTGCCATCCGGCCAACCGCGTGCCGACGCAGGGCGAGAGCCGCCGCGAGCACATCCCCTTCATCGATGCGACGATGGAGGGCCACGGCCCGAAGGGGCTCACCTGCCACACCTGCCACCAGGCGCAGAATGTGAGCACCTATAGCGACGGCATCGGCTCCGTCCCCGGCAACGGGCATTGGGGCCTGGCGCCGGCCTCTATGGCCTGGCAGGACAAGACCACCGGCGGCATTTGCCGGCAGCTCAAGGACCTGTCGCGCAATGGCGGGCGCAGCCTCGCCAAGATCCACGAGCACATGATGAACGACCCGCTGGTCGGCTGGGCCTGGGAGCCCGGCGAGGGCCGCCCGCCGGCGCCCGGCACGCAAGCGCAGTTCGGCGAACTGATCCAGGCCTGGATCGACAACGGTGCGGCCTGTCCGCCGGAGTGAGGCGTCATGGCCGGCCTTGTGCCGGCCATCTCGACCTCTGATGTACACTCAGGAATCGAGATCCCCGGCACAAGGCCGGGGATGACGTCGTTCTATTTGATTGTTGGCCTCACAACCGCCGCCGATACTCCCGCGGCGTCATCCCGACGATCTTCCGGAAGCTCGCGGCGAAGGCCGACGGCGTCGCATAACCGACTGCCAGCGCGATATCGCTGATGTGCACCTCGGGGTCCCCGAGCAGGCGCTTCGCACGCTCCATGCGCTGCTCGGTCAGCCAGAGGTGCGGCGTGCGCCCGGTGGCGAGGCGGAACGCGGTGCAGAAATGGAAGCGGCTCAGCCCCACCAGCGCGGCGAGTTCCTCCAGCCCGATCGCGCGGTCCAGATGCTCGCGCATGAAGCCGGTCACCCGCTTCACTTGCCATTCGGCGAGGCCACGCCGCGCCGCAGGCGCGCGCATGGCGAAGGCGCCATGGCGCCGCAGCAGCTGAGTGCACAAAAGCTCGACCGCCTGGTCGATCAGCAGCCGCGCGGACGGATCACCGAGCACGTCCTCGTCGCTGAGGATCTCCAGAATGCGCGCGGCCACCGGGTCCTCGAAGCCGAGACGATCCAGCATTTCGACCCGCGCCCCGCTGCCCATCAGCTCGGCGCAGGCCTGCAGGCGTTCATTGGTGAGATAGACGTGGGAGACCTCGATGGGCCCGGCGAGCGACCATTGCCCGTCATGGCCCTCGGCCACCACCGTCACCGTGCCAGGGCGCAGCCGGTCCTGGAGCTGCCGCCCCTCCAGCGACCAGGAACAGGCTTGCTCGCGGCCGTGATAGGTGGCGATGAGATGCCCGGCCATGCCCGGCGCATAGCCGTCGAATCCCGCGCGGGTCCAGCGCCGCGTCAGCTGCGTGCCGCAGGCGAGCGTGGTCAGCGGGAGCGGCAGCCGCATCGCCAGGAGCCGCGCCATGGCGTGCGAGGCGTTGCGCTCCGCTTGATCGGTAGCGACGGGGCTCCCGGCAGCGGTCCTGCTTCGGCCGCCGGATGGCTGCTGCGCCCGGATCATGTTCGATCGCACCAGCCTGCCCCTTCCCCCTGCGGCGCGTCGGTTGCCGTAACGTGCACCGCGCGAGGGGGTGAAGGCAAGAAGGCCTCCAGACGACGCCACCCTACGGGAGCTCTTCCCCTCCCTCTTGCGGGAGAGGGGGCGGTTCATCCGCCCCGCTTCACCTCCGGGTAATATTGCGGAGCCTCGCGGCGGTCGAACATGCCGTAGTCGCGCACGATGCGGACGCGGCGCAGCCGGCCGCCCTCCGGCAGCGCCACCAGGGCGTCGAAGGTCTCGGCGGCGGCACGGTCGCTCCAGCTCATCAGCAGCACGATGTCGCCGGGCGTCAGCACCGCCTCGAACACGTCCCACTCCACCAGCCCGGGCGCGTCCGGCACCAGTCCCAGCCAGCGCGCCACGGTGTCGGGCCCGGCCTCCCGCACCCATTCGGGCGGGCGGTGGGCGTCGATCAGGCTCACCGCGGTGGCCTCGCCCGCCTCGGTCTCGTCGAGCCGCTGTTCGGTCAGCGCATGGCCCGCAGGCGGGCGGGTGTCCTGCGTCAATTGGCCGACGCGCAGATGATAGTCCTCGAACACCTCGGAGCGGCCCTTCTCCTGTGCCCCGTGGTGCCGCGCCTGCGTGCGCCAGCGCACCAGCGCCTTCTCGTCGCGCCAGCTGGAGAGCGAGAGGATCCAGCGCTCGCGCGTCAGGCTGCGATAACGCACATTGTCGAAGAAGCCGTCGATCCGCTCGATCTCCGGCTTCAGCATGCGGGCATGGCCGAGATAGGCATCCCACTGGTCCGACTTCGGAAGGACCTCGAACAGCACGGCAAACATGGCTCGCTCCCTTTGCGTGCTTCCGCAAGGCCCGCCCGCGGGTCAGCGTGCAGACGCGCCGCGCTCCATCCTCAGCAGATGTTGCTTCGCCGCAAGCCCGCCGGCAAATCCGGTCAGCGAGCCGTCGGATCCGACCAGGCGGTGACAGGGCGCGATGATGGAGATCGGGTTCCGTCCGTTCGCCGCCCCGACCGCTCGGGAGGCGTTCGGCTTTCCGATCTGCCGGGCGATCTCGCCATAGGAGCGGGTCTCGCCGAACGGGATGGCGAGCAGCGCCTGCCAGACGGTTATCTGAAACGCGGTGCCGTGGAAGTCGAGTGGCAGGGTGAAGCTTTGGCGCTCGCCGGCGAAATAGGCGCCGAGTTGGCGCTCGGTCTCGATCAGGATCGGATGATCCTGGTCCTCGACGAGCGGCCCGAGCGGCACCCGGCGCGGATCATGGTCCGGCCAAAGCACCGCGATCAGCCCGCGCTCCCCTGCAACGAGCCTCAAGCGGCCGACGGGTGTGTCGGTCATCCTCATGGAGTAACTCATGGAGGTCGCTCCTTCAGCCCTCAATGCGCTCGCGGTGAAATCCGATTGCACGGCAAGAAGCGGAGTGCCACCCGCGATCACCGTTTCCACAGTCCGACACAATCCATGGATTCGCAGACGCCGAGGAGAGGTGCCGATGACGGGATCGCGGATCGTGCTGGCCTTGCTGATCACCGGCCTCGTCATGCCGGCGCACGCTCAGGAGACGCTGAAGGAGCGGCTCGGCAGCAAGGCCAGCGACGAGCAGCGGGCGGACAATTGCAAGGTGCCGCCGGAGCGGCGCGGCCCGAAGCCGAGGCCGACCGGCTGCGCCGCCGCACCGTCCGACCCTGGCGCGAACCCGCGCCCGGAAATTCGCCCGAAATAGCCACGTCATCCTGAGAGCCTGGCTCGTAGACGCCGTCATCCCCGGGCTTGTCCCGGGGACCCACGTCCGTGACGAGCGGACAACCGCGGATGGCCGGGACAAGCCCGGCCATGACGGCGGAGATGGCCGGTTCTCACTCTCACCCGCCGAATTGCGGGCCAGACCCTCACGTCGCATCGTGGAAGATGATGCCGAGCGTGTGCCGCATCCCGCTGCGCACCCGGCTGACGCCGTGCCGCAGGTTCACCCGGTAAGAGCCCTTCGATCCCTGCACCGGCCGGTTATGCACTGCGAAGGCGACCGCGTCGCCCTGGGTGAGCGGCACCACTTCGGCGCGGCTCTGCATGCGCGGGCGCTGCTCGGTCAGCACGAACTCGCCGCCGGTGAAATCGCGCCCCGGCTCGGAGAGCAGGATCGCCACCTGGATCGGGAAGGCGAGCTCGCCATAGAGGTCCTGGTGCAGGCAATTGAAGTCGCCCGGCACATATTGCAGCAGCAGCGGCGTCGGCCGCGACTGTCCGGCATCGTGGCACTGCTTCAGGAACGCGGTGTGCGTTGCCGGATAGCGCTCGTCGACGCCCATGCGCTCGTTCCACTGGTTGGCGACGAGCGCGAGGCGCGGATAGAGCGCGGTGCGCAGGCCAGCGACGAGCCCGGGCAGCGGATAGCTGAAGTAGCGATATTCGCCCTTGCCGAAACCATGGCGCGCCATGTGGACATGGCTGCGGAAATGGCTCTCCTGCGGATAGAGCGCCGCGATCTGCCGGCATTCCTCCGGCGCGAGCAGCTTCTCCATGACCGCGCAGCCATAGTTGTTCAGCTCTTCGGCGAGCTGCGGCCAGGCATGGTGGGCAATGCGCGCCTCGGCGTCGGCCGGGGCGATCGGTGCGATGATGTTCATGAGCGTGGCTCCGGTCTTGATCGGGACGTCGAGGCTAGGGCCGCGAGCCGCCGGACGAACTCCGGTCCTTGCCTTCAAATCCGCTCAGCGCTCTTCTTGCGCCTCACGCTCCAGCAAGGCGCGCTTGCGCTCGACGCCCCAGGCATAGCCGGAGAGCGCGCCGTCGGTGCGCACCACCCGGTGGCAGGGGATCGCCACCGCGAGATGGTTCGCCGCGCAGGCGCCGGCGACGGCCCGTACCGCCTTGGGCTCGCCGATGCGCCGGGCGATCTCGGCATAGGACGCGGTGTGCCCGACCGGGATCTGCTGCAACGCCTGCCACACCCGCTGCTGGAAGGCCGTGCCGCGCACATCGAGGGGCAGATCGAGGCCCAGCGCCGGGTTCTCCACAAGGCCCACCACGTGCGCGACCAGCGCCTCATAATCCGGATCGGCGCCGATCAGCCGCGCCTTCGGAAAGCGGTCCTGAAGCTCGCGCACCAGCGCCTGCGGATCGGCGCCGAGCAGGATCGCCGCGACGCCCTTGGCGCTCGAGGCGACGAGGATGGCGCCGAGCGAGGTATCGCCGATGGCGAAGCGGACCTCCTCGTCCGTGCCGCCGGCTCGGTAGCGGCTCGGCGTCATGCCGAGCAGGTCGGTCGACTTCTCGTAGAACCGCCCGCTCGAATTGAAGCCGGCCCCATACATCGCGCCGGTCACGCTGTCGCCGGCGGCGAGACCCTCGCGGACCCTGGCGGCGCGGTGGGCGCTCGCATAGGCCTTCGGCGTCAGCCCGGTGGCGGCCTTGAAGATGCGGTGGAAATAGCCGGTGCTGCGCCCGGCCGCCGCGGCGAGATCGGCGAGGGACGGCTCGTCCTCGCTCTCCTCGATCCGCCGGCAGGCCTGTGCGACGATGGCGGCGTTCTCCGCCTCGATCGAGGGGCCGTCCGGACGGCAGCGCTTGCACGGCCGGAACCCTGTCGCCTTCGCCGCATCCAGCGTGTCGTGGATCTGGACATTCTTGGGATTGGCGCCGCGCGAGGGGCAGGACGGCCGGCAATAGACGCCGCTGGTGGCGACGGAATACCAGAACTCGCCGTCGGCGCTCCGGTCGCGCGCCACGATCCGCGCCCAGCGCGGATCTTCTGTGGTGGTGGGCTGCGGCCCCATCCGGGGCCTGGACTGAAGGGCTGCGCTCGTCATGTTCGGCCTCATTTCCTTGATATAGGCCGATCATGCCGCCGTCGCCCGTGGCACGAACTCCGGTCCTTGCTTTCAAATCGGAATGGGGCGGCGAAAGGATGCCGGGTCAGTCCGCATCGGGCAAGCCCGCCGCACGGGCTCAAGGCCCGGCTCAGAACCGCCGAGTTCCGCCAGCCTGCGGGTGCTCTTGCATTCGATCAAAGCCTTGAGCGCCTCTCGCAAGAGAGGTGCCCGCCTCTTCAATCCGCTCAGTGCTTCAGCGCGGGCCAGCAATGCATCGTCGAGCGTGACTGTCGTCCTCATGACGCCACCTTCTTGAACGCATCGGATATCGCATCAAATGATGCTCGAACCTACCCGATATCTTCAACCATTTGACGCCCCGGCGCGCGCCCTCTAACGCTGCGCGCTTCCCGATCCGGAAGGCACCCATGTCCGTCATAGATTCCATCCGCAGCGGCCTCGCGCCGGTCCATCGCGAGGGCTATCCGTTCCTCCTGATCGGCGCCGGCGCCTCGGTACTGCTGCTCTGGCTCATCCCGCCGCTCGGCTGGATCGCGGTGCTGATCACCGCCTGGATCGCCTATTTCTTCCGCGATCCGGAGCGGGTCACTCCGTTGCGCGACGGGCTGATCGTGTCTCCGGCGGACGGAAGGGTCTGCCTCGTCGGCCCCGCCGTTCCGCCGCGCGAGCTCGATCTCGGCGATGCGCCGCTGCCGCGGGTGTGCATCTTCATGAACGTGTTCGACGTCCATGTGAACCGCGCGCCCATTGGCGGTCGCATCCTGCGCATCGCCTACAAGCCAGGCAAATTCCTCAGCGCCGATCTCGACAAGGCGAGCGAGGACAATGAGCGCAGCGGCATGGTGCTGGAGACGCCGATCGGCGTCGTCGGCGTGGTGCAGATCGCGGGCCTGGTGGCGCGGCGCATCGTCTCCTTCGTGCGCGAGGGCGAGGCCATCGGCACCGGGGAGCGCTACGGACTGATCCGCTTCGGCTCGCGGGTCGATGTCTATCTTCCCGCCGGCACCCGCCCGGCGGTTGCCGAGGGGCAGCGCGCCATAGCCGGCGAGACCATCATTGCCGATCTCGCCGCGCCTGCGCGCGAGCTCGCCTTTCGTGTAAGCTGAACGTTCCAGCTTAAGGACTGCGCCCATGACGAACCCGTTTCCGCCCTTCGACCCCGATCTCGGGGACGTGCCGGAGCCGAAGCGCCGCCGCTTCCAGGCGGTGCCGATCCGCGTGCTGGTGCCGAACCTCGTCACGCTGCTCGCGCTGTGCGCCGGCTTGACCGGCATCCGCATGGCGATCGAGGGGCGGCTGGAGCTGGCGCTCGCCTCCATCGTGCTCGCCGCGGTGCTGGACGGCATGGACGGGCGCCTCGCCCGGATGCTGCACGGAACCTCGCGCTTCGGCGCCGAGCTCGACAGCCTGTCGGACTTCGTCTGCTTCGGCGTCGCGCCGGGCCTCGTGCTTTACATGTGGGGCCTGGAGACGCTGGGCTCGGTCGGCTGGATCGCGGCACTGGCCTTCGCCATCTGCGCCGCGCTGCGCCTCGCCCGCTTCAACGTGATGCTGGAAGACCCCAACAAGCCGCCCTTCGCCGGGGACTTCTTCACCGGCGTGCCGGCGCCGGCCGGCGCCATCTGCGTGCTGCTGCCGGTCTATCTGGAGCTGATCGGCCTGCCGCGCCTCATCGCCTCGCCGGCGGTGGCGGCTGCCTATTGCCTCGCCATCGCGCTGCTCATGGTCTCGCGCCTGCCGGCCTTCTCCGGCAAGCGGCTCGGCAGCCGGATTCCCCGCGACGCGGTGCTGCCGCTCTTCGTCTGCGTGGTGCTGTTCGTTGCGATCCTGGTCACCTGGCCCTGGCCGGTGCTGGCGGTGCTCGTCATCGGCTATCTCGCCACGCTGCCCCTCTCGGTGATGCGCTACGCCCAACTCGCCCGCGACTATGCCGCGACCCACCCGCAGGCGGCGGCGGGAGCGGTGGAGGAACTGGTGCTGACGGATGATGACGGCGTCGAGGATCGGCCGGACCGGTTGAACTGAGGGCCGGTCGCCATCGGCTTCAACCTCCTTCGAGGCTCGCTTCGCTCGCACCTCAGGATGAGGTTCATCCATAGAACGTCCTCATCCCGAGGTGCCCACGCAACGCGTGGGCCTCGAAGGATGTTCACGCAGATCGCGGGTAAGAGGTCAGCGCGACCAGCCGGCCATCGCGGCGACACGGGCGGCGAGCGGGGCGCCGGGGAAGGCCTGGCGCAACAGGCGCAGCGCTTCGGCATCCGAGCGCGGGCGGGCGGCGGCGAGATGCTTCGTCATCAGATGCGCAAGCGAGGCCGGCTCGGACGGACTGCGGCTGCCCGCCGGTACTGATCCGCCCGACGAGGACACGCCCGACACTTGCAGCATCATGACCTCCTCCGATGGCAGGGCCGAATCAATCGGTTCCGCTCATGGACAAGATGATTGGCTTCGCGCGTTAACGCATCCTTTATTTATCTCGCCCGGCGAAGTATCTCCCGCTCGCGCAGCGTAAATCGCTGCGAGGCAAAGAGTTTCCGGGCATTCACTATTTAATGAAGCTTGGCTCTGGCGCACTCCCTCACCCAGTCGGGCAAAGGAGGCCAATTTGTCGGGAAGCGCGCCGGCAGGCGGCGCCTTACAACCGCACCATGGTGATCTTGCCGCCATCGGCGGTGGCGACGCCGTCATAGCGTCCGCCGCCCGCGGGCTGCAGGCGCGCGGTGACCTTGCCGAGATGGTTCTGCAGGACCAGTTCATTGCCCCACATGTCCCAGCCCTTGGTCATGAAGATGTCGTTCGGGCAGGAGAGGTCGGCGGCGGCGGCAAGGCCGGACATGCCCTGGCTGGTCGAGAGCGTCACCGGGCAGGTCTTCTGTCCGCCATCCCAGGAGAAGTTCCATTTGCCGGCGAGCTGTGAGCGCGCTGCGCCCGGCTCGGCATAGGCGACCCCGCCCGGCGCAGTGGCGGCCGGCGGCGGGTTGAGCGCGACGCTGTTATTGGCGGTCGAGGGCTTCGGCGTCACCGCAGCACCGGCGGTGGCGGCGCCGGCGCCATAGGTGGGCCGCGCGGCGGGCACCGCCGAGCTTTCCACCGAGCCGGTCGGCGCCGGGGTGATCTGCGCGTTTTCCATGGGCGAAGGCGAGGAATTGGAGGCCGAACCGAACCCGTCGAGAACTGTGCTGCAGCCTGCCAACAGCAGGGCGGCGGCGCTCGTTGCCGCAAGGGTGGTGGCGTTCATTCAGTCAACTCCTCGTCACGGCCCGCACCGTGCGCTGCCCCCGGGCGCGGCAAGTACGCAGCCGCGCCTCATCTCTTTCGCCCGCTTCCGTGCGTCGTCTTCTTCGTGTCGTCCTCGTGACCCTTGTCGGCGATGATCGTGGCGCCAGCATGACCCCGCAATGGCCGATAGGGCAAGCCGGCAAATTCACTATTGATGTTCAACAAAGCCTTAAGGCGCCCGGGCCGCGCGAACGCATGCGCGTCGGCAATGGACGCTGCGTCCCGTTGGCGCTATCTGGCGGTGCAACATCGATGAGGAGGCCGCATGTACCAGATGCTCGATCCGTCCACGCTCAGGGTCCTCGTGACCGGCGCCACCTCCGGCATCGGCGCGTCGACCGCCCGTCGTTTCGCGCGCGCCGGCGCCCATGTGGTCGGCACCGGCCGACGCGCCGACCGGCTGATCGCGCTGCGTGACGAGCTCGGCCCGCGCTTCCATCCGCTCGAACTCGATGTGCGCGACAACTCCGCGGTGACGACGGCGCTGGCAGCACTTCCCGAAGCCTTCGCCGGCCTGAACGTGGTGTTCGCCAATGCCGGCCTCGCGCTCGGCCTCGAGCCCGCGCACCGCGCCCGGCTCGACGATTGGGAGGACATGGTCGACACCAACATCAAGGGCCTGCTCTATACGGTGCGCGCGACCCTGCCCGGCATGGTGGAGCGCGGCGAGGGCCATGTGGTGTTCACCGGCTCGGTGGCCGGCGACTATCCCTATCCCGGCGGTAACGCGTATGGCGGCACCAAGGCGTTCGTAAAGCAATACGCGCTGAACCTGATCGCCGATCTCGCCGGCACCGGCGTGCGCGTCACCAATATAGAGCCGGGCATGGTGGAGACCGAGTTCTCGCTGGTGCGATTCCATGGCGATGCCGACCGTTCGGACACGGTCTATGCCAACACCCAACCGCTCTCCGGCGAGGACATCGCCGAGCAGATCTTCTTCTGCTGCACCACCCCGCGCCACGTGAACATCAATCGCCTGCAGGTCTTCCCGACCGCGCAGACCTTCTCGCCGTTTACGATCAAGCGGGGGTGACGCTGTCACCAGGCCGTCATCCCGGCCGCAGGCGAAGCCGGAGAGCCGGGATCGCGTGAAGTCCCGCGCATAATCTTCCTGTGATCCCGGATCGGCCTTCGGCTGTCCGGGATGACAGCGCGTCAAAGCACCACCGCCCCCATCACCGCAGCGCCGATCACCACTGCCCAGGGCGGCACGCGCCACAGCGCCAGCGCGAGATAGGCGAGGAGCGCCACCGCGAAGGCGCGCCCCGAGGTGACGCCCGCGCTCACCACCGGATCCCAGAACGCCGCGCCGAGCAGGCCGACCACGGCGGCATTGACGCCGCCCAGCATGTTCTGCGCCCGCTCGTCCGCCGCGATCCGCGCCCAGAACGGCAAGGCGCCATAGACCAGCAGCGCCGAGGGCAGGAACATCGCGATCAGGGCGATGGTGGCGCCGAGCGCACCATTGGGCGGCGTCGGCATCATCGCCCCGACATAGGCGGCGAAGCTGAAAAGCGGGCCTGGCACCGCCTGCACCGCGCCATAGCCGGCAAGGAAGGCCTCGCGCGTCAGCCCGCCGGGGTGCACCAGCTCGGCCTCGATCAGCGGCAGCACCACATGGCCGCCGCCGAACACCAGCGAGCCGGCGCGGTAGAGCGCGTCCGTGAGCCTAAGCGCACCGTCGCCGCTCGCCTGGGCCAGCAGCGGAAGGCCGATCAGCAGCACGGCGAACAGCACGAGCGAGGCCAGCGCGGCGTGGCGCGGCACCGTGACCCGGAGCGGCTCGCCGGCCGGTCGCGGGGGCAGCCGCAGCAAGGCGAGCCCGGCGAGCGCCCCGGCGACCAGCACCGCGATCTGTCCGATCGCGCCGGGCAGCGTTGCCGCCGCGGCGGCGGCGATGAGCGCGATGGTCTGGCGCGGGCGGTCGGGGCAGAGCGTGCTCGCCATGCCGAGCACGGCATGCGCCACCACGGCGGCGGCCGCGGCCTTCAGCCCGGCGAGCCAGCCGGCATCGCTCAGCGCGCCGAGGCTGTCCACGCCATAGGCGAAGCCGAGCATCAGCAATGCCGAAGGAATGGTGAAGCCGAGCCATGCCGCGGCCATCCCCGGCAGGCCGGCGCGCATCAGACCGAGCGCCATGCCGACCTGGCTGGAGGCAGGGCCGGGCAGGAACTGGCAGAGCGCGACGAGATCGGCATATGCGGCATCCGTCAGCCACTGCCGCCGCACCACGAACGCCTCACGGAAATATCCGAGATGCGCCACCGGCCCGCCGAACGAAGTGAGGCCGAGCTTGAGGAAGGCGAAGAGCACCTCGCTGGCGGAACCGCGCGGCGATGTGGTGTCGGCGGGAAGGGAAGGGGCGTTGCTCATGGGCGAGCGATAGCAAGCTTCGACGACGCCTGCATCAAGGTAAGGGCATTCTGCGCGAACATCCTTCGAGGCCGGCCGCTGGCCGGCACCTCATGATGAGGTTGATCTCAATAGCAACCTCATCCTGAGGTGCGAGCGCAGTGAGCCTCGAAGGATCTTTAAGCCGAGCGACTCACTTACGCCGCCTCCACCGCCAACGGGCCGGTGGAGAGCGCGGCGCGGAAGGTGTCGGCGAGGCGCCGCGCGGCGGCGGAGGCGGCGGGTGCCAGCAGCAGCCCGATCTCGATGTCCGGCAGCGGCGGCAAGCCCTCGGCGGCGCCGAGGCGGCGCCATTCGGGCGGCGCCGCGCATTCCGCCATGGCGGTGATGCACAGGCCCGTCTCCACCGCCGAATAGATGCCGCCATTCGAGGACGAGGTGCAGGCAACCCGCCAGGCGCGGCCGGAGGCATCGAGCGCGGCGGATATATGCGGGCGGGCGCGGCAGCCGGTCGGGAACAGTGCGAGCGGCAGGGGATCGCTGCGCTCCGGCCTGTGGCCACGGGCGGCAAGCCAGAGCAGCTTCTCACGCTTCAGAAGTTCGCCGGTCGGGCGCGCCTTGTCGCGGGTGATGAGCGCGATGTCGAGATGACCGCGTTCCACCTCCGGTTCCAGCGTCTTGGAGAGCTCGCAGCGGATCGAGATCTCGACGCGCGGATAAGCGGCGGCGAAGCGGGCGATGGTCGGGGTGAAATAGGCGTCGACATAGTCGTCCGGCATGCCGAGCCGAACGCTGCCCTCCGGCGTGCCGCCCTTGAGGTCGGCGAGCGCCTCGCTCTCGAAGGCGAGCAGGCGGCGCGCATGGGCGACCAGCCGCTCGCCGGTCTCGGTCAGCGAGATGCCGCGCCGCGAGCGCTCCAGCAAGCGAACGCCGAGGCTCTCCTCGAGCTGGGCGATGCGCGCGGAGACCGCCGACTGGGTGCGCCCGACCCGTTCTGCCGCCGCGGTGAAGCCCCCGAAATCGACGATGGCGATCAGCATGCCGAGCGATTCCGTATCGAGATGGCGCATCGTCGTCTCCCTTGTCTTGGGCGTGATCCTTGGGCGTGACCGCCGCTCAGACACAGGGAAATTCATATCATCTTTTATGATGTATCGACAAAATAAATTTGCTTTTACGATTTGAGCGCAAGGTATAGACAACAGCACGGACGATGCCCGCGTGCTGCGTCGTCTCCGGCCCCGACACTTCGGCCGATACTCGTGCGCTTTCAAGAGTTCCGCAATGTCACCCCCGCCTCCCGCCTCCGTCGCGCTCTCGCCGCTCGATGAGCGCGCCCTCACGCCTGTCGTCACGACCGAGGGTGGTGAGGAGGCGCGGCTGCGCCGTCAGGCGTTCATCGCGGTGCTGGTGGCGGCGGGTTGCATCGGCTTCTCCCCGATCTTCGTGCGCCTTGCCGACACCGGCCCAGCGGCGATCGGCTTCTGGCGCATGCTGTTCGCAATCGGCCCGACGGCGCTGTGGGCCTATGCGGAATGGCGGTCCGCGAAGGCGCGTCACCTTGCCGTCGCGAGCCCGAACACCCGGTTGCGCCCGTTCAGTCGCCGGCAGTTCGCCTTCGGCACCCTGGCCGGCCTGTTCTTCGCCGCCGACCTCGTCTTCTTCCATGCCGCGATCGCCAACACCAGCACCGCCAACAGCGTGCTGCTCGGCAACATGGCGCCGGTGTTCGTCCTGCTGTTCGCCTGGGCCTGCCTAGGCGAGCGCCCGACGCTCGGCCTGTTCATCGCGCTCATCCTGTCGATGGCCGGCTCGGCGGTCATCGTGCTCGACAGCGCCGGCAGCACCACCGGCATGAACAGCCTCATCGGCGACGTGTTCGCGGCGGGCGCGGCCGCCTGTTATGCCGCCTATATGATCGTAGTGCGCGTCATGCGCCGCGGCGGCCGCCAGGCTGCGGGCAATACGAGCGCCGCGCTCGGCGGCGGCATGGTGGCGCTGATCTCGACCGCGACCGGCGCCGTGTTCTGCCTCGCTTATGCGCTTGCCGCGGGCGAGAAGATCATCCCCGCCAGCCTCACCGGCTTCCTCGCCGTGGCCGGCCTCGGCATCGTGGCCCATGCCTTCGGCCAGGGGCTGGCCACCTTCGCGCTAGGCCGGCTCTCTGCCGGCACCATCTCGGTCGTGCTGCTCCTGCAGATCGTGATCGGCATCTCGATGGCGGCGCTGATGTTCGGCGAAGTGCCCTCGCTCACCGTGCTGTTCGGCGGCGGCCTCATCGTCGCCGGCGTGGTCGCGGTGCGCCCGCGCTGACACCCCCTTGCGGTCGTGCCCGCGCGGGTCTACCTGCGAGGGCAGCAAGGGAGCAGGACGATGGAACAGAACCCGTTTGGCGGTGTGATCGAGCATCTCTCGGTCGAGGAGGTCAAGGCGGGACTGGAGGACGGCTCCATCCTGCTGGTCGATGTGCGAGAGCCGAACGAACTCGCCGCCGAGCGCATCCCCGGCGCGGTGGACTTCCCGCTTTCCGCGTTCGACGCCGAAGCCCTTCCGGATCCGGGCGAGAAGACGCTGGTCTTCTCCTGCCGCTCCGGCCAGCGCTCGCAAAAGGCCGCCGCCGCGGCGCAGGCCGCCGGCCACGACCGGCACCACCACATGGCAGGCGGGCTATTGGCTTGGAAGGCGGCCGGGTTCGCGACCGACGTCGGGTGACGTCGCACGGCTTGAGCATCCTTCGAGGCACGGCCTTGCCGTGCGCCTCGGGATGAGGCGCATTCACAAGAACAACCTCATCCTGAGGTGCGAGCGCACGGGTCTTGCCTTTGGCAAGCCCGAGGACAGGCTCCGCGAGCCTCGAAGGATGTTCATGCAGAACATCCCTCTCACCCCACCAGCCGCCCCGTCACCTCGCGCATCGCGCTGATGAGATGGTCGACCTGTTCCTCGCTGGTGGCGGGGGAAGCCAGCATCATGTCGTGGAATGGCGAGATCAGTACGCCGCGCACCAGCAGCGCGAGGTGGATCGCGGTCTCCACCGTCGGATAATGCGCGCGGCGCGCCTCCGCGCCGTTCCTCAGCGGGTGCGGCGCGCGCACGATCTCGACCCGAGCGCCGCAGCGCGCCACGTGCCACGGCAGGCCGGCCTCGCCGATGATTGCCGCCAGCCCCGCCTCCATGCGGTCGGCGAGCGCCTCCATATGCGCATAGGCGTCATGGGTCGCCACCTGCTCCAGCGTCGCGCGTAGCGCGGCGAGCTGGAGCGGGCTGCCGGACAGCGTGGTGCCGATGCCGGAATGACCGGGCGCCAGGCTGGAGCGGGCGATCTTGAAGCGCGCGGCGGTCTCCTCGCTCATGCCCCACACCGCCGCCGGCACGCCGCCGGCGATCGCCTTGCCGACCACGAAGAGGTCCGGCGCGAGGCCATTGCGGCGGGTGTAGCCGCCCGGCCCGGTGGAGAGGGTGTGGGTCTCGTCGATCAGCAGCAGCGTGCCGTGGCGGCGGGTGATGTCGCGCAGCCCTTCATGGAAGCCCGGTTGCGGCAGCACCATGGCGCAATTGGTCATGGCCGGCTCGGTGATGACGCAAGCCACCGTATGATCGGCGAGCGCGGCTTCCAGCTGATCGAGATCGTTGAATGGCACGACGCGGGTGAGCGCCGAGAGGTCGCGCGGCTCGCCGATCAGGCCCGGCCGATTGACGGTGCGCCCCGAGGGGCCGATCTCGACGAAGGTTTCGTCCACCGCGCCATGATAGGCGCCGTCAAACACCAGGATGCGCGGGCGTCCGGTCGCCGCGCGCGCGGCGCGGATGGCGAAGCGGTTGGCATCGCTGGCGGTCGCCGCGATCTGCCATTGCGGCAGGCGGAAGCGCTTGAACAGGAGGTCGCCGACCGCTCCGGCATCCGGGCTCGGCAGCATGGTGGCGAGGCCGCGCCCGGCCTGGCGGGAGATCGCCTCGGCCACGGGCGCCGGGCCGTGGCCGAACAGCGCCGCAGTGTCGCCGAGGCAGAAATCATCATAGGCGTGACCGTCGACATCGATGAGCCGAGCGCCGGTCGCCTTCTCGATGATGAGCGGCACCGGGGTCGACCAATCGGTCATCCAGTGCATCGGCACGCCCTCGAACAGATGGGCGGCAGCGCCGGCGGCGGCGCGGGTCTTCGGACGTGTGCCGAGATAGAGGGCCTCGGCTTCGGAACGCAGCGCCGCGACACGTGCGTGGGTTACACCCGCACCGTCCGGCGCTCGGCTTAGCGCATCCATATCACTGCCAATCGCGGGCCAGTCGTCGTCCCCCAACCGCATCAAAGCACGAATTGCGGTATCATGTCAGGGCTGCGTTCGTACAATTCATGCCACCCAACCCTGCCGCCTTAGCGCGCCATACGTGTCGTCGAGCGTCTTGCGGGCGCGGGCGACGAGCTCGTCAATCTCGCCATGCGAGATGGTGAGCGGCGGCGCGATGATCAACCGGTCGCGCACGGCGCGCATCACCAGCCCGTTCTGGAACGAGAAGTCGCGCGCCATGGTGCCGACCTTGCCGACATCGGGGAATTTGGTGCGGCCGACCTTGTCGGGGGTGAGTTCCAGCGCGCCGACGAGCCCGATCATCGGCGCCTCGCCGACAAGCGGGTGCTCGGCAAGTGCCCGCCAGCGCGCGGCGAGGTATGGCCCGACATCCTCCGCCACCCGTTCGACGATCTTCTCATTGATCATGATGTCGAGATTGGCGATGGCCGCGGCGCAGGCCGCCGGATGGCCGGAATAGGTGTAGCCGTGGTTGAAGTCGCCGCCCTCCAGCAGGGTCTCCGCCACCCGGTCCGCCACCATGACGGCGCCGAGCGGCATGTAGCCGGAGGTGATGCCCTTGGCCATCACGAGGATGTCCGGCTGGGTGTCGAAGGTCTCGCAGCCGAACCAGTTGCCGGTGCGCCCGAACCCGCAGATCACCTCGTCGGAGATAAAAAGGATGTCGCGCTCGCGGCAGATGCGGGCGATCTCCGGCCAATAGGTCGAAGGCGGGATGATGACCCCGCCGGCGCCCTGCACCGGCTCGGCGATAAAGGCGGCGATGCGGTCCTCGCCGAGCGCGTCGATGGTGGATTCCAGCGCCCGGGCGGTGCGCAGGCCGAACTCCTCCGGCGTCTCGCCCTGGCGCGCCTCGCCCCACCAATAGGGCTGGGCGATGTGGACGATGTCCGGGATCGGCAATCCGCCCTGCTCATGCATCGGCGCCATGCCGCCAAGGCTCGCGGCGCCGACGGTGGAGCCGTGATAGGCGTTGCGCCGCGAGATGATGACCTTCTTCTTCGGCTGTTGCTTGATGTCGAAATAGCGCCGCACCATGCGGATCACGGTGTCGTTGGATTCCGATCCCGAGCCCGTGAAGAACACCTTGCTGAACTGCGGCGGCGTCAGCTTCGCGAGCTTCGCGGCAAGCTGGATGGCCGGCTTGTGCGTGGTCTTGAAGAAGGTGTTATAATAGGGCAGCTCCATCATCTGGGCGCGCACCGCCTCGACGATCTCGACACGCCCATAGCCGACATTCACGCACCACAAGCCGGACATGCCGTCGAGGATGCGGTTGCCGTTGGAATCGGTGAGCCACACCCCCTCGGCCTTCACGATCACCCGCGCGCCCTCGGCATTGAGCGATTTCATGTCGCTGAACGGGTGAAGATGGTGCGCGGCATCGAGCGCGCGCAGCTCGGGCGTGGAGGTGGGGAGGGGCATGGCGATCCTGTTGAGTGTCAGAATGAAATGCAAATCCCGGAAATCGAACCACGTCATCCTGAGGTGCTCGGGCGTCGCCCGAGCCTCGAAGGATGCCCGCCCCCGATGGCCGTCTTCTGCTTGAGCATCCTTCGAGGCTCGCCATTCTTTCCTTGGGCTTGCCAAAGGCAAGACCCGGACGGGCTCGCACCTCAGGATGAGGTGGTGTGTAGTGGAATGCAGAATGTGATCACATTTCGCGTGCGTCAAGCCGGGGCGCATGGCATGAAGATGGCATGACAGGTGACGGCGCTTGACGCTTGCGCCGGCGCGGCCACAATCAGGCCGCGAGACAATCAGGGTCTATCATGCCATTGCCGCACGCCGTGCCCCAGGACACGGCCGAAAGTCCCAAGCCCACTGCGGGCATCGGTTCCAGCGCCGCGACGGCCGACGAACTCGGCCAGTATCTCGCCCAGCATGGCGTGCCGGAGATCGTCGAGGTCCTGCTGCCCGACACCCATGGCGTGCTGCGCGGCAAATGGATCCCCGGCGGGGCGGCGGGCAAGATCTGGAGTGACGGCGTCGCGATACCAAGCTCGATCTTCGGCCTCGACGTCTGGGGCCGCGAAGTCGAGGAGACCGGCATCCATATCGAGACCGGCGACAAGGACGGCCTGTGCTGGCCGGTGCCGGGCACCTTGAAGCCGGTGCCCTGGGCGCTGCGACCCTCCGCGCAGGTGCTGCTTTCCATGAGCGAGCCGGACGGCACGCCCTGGGTGCTCGACCCACGCCATCGCCTCGCGGATCAGGTTGCCCGCTTTGCCGCGCTCGGCCTGACGCCCTGCGTCGCCTTCGAGCTCGAATTCTATCTGTTCCGGCAGGCGCCGGGCCCCGATGGCGTGCCGGAGCCGGTCTTCGCCTCGAAGAGCGGTCCGGCGCGGCAGAACATGTATTCCATGTCCGACCTCGATGCCTATGCGGCGCTGCTGCACGAGGTCCGGGAGGCGGCGCGCATCCAGGGGCTGCCGACGGATACGGTGATCTCGGAAGCTGCGCCCGGCCAGTATGAGGTGAACCTCTATCATCGCGCCGATCCGCTGGCCGCGGCGGACGACGCCATATTGCTGCGTCGGCTGATCGACGGCGTGGCCCGCAGGCACGGGCTGCGCGCCAGCTTCATGGCGAAGCCGTTCCTGGAATTCGCCGGCTCCGGCATGCATGTCCATGTCAGCCTGCTGAACCGCGCCGGCTCCAATGCCTTCGGCGCGCCGGACACGGGCGACGTGCTGCTGGGCCAGGCGGCGGCCGGCCTGCTCGCCACCATGGCCGAGACCGCGCTGTTCTATGTGCCGAGCTATAACGGCTTCCGCCGCCTGGTGCCGGGCAGCTACGCGCCGACCGGGATCAACTGGGGCTACGACAATCGCTCGGTCGCGGTCAGGGTGCCGAACGGGCCGCCCAAGGCGCGGCGGCTCGAGCACCGCATCGCCGGTGCGGACGCCCATCCGCATCTCGTGCTCGCCGCCATCCTCGCCGGCATGCTGGAGGGCATCGAGAAGCAGCTGGTGCCGCCCGCGCCGCTCACCGGCAACGCCTATGAGGCCGAGGTGGAGCACCTCACCTATTCGATGCGCGAGGCGACGGCCGACTTCGCGAAATCCGACTTCGTCGAGCGTGCCTTCGGTTCGGAATTCCGTCGTGTCTATGCGGTAATGAAAGAAGCGGAAGCCGCCGCCTTCGAGCGCCGGATCAATCCGCTCGAATACGAGACGTATTTGTAACCATGCTTAAGGCTTGAGCAGGCGCGCGGCGAAGACTAGCCTGCGAACTGGAACGGAAGCGGGGGCGGAGTGTTCCGGATGCAAAAGCAATCTTCCTTAGGAGAACAAGATGGCTCGGCTTCTCGCGGCATTGGCGGCCGGTGTCCTCAGCGTGCTGGCGGTCGCACCCGCCTCCGCGCAGGACAAGGTCGTGAATGTCTATAACTGGTCCGACTACATCGACGAGTCGGTGCTGGAGGACTTCACCAAGGAAACCGGGATCAAGGTCCGCTACGACGTCTTCGACAGCAACGAAGTGCTGGAGACCAAGCTGCTCGGCGGCAAGACCGGCTATGATGTCGTGGTGCCTACCGGCTCGTTCCTGCAGCGCCAGATCCAGGCCGGCGTGTTCCTGCCGCTCGACAAGTCGAAGCTGCCGAACCTGCAGTATCAGTGGCCGATGATCTCCGAGCGGCTCGGCGTCTATGATCCCGGCAACAAGTACGCCGTGAACTATATGTGGGGCACCACCGGCATCGGCATGAACAGCGACAAGGTGAAGGAGCGCCTCGGCGAGATCCCGCTCAACACCTGGGACATCGTGTTCAAGCCGGAACTGCTCGGCAAGCTCAAGGACTGCGGCGTCTACATGCTGGACGGGCCGGAGGAGATCATCCCCACCGCGTTCCGCTATCTCGGCATCGACCCGAACTCGAAGAACCCGGAAGACGTCGAGAAGGCGCTCGCCTTGCTGATGCCGGTCCGGCCCTTCATCAAGAAGTTCGACAGTTCCGGCTACATCAACGCTCTGGCCCGCGGCGACATCTGTCTCGCCACCGGCTGGTCCGGCGACGTGTTCCAGGCCAAGACCCGCGCCGAGGAAGCTGCCAAAAAGACCAAGAAGAAGCCGGTCAACATCGAGTACGTCATCCCCAAGGAGGGCGCGCTGATGTGGTTCGACAATTTCGCCATCCCCAAGGATGCGAAGAATGTCGACAACGCGCTGGCCTTCATCAACTACATGATGAAGCCCGAAGTGGCGGCGAAGAACTCGAACTACATCTCGTACGCCAACGGAAACTTGGAATCGCAGAAGTACATCGACAAGGCGATCCTGGACAATCCGTCGATCTATCCGGACGCGGAGACGCAGTCCAAGCTGTTCACCGTGACCACCAACCCGCAGGACCTGCAGCGCGTGGTCACCCGCGCCTGGAACAAGTTCAAGCGCGGCAAGTGATTTTTCGAGATTGAACGAGGCGGCGCTCTCCGTGAGGAGGGCGCCGTTTTGTCTGGGGCGCTCTGCTTCACCATCCTTCGAGGCTCGCCATCGCTCGCACCTCAGGATGAGGTCGCCTCTATAAGAACAACCTCATCCTGAGGTGCCGGCCAATGGCCGGCCTCGAAGGATGCTCACGCAGAGCGACCCTCAATCCTAACCCTTCTTCTTGGTCCCCCAGCGCCAGCGCCGGTAGAACCACGTCCATTGCTCCGGATGCTCGCGGATCCAGCCCTCGACGATCGAGGTGATCGCCTGCATCGAGGCGTCGACGTCGATCTTGCCCTTGGCGTCGCGCGGCAGCTCGATCGCCGGCGTGCAGGTGATGCGGAATCGCCCGTCCGGCAGGCGGATCACCCGCACCCCGTGCACCGGGCACTCATAGAGCCGGGCGAGGCGGGCAATGGTCGGGTTGGTGGTGGCGGGGCGGCCGAAGAACTGGACGATCGGCCCGCCGCGCCGGGCCTGGTCGACCAATATGCCGAGGTGCTTGCCCTGATCGAGCACGCTCGCCAGCTCGAACACCGCGACGTGCGAGGCGGCGACGAGATTGCCCATCACCTTCGAGCGGGCGCTGAACAGCATCTCGGCGAAGAAATCATTGTCCGGCGCGCGGAACAGCACGGCGCTGTCCAGCCCCTGCGCGGCCGCCGCGATCGCCGGCAGTTCCCAATTGGCGAGGTGCGCGGTGAACACCAGCGCCGGCTTGCCGTCGACCCGCATGGCGACGAAATTGGAGACGCCGGTGGTCTCGATCCGGCTCTTGGCCGGCTCCCACATATTGTACTGCCAGATGCGGTCGAGATGGACGAACTCGCCGGCGACGCGGCCGAGATTGTCCCACATGCCGCGGGCTATGGCGGCGCGTTCCGCCTCGCCCTTCTCCGGAAAGGAGAGCGCGAGGTTGTTGAGCGCAGTCTTGTGGATCGGCGTCCACGGCCCGATGGTGCGGGCCCAGAAGCTGCCGACCCAGGAGGCGAAGCGCGGCCCCGGCGCCCGCAGCATGCGCACCAGCACCCAGACGATCGCCGAGAGCACGTTATTGCGCAGCCGCGTCGGCCAGGGCAGGGCAGGGGTGGGAGAAGCGGGGGTGGTCATGGCTCTCCCTGGTCTCTCGCTAATGTCACCACGTCATCCTGAGGTGCTCGGGCGCAGTCCGAGCCTCGAAGGATGCCCGCCCCCGATGAACGCCCACTGCTTCAACATCCTTCGAGGCTCGCTACACTCGCACCTCAGGATGACGTCGCTTGCTTGACGCTTAGAACCGGATGACCACCTTGCCGAACACGCGGCGGGTTTCCAGCCGCTCGAGGCCGGCGCCGAAATCCTCCAGCGCATGTTCGGAATCGATCACCGGCATGACGCCTCGCGCCATGCGCCTGAGGCCGTCCGAGATCGCCCGGATCGGCGCGCCGAACGAGCCGATGATGCGGTACTGGCGCTGGAACAGCTGCATCAGGTTCATGTTCACCGAGACGCCCGAGGTCGAGCCGCAGGTGACGAGCCGCGCGCCCGGCTTCATCGACAGCAGCGAGCCGTTCCAGGTCTCGGCGCCGACATGCTCGAACACCACGTCGACGCCCTTCTTCTTGGTGATCTTGCGCACCTCGTGCTCGAAGCGGTCGGTACGGTAGTTGATGGCGTGGTCGGCACCCAGCGCCAGCGCCTTGGCGCACTTCTCGTCATCGCCCGCAGTGGTGAGGACGGTGCAGCCGATCTCCTTCGCCATGCGGATCGCCACCGTGCCGATACCCGAACCCGCCGCATGCACCAGCACGGTTTCGCCGGGCTCGAGCTTGGCATTGTCGAACAGCATGTGCTCGACGGTGGAGAAGGTGACGGGGGCGCAGGCCGCATCGGTCCAGGAGATGCCGTCGGGGATCTCGACGCAGAGCCGGTCCTTGATGTTGAGCAGGTCCCGGGCGAAGCCGTCGACATGGAAGCCCATGACGCCGGCCACCTCCTCGCAGAGATTGTCACGGCCGGCGCGGCAGTTGCGGCACTGGCCGCAGGTCAGCGCGCCATACATGGCGACCTTGGAACCAGGCTTGAAGCGGGTGACGCCCTCTCCGGTCGCCACCACCTCGCCGACCGCCTCGGCGCCGACCACGAGCGGCATCTTGCGCTTGGCGAAGGCCATGCCGCGCCAGCCCCAGACGTCAATATGGTTGAGCGCGAGCGCCTTGATGCGCACCTGCACCTCGCCGGCCGCGGGCGCTTCGGGCTCGGGCAGCTCGGTGAGCGTCAGGTTTCGGTCGGAGATGAGTTGCAGCGCGCGCATGGAAGGCTCCGGCGGGAAGAGTGACCCTCATGGCCGGATGGTGCGGAAACGAGGGCGCGGAAGATGTGACGCGGCTGGATATCGAAATCAGCGCTGAATGGCTAGTGCGGCGGTGAGGCCGCCATCCACCGGTATGGTCGCGCCGGTCACATAGGCCGCGCCGGGGGAGAGCAGGAAGCCGACCACGGCGCCGACATCCTCCGGCTTGGCGAAGCGCGCTGCCGGTATCTGCTTCTCGACATTGGCCCGATAGGCCGCATAGGGCTCCAGCATGGCGGTGTCGACGAAGCCGGGCGCCACAACGTTCACGGTGATGCCGCGCCGCGCGCTCTCGATGGCGAGCGTGCGGCAATAGCCGGCGAGCGCGGCCTTGGAGCCGGCGTAAATGCTGTTGCCGGCATTCGCCACATCCGCGGCGATCGAGCCGATGGCGACGATGCGGCCGGTGCGAGCCCGCGTCATCGGCCGGATCAGTGCCCCGGCGAGCTTCACGAAGGACCAGTAATTGACCTGCATGAGCCGCTCGGCCTTGTCCTGGTCGACCATGGCGGCGAGCGTGTCGTAGCTCATGCCGGCATTATGGACCAGGCCGTAATAGGTCGGCTCCTCCGCCACATGCGCGGCGAAGGCATCGACTGCCGCCTTGTCGGCGAGATCGAGCGAGCGGGCTTCCAGCCGGGCCTCCGGCTGCTCGGCCCTGATCGCGGCGATCAGCGCCTCCGCCTCGGAGGTCGCTGTGCGCACGGTGAAGACGACTTCGAGCCCGGCAAGCGAAAGCGCCCGAACGATCGCCGCCCCGACGCCGCGCCCGCCGCCAGTGACAAGTACGCGCTGGGTCACGCCGGCTCGCCTGCGATGACGAGGCACACATTCTGCCCGCCGAAGCCGAACGAGTTCGACATCACCCGGTGCACCGTCGCGTCGCGGGCGACGTTCGGCACCACGTCGAGCGGGATGGCCGGGTCCGGCACCTCGTAATTGATGGTCGGCGGGATGCGGCCGTTCTGGATGGTGAGCAGCGAGAACACCGCCTCGATGGCGCCGGCCGCGGTCAGAGTGTGGCCGATCATCGACTTGTTGGACGAGAGCGGAATGCTGCCGAGCCGCTCGCCGAACACCGCGCTCATGCCGGTGAACTCCATGCGGTCGTTCTCCGGCGTCGAGGTGCCGTGGGCGTTGATGTAGTCGACCTCGTCGGGGCTGACGCCGGCATCGCTGAGCGCCGCGCGCATGCAACCGATCACCGGCTTGGCGTCCGGGCTGGAGCGGGTGCGGTGGAAGCTGTCGGCCATCTCGCCGACGCCTTCCAGCACGCCGAGGATCGTGGCACCGCGCGCGGTGGCGTGCTCCAGGCTCTCCAGCACCAGGGCGCCGGCGCCCTCGGCGATGATGAAGCCGTCGCGATTCTTGGAGAACGGGCGCGAGGCCGCCTCCGGCTTCTCATTATTGGTCGAGAGCGCGGAGAGCAGGGAGAAGCGGATCAGGGCTTCCGCCGTCACCGAGCCGTCGGTGGCGATGGAGAGGGCCGCATCGCAATCGCCGCGGCGGATGGCCTCCACCGCGAGCTGGATCGAGGTGTTGCCGGAGGCGCAGGCGGTCGACAGCGAGATCGGCTGGCCGCGGGTGCCGAAGCGGTCGGCGAGATGGTCGGCGATCGAGCCATAGAGGAAGCGTTCGTGCCAGCCACCATGATCGCGGGTCTCGGCGGCGCGCAGCAGGTCGTCATAGGTGATCGGGCCATTGGCGGCGGATTCGCGCCCGAGGATACGGCGCTGCGGCCACTCCAGCTCGATCGGCGGCACGGCGCAGAACAGCGGGCCGGGGAAATCGCCCTTCGAGCCGATGCCGGACTGCGCGATGGCCTCATTGGCGGCGAGCGAAGCCAACTCCTCGGAGAGGTCCGGCGCGGTGCGCGAGTTCGGCAGATAATCCACCGTGCCGGCGATGGTGGTCTTCAGCGTGTCGATGGGGAAGCGGGTGATGCGGTGGATGCCGCTCTCGCCGGCCGTCAGCTTCGCCCAATTGTCTTGCTTGCCCTGGCCGAGCGAGGTCATCAGGCCCATGCCGGTGATGACGACGACGGGCCGGCCGGCCTTATCGGTATAGGACGCCATAGCTTCGCCTCCTGATGCCCCCCGGCATGGACTTTAGGCACTGTTGGACCCCGGCGTGGCCGGGCAGGGAGATCAGTCGACCGTCTCCACCAGAGCGACTCCCTCGCCGCGCCAGTGGCCCACGCCGGTGACGATGGCACGGGAAAGC
Organism: Xanthobacteraceae bacterium; assembly: GCA_029266425.1. Lineage (GTDB taxonomy): Bacteria > Pseudomonadota > Alphaproteobacteria > Rhizobiales > Xanthobacteraceae > Ancylobacter. The sequence continues at coordinate 274,242 of JAQSWY010000001.1, forward strand.
GCGCCGTCGAAAGGCTTTTCCAGCGTTTCGCCGTCGAGGGGTGCGATCAATTTCCCCTTCGAGACGGCGAGCGCGGCGAGGGCGAGCGCCACCGGCATCTGCGCCTCCAGGCCATGGCCGACACGGTCGGTCACCGAGCGCACCGGAAGTCCCGCCTTCGCCAGCACATTGGCCTCGGCGCGGGTCGGCTCCGGCGCGCCGGAGGCGGCGGAGAACACTGCCGTGCCCTCGTTCGCACCGGCCGCTTCGATCAGCTTCTCCAGCACCGCCTCGATGGCGCCCGGCTCATTGCGCTTGGCGCGCTCGGACCAGACGCCGGACAGCTTGGCGATCGGCGTCGCACCACGGGCCTTGGCGTGCTCCGGCGATTCCAGCACCAGGAAGGCGCCGGCCGAGCCGGTCGGCACGCCCTTGGGGTCCGCCAGCACCGGCGCCCAGGGCGCCATCATTGCGAGCTTCTTCAGGGCGTAGAGCAGCAGCATGTCGCGCCGCTCGGCATTATAGGCGCCGCCCACGAGGGCGATCTCGCTGGTGCCGCCGGCAATGCGCGCCCAGCCGATTCGCACCGCGTCGGTGCCCGAGCTCTCCTCGCCCATGAAGGTGCGCGAAGAGCCGGTGACGCCATGCACGATGGAGATATTGCCGGCGAGCAGGTTCGACAGCTGGGCGAGGAACAAAGTGGGGCGCAGGTCCGCCTGCAGCCGCTCGTTCAGATAGACGTCCGGATTCGCCTGCTTCTCGATCTCGGTGAGGATCGAGCCGTCGACCGTCTGGTCGCGCTCGCCGCCGCCCGCCGCCACCACCATGTCGGTGGTGCCGAGGATCTCCTTGTTGCCGGCAATGCCGGCCGAGGCGAGCGCGAGGCCGGCCGCATAGGTGCCGATGCGCTGCCAAGGCTCCATCTGCCGCTGGTCGCCCTTTTTGGGGATCTGCAGGTCGAAATTGATCTTGGCAAGCGGGTGCACGACATAGGGCGCGAAACCTGCCTCGTCGAGCACCGGCTCGGCGGCCGCTTCGAGCGCCGCCCAGTGCGCGTCGAGCCCTTCACCCAGCGACGAGACGAGCCCGATGCCGGTGATCCATACGTCGCGGCGATCAGGCATGCGTGAGTTTTCCCGAAATGTCGGTGACGTCGACGGCACAGGGCGCGCCGTCGCAGCCCATCGGCATGCCGATACGCTCGGCGGTGGTAAGCAGATATCCGCGCAGCTCAGGGGCGGGGAAGGCCATGGTCTTCAGCGTCAACTCGGCGTCGCACACCGGCTTGCCGTCGATCCGGCCCTTGGCGGAGAGCTTGGCGTAGCCCGAGCCGTCGTGCAGCAGTACGGCGTCGACCTCGATGGTCTGGCCCGGGGTCACGAAGGTGCGCAGCCTGCCCTTGTCGACCGAGGCGAGGAACGCCATGCGGTCGAAATTGTGGGTGCGAAGCAGGAGCATGCCGCAGCTCTGCGCCATGATCTCGAACAGCAGCACTCCCGGCAGCAGCGGGTGACCGGGAAAGTGGCCCTCGAAGATCGGGCTTTCAAGCGGGACAAGATTGGCGGTCTTCATGGTGCGCGCCTCGAGGTCGAGGTGAAGCACCTTGTCGATCATCTGGAAATATTCGAGCCGCATTCCCCGTCCTGCCCTGCCATGCCGCTATACCGCCATCAGGCGGTCTTGGCGGCAATCAGCTCATCGATGCGGGCGCAAAGATTCTTGAGCACGAAATACTGCTCGGTCGTCGCCTTGCCCTCATTGACTTCCTGGGTCCACTGCTCGAGCGGCAGCTTGATGCCGAAAGCCTTGTCGATGGCGAAGGCGATGTCGAGGAAGTCCAGGCTGTCAATGCCGAGATCATCGATGGCGTGGCTGTCCGGCGTGATGTTCTCGCGCGGGATATCGCACGTCTCGGCGATGATGTTGGCGACGGTGTCGAACGTGGAAGACATGGACTTCCTCTGGTCTCGGCTGGCCGGGGCCGGCATGGTGGGCAGGGCACCGCGGACGCAGCTGTCGCTACGTCGGGCCCCCGAAAGGGATGTCGGCCCGTATACATAAGCGCGCTAGGCTATTCAATGGCACGTGAACGGCAATGCACGGTGTGTGGCTTATGGGTCGGGATAAGGCCGGACCAGCGGAAGGTAGGCGGCGACGAATTGCTCGACGGTGCGCTCGCCGACAATGAAGGCAATAATATCGAGTGCAAGCGCTTCCGTATTGTCAATCTCGATGGCGAGACCGTTGAGCGTCAGAAAGCCGGTCGGCACGATTCTGCTCCGCGACAAGCTCGGCGCTTAGGCAGATCGGCTCAATCACGCCGGCTATTCCGCGAGCTTGGCCATGGTTTTCGGGAAGCGCATGGAGATGGCTTTGGCATAGGCCCGCACGTCCACCTTCTCACCCTCGACCTGATAGTCGATCCCCGAGGCGCGCAAAGCTGCGTTCATCCGCGCAATGTCGGGCGTGCGGGCCGCAGGAGGGATAGGGGTGGAGTTCTTGGCGGTGCGGATGACCTTATTATCGTGCCTCGCCGCGCCGAACTCAATGTACCTGCCTGGAAAAGGGGGTCGCTCGGCTTCAGCATCCTTCGAGGCCCGGCTTCGCCGGTCACCTCAGGATGAGGTTGCTTGTAAAAGTACGACCTCATCCTGAGGTGCGAGCTCAGCGAGTCTCGAAGGATGCTGAAGCAGAGCGACCCAACGGTATCTCATTCATCGCCCGTTCAAGCCGCACCGCCTAGAGCAAACTCGTCGTCTCGTCATCCGCGGCTGACACCGCTCTGCCACAGTCGGGGCGTGAACTGACGTTCCGTTATCGGCGACCGGTCGGCGAATTCCCGGGGGCTCCCATGATCCATGTTCTCTCGCGCACGGCACTAGGTGCCGCGCTTTCGTTCGCCCTCATGAGCGGCGCGACCGCGCAGACGCCGCCGAAACCCCCGGCCGCGTCCACGCCACAGGCGGCCGCACCGGTGGTCGCGCAGGCGCCGCTGCCCAAGACCTATTCGCGCTCCGACCTCGTGACGGCCGCCCGCAAGCTGGAGGCCGAGCTGAAGCGCGGACAGAAGCCGTTGGCAAAGCCCGCCCCGCAATTGCGCAAGGATGCCGAGGCCGCGCTCGCCAAGGGCGATGCCCGTACCGCAGCCGACCTCTATTCCAGCCTCGCCATCAATGTTGGCAACGATGCCGGGCTGTGGCTGCGCCTCGCCCGCGCCATCACCCTCATCAAGCCCAAGGATGACGAGAGCCAATACACCTTCCTCGATCGGGCGTCTGGGGCCGGCTATCTCGCCTATCGCCGCGCCGGCACCCGCAATGACGAGGCCGACGCGCTGTTCTTTCTCGCGCACCTCTATTCGAACCGCTCGGAATGGCGCGCCGCGCTCGATACCCAGCTGCTGGCGCTCTCCTACCGCGACGTCCCGGGAGAGCGCACCTGGTACGATCAGTTGCGCGCCGAGAAGGGCTTCCGCCTTTATGATTATTCGGTCGATTCGGACGCCGCCAATCCGCGCGTCTGCGTCCAGTTCTCGGAGAATCTGGCCTCGGGGCGGATCGACTACGCCTCCTTCATCACCGTTTCGGGTCAGGACAAGCCGGCGGTGACCGTCGACGAGCAGCAGCTCTGCGTTGAGGGCCTGAAGCACGGCGAGCGCTACACCGTGCAGGTGCGCGCCGGCATCCCCTCGGCGATCCCGGCCGAGAAGCTGCTGAAGGCGTCCGAGCTTTCCATCTATGTGCGCGATCGCAAGCCCGCCGCCCGTTTCACCGGCCGCAACTACGTGCTGCCGCGATCGGGCCCGCGCGGCATTCCGGTGGTGTCGATCAATACCAGCGCGGTGGCGGTGGAGCTCTACCGCATCGGCGACCGCAGCCTGCTCACCTCGGCGATCGACGGTGATTTCCTGCGCAATCTCGAAGGATATGACCGGCAGAAGCTGAAGGAAGGCCGCGCCGAGCTGGTCTATTCCGGCCAGCTGGAGACCGCGAACAAGCTGAACGAGGACGTCGTCACCTCCTTCCCTGTGGACGAGGCGGTCGGCACGCTGGCGCCCGGGGTCTATGCCCTCGCCGCAGCCCCGACCGGGGACTCGGCGAGCGCGGATGACGATTATTCCGAGCGCGCCACCCAATGGTTCGTGGTGTCCGATCTCGGCCTCACCGCGCTCTCCGGCAATGACGGGCTGACCGCGATCGTCCGTTCGCTCGGCACCGCGAAGCCCGCCGCCGATGTCGAGCTGCGCCTCGTCGCCCGCTCCAACGAGGTGCTGGCGACGGTGAAGACCGATGCGACCGGCACCGCGCATTTCGATGCCGGCCTCGTCAAGGGCAAGGACGGCTACGCCCCGGCCGTGCTGATCGCCCGTGTCGGCGATGGCGACTATGCGTTCCTGTCGCTCAAGGACCAGGCCTTCGACCTGACCGACCGCGGCGTCGGCGGCCGGCCTTCGCCGGCCGGGCTCGACGCTTTCATCACTCCGGAGCGCGGCGTCTACCGCACCGGGGAGACGGTCCATGTGACCGGTTTGGTACGCGATCCGCAGGCCAAGGCTGTCGCCGGCGTGCCGCTGACCCTGGTGCTGAAGCGCCCCGACGGCGTCGAGGATCGCCGCCTTCTGGCGACCGATGCCGGCGCCGGCGGGCGCGCCGCGGATCTCCCGGTGATGAATGGCGCCATGTCCGGCACCTGGCGCATCGAGGCTTATTCCGATCCCAAGGGCGCGCCGATTGGCGAGGCCACTTTCCTGGTCGAGGATTATGTCCCCGAGCGGCTCGACCTCACCTTGAGCGCTGCCAGCCCGACCATCGCCCCGGACAAGCCGGCCGAGATCACGGCGGCCGGCCGCTGGCTGTTCGGCCCGCCGGCTTCCGGCCTCGACATCGAGGCCGAGGTGGCGGTGAGCATCGCTTCGATGCGGCCCGGCCTTCCCGGCTGGCGCTTCGGCCGCGCCGATGACGGCTTCGAGACCATGCGCACCCCGCTGGCCGAGACGCCGCGCACCGACGCCGCCGGCAAGGCGGCGCTGAAGGTCACGCTGCCGCAATTGCCGCCCACCGAGCGCCCGCTCGAGGCGGAGGTGATCGTGCGTCTCGCCGAGGGCGGCGGGCGTGCGATCGAACGCTCGATCAAGCTGCCGGTGGCGCCCGCGGCCGGCGGCCTCGGCGTGCGCCCGCTCTTCAAGGGCGACGACCTTGCCCAGAATTCGCAGGCGGGTTTCGACGTGATGGCGGCGGACGCCGTCGGCAAGCAGGTGGCGCGCCCGGGCGTGAAGTGGGAGCTGTTCCGGATCGAGAGCCGCTATCAATGGTACCGCACCGACGGCTCATGGAACTATGAGCCGGTGAAGACCACGAGCAAGGTGGCCGACGGCACGCTGGACCTAACTGCTGACGGCACCCAACGCATCTCGGTGCCGGTGGAATGGGGCCAGTACCGGTTGGAGGTCTCGCAGGGTGAGAACTCGACCGCGGTGCCCTTCGCCGCCGGCTGGGGAGGCGACGCGACAGCCGAGACGCCGGACCGGCTCGATGTCGCGCTCGACAAGGCGGAATACGCCCCGGGCGAAACCTTGAGCGTGAATCTCGCGAGCCGTCATGCCGGCTCCGCCACGGTGCTGATCGTCGGCAACGGCGTGCTCGCCACCAAGACCGTTGACGTCGCCGCCGGCGATACCAAGGTGGCCTTTCCGGTCGACGCCAAATGGGGCGTGGGGGCCTATGCGCTCGCCTTCCTGCATCGTCCGCTCGACGTCTCCGCCGGCCGCAATCCCGGCCGTGCCATCGGCCTCGCCTGGTTCGGCGTCGACCATGCGGCCAAGACGCTCCAGGTGAAGCTGGAGGCGCCCGAGAAGGTTCGTCCCGAGACCACGCTCTCGGTCCCGCTGACGCTCGCCGGCCTGAAGTCGGGCGAAGAGGCATACGTCACGCTCGCCCTTGTCGATGTTGGCATCCTCAATCTCACCGGCTTCGAGACGCCCGACCCCGACGGCCATTATCTCGGCCAGCGCGCGCTCTCGACCGAGGTGCGCGACCTCTATGGCCAGCTGATCGACGGCATGATGGGCACCCGCGGCCGGCTGCGCTCCGGCGGCGACGCGATGGATGGCGGCATGAAGGCCGATCCGCCGACGCAGCCTCCGCTCGCCCTGTTCTCGGGCGTGGTCAAGGTCGGCGCGGACGGCAAGGCCAATGTCGAGTTCGCCGTGCCGCCCTTCGATGGCACCGGCCGGCTGATGGCGGTGGCGTGGAGCGCTGACAAGGTCGGCCACGCGCAGCAGGACGTGACGATCCGCGATGCGATCGTCATCACCGCGACCCTGCCGCGCTTCCTCGCCAGCAATGACAAGTCGACGCTCAGGCTCGACTTGAGCAATGTCGAAGCCGAGCCTGGCGACTATGCGCTCGACATCGTGACCGACGGTCCAGTCGCGGTTGCCAATGCGCCGAAGAGCGTGCGGCTGGAGAAGGAGGGCAAGCAGGCCCTCGTGCTGCCGGTCGCAGGCATCGGCATCGGCCCGACGAAGCTCTCGGTGCGGGTCAGCGGCCCCGGCGGCCTCGCGATCGCCCGCGACTACACCATGCGGGTACGGCCGGCCTATCCGGAGATCGCGCGACGCACCGTGCGCTCGCTCAAGCCCGGCGAGAGCATCACCGTCAGCGAGGACTTGCTGGCCGATCTGGTGCCCGGAACCGGCTCGTTGGTGGTCTCCGCCGGCCCCGATCCGGCGCTCGACGTGCCGGCGCTCATCACTGCGCTCGACCGCTACCAGTTCACCTGTTCCGAGCAGCTCACCTCGCGCGCCATGCCGATGCTCTATCTGAGCGAGCTGACGAAAGGCTCGCCGGTGAAGCTGACCAATGATCCGGAACAGCGCATCCGCGAATCCATCGAGCGCGTCAGCGCCCGGCAGGGTTCGGACGGCTCATTCGGACTGTGGAACGCGGGCGGCAACGATCTCTTCCTCGATGCCTATGTGACCGACTTCCTGACCCGCGCCCGCGAACGCGGCTACAAGGTGCCGGAACTCACCTTCACATTGGCGCTCGACCGGCTGAAGAACGGCGTCGCCATTTCGGGGAGCGACGACGGCCCGACCGGGGAGGGCCCGGCCTATGCCATCTATGTGCTGGCTCGCAACGGCAAGGCGCCGCTCGGCGATTTACGCTATGTCGCGGACGCCAAGCTCGATGAGGTGAAGAGCCCGTTCGCCCGCGGCCAGATCGCCGCGGCGCTCGCCATGCTCGGCGACAAGGGCCGGGCCGAGAAGGTGTTCAACGCCGCCCTCGAAGGCTTGCCCACGGCGGCGCCGGCAGAGACGCTGGGCCGCGCCGATTTCGGCTCGGTGCTGCGCGATGCCGCCGGCGTCGCGACGCTCGCCGCCGAAGCGGGCTTTGCGGATGCCGCCCGCACCGCCCGGGTGCGCCTCGCCAGCGCCGCGGCGAGCGCAGGGCACACCTCGACGCAGGAGGATGCCTGGCTGCTGCTCGCCGCCCGTGCCGCCCGCACCGGCGATGGCATCGTGCTCGACATCGACGGCACGCAGCAGACCGGCATCTATGAGCGCAGCTACACGCCCGAAGCACTCGCCGGCCATCCGGTGACGCTGACCAATCGTGGCACAGCGGCGCTCGATGTCGCGGTCTCGATCAATGGCTCGCCGGCCGCGCCCGAGCCAGCCGCCGACAAGGGCTTCAAGCTGAAGCGCTCCTACTACACGCTCGACGGCAAGCCGGCGGACGCCTCCAAGGTGCAGCAGAACCAGCGCCTCGTCGTGGTGCTGGAGGCCGAGGAGGAAGAGGCGGCGCCGACCCAGGTGCTGATGGTCGATTATCTGCCCGCGGGCTTCGAGATCGACAATCCGAACCTCGCGGTCGGCGGCGACACCGGCACCCTGACCTGGCTCGGGGAGACCACCGAGGCCGACCACACCGAGTTCCGCGACGACCGCTTCGTCGCCGCCTTCGACCTGACCGAGGACGCCGAGGAGCCCGGCACGCTGCGCGTCGCCTATATCGTGCGCGCGGTCTCGCCCGGAACCTATGCGCACCCGCCGGCGACGGTAGAGGACATGTACCGGCCCGGCCGCTTCGCGCGGACCGCGGCGGGCAGCATGGAGGTGACGGGAGGGAACAAGTGAAGAGGGTGTTGGCCCGCTTCGCCGCCGGCCTGCTGCTGACTGGCGCGGTCGTAGCAGGGGGCACCTATGCCTGGCTCTCGGGGGTGCGCCACGACGCGCCTCCGGCACCCGTCATTGTCTTTTCGCCGGAGGTGCAGGACCGCAACGGCCTGCTGCTGCGGTCCTTCCCGCTGGCCGACGGGCGCTGGCGGCTCAAGGCCGAGGCGGCCAAGGTGGACCGGCGTTTCCTCGACATGCTGATCGCCTATGAGGACAAGCGCTTCTACGCGCATGGCGGCGTCGATCCGCTCGCGGTGGTGCGCGCGGCCTTCCAGCTCGTCACGGAGGGCCGCATCGTCTCCGGCGCCTCGACGCTCACCATGCAGGTGGCGCGGCTGCTGGAGCCGAGGGAAGAACGCAGCCTCGCCGCCAAACTGCGCGAGATGCGCCGCGCCATTGAGTTGGAGGCGCGGCTCTCGAAGGAGCAGATCCTCACCCTCTATCTGGCGCTGGCGCCTTATGGCGGCAATCTCGAGGGGGTGCGGGCCGCGAGCCTCGCTTATTTCGGCAAGGAGCCGAAGCGCCTGACGCTGGCCGAGGCAGCGCTGCTGGTCGCCTTGCCGCAATCGCCCGAGCAGCGCCGCCCGGACCGTGCTCCCGACGCGGCACGCAAGGCACGCGACGGCGTGATTGCCCGGCTCAACGAGGACGGCCTGTTCGGCACGCCGGAAGCCGAGCTCGCGCGCAATGCCGCGCTGATCGATCGGCGCCTGCCCATGCCGATGTTCGCCGCCCACGCGACCGAGGTCGCTCTGCGCGAGCGCCCGGCGGCGGGCGTGCAGCGCCTCGCCATCGACCGCGGCACGCAGGACCGGCTGGAGGACCTCGCCCGCGAGCGCGCCCGCACGCTGGGCGAAGGTGTCTCGCTGGCGATGATGGTGGTGGATAACGGGTCGGGCGACATCCTCGCCCGCGTCAGCGGCGCCGATCCCGCCGACAAGGACCGCGCGGGCGCGGTGGACCTGACGAGAGCGGTGCGCTCGCCGGGCTCGACCCTGAAGCCCTTCATCTATGGGCTCGCCTTCGAGGACGGCATCGCCCATCCGGAGACGTTGATCGACGATCGGCCGACCCGCTTCGGCAGCTACCGGCCGGAGAATTTCGATCTCGGCTTCCAGGGCACCATCCCGGTGAAGCAGGCGCTGCAACTCTCGCTGAATGTCCCGGCGGTGGCCTTGCTGCAGGGTGTGGGCGCCCAGCGCCTCGCCGCGCGGCTCTCGGAGGCCGGCACACGCCTCATCCTGCCGCCCGGCGAGGTGCCGGGGCTGGCGGTGGGGCTGGGCGGCGTTGGCGTGCGGCTCGAAGATCTCGCCTCGCTCTATGCCGCCATCGCGCGTGGCGGCGAGGCGAAGGCATTGCGCGCGCGCGCCGATGATGTGGCGACGGCGCCCGCGAACGCCCATCGGCTTCTGGGCGAGGTGGCGGCCTGGTACCTAGCGCAGACGCTGGCCGGCACGCCGCCGCCGCACAATGCGCTGGGCGGACGGATCGCCTTCAAGACCGGAACGTCCTTCGGCTATCGCGACGCCTGGGCGGTGGGCTTCGACGGGCGGCGGACGATTGCGGTGTGGGTGGGGCGGCCGGACGGCCAGCCGGTGCCGGGCATGATCGGGCGCACCGCGGCGGCGCCGCTGCTGTTCGATGCCTTCGCCCGGCTCACCACGCGCCCGGCACCGCTCGGCCAGCCACCGCGCGATGCGCTGGTGGCGCGCAATCCGGAGCTGCCGCCGCCGCTGCGTTATTTCGGGCGGGCAGGGGGCGTGAGTGTGGGGACGGGGCCGCGGATCGCGTTTCCGCCGGAGGGCGCCAGCCTCGATCAGGACGGCGACGGGCCGCTGGCGCTCAAGGTGAGCGGCGGCCGGGGCGGATTGACGATGCTGGTGAACGGCGTGCCGGCGGGCGGAAGCGTCCGCGGCGCGACACTGTTCTGGCAGCCGCCGGGCAAGGGCTTCGTGCGGCTGACCATCATGGACGCGGATGGCGCGAGCGACAGCGTCACCGTCCGCGTGAGATAGAGACCGGGAATCCGCCACCTGAAGCGACGTCATCCCTGGCAGTTGGCAACAGCCAACCGCGGGGGGTGCCCGGCGACGCCGGGCCTCGAAGGATGCTTGCCTCCGGTGATCGTCTTCTACTTCATCATCCGTCAAAGCTCGCTTGCGCTCGCACCTCAGGATGAGGTCGTGAAGGTATCAGGCGCGGCGCCTTCAACAGCGCCGCGTCGGACTTATATGGAGTGTCTCAGCGGCCGGCGACGGCGACGCGAGCAATGTCCCCGCGGGTGAGACCGCGGCGGGCAAGGGCGGCGTCCGAGAGGCGCGAGAGCTGCTCGTAGCGGGCGGCGATACGCCGGCCTTCAGCGACAGCGTCGAAGAAGGCGGCGATGCCGTCGACCACGCGCGTGAACAGATCGGGGGAAGCGCGACGGCTCAGCGGCAGGGTGGTCATGGCTAATCTCCTGTATTCGGTATGCCACGATATATAGCTGAGTTTGTGCGTCGCAACAGTCGTATTGCTGCATGACAGCACTGTAGTGGACGCATGGGAAACCAGGTCCACAAACGTGCGGATCTTTACCGTTCCGCAACCACGGAGCGGCGAATGATGCTGCTTCAGGTATTATATAACCATAAAGCAGACTCTTGCCCACAAAACGCATGCAAAAGTCACGACCTAGTCATGCGGTAGGCGCGGGACACTTATGGCATCGGCCGACTTCGGCGCGACAGACGTGGTGCCCAAAGGGAAGCCACGCGCGCGGCAAAGAGAGTGATAACCACTTCGATAATCAGCTACTTCCCACCGCCAGGGTTCGGGCATGCCCCCTCCCGCTTCGTCCGTGCGGTGGCGTTCACCCAGTCCGTACTGAAGCCTCGTGCGGGTAGAGACGCGGTGATCGAAGCCTTCCACGTCCTCAACCAGTTCGACATACCAAAGGGCGCGGCTCGCGACAGCGAGAAGGATCCGACTATACGGTCTGGACGCCCGCTTCGCTCAAGGCCAAGCGCTATTATTTCCGCGCCTACGAGAACTGCCGATCAGGATGATCGATCTGATGTCGATGGACGTCGGCGGAAAGGACATCGTCAAGATGTCGACCAAGGACGACGAAGTCATCGTGCAGCTGAACAAGTAGCGCATTGCGGGACCGCCCGCGACGCGCATTGGTCATCGGCGGCGGCACGCCCCATCTGCGCTGTGCGTGCTCCGACCTGAACGTGAGAAGGGGGTAGACCGCGCCCGGATCAGGCGCTATATGCCCAGCGTTCGCCGCCGGTCCTCGGGCCCGGCCGCCAGCGCGCCTGCGCCGCGGCACGTTCCGCGATGCTCAAAGCGCCCCGGTGGGGGATAGTTTAACGGTAGATTATCGTTCACCCGGCCTAAGCTTATGAAAAATCAGCAGAACTGTTTTACAATCCGGCAAAACACGCCCTAGCGATATCAATGGCTTAGGACGGCTTTGTAAAACGTTGAGCGCGCGAACCTGATTGATTGAAGCAACCTTAGGTAAGGCGTAAGCTCTGTGTCCAGCTATGGAGGCTGGGATGGCTGGATTGCGTGCTGCCGTGGTTGTGGCGCTGCTTGGCTTTGGAGCCTCGCTTCCCGCTCACAGCCAATATTCTCCGATGCCGAACCCCAATCCGCCGGTGGTTCTACCGTATCGTAATGCGCCCGCGGTGCTTCCCTACGGCGGCCAGCCTCCAGCGGCTGGAGGCGGCCGGGTTCAATACGATCCTCCCGATCCGGCTGAAGGAAACCCGCCACGCCAGCCGAACCCCTCACTGGGCACCGCGAAGGTCTATGACGCTTCATGCTTCAACATTCGGACCAATGGGGGATTCCTGTCAAAGACTATCAAAGAGCTCGTGGTCTCTCAGGAGGCACAACTGCTAGGGGCTGCTATTTGTACCTATTATGCAGGCGACTGGCAGACGTGCCGTCAGACGACTAAGTATGGTGCTGATGTCGGCAACGCCTTGATCAGACATCAGGGCAGCGATTACTGGGGCATGATCAAGCCGCGCCCCGGTTACGATGTCTGTCGTATTGCTTGGGACGAAAAAGACTGGTCCGTCACGAGCGATGCGACTTTCACGGCGCGAATAGCATTCGACGCCAATCTGCGAGCCTACGTCCTGCACTATTATGTCTCGATGAAAACGGGAGATCGGCGAGGCCACTTTGTCGACACGAAAGTAATACTCGAGCAAGTCCCGATCGGAACTCGCCGCATGCATGGTTGCTGGCCTCACATGTATGTCGGGTGGTCATGCAAGGGGACCAATTGCTCGCAGGTAGCACCGAAAGCCAGAGCTTCGATAGGGAACTACAACGGCGCGCCCCTCTGCATAAGCCACCGATGAGGTGCGCTAGCGAATAGGAATTACCGTGCCGACCTTGGCGCGGCCCTGTTCCGACACCTCCACCTGGTCGCGGAAGCGCATGTAGTGCTCGACCATGTTCGGGTGCATGCCGATGTCGTTCGCGATCTGCGCGGGCTCGTAGCCGGCGCGGCGGCGGATGAGGATTCCGGTGCCCCGCAGGCCGTGGATGGTCGGCCCCTTCACATCCTCCGGATCGATCTCCCAATCATAGCGCTCCACCTGGCCGGCGAGCCATTCGCGCCAGCGGGCGCACAACTGCTCGCCTGCCTTACCGGCGAGCCAGCGGTGCCAGCGGGAGCGCAGGCCTTCCGTGGTGTAGGCCGAGCCGCGCGGGGAATAGAGATAGAGATCCTCGCGGTGCTGCTCGGCCGGCGCCTTGAAGCGCGGATTGACGAAGCGCATGGGGCGCTCGGCCCAGCGATCGAGCTCCAGCGCGTCGGCTGTCGCCAGTGGAATCCGGAAGGCGCGGCGCTTGCGCCTGGTCTTCACCGGCCGGCACCAGATGCCGGCGTCTTCCCGGTGCTGCGGGCCGAGGCGGATCAGATCGCTCTCGCGCATGCATGTCATGGTGCCGAGCCGCGCCATGCGGGCGAGATCCTCCGGCGCGTGCTCGAGCACATAGGCAAGCACCCAGCCCGGCCATGGTACGTGGCCGCGATCTTCCACGCGCAGCGGCTTCACATGTTCGAAGGGGTCTATCTCGGCCAGGCCGAGAGGGATCGCCCAGCCCCACAGCGTGCCGCCGAAGCTGAGCATATGGTTCGCCATCACCGGCGTTTCCGCCATGGCGTCGCGCGCGGCCATGACGCCGGCGGGCTTCAGATCCTTCACACGCAGATCGCCCCAGGCCGCCTTGTTGGCGAAGCGATCGAGGTGCACGGCGTATGTGGTGCGGGTACTCTCGGCGAGGCCGAGGAAATCCTGGCTGATGCGGTAGCGCTCGACCAGATCGCCGACCGTGCCCTTGGCGTAGCGCGAGGCCTCGGCGCCGTGGGCGCGCAGCGCCTGCCAGAATTCGGGGGAGTGGGGATCATCGGGGAGGCGGAGGCGGGCGCCGGCGGCCTTGGTGCCGCGGCCAGGCTGCCAATAGTAATAGACCTTGCCGCGCGCACGGACGGCGTGGACGCCCTCAGGCAGATCTATGGTGCCGCTGGCCTGCCCGCTTCGCCGTCTTCCCATGGGTTTTGAACGCTGCCGCCCGTTTGACGAATTCATCTTCCTCGTCCTCGGCCCCCGCCGCAACTTCATCGACGATCACCGCCGCTGGCCTGGTGCCGGAGAGGCGGCGATCGACATCGGCCCAACGCCAGCGCGGCGTGCCATCGGGGAAGCCGGGCGCCGCCGGCGGCAGGCGGCCGTCGCGCACCCAATTGTCCCAGGTGGCGGGCGACACGCCGATCTCGGCCGCGCCGACTTCCCGGCTGACATAGGCCGGGGTGCGGGAGGGAAGACGGAGATCTTGCTTGCGGGGGTTCATGGGCGTCCTGCCGCGCACCACGGAGCTCGACGAGGGCAGTGTCCTCGCGGGCAGTCATAGGGCCTAGCATGGCCGCCCCCGATCAACTGTGCGGCCAAATCCATGCCCCCAATCGAGACTCGTGCCAGCGTGCGGCCGTAGCGATCGGGGTGGGGCTGACGGGCTATGTCGAGGCAGCTCGCCAAGGCCTTCGCGAGCGGGCCGCACGCATCCACGATCATCTCCAGCAGGCGCGCTTTGGCCTCCAGGCCGCGCGAGAGCTCGGCGTCGCACTTGGCGTGGCGGATCTCCGGTGCATCGACGCCGACCAGACGGATATGCTCGCGGTCAACAACAATCGTGTCGCCGTCAATGACATAGATGTCGGCGTTGGCCGGCCCCGCTAGGCAAAACAATGCGATGGTGCCGATCCATGCGTGGCGACGTTGCCGGGCGATGAGAGCAATCGCATTCCGGGCCGCTTGGCGGCATTCCATCGCAAATGTTATCCTGCGCCACCACACGGAAGGCGCGCCGGGCGACAGAGATTTCATGCTTCGAGATTTGTTTCTAGATAGAGCCACAGGCCGGCTTCCTCGACTTAAGTATTTGATATATATAGTTGTCTTGGTTTCATCTGTTTACGCTGTGTCGAGAATTCTGCATGCTATGTTCGATAGCCCCGCGCGCGTCGACGAAGAAGTGGCGGGCGCCCCCAGCTTCGGCTGGTACGTAGCATTTGCTCTATTTCTCTTTCCGTCTGTAATCGCCATGATCACGGCGATCGGGAAGCGGGCGAATGATATTGGATGGCCTCGTTCGCTTGTGCTGCTCGTGCTCTTTATGCCGGTCATCTCCGGTTACTTGATCTTGGTTACCGGTCGCGCGGCCGAGGTGACGCCAGTTATCTATTTGACCTTTGCGTGGATGTTCTACCTGGCGCTCGTGCCCTCAATGCAGGGCGAAGAAGACGCGGAGTTGGGTTTGCCGGCTGTTGGCGGATCAGAGGCCGGCGATCCGCCATCATAGTCCTTCCCGATACCTCGCGGCCTGGCCGAGCGGGGTGTCGGCGAGCATGCCGAGCGCTTCGAGATAGAGATCGACGATCGCCTGATGCTCGGCGAGCTGGTCGGCATCCTGCTTGCGGATGCGCAGGATGGCGCGCAGCGCCTTGGTGTCGAATCCGTTGCCCTTCGCCTCGGCGAAGACATCCTTGATGTCGTCGGCAATGGTCTTCTTCTCCTCCTCTAGGCGCTCGATGCGCTCGATGAAGGATTTCAGCTGTTCCTTGGCGAAGCCGGCGGCGGCATCGGAAAGCGGCTGATCGTTCGGAACATCCTCCGGCGGCGGCATGCCGCGCGGGCCGACATCGCCCCAGCGTTCGGTTGCCGATTTCTTCGTGCGCGCCATGCCTGCCCCCCTCAAATGCGCCGGCGCGGCAGCGGGCGGCCGACGCGGCAGAGCATGAGGCCACCGACGCAGCCGATGAAGGCGGCGCCGGTGATGACGGCGAGCGCCATCGGCTGGCCGACCGGCGCGCCGGCGGGAGCGATGAGATCGAGCGCGCCTGCCGCCGCGGCGGGGCGCATGGTCGCGGCCAGGATGATGGCGCCGGCGGCGATGAGCACCACAAGCCAGAGGATGGCTGCGGTGCGGGCATTGTCGGACATATGCGGAAAGAGCAGGCGACGCATGGAAGCCTCCTGACGGGGTGAAATGAGCTAGTCGCAGCCGGGGCCGACGGCGCCGGGATCGTCCTTCGCGACGAAATCCTTCCAGTGCCGCCAGCCGCCTGCGGCCGAGGATTTCGGGCACCAGAAGCCCCACTTGCGGACACGGGGGCCGACAAAGAACAGCGTGACGGCCTGCTTCGGCTGGCCTTCGAAATCGCGCAGCAGTGCGAGCCGGTGTGCAAAGCGCGGACCGCGCCAGATGATGGAGCCGCGGCGCAGGGTGCGGGTGACCTGGTGGCCGGGATCCGCCGCAAGCTCCGGCACCGGGGCATAGGTCTCGATCAGCTCGCCGGAGAGCAGGATGGAGAGCGACTGCCAGGGGTGATCGTGCAGGGCGCGATCGTCATCGTCCCGCAGGAAGACGTGCAGATAGAGCCCGAACCAGTTGGAGCGCGGCATCCACCAGCGGAGCATGTAAGGCCGCTCGGTGCCGCCGATGAACATATCGGGCCGGCGGCGGGCCATGACATCTTCGCAGCGGCGGAGCAGGAAGCGGCGGAGGAAACCGGGGCAGCGCATCTCAGCGGCCCTCCGCCTTGGCGACAAGATATGCGGCGTCGCGGATGCGCTGCTTCTCGTGCCCCTTGGCAAAGACGGGATCCCTGCGAGCGACCTCCCGCACGAAATCCAGCAATTCGGGGAGAGCGGCGATGGCCGCAGCGCGCTCCTTGTCTTGCGGTGCCGCCTTGTCGAAAGGATCGCCGACGACGCAGACACAGTGGCCTTCGTCGTCGAGGATAGTGAAATCTTCCGTGACGGTCCAAGGACCGCTTAGTTGCTTGGACATGCCAGCACCGTGACTTTGAGAAAACCGCCGGAGCGCGTAGGGGGCTGCGCGGGAGGAGTGCGCAACGCGCTCCGGCGGTGGTCCGACCGGGCCGAAGCTCGGGTCTCAGGAAATGCGGCGCTCGGCCCGCTCGCGGACGATGGCGAGCGCCTCGTCCTGCAGCTCGTTGAGGGTCGGGAGGGACCAGCCGAGGGTGAGGAGATCCTCATCTTTCACGCTGCCCTGTCGGGCCACGATGTCCTCAATGTCCTGCGCGAGGTGGCTGACCTTCTCCTCGTGCTCGCGCAGCTGGCGGGCGACGAACTCGCTCACGCTCTCGCGGGGCGCCGCGATCGGCTGGCCGGGGATGAGGATGCGGCAGTTCGGTTCGGTGTGCGGCTGCATGGCCGGGGCTCCCATCTGGGTCGTGCGATGGGAGAAATGTAGGCATCACTTACATTGAGTGTCAATAGGTAGGTAGGCAAAGGTCGGTAAGTGCATTGTCCCCAGTCGTGCGGATTTGTTCTTGAATTGTTCTCATTTCCTAAGTCTGATTGCTACAGAAACGAGAGGAGCAGACCATGCCAACGGTCACATATCACGTCGCGATGCCATATCTGCGGAGCGCCCGCGGGCGACTGAAGGAAGGGGAGCCGCAGCAGGCCGCTAGCCCAAGCCACGCGCGGCGGATGGCGGAGGCAATGGCGAAGCGCGTAGGGCCGACCGGCGGAGCTGTTGCCTTCTCGCGCCGCGGGGATCCCGACATGGGCGAATGGACGGACGCGGTGATCCTAGCGACCTATGGCGAGGTGCCGCTCGCTATCGAGGACGCGACGTCTGGTGGGCGGAGGGAATGGCCGGAGGCGATACCGGCCTGACTGTACAAGCGTTCACGCGCGCACATGGCTACGAGGCTATGTGCAACTCGATCCATCGAAGCGCACTTCGGTGAACTGGACGTTCCACCTGTCGGAGTAGGAAAGGACCACTCTTCCGCCTGTAGATAGAATGGTCTTAAAGCCGGCATTGGCGCAAATATTCTTCTTTGCCAGCCTACGCAGTTCCTCCTGTAGCTCGGTGTGCTTGTTGCTGGGGATGTCGAATGTGAGCATGTAGCTGATCGACAGTTGATCGTTATTGGCGGTCGCTCCAGTCAGCGTCGTGGAGCCATCGATCGCAAGTGGGGCCTTGCTCTGTAGCGTTGCGGCCGACTGAGAGATGGCATCGACGACGAGCTTCTGCGTATCGCGCTCCTCAAGCCAGTACGCGACGACCTGAGATCCTGCCACTGCGGCGACAATGACGAGGATAAACCTGAGCCACTTTGCTTTCGACCATGCAGACAAGGGCTCAGCGGGCATCATACCTTCCAACTACTCTGTGTGCTGTCGGCCAATCTATCCGATCTACATCGAACAGCTTGGCCGGATTGTACTGCTCCAGCTTCCACTTATCGTTGGTCCAGCCGACCAGGCTCTTGATCATCGCCTCCGCCTCGCCGGCCTCGCCGAAGGGCGGATGATCATAGAAGATGTGCACCTTGTCCCTCGCGACGGGCAGGCCGGGGTGCACCAAGGCCATGTCGCCGTGATTGAACGCGGGGCGCATGGAATCGCCGCTGATCAGCAGCGCATAGGCATTGCGCACACCCTCGAGGATGGAGGGGCGCTTCACAGTCTCGATCTGCTCGAAGTTCACGATGAGATGGCCTTCGCCGCCCATGGCCGCCGCATACACGGGAAAATCCCGGGCGCCGACGAGATCATCACCGGGTATCATCTCGACCTTCGGCGTCTCCGGTCGCGGCGGCTTCGGCGGGCGCGAAGCGGCGGGCGTCTTGCCGCCCTTGAGAATGTCCTGCTCCGAAATGCCGAGTAGCTCCGCCAGTTCGGCAATGCGGGCCAGCGCGGGCTTGGTGGTATCGCTCTCCCATTGCGTGACCGACACGCGCTTGATCCCGAAATGACGCGCCACGTCATCCTGGGTGAGGCCTCTCGCCTCTCGCGCCGCGCGAATGCGTGATCCAAGGGTGCTCATCCCCTCAAAGTAGCCATCGCTTACCACGTGCGCACCAACGGTAGGCGTTGACGATGTAGGTAGGTTATGCCTACATACTCGCATGATTGCCTCAATCCAGCATGCTGCCGAGAACGTAGGGGGCATCACACGGCTCGCTCGCGAGATCGGGGTGAAGCACCAGACCTTCTATTCATGGAAGCGCGTCCCAGCCGAGCGCGTGCTCGACATTGAGCGCGTAAGCGGAGTGCCGCGTCACGAGCTGCGGCCGGACCTCTATCCGGCGCCGAGCATGCCCACGGCGACTCCGGCCAGCAATTCCAACCTCACCGAGGCGTTGCCATGACGATGAAACGGGCGAACCCCGGTTCGGCGCACGATGCGCTCGTGCATTTGTTCGAAGCGATCGGCCGCGAGCACGGCGCCAACAGCGCGCCGGCCGAGGGCATTCCGCTTGCCGCCGATTTCCTTGGTGTGACGCACTGGACGCTGCGCAAGCAGCTGGACCCCGACCAGCCGAGTGATCTCGGCTTCGGCCGCGTCTCGCAGCTGACGCGCCACTTCGGCTGCGCCGACGCGGCGCAGCACCTGGCGCTCGCCGCCGGCGGCGTGTTCGTGCCGATGCCGAATGCGGACGGCAAGGTGGCCGGGCTATCTGCCGAGGTGATGCGCGAGACCGGCGAGGCCATCGCCCTGCTGCTGGCCGATATCGCGCCCGGCTCCGAAGGCGGGGCGGAGCTGACGCCGGCGGAGGCGGGCGACGCGCTGCCGGCGATCAGCGAGGCGCTCGCCCGGATGGCCGACCTCTATGCGCTGGTGAGCGAGACCGCGGCCCGCAAGACCCGCACCATGAAGCGGTGAGGGGGCGGCGATGGGCGAGAACAGTAAGACCTTGAACAAACAGGGGGGAACCATGCTTGACCGCGTGGAAGCCGGAACGATCGAGACATTCTCGACGCGCAAGCTGCTCTCGCATTACGCCCATGTGCGCAAGCGCCTGATGCAGGGGCCGAGGACGCCGACGCTCACGCTGGTTCCACCAGCCGAGCCAGAGGAGCGGCCGACACCCGACGAGGTGCCGGCAGCGCAGTGCGACGAACCCGGCGAAACGTTGCCGGCCGAAGTGCTGGCGCATGTGGTGCACGTCTGCGCGGACAATGAGGGCCTGCTCGACCACGCGATGAAGTGGCTGCTGGTGTTCAACAAGCTGAACCCCGGCGCACTCACCATCGAGGTGGTGGAAGCGGAAATCGGCCGCGCGCAGGAAGCGCTGAAGAACCCGCGTCGGATCAGCATCGACGCTGTGGTGAAGGCGACGGCCGAACGCTTCGGGGTTTCGCGCGCCGATATCCTCTCGCAGCGGCGCACGGCAGACGTGGTCCGACCGCGCCAGGTGGCGATGTATCTGGCGAAGACGCTCACGCTGCGCTCGTTTCCCGAGATCGGCCGCCGGATGGGCGGGCGCGACCACACCACCGTGCTGCACGGTGTGAGGAAGATCGAGCAGCTGGCAGCGCAAAGCCCGACGCTTGCCGACGAGATCGCGGCCATTCGCGCGGGGCTGGAGGCGGGACGGTGAAGTTGCTCGGCTCAGAAGGCGGGCATCTTGCCGGTGACAATAAAGGACGCCGTCGTATCGCTGCCCATGCTTGTCAGGCGAACGTCGATCGCCTCGCCGGTTTGCTGAACAAGCACGGCGGCACCTTCCAGGCGCGCCACCGCGAGCGCCCAGCCTTCCGCGGCGATCACACCGTGCGTGACCAGACGGCCGTGTTCGGGGCCGCCGGTGTGGCGATAGATTTCGATGCGGTACGTCGCGGCGGCGGAGCCTGTCTCGCGAGTACGCAGCCAGCCGTCGCCCGACAGCGTCGCAACATGCTGCATTCTACGTTCCGCGCCTCTCTTGGCGACGAGCTCACGCCTCGCAACTGCCGCTGCGGCGGTGCGCGCCGTTCTCGCCGTTGTGCGAGCTATCGCTCGCGCGCGACGATCAACCAGAGTTGCCATGAAAGGGGAAGCATTGAGCCGGAGAAAGAGTTCCCCGCTAAAGTGGACGCTCGATCAGTTTGGAACTTTGCTAAGCCAGCGGAATTCCTGAGCCCGCAGTTCGAAGTCGGCCGGCATTTCGAATCCGGTATTGCCGCCAGCAATCTCTGTGGCCACAACAATCCAGTACCGATCAATAGCGCCCTGACGATCCTGAACAGGAGGCTCGGCCGAATCTATATCTGCGGCGCACAAGGCGCGGGCGCGCATTTCCAAGTTCTCATCCATTCCCCCACGATACCACCAGCGACCGAAGTCGGAAGCACCCTTTTTTGCACGTTCCCGCGAACCGCATCGGATGAGCATCTCGCGCGCCCCGCGGAAAAAGAATGGCGCCGCTCCGGGGGACAGAGCGGCGCCGTGGTTCGGGCGGCTGGGGTGCTGGGGCTAGGGGTCGATTGCCGCCCTCACTACTGGGTATTGCATGCGTTCGACAGAAAAACGCCGAAGCCGGCAGACGGTTCCACTCGCTCAATCGATAGGATGAAGCGGGAGGCGGGGCTGTAATGGCGCGCGCTCCTTTCACCCTCGATGATCTCCCGGCGCGGCTGCGCGCACTCGTGCAGCTATGCCCCGCGAAGGGGTGCTGGCTGTGGATCGGTTCCACCAGTGGCACCGGGCGCGGCGGCGGCTATGGCCGCGTGAAGTGGCAGGGCGTGACCCAGGCCGCGCACAAGGTGGTGTGGCTGGTCTCCGGCGGGCGACTGCTGCGGGCGGGCGAACAGCTCGACCACACCTGCACGGTGCGCCGCTGCTGCAACCCGGCGCACCTCTCGCCTCTGTTCCAGAAGCGGAACATGAAGCTGGCCTATTCCCGCCGCCGCGCGGCCTTCACGGCGGAGGCGGCGGAATGATCGCGCCGCCTCCCATCTCAGGCCGCATCCTCGAAGCTGATGGACAGTCGCCCGCCGAGCGCACGGGCGGCCTCTTCCATCTGCTCCAGCTTGGTGCCGTGGCGCGGATCGAGGATGCGCCGCACCTCGACCTCGCTCCGGCCCATGCGCGCGGCGAGGGCCGACTTGCTGATGCCGGCCGCGCGCCATGCCCGATAGACCGCAAGCTTCGCCGACACCTGCGCCGGCGGGAACACCGGAACCTCGCCGCGCTTCAGGGGCGACGGCTCGGCGACATCCGCGCCTTCCTGCATCAGGCCGACGATCGCCACCTCCAGCGCATCGGCCGCTTCCTCCTCCGCCTTCTCACGCGTCGGCGCCCAGGTGATGACCTCGGGCAGATCGCGCGAGCGCGCGACGAAGCCGAGTTCATCGTCCTGGGTGATCGTAAAGCCATAGGCCTTGTTCACCGCTCTCTCTCCATTCGTTCAAGGCGTTTCCGAGACGTCCGCCCCAACATGGGTACTCGACCCCGCCTAGAAGGCGGCGGGGTCGAGGCCGAGTTGCTTGCAGATGTAGTTCCGGGCTGCACCTCGCGGGGAGTAGTCGCCATTCGGAAGGGTTGTTTTCTTGTCTTCAACCGCTATCCGGTAGTGGCTTCCCTTCCCGAGCTTGGTCTCGACTTCGAACCTCATGCCGTTCTTGCGGCAGTACTTTCGAAGTGCCCGGATAAAGTCGTCTCGGTTCATGCCTCCCCTCTCCAATTTCGATGGAGAGATATTCGCACAAAAATGTACGAGGCACAAGGGAAATCGTACAGAAATGTACGAATGGGAGCGACGGCATGACACGCAAAAACCTGCCCCAGAGGCGGGCGAACGAGACCTTCGATTTCGTGCACCCGCCCGGCACGGCCACGCGCTACTCGGCGACGCTCGGCTTCTATCCCGACGGGAGTATCGGCGAGATTTTCATCGACGGCGCCAAGGTCGGCTCGGATGCCGAGATCAACACCTCGGATGCCGCGGTGGTGCTCTCGATCGCGCTCCAGCACGGCGCGCATCTCGACGAGCTACGCCACGCCATATCGCGCAATTCTCACGGCGCCCCGCTCGGCCCCATCGGCACGCTGCTCGACGCTCTGGCGGCGGGGGAGGGCACCGCGTGATTACCGTGGCCTCGCCTGCAACTGTCGGACGAGCGCTTCGAGATTGGCGATGCGGCCCTCCTGTTCGTCGACGTGCCTCGCCATTTCGGCGATTTCTCTCGCGAGAGCCTGGCAGCTCTGCGGCGTCTGGTTGTTTCCCCAAGTCCGCGCGGCACCCAAGACTCGCTGAAGCTGAAATGGCATTTGCGGTTCCTCCCTCTCCAATTGAGGCAGGTACAATCTTCCGGTCAGCTGGTCCTGTCGAGAGGGGGCTGGCATGACCGGAATCATCATCGACAGTTTTGCCGGCGGCGGCGGCGCTTCCACCGGCATCGAATGGGCGCTTGGCCGCTCGCCTGACATCGCGATCAATCACGATGCCGAGGCGCTCTCGATGCACGCGGTGAACCATCCTGCGACGCGGCACCTGAATTCCAACATCTGGCAGGTGGACCCGGACGATGTGTGCGCCGGACGCCCGGTCGATCTTCTGTGGGCGTCGCCGGACTGCAAGCACCACAGCAAGGCCAAGGGCGGGCGCCCGCTGAAGCGCTCGATCCGCGATCTCGCTTGGGTGGTGGTGCTGTGGGCGAAGCGCGCGCGGCCCAAGGTGATCCTGCTGGAGAACGTCGAGGAGTTCCGCGACTGGGGGCCGCTGGTGCAGAAGACCGGCGCGGACGGAAGCCCAGTGCTCGACGACGCCGGCAACCCGTTCATGGTGCCGTGTCCGAACCGCCGCGGTGAGACCTTCAATCGCTGGGTCGGCGAGCTGCGGCGGCTCGGCTACAAGGTGGAATGGCGGGAGCTACGCGCCTGCGACTTCGGCGCGCCGACGGTGCGCAAGCGGCTGTTCCTGATCGCCCGGCGGGATGGCCGAAAGATCGTGTGGCCGAAGCCGACGCATGGAGCACCGACCGATCCCGACGTGATCGCCGGTCGCAAGCAGCCCTGGCGGACGGCGGCCGAGATCATCGACTGGTCGCTGCCGTGCCCCTCGATCTTTGCCACGTCGGCGGAGATCAAGCGCGACTTCGGCGTCGCGGCCAGGCGGCCGCTCGCCGAGGCCACGCTCACCCGCATCGCCAAGGGGGTGAAGCGCTACGTGCTCGATGCTGCGGCGCCCTTCATCATCCGCACCGACATGGCGAGCGCGGCGAAGCGCAACGGGGTGCACGACACCGGCGAACCGATCCGCACGATGACGACGTCGGGCTCTTTCGCCCTGGTCGACCCGGTTCTGATGCCCTTCTCCAGCTATGGGCAGCAGGGCGGCGCATCGCGGACGCTCGACGGGCCGCTGCACACGATCACTGCCAGCCGGAAGGACACCGATCAGATCGTCGCGCCGTTCTTCGTGCCGCGCTATGGCGAGCGGAAAGGGCAGGAGCCTCGGTGCCAGCCGGCCCATGTGCCGCTCGCAACCGTCGTGCCGACGGGCAACGGGGCCTCGCTCGTCTCCGCCTTCCTCGCCCAGCACAACACCGACATGGTCGGCCACGATGCGCGCGAGCCGGTCTCGACCATCGTGGGCAAGGGCTGCACGCAGGCTGTCGTTTCGGCCGGCCTCTTGAACCTCAAAGGTAGCGACCGGCGCGACGCGGATGCGAAGGCGCCGGCACCGACCATCTGCGCCGGCGGCGGGCATGTCGCCGAGGTGCGCGCCTTCCTGATGAAATACTACGGGACCGATCAGGATCCGCGCCTCGACGAACCCTGCCACACGGTGACGACGCGCGATCGCTTCGGCGTCGTCACCGTCTCGATCGGCGGCGAGCCTTATGTGCTGGTCGACATCGGCATGCGCATGCTCACCTCGCGCGAGCTGTTCCGCGCGCAGGGCTTTCCCGACAGCTACATCATCGAGCACGGCTATGACGGCCAGCCGTTCACCGGCGAGGCGCAGAAGCGCATGGTCGGCAACAGCGTGTCTCCGTACATGGCCGAGGCCCTGGTGCGGGCGAACTGCCTTAGCCTTGAGGAAACGGCGCCCAAGGGCAGGCCGGTCCCCCGCGCCACGTCCGCGCCGATGATGTCGGCACCCCTCTTCGCCGAGGAGGCCGTGCCGTGAGTGTCGATGCATCCTATTGGGCGTGGCGGATCACGTCTCTCGCGCCGGGCGCCAAGCTGGTGCTGATGGCGCTCGCCGACTATGCCGACGAGGAGCATTGCTGCTGGCCGAGCCGCCGCATGCTGGCCGAGCGCAGCGTGCAGAGCCCGGAAACCGTCTCGCGCCGGCTGGCCGACCTCGAGGCGGCCGGGCTGATCGAGCGGACGCCGCGCGTCGGCCCGAATGGCGGGCGCACGAGCGACATGATCCGCCTTCTGATCACGGTGCAGAAGGGCACCCCCCCTTGTCAGATTGACAAGGCCCCCCCTCGTCAATCTGACGAGGCCCCCCTTGTCAGCGGTGACAAGGCCCCCTTGTCAACTGTGACAACACAGGAACCGTCAATTGAACCGTCAATAGAAGAACCCCCCATAGCCCCCGAGGGGGACGGAGCGGGCGAAGCCGAACATGGGGATGGGGAAGGGGAGAGCAGGCCGGACACGCAGTTCGCCGTCTTCATCGAGACATTCCAGCCGGATCCGGCCTATTCCGAGCGCAAGGCGATGCGGGCATGGGCTCGGCTCTCCACCGTCGAGCGGGCCGAGGCCCTGGCTGGCCTGCCGCGCTACCTCGCCCATTGCCGAGCCATCAAGCGGCGTGTCTGCGATCCCGCGTCGTTCCTGAACGAACGGCGCTGGAAGAACTTTCCTGCCATCCACACCAAGGCTGAGCCGGCTCCGCGACCGATCGAGGATGACCCGATCAAGCGGGCCGTGCTGTGGGCGATGTCCGGTGCGGCCGATCGCTCGCAATGGGTGTTCGTCGAGGAAGGAACCGACGCCTGGGCGGCATGGCATGCAGCCTATCGGCAAGCTGGCTTCGCCAATCGCTTCACCATGGGGCGGCACGAGCTGGTGCGCGGCAGCGACGGCGGCTGGGTGCAGAGCGAGCACAAGGGCCGAACCTTCCCGCAGCGCTATCCGCCCAAGGGCGACGGCGGCAAGACCGGCCCGCCGGGCGGGATGACGGAAGCGGATCGGGATGTGTTGCGGCAAGGGATTTGAGGAGGCGAGTATGGCAAGGCGCGGAAGGCCGAGGAAGCAGGGCAAGCGGTTCCCTTCGGGGAAGCTTTCCCAAAAGCCGCGAGATGTGCGGGATGTGGTGTGCGCGCAGCCGCACCGGCGTGGCCTCGCCGAGGATCTGCGCAAGGATCAGCGGGCGGCGACGGAGATCGGCCGCATGTTCCTGAGCGGTGTGATCTCCGAGGCGAAGTATTGGGCCGCCGAGCGCTGGCGCGGTGTGGTGCGGGAGTTCCATGTCGTGCTCGCCACGCCCATGCAGACGAGCTCGGCGCTCGCCGGCATGGTGGCGCCCGGTATGGAACAGCCGATGGAGGCCGATCATCTCGCAGCGGAGTGCCCCGAGTCGGAGGTGCAGAAGCGCGCTCGTGTGCTGAAGGCGCACGGCGCTGCGATGCGGGCGATCCGGGCTTTGCCCGAGGCCAGCAACGTGTTCGCCGTTCTGGAAGCGGTGGTGATCAAAGACGAGCCTTGTCGTGACGATGATTTGCGGTTGCTCCGATCGGGGCTTTTGGCCTTCTGCCGGCTCTGGCGCATGGAGGATCGAGCACCGGGCGAGGAACCCGACGTCAGGGTGTCTGGCGTGCGTGCTGAGCGGCCTTCATGGGGACATGATGAAAAAGAAGTCCGGATTGTCTATTCCAATCCTTGACGCTTTTTGCCAAATCAGATTACGACTACCTAAATTGATAATGAGGATGGTATGCCCGGAGCGGAGACGCGGCCGGGCATAGTTGTTTCTGGAGGGCGGCATGGTCCGGTATCACCCCTCCTTGACTTGCCGCCGTCTTCAGCGATCCTAATGGCGCTCAACCCATGGTGAGCGTTACTTAGGGGGACGATATGCGGAAGATCTATACGGCACCTGTCCTTGCAAAGGCCGGCACGCTTTCGGCGGTGACGGCAGGCGCGGCCTTCTCCGGAAAGAAGGGCAAGCCAGGGCCGGTCCAGAACGGCACCTGACCGCTTCCTCATCCGGGAGCATTCTCAAAGGCCCGAGCGGAAACGCTTCGGGCCTTTTCTATTCTGAGGTGTTCCCTCCATGCCACGCCTCAAGGCGCTGCCCTCTCGCATCTCACCTGCGCTATCGCGCATTGCAATCCAAACCAGCGACGAACGGCAGCGCACACAGTTGCGTCGCACGTCCGCACCGTGGCGTGCCTGGTACGACACCGAGCGCTGGCGGAAGAAGCGCATCGCCATCTTCACCCGCGATCTGTTCACCTGCCGTATGCGCGGCTGCGGTCGCATTGAAGGCAACACCTCTCAACTCGTGTGCGATCACATCGTGCCGCACCGAGGCGATGAGCGCCTGTTCTGGGATGACGCGAACCTGCAGACCCTCTGCAAGCCCTGCCACGATCGGCTGAAGCAGATCGAGGAGCGCCGGGCCGTCCGGTGACGCCAAGCACGGGGAGGGGGGTGCAAAAGTCTGGAAGCCTCTTCTCGTCCCGACCCGCGCCCTTACCGTTCGGAGTTTTTTTCCTGTGGCTGACGAGAATTCCGAACCCCGCCCCGATGTCGATCTGTTCGGCGCGCCGATCGCGCCGATACGAGATCGCCGCGGCCGGCCGTCTTTCAAGAAAGACAAGGAAAATCAAGAGTTTGTTGCGATACGCGCGGCGGCCGGCTGGTCGCAGAGGCGGATCGCCGAGAACATGGGCGTCGATGAGAAGACGCTCCGGAAGTATTTTTCCCGCGAGCTCGAATACGGCGCGGTGCTTACCGAGGGCGTCATGCTCGACGTGCTCATGAAGCTGGTGCGCGAAGGCAAGGTCCAGGCGATCAAGCAGCTCTACGCTATGATCAAAACCGCCGCGCCGGCTGCGCCCCGCAACCATGCCGACGCGGAGGACGACGAGCCGGAGGCCGAGGATAAGCCGAAGGCGCTCGGCAAGAAGGAGCAGGCGCTGCAGGACGCGCAGATGATCCCTGATGACTACGGGGACATCTTCGCGAAGATGGGCCGGCGGCACTGATGCCCGAGGGCATTTCGTTCGCTTGCCCCGACTGGTTCGACAAGCTGAAGGCCGGGCAGACGCCTATTCCGGTGCTGCCGCTCGACGAGGTGCTCGCCGAGTGCGCGGTGGCCCTGTTCAACAAGCTGCGTATTCCGGACATCCCCGGCATGCCGACCATGGGCGAGGCGGCCGGGGAGTGGATGCGCGACATCGTGCGCGCGGCCTTCGGATCGATCGATCCGAGGTCTGGCGAGCGCTTCGTTGGCGAGTTGTTCAACCTGGTGCCGAAGAAGAACGGCAAGACGACGAACGCGGCGGCGCTCGGCCTCATCGCGCTGATGATGAACCGCCGGCCGAACATCGACGGCGTCATCATTGGGCCGACGCAGGAGGTGGCCGACAAGTGCTTCATGCAGGCATGCGCCATGATCGAGGCGGATGCCTATCTGTCGCGGCGGTTCAAGGTCATCGACCACAAGAAGACGATCGTCGATCTACATGTCGACGAGCGCACGGGTGTTCGCATGAATGCCCGGCTCAAGATCAAGAGCTTCGATCCGAAGGTGGTCACCGGCTCGATCCCGGCCTTCGCGATCCTTGATGAGCTGCACGTCATGGCGGAATCGCCCTCCGCCAGGCGCGTGCTCGGCCAGATCCGCGGCGGCATGATCACCAATCCGGAAAGCCTGCTGATCATCATCACCACGCAGTCTGAGGTGCCGCCGTTCGGCATCTTCAAGGAGGAGCTGCAGTACGCCCGCGCGGTGCGCGACGGTAAGATCACCGAGGGCGTCAGGATGCTGCCGGTGCTCTACGAATTCCCAGAGGCGATGCAGCTCGATCCGACGCTGCCGTGGAAAGACACGAAGAACTGGAGTTTGGTGCTGCCTAACCTCGGCCGCTCGCTGAGCGTCGACCGCCTCAATGGCGAGTGGCAGACCGAGTGGAAGAAGGGCGAGGAGGCGGCGCGCCGCTGGGCCAGCCAGCATCTCAATATCGAGATCGGCATGGCGATGCACGATGATCGCTGGATCGGCGCCGACTTCTGGACCGAGGCGACCGACCGGCGCGTCACGCTCGACTACATCAAGGCGAATGCCGACGTCTGCGTGGTCGGCGGCGATGTCGGCGGCCTCGACGATCTGTGGGGCCTCGCCGTCATCGGGCGGCACAAGGTCACCCGGCACTGGATGCTGTGGGCAAAAGCCTGGGCGCAGAAGAAGGTGCTGGAGCGGCATAAGGAGATCGTCAGCAAGCTCGCCGATTTCGAGGCGGAGCGCACGCTGGTCATATGCGAGCGCGTCACGCAAGACGCCGAGGAGGCCGCGCAGATCATCGTTGATCTCTGGCAGGAAGGGCTCTTGCCGGATGCGAACGCGATCGGCCTGGACCCGGCCGGCGTTCCCGCGCTCCTCGAGGAGCTCGCCTCCTACGGCATCGGCGAGCCGATGGTGGCGGCGGTGACGCAGGGTTACCGGCTTTCCTCGGCGATATTCGGCACAGAGCGAAAGCTCGCCGACGGTACGATGAAGCACGGCGGCTCGGCACTGCTGCGCTGGTGCGTCGAGAATGCCCGATGTGAGCAACGCGGCAGCAATGTCTACATCGAGAAGCGGACCGGCAGCTCGAAGATCGACCCGCTGATGGCGAGCTTCAACGCTGTCGAAATGATGAGCCGCAACCCGGTTGCCAAGAGCCGTATCGATGACTTCCTCGCGAACCCGGTGCACTCATGATGCGAAGCACGAAGCTCACCCTTGCTTCGCGTCTGAAGCAGGTGATCCGGGCCGGGTTCGGATTGCGAGACGCTGAATCTTGGCGAGTTGCCTTCCCGGCCATGACGGCTTCCGGAAAGGCCGTCACACCAGAAGGCTCGATGCGGATCGCTGCTGCTTGGGCGTGCATGCGATTGCTGTCAGAGACTGTGGCGACCCTTCCGTTCATGCTTTATCGCACGGCGGCGGACGGTAGCCGCACGATCGCTGCCGATGACCCGCTCTATGCTTTGATCCATGACTCACCCAGTGCCGACTACACTGCCGTCGAGTTTTGGGAAGGTGTGGTTCTTTCCTTGTGCTTGGGAGGCAACTCTTATTCAAAGAAAGAGATGATCGGCAATCGTCTCGTCGCTTTGACGCCGCTGTCTACTGATCTCATGCAGGTTTCGCGCAACGAGCGCGGCGCGCGCGTCTATCGCTACTCGGACCCGAAGGGCTTCCGAACCTATGGCGAGGACGAGATCTTCCACGTGCGCGGCTTCGGCGGCGCTGGCGATGTCGGCCTCTCGCCGATCGCCTTCGCCCGGCAGTCCATGGGCACGGCGCTCGCGGCCGACGAGATGGCCGGATCGATGTTCGCGAACGGCATCCGGCCGACCGGCTTCCTTACAGTCAACGAGGTATTGAAACCCGAGCAGCGGAAGCAGCTCCGCGAGAACATTGTCGAGCCTTATGTCGGCAGCTCAAACGCTGGTGGCGTCATGGTGCTTGAGGCCGGTGTTACGTTCCAGCCCGTTACCATGACGCCGGAGGACAGCCAGTTTCTTGAAACCAGGCAGTTCCATGTCGAGGAGATTTGTCGCTGGTTCCGTGTGCCGCCCTTCATGGTCGGCCATACGCAGAATTCGACCAGCTGGGGTTCGGGCCTTGAGCAGCAGCTGATCGGCTTCCTTACCTTCTCGCTACGCCCATACCTCTCCCGCATCGAGCAGGCGGTGCAGCGCTCGCTCATCCCGGCGACGCTGCGCGCGACGCTGAAACCGGAATTCAAGGTCGAAGGCCTGCTCCGCACCGACAGCGCCGCTCGCGCCGCCTTCTACACCGTGATGGTGCAGAACGGGATCATGACGCGCAACGAGGTGCGCCGGCTGGAAAACCTGCCGCCGCTCCCCGGCGGCGATGTTCTCACCGTGCAGTCACAGAACGTGCCGCTCGGACACAATGGCGGGCCGCCGCTCGACGACGAGGACTGACACCCATGAAGACCAAGGCATTCGCCCTGCAGGTCAAAGACCTGTCGGAAGACGGCACCTTTGAGGGCTACGGCTCGGTGTTCGGTGTCCGCGACAGCTACAATGAGAGCGTCGAGGCCGGCGCTTTCACCAACAGCCTGGCGAAGCACAAGCGCGCCGGCACCATGCCGCTGATGCTTTGGCAGCACGATCCGTGGACGCCGATCGGCGTCTGGGAGGATCTCGCCGAGGATCGCAAGGGGCTATGGGGCAAGGGCCACCTTCTCGCCGGCGTGCAGAAGGCGGACGAGGCCAAGATCCTCTTGAAGGCCGGTGCCATCCGCGGCCTGTCGATCGGCTATCGCGAGGTGGACACCCAGCCCGCCGAGGGCAGCGGCCCCCGCAAGCTGATGGAAGTCGACCTCCTCGAGGTGTCGATCGTCAGCTTCCCGGCCAATCCGAAGGCGACCGTCAAGTCCGAACGCATGGAGGAGTTCGCCCGCCGGCTGCGCGATGGCGATCCCATGCCGGTGAAAGAATTCGAGGATCTCCTGCGCGAGGCAGGGATCCCGAAGGCCATGGCCGTACAGATCGCCTCTGTCGGCTATGCGAAGGCCATTCGGAGCGAGTCCGAGGGCAAGGCGAATAACCCGGCCATCGGCGAGCTGCGCGCCGCCGTCTCGGCCTTCCTTCCCCGCTAAGGAACACTCCCATGAAAATCAACTATCGAGCCCTTGGGCTCCTCGCCTTCGTGTGCCTGGCACTCGTCGGCCTCTACCTGCTCGCGCCGGACGCACACGCCATGGGCATCGTTGCCGCCACGGCTGCGGCCGGCGCCAGCGAAGCGGATCTCGCCCAGCTTGCCGTCGAGCTGAAGAAGGCGGCCGACGAGGTGAAGAAGCAGGCCGAGACCACGAACACCGAGATCAAGAACCTCGGTGTGGTCACCGCTGAGACCAAGAGGGCGGCCGATGAAGCTCTGATCAAGCACAACGAACTGTCCGCCCGCCTCACCGAGATCGAGCAGAAGATGGTTCGCGGTGCCGCCGGGCCGGAGCGTCGCAAGACCCTCGGGGAGATGGTCACCGGCCATGACGATCTGAAGGCCTTCATCAAGGCCGGTGGCCGTGGCCGCGTGGCGATCCCGGTGAAGGCGATCATCTCGGCGCTCACCACCGATGCCGATGGCTCGGCCGGCGATCTGATCGTGCCGCAGCGTGTCGGCCTGCTCGCCACGCCGCAGCGTCGCATGACTATCCGCGATCTGCTGATGCCGGGTCGCACCACCTCGAACGCGATCCAGTATCCGAAGGAGACCGGCTTCACCAACAGTGCGGCGACCGTCTCGGAAACCTCCGGTGCGGCCAAGCCGCAGTCTGAGATCAAGTTCGATCTGGTGACCACGGCCGTCACCACGATCGCGCATTGGGTGCTCGCCACGAAGCAGATCCTCGACGATGTGCCCATGCTGCAGTCCTACATCGACGGGCGCCTGCGCTATGGCCTCGCCTATGTCGAGGAGAACCAGCTTCTCAACGGCTCTGGCGCCGGCACCGATCTCAACGGCATCTATACGCAGGCCTCGGCCTACGCCGCGCCGATCGTTCCGACCGCCGCCGGCAACCTGACCAAGATCGATGTCATTCGCCTTGCCATCCTGCAGGCGTTCCTGGCTGAGTATCCGTCGAACGGCATCGTGATGCACCCGGCGGATTGGGCCGACATCGAGCTGACCAAGACCGATGACGGCGCGTATCTGTTCGCCAATCCGCAGGGCGGCACCGAGCCGCGGCTGTGGCGCCTGCCTGTGGTCGAAACCCAGGCGATGACGATCGACAAGTTCCTGACCGGCGCCTTCAACATGGGCGCCCAGATCTTCGATCGCGAAGATGCCACGGTCGAGATCTCGACCGAGGACAGCGACAACTTCCGCAAGAACCTCGTGACGATCCGCGCCGAGGAGCGTCTGGCGCTCGCGGTCTATCGCCCCGAATCCTTCGTCAAGGGCGACTTCAGCGACGCGCTCGCCGCCTGATCGCCTTCCTGCAGCCAGCCTCCGGCTTCACCGCCGGAGGCTTTTTCATGAAGGGACTGCACCATGCGTCTCAAGGCTCTCGACCAGATGCACGTCAGTGCCGTGAAGTCCGACAGCCTGCGGCCCGGCGAGGAATTCGAGGTGTCCGACAGTATCGGCGCCGATCTCCTCAAGAGGCATCCCGGCAAGTTCGTCGAGCTTGGCCGCCGCGCCAAGGCCGAGGCAAAGCCCCGCAACAAGGCCGAGCCCGCTCCGTCCAACAAGTCCCCCACCAGGCGGAAGCCCTCCGCCGATTGAGGCGCGTTCGCGCCGTGAAAGGAGCCTCCCGTGCGCCGCTTCAAGGTCACCGTCACCACGGCTGCCGATGGCACCGCGACCGCCTATACCCCTCGCATCTCCGGCAAGATCCATCAGATCGAATACGTCAAGGATGGCGTGAACGGCTACGCCAATGGCGTCGAT
Source organism: Xanthobacteraceae bacterium (assembly GCA_029266425.1). Classification (GTDB taxonomy): domain Bacteria; phylum Pseudomonadota; class Alphaproteobacteria; order Rhizobiales; family Xanthobacteraceae; genus Ancylobacter. The sequence continues at coordinate 307,316 of JAQSWY010000001.1, forward strand.
TTCACCATCACCGGCGAGGCCACCGGCATCAACCTGTGGACCCAGGCGGACGTCAACGTCTCGGCCGTGGTCGCGCCGCGGTTGCCGACGCATTCGCAGGCCGGCGTCGCTTCGCTCTATGCCGCCGGCGGCACTGCCGTGCAGGACAAGATCGCGCTTGCCGGCGACCGGGTGAAGATCGTTCTCGCCCAGGGTGGCGCCGCCAAGGTCGGCGCCTTCCACGTCGTCTATGACGACGCCTGATCGGAGCTTGCGCGATGGCCGTAAAGAGCACGCTCGATGCCTTGCGGGCGACAATGCCCGCAAGCCGGCTGCGGGTGGTAGCGCCTCACGCCGCGAACAATCTGCCGGATGGCGTGTGCGATGCGCTGTGGATCGGCGGGGCAGGGGACATCACTATCATCGCCGAGGATGACGTTGACGCGGTGACGCTGGTCGCTGTCGCGGCCGGCACCACCCTGCCGGTGCGCGCCAAGGCGGTTCGCGTCGCGGGCACCACGGCGACCAACATCGTGGCGCTCTACTGATGATCAGCATCGTCGCCGCGGCTGCGGATCCTGTCGTCACGCTCGACGAAGCGAAGGCACGCCTGCATATCGATCATGTGCATGATGATCTGCGGATACGCGGCTTGATCGAGGAGGCGACTGCCTTCGTGGCGGACCAGGCCAGCGTAGTGCTGGGCTCGTCAACGCTGGAACTCGGCCTAGCGGGATGGTCGCCTGAGGTGGCCATCCCGGCAAAGCCTGTGCGTACCATCGTCAATGTCCGCTATATCGATGCCGCCGGTATCGAGCAGACTGTGAATCCGGCGAACTATTATAGCCTGCCGACGGATCAGGGGGCGACACTCTACCTGCTCTCGACTTTCACCCGACCGACCTTGCGTTCGGAGCGCAAGGATGCGGTCAGGATCCGGTTCCAGTGCGGCTATGCCGCCGACGATGAAAACCCTAATTTCGCGCTGCCTCCTCAGGCACGCACCGCAATCCTTCTTCTGGTCGGCTCATGGTATCTCACGGCTGAGGACCACATCACCGGAACGATCGTTTCGGAACTGCCGATCGGAGTGGCCCGGCTACTCGCGCAACTGCGGGTGTACAGATGATCGAGGGTGGCAAGCTCGATCGCCGTATCACGCTGTTGTCGACCAACTGCCAGGACTTCGGCCGTGACGAGTTCAATGCGCCGATCAAGGGCGCGCCGGTCGCGCGGACGGTGTGGGCGGAGTATGCGCCGGTGTCGGATCGTGAGCGCTTCGCATCGGCCGAGGTGACGGCGAACCTGTCGGCGCGCTTCCGGATCCGCTGGAGCCCGGATGTCGCCGGCGTCTCGCCGACCTGGTGGCTGGAGTTCGAAGGGCGCACCTTCGACATCGTCGGCGCCAAGGAGATCGGGCGGCGAGAGGGCATCGAGATCACCGCGGCGGCGAGGGCCGAGTGATGGTCGGCAAGCTGAGATATTCGGTCTCCGGCCTCAAGGAGCTGAGCGCCGGCCTTTCCGATCTGAGCAAGGCGGTGCAGAAGGGCGTTCTCAAGCGCACGCTGCTGAAGACCGGGAAACCGATGGCGGCCAAGGCCGCGCAGCTCGCGCCGAAGGACACGCACGATCTGGAAAACAGCATCATCCTCGCCGCGAAGACGATTGCGGAAATGGATGAGGGGCTGAAGGCCTATGGCGCCGTGCTGCGCTCGGGCGGATCCAAGGCCGCGGCAACTTCGGCGCTGCGGGCGGCGCGTCGGGCCGGCGGCACGAGCGACACCTTTGCAGAGGTCTATGTCGGCCCGGCGCGCGGCAGCAAGCGGCGGGCGATCAAGGCCATCGTGCAGGAGTTAGGCTCGGCGACGCAGGCGCCGCAGCCCTATCTGCGGCCCGCCCTCGCACAGACGCAAGGCGCCGTGCTCGATGGCATCGGCCGCGAGCTGGGCACCGAGATCGAGAAGGCGGCGCGGCGCGCGGCCAAGCGCAAGGCCAAGAAGGGGGGCGCGTGATGGAAGAGGCGCTCGTCTCCCTCATGCTCGCCGACGCCGGCATTGGCGCCAGGCTCGGCGACCGGCTGCACTGGAACATCTATCCGCAGGGCATCGGCTCACCGGCGGCGCGGCTCTCGCGCATCGGCGGAGCTGTCGGCTATCACATGGCCGGCTCTGACGGGCTCGATGGAGCCCAAGTGCAGATCGACGTTCGCGCCCGCGCGCCGAACGGCAATGACGCCGCGGGCTACAAGCTCGCCTCGGATGCCGCCAAGGCGGTCATTGCTCGTCTCTCCGGCTATCGCGGCGAGCACGGCGGGGTGCGCTTCGGGGGCATCTTCCTCACCGCCGAGCGCTCCTACGCGGACAAGCCGGAAAGCCAGCTGTTCCACGTCGTCTCGCTCGATTTCGACATCTGGTCGCGCACGGCCAGCTAAGCGCCCGTCATCGCGCCGTGGGCAGGCGCTTCCATCAGCACCGGAGATCTCCATGACCGACGCTTCGATCGGCTATGGCAGCCTGTTTGAAATCTCGACCAATGGCGGCGGAGCGTGGACGGCAATAGCCGAAGTCACGAACATCACGCCTCCGACGTTCGCGATCGATGCGGTCGATGCCACACACATGCAGTCGCCGAACCGCGACCGCGAGTTCATCCCCGGCCTCAATGATCCCGGCGAGGCCTCGCTTGAGATGAACTTCCTGCCCGGCTCCGCAAGTGAGGCGCTGCTCCTCGGCGTGAAGGGCACCAAGGTGAAGTGCCGAATCACCTGGCCGAACGGCGTCAAGTTCGGCTTCGACGGCATTCTCACCGGCTATGCGCCGGCGGCCCCCTTCGACGACAAGATGACCGCGACCGCCACCTTCAAGGTGACGGGCTCGGTGGTTGTCACCGCCGCTGCAGCGCCTGCGAACGTCATCAAGCCGGCCATTTCCGGCCTCGCCAAGGTCGGCCAGCCGTTGACCGCCTTGCCTGGTGAATGGAGCGGTGCGCCAACCTTCGCCTATCAGTGGAAGAAGGCGGGCGCGAATATTGCCGGCGCCAATGCCTCGACCTACACGCCGGTCGGCGGCGACGTGGGCGCCGCCATCACGGTGCTCGTCACAGCGTCGAATTCGGTCGGCCCCACGCCGGCCGAAAGCGCTGCGACCGCCAACGTCATCGCGTGAGCACCGGCATGATGGCGAACCCTCACCGGGGGCAGACGCCCCTGACGGTCGGCGAGAACACCTATCTGCTCTCGCTGAGCATGAACGCGATGTGCTCCCTTGAGGCACACCTCAACCTGCCCATCTTCAAGATCCTCCTGGAACTCGATGTCATCGAGAAAAACCCGCTTAACATGCGCCTGAGCCTGCTGCGCTCGGTGCTGTGGGCGATGCTGCAGGATCACCAGCCTGCGGCAGGTATCAGGGATGCGGGCGACATCCTTGAAGTAGCTGGGCTCGAGGAGGCGTCGAAAGCCATCATGGTGGCCTCCACGATCGCGATGCCGATGCTCTCTCCCACGGCGGCGCGGAGCAGGGCTGCCCGCCCTCCGGAGGCGGGGGGCTGACGGATCCTGCTCCGCTGCTCTCCGCCTGGGTTGCCGCCCGGCAGGATCCTGAGGTTTTCTGGCGGCTGACGCTACGCCAGATCCTCACTGTGCTCGACGGTGCGACAGAGCGGGACCGTCGCGACCACAATGACCGCGCTTGGCTGGCTTTCCAGACAGCCGCGCTCACCCGCGCGAAGAAGATGACGCCCTTGAAGGATCTGCAGATCCGGCGGCGAGGCCCGCGGGCGCAGCAGACCATGGATGAGCAGATCGCTATCGCCCTCCAGTGGATGGCGGTTTCGAACGGTGTGCAGCGAAGATAGACGACGCCGAGAGTAGCGCGGCCATGTAGACGATGGCGGCGAGGATTTCGTGCGTCACGGCCTTGCCAATGAAGACAATACCCGCAGCGACCGTCAGTAGAACGATCGATGTCACGATTGATATGCCGCTCTCCGCCGCGATCGACATCCAGAGCGGCGCGAAGAACCCAAAGGCGATAACCGCCGCAAGCACTAGACCGGACCAATTCCCAAGGCCCGGCAAAAACAAGTCCGTCGTCGGCGGCATGTGTCCCTCCCGCATCCCCTCGCAAGCCTAGCCATCCATCTCCCAAATCAAAAGTGGTGTCCGCATGGCGAAGGGAACCGTAGTCGGCAGTCTGCTCGCCAAGCTCGGCATCGACGCTGCCGAGTATGAGGCGGGGCTCGACAAGGCCGATAGGGACGCGCAGGCGTGGAGCAAGAAGTTCAAATCCACGATGTCGACGACGGCAAGCTACGTCTCGGCAGCCGCGGCCGGCATCAAGGGTGCGATCCTCGGCATCGGCTTTGCCGGCGCCACGCAGGCGATCCGCGAGACGGTGGCCGCCATTGCCTCGCTCGGCGACGAGGCCAAGCGCTCCGGCCTCTCGCTCAAGGCATTTCAGGAATGGAAGTTCGTCGCCGAGCAGAACCGCATTGGCATCGACGCCATGGTCGACGGCTTCAAGGAATTGAATCTGCGGGCCGACGAGTTCATCGCTACAGGTGGCGGCAGCGCCGCCGATGCGTTCCAGCGGCTCGGCTACAGCGCCGACGATCTGAAAGAGCGGCTGAAGGATCCCAGCGCACTGATGCTCGACATCATCGAGCGCCTGCGCCAACTCGACAGTGCGGCGCAGATCCGCATCTTCGATGAACTGCTCGGTGGCTCGGGTGGCGAGCAGTTCGTGCAGTTGATCAGCCAGGGTGCCGACGGCATTCGCAAGACCATCGACCGCGCGCACGAGCTTGGCCGTGTCTTCACGGATGAAGTTGTGAAGGGTGCGGATGATGTGAATCGAAAGTTCAACGATGTCATGGGGACTCTGACAACTTGGTCTCAGACTGAGGTCGTCAAGTTCGCGCGCGACATCGGGCAAGCCTATGCCGAACTGAAGGGAATCTATGATCTCGTGCAGCGGATGCGCGACAGCTATAATCCGCCGGATCAGCAGCAGAATGAGACCATAGAGGCGCGCATAAACACCATCATGCGCGACCGCCTTGATCTGGTATCGAAGATCGCGGATGCGCGGGAGAAGATTGCAAATAGCGATCAGATCGAAGTGGGCATCGGCGACAATGCTATCGCTGCTTTGCAAGAGAAGATCGATGCGCTCAACGCGCAAGAGGCTCAACTCATCAAGATACTAAACGCTCGGCAGGACGGCGAATCATCGACACCCGCCGCGCCTGTGGTTCCGAATATCACCGGCCCAAAGACGCCGCTTCCGCCTGAGCGGCCGGAGGAGGCGGACAAGGCCTATGAGGCCTTCCTCGCCAAGCAGCAGGCCGAGACGGATGCCATCAATGCCCGCGTGCAGGCGCTGCGCGAGGCGCTGATGACGGAGCAGGAGGCGGAGATGGCCTCCTATGAGACCCGGATCGAGAACCTCAAGACCTGGCTGGAAAACCGCAACATCACGCAGGCCGAATATGACGAGCTGATGCAGCGGGCGCAGCAGGACCATACGGACAAGTTGGCCGAGATCACCCGGCAGGGCGTCGAGCAGGAGATGAGGATCCGCGAGCAGCTCGTCGGCCATGTTTCCGATATCCTCGGCTCGCTCTCCACCCTGGCCGAGGCTTCCGGCAAGAAGGGCTTTGGCATCGCCAAGGCGTTCGGCATCGCGCAGGCGGTGATCAACACCGCCGAGGGCATCACCAAGGCGCTCGCGCAGGGCGGCATGCTGGGCTTTGCCGGCGCCGCCGCGGTGGCCGCTGCCGGCGCCGCGCAGATCGCCACCATTGCCCGCACCAATCCGGGATCGAGCAGCCGGCCGAGCGTCAACAAGGGCTCGGCGCCGGCGGAAGATACGTCGTCAGGCGGCGGCGATGGCGGCGCGGCCGACCCGACGCGGGCGATCTATCTGAGCCTGCAGGGGCAGGTGTATTCGCGCGAGAGCGTCGAGGAATTGTTCCGGCAGTTCGTCGACATGCAGAAAGACGGCTACCAGCTGATCGTTGGGAACTGATCCATGGCCGTCATCATCTCCCGCAGCGTCGTCATCCTGGCGACGCCGGTCGACGAGCATTCGCCGAACGCGCCGCTCATCGGCTGGCGCAACCTGGTGACGCTCGGCGGCATCACCGCTGATCATGAGCTGACCGCCTTCCCGGCGAGCAACCTTGCCAACCCCTCGACGGCGGCGCGCTGGCAGTCCGACAGCATCGCCGTGCAGTACGTCACCTTCGATGTCACCAGCCCTGACCCGATCGATTATGTCGGCATCGCCCGGCACAATCTCGGCTCGGCCGGCGTCAATGTCTCGGTGGAGATTCCCGACGAGGGGAGCCCCGGCGACTGGATCGAGGTGTTCACACCCGTGGTGCTGGCGGGCGATGCGCCGGCCATCCTGCGCTTCGATCCCGTGTTCGCCGCGCAGGTGCGGCTGAAGCTGGTGCCCGTCGCCACCGCGCCCCGCATAGCCGTGGTCTATATCGGCCGGCTCACCCGCTTGCAGCGCGGCCTGCAGCCCGGCCATGTGCCGCTGCCCTTCGCCGCTTCCGACGACATCGTGACGGGGCAGGCCGAGAGCGGGGACTATCTCGGCCGCATCGTCACCCGGCAGGCGCTCGCGACGAACGCGCAAATCCAGTTCCTCAACTATGACTGGTTCCACGCCAACCTCGCGGACTTCGTGAAGGCGGCGCGCGAGATCCCGTTCTTCTTCGCCTGGATGCCAGCGGACTATCCGGCCGAGGTGGGCTTCGCCTGGGTCACCGGCGACATCCGGCCGGAGACCTCGGTGCTGCGCGAGGGCGTGGTGGTTGGCCTCAATCTCCAGCTCTCGGCGGTGGCGCTGTGAAGACGCTCACCTTCGTCGAGATCGACATCGACACCTGCGCGCTCAGCTACGGCGTCGCGCCTTGCACGGCGACGCTGGCCGGACCAAACCCGACCGGAACCCGCAAGTGCTTCAACACCAAGGCGACGTGCCAGGACCGGCCGAACTATTCGAATGCTCCGGTGACGCTGCGCTTTGCCATCGGCACCGCGTACCTTGTCGAGAGCGGCATCGACGCGCTGCCCTGCATCGAGAGCGTGTCGCTTTCGCCCGGCACCATCTCGCTCGGCGAGAACCTCGGCACCCGCTCCTCGCTCAGCGTGAGCTTTTCGGATTTCCCGTGGCCGGACACCGGGCCGGGCTATGATCCCTACGTCACTGAGCGGCCCTATGATCCGTTCAAGCAGGGCAGCTATTGGGGGAAGTTCCGGGCGCGGCAGCCGTACCTCCGCGGCAAGCCGATCCGCATCATCCGCGGCGAGCTTGGGCAGGCGCTGGCGGAGATGGACACCCGCCACTTCATCCTTGAGAGCTTCGAGGGGCCTTCGCTCGACGGGCGCTATTCGCTGGTGGCGAAAGACGCGCTGAAGATGGCGGACGAAGATCGGGCGCTGGCGCCGAAGCTCAGCCAGGGCTTCCTCGTCGCCGACATCGACGCGGCCGTCACCTCGGCCACCCTCTCGCCCGCCGGCATCGGCAATCTCGAATATCCGGCCGCCGGTATCGTGGCGATCGGCGGCAAGGAAATATGCGACTTCACCCGCGTGGGCGATGTGCTCACCCTGGTGCGCGGCCAGCACGGCACCGAGGCGGCCGAGCACGATGCGCAGGACCGGGCGCAGCTGTGCCTCCACTATGTGGGGCAGGACCCGGCCGACATCATCGCCGACCTGTTCACCACCTATGCGCAGGTGCCGGCGGAATACATCCCGCTTCCCGCGTGGAAGGCAGAAACCGGCGCCTTCCTGCGCCGCGTCTACACTCGCCTCATCGCCGAGCCCACTGCGGTCAACAAGCTGGTGTCGGACCTGATCCAGCAAGGCGCGCTGGCGGTGTGGTGGGATGACAAGGATCGCATCATCCGCCTGCAGGTGCTGCGGCAGATCGCGACCGATGCCGCGATCTCGATGAGAGTAACGTTCTCACCGGCACGCTGCGGATCCGCGAGCAGCCGGACAAGCGCGTAAGCCAGGTGTGGACCTATTTCGGCCTGGTGAACCCGCTGAAGAAGGCGGACGATCCGGACAATTACCGCTCCTCGGCGGTGACGGCGAACCTCGAGGCGCAGGATGAGTATGGCGCGCCGGCTGTGAAGCGCATCTTCGCCAGCTGGATCCCGGCCTTCGGCCGCCAGGTGGCGCGGCGCGTCAACGATATCCAGCTCGGCCGTTTCCGTACCCCGCCGCGGCATTTCACCTATTCCAGCTTCCGCACCGATCCGCTCACGCCGGTGCTGGGGCGCGGCTACAAGCTGCAATCCCGGCCTTTGCAGGATGACACCGGCGCGCCGGATTCAGTGCCAATCCAGATCGTGCGACTGCAGCCGACCGATACCGGTTTTGAGATCGAGGCCGACGAGCTGCGCTTCACCTCGCTCGACGATGGCGACCTGAATAATCGCGTCATCATCATCGACGCCAATGCGCAGGACGTGAACTTCCGCGAGGCGCACGACAGCCTCTATCCGCCGCCGGTCTCCGGCGATGAGGTGACCTGTATCGTCGAGGCCGGCGTGATCGTCGGCGCCAGCGCCTCCGATACTCCGGCCTTCACCGTCGGGGACTGGCCTGCGGGCGTGACGCTGCATCTCATCATTCGCGGGCGCATTCAGGGCAAGGGCGGCGACGCCACGCCCAGCAACGGCCAGGACGGCGGCACCGCGATCTATTCCCGCTATGCGGTGCAGGTGGACGCGACCGGCGGTCAGATCTGGGGCGGCGGCGGTGGTGGCGGCTGCCGTGTCGAGGCCTCCGGCAGCAGCAGCCTGGTGCGGCGCTGGGGTGGCGGCGGCGGGCAGGGCTATCAGCCCGGCCTCGGCTACGTGGGCAATTACGGCACCGGACAGAATGCCACCACCGAGACCTATGGCCTCGGCGACAGCGGCGGCGGGCGTGGCGGCCTTGCCGGCCAGCCCGGCCAGCCGGGCCTTGGCGACCAGTTTCCGCGGGCGGGCGGCGCCGGTGGCAACGCAATCGACGGGGTGAGCTTTCTCACCATCACCGGCAGCCCGGATATCCGCGGCGCACAGATCAACTGACGGGGTAGGTTCATGGCCTTGGCGAGGTGGCAGGCGCCCATACAGGACGCCGCCGGCAATGTCGTGCCCGGCGCGACGATCGAGGTGCGCGACGAGGAGTCGGGCCTGCTCGCCGCGCTGTTCTCGGATCGCGCCGGCACCGTGCCGCTCGGCAATCCGTTCAATGCCGATGCCAACGGCTTCGCCGGCTTCTTCGCCGAGGGCGGCGCCTATCGCCTCACCGTGACCAGCGGACTGCTCTCAAGCGTCTGGCGCTACGTGGCGATCGGCATCGCCGCCGAGTTCGACCTCGTGCCCGGCAATGCGGCGCCGCTCAATGTCGGCACCGGGCCGGGCACGGTGGCGGCGGGCGACGATGCGCGGTTCAACCGGCCTCTCGCAACGGCCAGCCAATATCGCGCCGACGCCGCCGGCGACCTCACCTTGACGCCAGAGGCGGTATGGGATGCCGCGGCCTATGGTGTGCTCGTCGACGCCGCGACCATCCTGGTGAACTTTGCAACGGGCTTCGATTTCGGTGCCGCCGGCAACGTGCCGCTGCCGCTCGGCGGCAATCGCACGCTGGGCGCGGCTTCGAACCTGAAGAACCAGAAGGGCGTGTTCCATTTCACCGCCACCGGCGCCACGCGGACGCTGACGCTGCATGCCAGCTACCGCCTTTATGACGGTGTTCCCCTCGGCCCGTACTCGATCCCGGTCGGCACCGAGCTCAGCCTCGCCTATCTCGTCGATAACGGCGCCGTCGTCATCACCGCCGCGCTTACCCGGACGCTTTGACATGAAAATCATCGTTCACCAGGTGGATGGCGCATGGGTGCGCTTCCCCGGCACGCCGCAACTCGACCCGGCGGTCATTCTCGGCCTGCTGGCCGATGGCATCTGGGGCACTGACGATCTCGCCGAGCACGGGCTTGCGGTGGGCGATGAGCCCGATCCAGAGCCCGAGCCGTCGCCTCCGCCGCGGCGCCGGCTGCCCAAAAGCCTGGTGCAGGATCGGCTGATCGCCGCCGGCAAGCTCGATGCCGCCTATGCCGCGTTGACGGCGCACCCGGCATCCTTCGCCCGCTGGTTCGCACCGGACCATCCGGAAGTCTATGCCGACGATCCCGACGCGCTGGAGCTGCTCGCCGCGATCGGCGCCGACGCGGCGCAGGTGATGGCCGAATGATCGAGCTTCCTCCGCCGCTCATCCTGCCCGAGCGCCCGGCGCTGGTGGTGCCCGGCCGCCGCCTGGTGACGCCGGCGGAGGCGCGCGGCATCGGCCACAATGGCGTGCCGTGTGAGGCCTTCATGCCCGGTGTGACCGGCGTGGTGGGGACGCAGGCGCCGCTGCTGCTCACCTATCTGCAGCGCGCCACGCCGAACAGCAACGATCTCTCCACCTATATTTTCTCAGGGCAGAACTTCGGGGCCGAAGCCTCCGATCGCTACCTCATCGCCTCGATCATCTCGACCGACAACCCCAATGCGCGATCGTTCATCTCGTGCTCCATCGGCGGGGTTGCCGCCACCAAGATGTTGAGCCTGGGAGAAGGTGCGGCAAGCTCCAACGTGCTTGGCTTCTATGGGGCGCTGGTGCCAACCGGCACCAGTGGCGCGGTGTCGGTGACCTTTAATAGCACCATGCAGGTGTGCGGCCTCACCCTCTATCGGGCAACCGGGCTCCGCTCGCTCACGCCGTTCGACAGCGATACCGTGAACACCGCGGCCACGCCGCTCACCCTGACCATCGATATCCCCTCGGGCGGCATGGTGCTGGCGGCGGTATGGGGTGCAGTCGACACCCGAACGACCTGGACCAACGCCACCGAGAATGATGACGCCAACATCATTTCCGGCAGCAACAACTGGTCCAATGCTTCGGCATCCCGGCTCAATGCACAGACCGGACGTGCCGTGTCGAGCTCGGCGACCAGCCGCGGCCTGGCCGGCAGCTGGCGCTAGGAGATTGCTTATGTCCTGCGGTGACGATTGGCCCATCATCTGGCGGCACCTGCCATGGGAAGAGGCGATGCCGCTGCGGCCCGTGCCCGGCGGCACGCTCGACCTCACCGGCTACACGGTGGAGATCGGGCTAAAGAGCCTCGCCGATCCAGACGTGTCGCTCACCCTGACGACGGCCGACGGGACCATCGAGATCTATGAGCCGATCGGCAATGCAACGCAGGACGCGGTGATCGTCACGCGCTGCCCGCAGGCGGCGATCGAGGCGCTGCCCTGGGGCGACTACGCCCAGGAGATCCGCACCGGCGTCGACGGCCTGATGACCGTCCTAGACGATCCTGCAACCCGCTACATCCGCGACTGACGGAGAAACCATGACAAGGGTGATCATGGCACGCGGCGGCCCGCCCGGCCGGCGCGGCGACAAGGGCTATTCCGAGCTTTCCGGCGACGGCCCGCCGGCCGCCGATCTCGGCAATGTCGGCGATCACTACACCGACAATCTCGCGCTCGACCGCTGGGGGCCGAAGGATGCCGACGGCTGGGGGGATGCGCCTTCCGGCTCCTTCCTTGGCCCGCTGCTTATCGCCCGCGTGCCGGTGGCCGAGGTCGAAACCGGAGATTTCACCTTCGACCCCGCACTGCACCTCAACCGCATCGTGCCGGTCACCAAAGCCACCGAGCAGGTGATGACCTTGCCGGCCGACGCTGAAGAGGGCGACGGCTGCACCGTGTTGCAGCGCGGCGCTGGCCGGGTGCGGTTCGTGCTCGAGGGCGGCGGCGCGCCCGGCAACGCGCACGGGCACACCCGGTCGCTCGGGCCGCATGCCCTTGTGACGTGCCTCTATGCCGATGGCGCCTGGACGATCGCGGGGAGTACCGAAGAATGATGCAGCTTGGTCTTGGGCTCGCCCTTGGAATGATGCGCGGCGTTGCCGGCGGCGGTGGTGTTACGCCCTGGTATGATCCAAGCGCCTTTGTCGACTATGGCTTCGCCGAGGGGAAGATTTACGCCGGCGGCGTCGAAGGCAATATCGCAGCGCAACTGACGGCGGTGCGCGCCGGCACGAACGCGACGGCCAAGTCGAAGAACGGCAACATCGTCGATTTTGCAGCGAACACCGCCCGTATCACCGATCGCGGCCTGGTCATCGAAGAGGCCTGGTCCTCGGAGGGTTGCAACACGAACCTGACGGGCGTCGTGACCGGCAATCCCGGTACGCTGCCGGGCGGTATGTCGATCGATCTTCCGGCAGGAACGCTTGCCTATTCTGTCGTCGCGACGGGTACTTACCTCGGCGTCCCGACGTTCGACCTGGCCTTTACGGGCGCGCCGGATGCCAACGGAACGATTCGGATCTACTTCGTTCCGAACAACAAGGTCGCCGCTGCCGGCACTGTGCGCGGCTTCACTCTGGCGCACATTGCCCTGGCGAATGGCAGCCTCGCCAATCTCGGCACCATGGCGCTCCGGCACGTCAATCTCACGGCCGCGTTTGCAGAGATCGGCGGCTCAGTCGGCGTGCAGCTTGTGAAGCCGGATGCGCAGTTGCGGGATTACTTCGTTCCCGGCGGTTCTGGTGGCGGCAGCACGGCATGGATGCGCGGCGAACTCCAGATCCCCGTCACCGCTGGGGCCGCGGTGAACTTCACGCTTCGGCTCGGCGGCCTGGCTGTCGTCGAGCACAACAGCAACTTCGCCTTTGGCGGCCAGCTGATCCGCAGCGGCACGGCCGCGGCGACGCGCAATCTCGATGCCGTCACCAGCAACGTCGCCCCGCCCCAAGGGGCGCATGGCGGCGTGGTCGAATGGTGGGCATTGTCGGACGCGTGCTTTGGTCCATCCGGTGCGGTGACGGCGTTGTATATCGGCGACGGCACGCTCAACAATCGTGTGGTGGTCAACCTGACGTCGGCCAATGCGCTTCAGGTTCGCTACCTCGTCGGGAACGTTGTGGTTGCGAGCTGCGAACTCGGCACCACCGGAGGGCAGAGACCCGGCAGCGTTGCCTGGACATTGACGCCAACCGAATTGAGGGCGTCCTTCAACGGGAGCCCCCAGGTCGTGACGGCGCATGCTTCGCCGATCCCTGTCTGGAGCGAGACCCGCTTCGGCGCTAACCCTGGATCGATATTCGGTGCGTGCGTGCTCAAGCGGGTCACGCTCTACAATCGGGAGCTTACGGAAGCCGAGCTCCGCGCGCTCGCCTTCCGCGATCCGATGAACTTCGCGATCTGCCCAGGCGACAGCTTGAGCTACGGATGGCTCCCGGAATTCGAGGTGAACGGGCAGTCGGTTCGAAACTCTCTTGCCTATCCGGGGCAACTGGGCCTTGCGAGGGGCGGCGGGTTCCGGCAGTCCGGCCAGCCTGCCCTAAGCGCCCATTGCATCAATCTTGGAGTGTTCGGCGAGACGTCGACCCAGATCAGGACGCGGCTGCTGGCGGTCGGGTACGATCAGCGCTCCAAGTATTGCGTCATCTGGGCAGGGCAAAACAACGTCAACGATCCGGCGACGGTTGTCGCTGATGTCGAGGCGATGGTTGCCTTCTGCGTCAGCATGGGCATGGACTACCGGGTGATGTCGCCAATATATCGGGTTGCTACGACTGTTGCTGACCGCAATAACATCATCAGCATTCGGGGGCAGCAACAGACGCTATACGGCGAGCGGTGGATCGACCCGCTGGCAATCTGGCTGCCCTTTGCAGATCCGGTTCTGGATGCCGATGCAATCGCGATCGGCGCTTTGCCGAACACCTTGCAGATCCCGGATGGCCACCCGAACTCTCGCGCTTACGAGATCCTTGGGCAGGCTATCGATCAGTTGCTTCCATAGTGACGTTGCTGGGGGTGCGTTTGTACGCCGCCGGCAACTCGGTCTGCCTCATGATCCACGCGAAGATCATGTCCACGTCGGCGATGTGCTGCGCGTCGGCGGTGGTGGGGTTCGCACGGAAAGCCTCGCGCAAACGAGCGGCGGCTTCGTGAACATCTTCGTCGGTCAAAATCTGATTGGCGAGGTGCATGCCGCAGCCGACCACACGCGCAACGATCAGTCAATATGCTGGCACTTTCGAAGCTATTTGCCGCGATGCAATATCGCCGCTCGCGATTGCAGCGATGTGGAACAGGCTTGTTCTCATTTCGTTCTCATGGAATGATCCGGCCAAATTCACCGGAGACGATCATGCCGAGCGAGCCAGTGCCCGCCGAACGCCCTTCTTTTGTCGGCAGCGATGAAGATGTCGATGCCGTCATCGAACTGTGCGAGGGCGATGCGCGGGCGGCGGTGCGGGTGCTGATCCTGGCGAACGCCGCGCTCGAGGAGGAGTATGCCGCGCTCGAAGCGGAGGTTGAGGGCCTCGCACACGAAGTCTCGCGAGGCTATGTGCGGGCGAGGCGTCGCCCGCAGGGCTGAGCCGCCATGCTGGTCGACGAGATCATCTGCGTCGCGTGCCTGATGTGCCCGCACCGAACCTGGCTCCGGCGCTCGGAAGCCGGGCTCACCACCATCGACCAGCTGCGCCGCCGGCTGCGCTGCAAGGAGTGCGGCTCGAAGGCGGTGAGGATGGAGCGCCCGCAGCATATCGACCCTGAGGACCTTACCTATCTGGTGGCGACGCAGTTCCTGCCGACGAGCCCGCCCGAGACCGTGACCCGCTCGAAAAACATCATCATCGCCCGCGCCGCTTTCGATGCCGCCTGCCGCGAGTTTCCGCGACAGCGGGTCTACCTCGCGCACGGCATCCGCATCATCGCCGACAGCCGCAACCCGCCACCCGAGGCCGCCGAATGACGCTCAAGCCCGTACCGCTCCATAAGCACCCGCGTGTGCAGGCGGCGAAGCTCGACTGCCTCGCCATGTTGAAGGACATGGAGCGCCGCGTCCGCGCCGGCGAAATCGAAAGCATCGCTGCGGTGATGGTGACGCGCGACGGCCGGGCGCTGCATCAGCGCACCGAGGTGCATCGGATCGATGCTGTGCTCGGCGGCATCACGCGGCTTGAGCACGCGATCATCGCCGCCGCCGAGGATGTCGACGCGGCGGGCTGAACTAGTTCGCCAGGCGTTTCCGAAACTCCGGCAGGGATTTGACGGCAAAGTCGATCAATTCGTCTTGGTTGCTAAGGTCCGCCTCTGCGCCTTCCATCAGGGCGATTGCTAGGCGCTGCCGAAGATCCTCACTGGGGAGCGATCCGGTCAGGCGGCAGGCGGCTTCCGTCGCGATATCAAGGCATTGCTGCAGGAAGACGACGGTCTCGGGATCATAGCCCTTGTTACGGAATGGCACGGCCATGTCTCCAAGGTAGGCCCCGGCGCCGAACTATCTGCGCAGTGCGAACCCTTCGCAAGATCACGTAACGGCCGCCCTTCCGGGCGGCCTTTTCATTTCCGGAGCTTCGCATGCGCCTCGTCGACAACTGGCAGGCGGTGCTCAAGCGCGCCTGGAGCGTCCGCTTGATCGCCGCGGCTGCTCTGCTGTCCGGCATTGAGGTGGTGCTGCCCTTCCTCAACGGCGCGCTGCCGATCCCGCCCGGCGCCTTCGCCGCGCTCTCCTTCTTCATCACCGCCGGCGCCCTGGCCGCCCGGCTGATCGCGCAATCCAACATCGGGGACAAGTCATGAGCAGGCTGAAGAAGTCGGCCGCGGTTGCGGCTGTGTGCGCCACTTTCGTGACCGGATGGGAGGGGGTGCAGACTACCGCCTATCAGGACGTGGTCGGCGTGTGGACCGTGTGCGCTGGCGAGACGGAGGGCGTGAAGGAGGGCGACAGCTATTCGCTCGCCGAGTGCAAGGCGATGCTGGTGCGGCGCCTCGAGGACTATGCCGAGCCGATTGAGAAGTGCCTACCAGGCCTTCCCGACCAGCGGTTCATCGCGTTCACGTCTCTCGCCTACAACATCGGCGCCAAGCGCGCGTGCAGCTCGACCGCAGCGAACCTGGTGCGGGCTGGCAAGATCCGCGAGGGCTGCGAAGCTTTCATGGCCTGGAACAAGGCCGGCGGCATCGTCTTCCGGGGCCTCACCCGCCGCCGCGCTGCCGAGCGCGAGCTTTGCCTGAAGGCAGTGTGATGCTGGAGCTCAATTTTCTCGACGCCGCCGTCTCACTGCTGTGGGCGTGGGCGCAGGGGCTCGGCGCCGCCGCGCTGATCCTGCTCGGCCTCGCCCTCATCATCTATTCCACGATTCCGCGTGTCGTCTATCGGCTGCTCGCCGCGCCGGCTGGCATCGCTGCCGTGGTGGCGGGGCTGTGGCTCGCCTTCAGCGCCCATGGCGAGGCGCGCTATCGCGCCGGCCTTACCGAGGAGCGGGGGCGCTGGCAGGCCGCCGCCGAGCGCGAGCGCCAGTTCCAGGCAGGCGCCCGCGCCGCCACCGAGCAGCTCGGCCGGCAATTCGTCGACGCCCTCAACACCCGCATGGCCGGCCTTGAACAGACGCAAAGGGAGATCCTCAGTGTGGCGCAGCAGGAAGACGACAAGCAGGTGCCTGACGGTTGCCGCGACGTGTATCGAGGCCTTCCTCCTGGCGTCCTGCGGGGCCTCGACGCCATTCGCTGAGCGACCGAACCTCGCCACCATCCCGGCTGGCCTCACCACCACGGTGGACGGCCCGGCGCCCGGCCTCGCCCAAGCGACGGGATCGGTATCGAAGCAGACCGCAATCCATGCCGCCGACCGGCAGAATCTTGCCGTATGCAAGGGGCGGCTCGATGGCCTAATCGGCGTGGTGATGACGGAACGCGCCATCTTGGCCGCCGGGCCGGACGCCGCGCGATCGGCCAGCC
Organism: Xanthobacteraceae bacterium; assembly: GCA_029266425.1. GTDB lineage: Bacteria > Pseudomonadota > Alphaproteobacteria > Rhizobiales > Xanthobacteraceae > Ancylobacter. The sequence continues at coordinate 324,125 of JAQSWY010000001.1, forward strand.
AGAGGGCGCGCTGATGCAGGACGAAATCCGGGAATCCGTCGTCGTGTCGATCTCGCGTTCCGAACTCGAGGCCATGCTGGAACGAGCCGTCGTCAATGGCCTCGCCGATGCCGGGCTGTTCATTGAGGACAGCGAGGACAGGAAGGAGGCACGAGCGGACTTCACGTTCGTGCGCCGCATGCGCCGCGCCTTCGACGGGGCGGCATCCAAGATCGGCGGCGCCGTCCTGCTCGCGGTCGCCGGCGGGTTCTTCTACCTGCTCTCGCTTGGCGCCAAGGCGCTGATGGGCAAGTGAGCGAGCCTGCCGTCTCGATACGCCCGGCATGCTGATCGTCTCCCGAGGCGCCTGCGTGGAGATCGGTACCCCGACGAGGTGGAGGCCTTCGCCGCCGATCTGATCAAGGCGGCTCGGGATGCACGGCATCCGGCGCCGGCCACTAAGCAAGAGATCGCGCCTCAGGCGCAACGGGAAGCCGCTGAATGACCGTCTGGCGGTGACGTGCCGTGCCTGCCCTCCTTGGGCGTTTCCTCCTGCGACTTGCCCGCCTCTCCTTCGGGAGGGGCGGGGCCATTTTTTTTGTGCTACCAAGAGTTGCCTGAAGGGAGGGGTATCTTGGAACGCATAGACCTTTATCGACTCTATGAGTTAGGCGCAGCCGTCCATCCGCTTCTCTATGTAAGAGATAAAATAAGCGTTCTTGAGATATTCGGTCTGATGTCTCAGGCAAAGCCACATCTTAATGCGGTTCTCGGCGCCAGTCCCCCGGTTCAAATAGATATATGCAGACGTGCGGCTGTAGAATTGTCAGAGGTTCTCGATAAGATCGACAAAACGTACTTCACGGACGCCGAGGGAAATTTCTCGTATCCGGAGGGATCCACAGAGGTTGCTGTTTGGCACGTAATCGATGTCCGTCGCTCGGTCCAAAATTTTGAGGCAGTTTTTAGGGCGGAGATGCAGAAGGCGGCCACGTACAGGGTGCCAAAGAGGGGAACTTATGATGTTGCCGACCTCGTGGATCGTGCCGAGTGGACTTTTGCCAATGAGATCATCCCTTTTATTGGCCCTGACTGTCTCAGAGAATATCAGCAGGCCGGAAGGTGTTTTGCGTTCGGGCTTTACACGGCGTCAGGATATCACTCTTGCCGTTCGATCGAAGCAGTTTTGAGGATTTATTACAGAAACTATACGGGTAAGGACGATGCCGAAGAGAATACGTGGGGCCAGCTTCTTGCTGGCTTGGAGGCCGTCAGTGCATCACCCGCACCCCCCGCAAAAACATTGGATCGTATCCGACATGTGAAGGATTTTGATCGAAATCCTTTAAGTCATTTGAGAGCGGTGCTCGATCAAAGCGACGCAGATGTACTCTTACTACATGCAAAGGTCGTCATAGCCAGTATGGCCAAGGATATGATGGAGGCGTTCCCTGAAATTGGTGCTACAAAAACGCTCGCGGACTTGTTCAAAGATGTGGTGGAATCTGAAAGTACCTAATCAGCGGTACTGCTCGTGATCAGCCAAACAGTCTCGGCTCTCCGAGCAAAGGCGCCGTCAGAGGTGGATCCTCTTTCGCGCTCCAGCGAGCCACGATCTGCAGCGCATCATCCGGCAATGGCCGCTGCAGCGTCTTGGCCTCAGCCCACGGCGCGCGCATCCAGGCATCGAGCTCCTCCTCGGTGGTGAGGATCACTGGTATCGCCTCAGGTTGCGGATGTTGGTGACGCCGGCTGGATCTGTCACTCGCTCGCCCTAGGGAGCGGCCTCATCGCCATCCGTTGCGTCTGAATCACCGAGCAGTTGCTTCACGATAACGTTTAGATATTGAACTCTTTGAGTTAGTAACGTCTTCTTCATATAAGGACGAACGTCATAATATCTTTGTCCAGGTAAATATAATCCGTTGATAAAAGTAAGGTGAGATCGAATGTATGATCTCGACTTTCTTATCAGTTTATTCCATTCTTCGACAGAAAGATCTGCGTATATATTATTTGACGCGATGCTGTCTGAGATTTTCTTTTCAAGCTTGCGTATTTCTCTGGCAAGACGAGCGACGTCGTCCTTTGGAAAGCCTCGTGAGTTTAGCAGATTCGGAAAATCTTCTGGTGCAATCTGAGTTAGGCGGCGTTCAATTCGTTTGACAAACTTCTCTATTGCCTTTCCATTATCAAGTACGTCTTGAAAGGTGGAATAAGACCTAATGTTCCAATGACCGATCTTACTCAGATCAATCTCGTGCACCAATGAATTTCTGACCTCATATAAGTCCACCAGAATTTTCCGGATCTGGGTGCCTTTATATTTGGCATCGAGAGCCTTGTCTAACGTCTCTGTATCTTTAAAGCGTTTGAGTAATGCCTTAAGTGCTCCAATATATGCGTCGAATGTTGATATGCGTATAGAGCCACCAAGAACATTGGGAATGGTCAAGCCTTCCGTTATCGTAAGCACGGCCAACTGCGTATTCACGTTATTCTTGATGGATTTGTTAAGCTCGATAATCTGTTTGGGGTCGTAACTGATGAGATCGCTCAAGCGTGACTTGGCATGCCATTCGAGGCAGGTAACAAATCCAACATTGTAGTATGAGACAAATTCGAAGAATGCAGGGGCAATTTGCCCTTGAAGAAGAGGTTGAAGATGTTCTGCGACCGTCTGCGCATCATCAATTAAGAGTTCTAAGCGGTAAAGCGCGGAGGCCGCATCTAAGGTTGATTCCTCGACCGCGAAATACCTCTTCGCGAAGTCTATCTCGTGATGGTGTTCGCCTTTTGTCATGCGTTCGTCTACCGACCTTCTTGACGTCCGCTATGGGGCGGTTCAACGCGCTTGGCAGAAAGGCTTGTGCCCGCAATCGCTATCAGACAACAGGTGCACGTTAGTACCAGCGTAGCCGCTAGACCAACTCTATGCCAAGCCGAGATCCTTCAGCGTCTGCTCCAGCCAGAAGTGGCCCCCATACACCCAGGCGCCACCATCGACCTCGGTGATGTCAATGTGGGTTTGCTTGATCCGCGGCTTCAGCTGGCTCGCCTTGCCGCCAGGCACAAAAAAGGCATGGCAAGTCCATGTGCGCAGGCCTGGCGGCGCGTCCGGCGGGATCTCGGCGAGCTGGCCGCCCAGCACGGTGATGCGGCGGGTGGTGATGACGTAGGGCTCCATGGCGTCGGTATCGCCGAGTCGTGCTAGCAAGAGAGAAGGGGAACGTCGCTCCATTCACCGCGTTGCAGCAGTGTCCCCTTCAATCTCCTCCGGGGCTTCGTGTGCAAAGACCGCCACCCGTGTTCGGGGTGGTGATTTTTGTCCCGCGGCGCTGCGGGGGCGGTCACGGTGACATCCGGCGGCGCCGGGCCCGACACCTGGCGCCGCCGTGATCCAGGCGCGAGGTCGATAGATAAAGGGAACGTCTAGAGCATGGCGAGCGTTGCTTCCTCATGAGAGGATTGCAAATGCCAAAGTATACGTTCGAGATTGAAGGCGAGAACGAGCGCCAACATGTTTACATGGCCAACGATAAAGCTGCGTGGTCAGAGCTCGTGACTTGGGTAGGAGAACTTCTTCGCGACGTGGATGGAGAGCTTTCGCCTCGAGCGGAGATCAAGTGCCGGATGGCAAGTGAGTCCGGCAAGTGCTTGGCAACACTGCACATCGATGCGAACTGGAATGCGAGCGACGACGTGCAGCCAGGTACTGGCTTCAGCCGTCATCATCAACCATCGCCCGGGCGCCACTAGCGGCAGCTGTGGGCGCGTTCGCCCGACGTTTTTTACTGCACGTTTGGCGGTCCGTCGTCGGTAAGCTCGGTCCAGATTACCTTCATGAATCCTTCAAACGCCGTGTCCTCCTCGCCAGGATCCGGCGCGACCCGTTTGAGCACCGCCGCTGCTGCCATCGCCAGAACAAAGAGCACGTCATCCGGCGGCAGGTCGGCGAGAGCCGCGTTCAGCTTGTTTGCGGCATCGAGCCTCTCCGGCGTGACGCGGAACAAATCCTCCTGCATCGGCCCCTCCAACTTTCCCGGCGCTCACGCCATGTCGGCGCCGAGCACCATGACCTCGCTCTGGTCCGCCTTCTCGCGCAGCCCCTTATAGGAAGGATGACGCAGCTTCGGCTCATCGGTCCAGCCGCGGAACTCGATCTCGGCGACAAGCTGCGGCTCAACGAACACCGCACCCTTGCGCCGTAGCTTGACCGGCGGCTTCGTGGTGCGGATGGCATCGAGCTGCTTCTTCAGCGCGCGCAGCTCGTCGCGGGTGAAGCCGGTCCCAACGCCGCCGACATAGACGAGCTCGCCGCCGCGCCTGGCCGCCAGCAGCAGCCGGCCGATCACGCCGCGCATCTTTTCCGACAGCTCGTAGCCGACGATGGCGAAGCTATCGCTCTGCACGCACTTGGCCTTGATCCAGTCGCCGAGCCGGCCGGAGCGGTACGGCTTGTCGCGGCGCTTTCCGATTATGCCCTCGAGGCCGAGCTTGCAGGCGTGCTGAAGCAGCACCTTGCCATCCCCATCGAACTCCTCGGAAAGCCGAATGAGGCCATCCTGGCCAGGCACGATGGTCTCGAGGATCCGGCGGCGTTCGGAGAGCCGTTCGCGCGTCAGGTCGCGGCCGTCGAGATAGAGCAGATCGAACGCATAGAAGATCGCCTCGCGGGCGAACCGCTTGCCGCCCCGGCCGCCGAGCGCCTTTTGCAGCCGGCCGAAGTCGGATCGGCCTTGCTCGTCCAGCACCACCGCCTCACCGTCGAGGATCATGGTCGAGGGGCCGAGCTGCCGCGCCGCTTCGGCCAGATGGGCAAAGCGCGTGGTCCAGTCGTGCCCGCCGCGGGTGATCACACGAACGCCGCCGGGCTCGACATGGAGCGCCAAACGGTAACCATCCCATTTGATTTCGAATGCCCATGCCGGGCCGACTGGCGGCTTCGAGACGAGGAGAGCGAGGCATGGCTCGATGCGCTCGGGCATCGGGTCTGTGGCGACTGCTGTCCGTTTCCGCGCGACCATGGCGGGACTCAACTCGGCCGAGGCCGGCGAGTTCGAACGAGGGCGCTGTCACGGAGTTGTCGAAAGGGGGGTAGACCGCGAACGGTTCGCACGCTATATGGCAACCGTTCGCCGCGCGGTTTGTAAAACCGGACGCCGAGATTGTAAAACCGGGACGAATTCCCCAGCTTTTTCAATCGCTTCGGTGGGGGATAGTTTAACGGTAGAACTGCGGACTCTGACTCCGTTAGTCCAGGTTCGAATCCTGGTCCCCCAGCCAGCCATCATTCAAGATAGCAGGTGCGCGCGCCTTCGTGCGGCGCTGCGCCGACGGCCGTCAGCTAATGGGCCGAGCGGAACCTTGAGCTTCCATGGCGGGTTGACCGGACGCGTTGTCGTTACGCTACCCGGATCCTTGAGTGGTTCTCCATGGGACTGAGCAATGCGGGTCCTTCTAGTTGGCGCCACAGGATTGATCGGGTCTTCACTTCTCGCTCAGCTACAGGTCCGGGGGCATCGCATTCGGGCCGTCACCCGCCGGCCCGGAACTCCCGTAGACACAGGGCAAGTCGAATGGGTGCGGATCGATGTTGCGCAGGCTACCGAACCGGGAGACTGGGCGGCTGCACTCGATGGTGTCGATGCCGTGGTCAACTGCGTCGGCGTGCTCCAGGACAGCCCGACGGACGATACGCATGCCGCGCATGAAGTCGGGCCGGCGGCGCTGTTCGAGGCGTGCGAGCGTGCCGGCGTTAGGCGGGTCATCCATTTCTCCGCGATCGGCGTCGATCGGCTGACGCCCTCCGATTTCTCCCGCACCAAGCTGGCCGGTGACCGGGCGCTCATGGCGCGCGATCTCGATTGGGTGATCCTGCGCCCGTCCGTCGTGCTGGGGCGCGCTGCGTTCGGCGCCAGCGCGCTCATCCGCGGTCTTGCGGCGCTACCCGTGCTGCCGGTCATGCCGGACACGGCACCGCTCCAGCCGGTCCAACTCGACGATGTCGCCGAGACCGTGTTGCGCCTGTTGCCAGTCGACGCGCCGAGCCGCGTCATTCTGGAACTGGCCGGGCCGCAACAGCTCGAATTCGCCGATATCATCGCGCGCTATCGCCGGTGGCTCGGCCATGCGCTGGCGCGGCCGGTGCGGCTGCCGGCCTGGCTGGCGGCGGCGTTGTATCGGCTCGGCGATCTTGCCGGCCGGCTCGGCTGGCGCTCGGCGCTGCGCACCACGGCGCGGCGCGAGATCGCTCGCGGCGCGACCGGCGATCCCGGCCCCTGGACACAGCTCACCGGCATCGTGCCGCGCTCGCTCGACGAGGCGCTTATCGCCGAGCCTGTATCGGTGCAGGAGCGATGGTTCGCCGGCCTCTATCTGCTGAAGCCCATCATCTTCGTCAGCCTGGTGCTCTATTGGGTGCTGAGCGGGATAGCGTCGCTGTGGCCGGGCTATGACATCGGCATAGCATTGCTGGAGCAGGGCGGTATCCAGGCTCTGGCCGGGCCGACCGTGATCGCCGGTGGGTTGGCGGACCTTGCCGTCGGCCTCGGTATTGCTGTCCGCCGCACCGCCGGCCCGGCATTGATCGCCGGCATCGTCATTTCGCTGCTCTATGCCGTGGCCGGCACGTTGGTGCTGCCGGGACTTTGGGTCGATCCGCTCGCTCCCTTGTTGAAGATTGCGCCGATCGTGGCGCTGATGCTGGTGGCGCTTGCCGTCCTGAAGGGGCGTTGAATGCTGTATTTCCTGCTGAAATATCTGCACATCATCGGCGCCAGCGTGCTGCTCGGGACGGGCAGCGGCATCGCCTTCTTCATGGTGATGGCGCATCGCACCGGCGATCCGGCCAAGATCGCCGGCACCGCGCGTACGGTGGTGACGGCGGATTTCCTGTTCACCGCCACGGCGGTGGTGGCGCAGCCGATCACCGGCGTGTTGCTCGCCTATAATGTCGGCTATCCGTTGAGAGAGGGATGGATCGTTCTTTCCGTGCTGCTCTACGCTCTCACCGGTGCCTTCTGGTTGCCGGTGGTGTTCATCCAGATGCGCATGCGCGATCTCGCGGAAGCTGCGGCGAAAGCCGGCACGGCGTTGCCGCGCGCCTATCACCGGCTGTTCTGGACGTGGTTCGCCATGGGCTTTCCGGCCTTCGGCGCGGTGCTCGGCATATTCTGGCTGATGATCGCCCGGCCCGAGATCAATCTCTTCGGTTAGCGCCGCGCTCCGTAGCCGCGAGGGCGAATGCCATCGTGAAATAGGTCAGCGCGATCGCCGATTTCGGCAGCACGATCTCCCATCCGGGACTGAGCCGCCGCGGCACCACGACATAGTCAACGAAAGCGGCTACGGCCGAGAGCAGCATGGCATCGCCGAGCGGGGATTTCGATTGCGCCCCGCGCCGTGCCCGCCATGCCTGATAGATCGCTGCCCAGAACACCGCCGAGGCATGATGGACGACATAGCCGAGCATCGTATGGGGGATATCGGGGTGGCGCACATGGCCCGCGCTGTCGCCATGGAGCACGTGGCTGGTAGCGTTCGTCGGCTGAATGGCGCGCCGACCCTCGACGCGTGCCAGCATCGCCAGCGCCGCCGTTGTCGCAAGACTGGCAACGGTCCCGGAGGAGAGTGCACGCAGTATGAGCCTCTTCATCTGGGAACCCGCCTCATTCCAGGAGTTCGCACACCTTGCCGATAACCTGTTCGCCAAGCCCGCGACTGTCGGCGACGCGTTGCGCCTGCTCGAAGGATGCCGCGATGAGGTCGCCGCCGAACGTCTGCCCATTCCGGTCGAAACTCGTGACGTATAGCAACTGTCGCTCGATCAGCGTCGCGATCGCGGAAGGCGGCAGGCCCCAGGTCTCGCAGAAGCATCGCCCGTCGACGAAGGGGCGCGTCGGCTCGACACCGGTCGGCCGTGGAAACTCGATGATGTTGTTTGTCGCACTCATGAAAGGCAAAACGATGGGAAGGGACCGGAGTTCCGCGGCCTCCCGCGGGTCTTCGGCTCGTCGCCAAGCATTGCCGCAACGGGTTACTTGCGAGGCAAACTTCCTCGACTTCGCACGGAACATCGGGCTTGGCCGGCTGTTCTCGAATGAGCTGGTCAGGAGGGATCATCATGAAGGCAATCTGTATGCTCGCGGCCGTATTGCTCGCGGCAACGCCCGTGGCCGCCGAGTCGCTCGGCGAGAAGACCGGCGTGAATTCGGCGCTCGGCATCAGTCCCTCGACACAGGATTTCGTCACGCAGGTCGCCGTCAGCGACATGTTCGAAATCCAGTCGAGCCAGCTTGCCGTGCAGCGCACCGAAGGACCGACCAAAGCTTTCGCCGAGCAGATGGTGAAGGATCACACCAAGACCTCGGACGAGCTGAAGGCGCTCGTCGCTGCCGGCACGGTGAAGGAGAAGCCGCCGGTCATGCTCGACAGCACGCATCAGAAGTTGCTGGACGAACTCGGGAAGCTCCAGGGCGCCGACTTCACCAAGCAGTATCACTCCGTCCAGGTGGATGCGCATGAAGATGCGGTCTCGCTCTTCGAGCGCTATGCCAAGGGTGGCGAGAATGCCCAGCTCAAGGATTGGGCCGGCAAGACGCTGCCCGCCCTGCAGCACCATCTCGACATGGCAAAGAAGCTGGTGGACTAAAGCATTTTCCGCAAAAGTTGACTGACTTTTGCGATCAGAAAATGCTTCAGACTATTGGATATAGAGCCCTTCCCGTTCGGATGATTTCATCCGAACGGGAAGGGCTCTAGCTGGAATCCCGGGTGGCGCCGTGTGTCCCCGGCTCCGGCGCGGCCTTCGCGAAGTCCGCCTTCCTCGATCGTGCCTTCTGTACAGGTGTCCGCAACAACCGGACAATCGTATCGACCAGCAGCTTCTGATCGGTCGGCTTGGCCAGGACTGCTGTAGGGCGCAAATGGAACGGATCGCCTCCGGCACTTCCTGCCCCGTATAGAAGACGAACGGGATTGCGCGGCGGGCGAGGATCTCCACGACCTGCTGGGTGGTCTCGCGTCCGAGCCGCACATCGAGGATGGCGACGGAGAAGTGAACCTTTTGATCCGCATCGATGTATCAAGAAATAGCGTTCCGACATCGGTCGCCGCCATGAGGTTCTGAAGGTCGTTGTGCGTGCGCGAAACACTTTCAAAATTCGGTTTCAATTCATTGTTAACGGTTTGTCGTTCTTCATTTATTGATTGCAGATCTTCCTAGATGGTTTCAAGTTCCTAAGATGTTGAACGGTATTCTTCTTTGATTGACTGCAATCCTTCGTTGGCAGCACGCAGTTCTTCATTGGCGGCTTCCGACTCTTCGCGCGTGGCGCGCAGCCGGCTCTGGGCGGGTTGCAATTGTTCCTGAAGTTGTCGGATCGTCTCGTCGGTCGGACGCTGAATACTCCGGTCGTCCCCTCCGTCCGCCTCCTCGATCGCCTCGCCCTCGATGAACATGACGAGCGCGTGCCGCGTCGGGTCGTTGTCATTAAGCACGGGCTTCACATGGAGATGGACACGCCGCGGTGAACCGTTGAAGCGGACGAGTATCGGCATGCTCAGCGTTGCCTCGTTGCGCTCGAAGGCGCGGTGCAAGGCCGAGCGGAGGTCGAACCGCAATTCCTGCCGAACCATGTCCGTGGCGTCCGCGCTCACCGGTCCGCCGGACGGCTGGAGATAGCGGCCGACGCTGTCGGACAGATGAATCGCGCGATGGGTCTCGTCCACCAGCAAGCTGGGGGGCGCGATCTTCTCAAGCATCTGGCGATGCAGGGTGGCATCGCTGGCATTGCCGACGGGATTGGCCATGCTCGGCAGCGCCGGCCCACGATCCGCTATGTGATGGGGCCCAAGCAGGATGGGCAAGGGCGGGCGGCGCTCGCTGGAATTGGCGACAGTCCGGTAGATGCGCGCATCGCGGTCGACGGTACGGAAGGCGCCGACCGGCTGGTCTGCGCTTTCCGACGATCCCAGGAACAGGTACCCGCCCGGATTCAGCGCAAAATGGAACGTATTGCAGACCTGTTGCTGCTGATTGCGATCGAGATAGATGAGGAGGTTGCGACAGGAGATGCGGTCGAGACGCGAAAATGGCGGATCGCGCAGCAGGCTGTGGCTGGCGAACATCACGCCATCGCGCAGCGCTCGCCGAACCCGGTAATGATCGCCCTCGCGCTGGAAGAAGCGGCGCAGGCGGTCTTCGGTCAGGTCGGCCTCGATCGAGGCCGGGAAGCAGCCTTCGCGGGCGATAGCAAGCGGAAGAGGCCCGGTAATCCGGTCGAAATGGCGCCGCCGCGGCCAATGAGCAGCGGGCGGAGGAATTCCGGCGCAACGCCGACATCCTGTACAGGGCGCTCTTGCGCGAGAATGCCTGAGGCCGGATGCCAGACTTCGGAAGTCGCGGCCCGAGTGCTGGTCGGGCCGCGCTGATCTGTGAAGTCACGCCGCTTTGGCGTTCACCTTCATGCTGGCGAGCTGACTCAGCGTCGCGTCGGTCTTCTTCTCCTCGGCGAGGGTGAGGTCGAGGAGCTTCGCCGCGTCCTTCATGCCGAGCTGCTCGGCCCAGGTGCGCAGCGTGCCGTAGCGGCTGATCTCGTAATGCTCCACTGCCTGCGCGGCGGCGAGCATGCCGGGATCGAGGGCATCGGTGCCGGCAAAGTCCTCCATGATCTCCTTGCCCTCGTCGAGAATGCCGACGATGGCGTCGCAGGTCTTGCCGCGCGCGGTGGCGCCGAACATCTCGAACACCTGCTCGAGGCGCTCGACATGGACCTCGGTCTCGTCGCGATGCTTCTCGAAGGCATTGGCGAGCTCCGGCGACTTCGCCTTCTTGGCCATCTTGGGCAAAGCGCGCAGGATTTGTTTTTCGGCGAAATAGATGTCGCGCAGCGTGGTCTCGAACAGGTCGGTCAGGGTCTTCTCGGCTTTTGCCATCGGGCCTCTCCATGATGGTGGCGGTTCAGCGCTATCGGCTGTGGATGCCTGGCGAACCGCCGGCGACGATGCAACCGCTCAGCTCTACGCAGGTTCCCGAACGCCATGAAAATCCGCCGAAATCCGCTGGCGGCGGAGGCAGCGCGGCTCAGTGCTTGCCGGAGCCGGGCTCGGCCATCTTGCGGTGCTGCTCGGCCAGCATGCCGGACGGGGTCACGTGGGCGACGGCGGATTGCAGCTTGTTCTTCCAGCCGCTCACCACATCACCTTCGCCCTTCATCATGGCGTCGAAGCCGACCTGCGCGACCTCGGCCGGATCGTCCTTCTCTTCCTGACCGACCTTGGTATCCATGAGGTCGGCCCGCTGGAAGAATTCGGTGTCGGTAGGACCCGGCATCAGGCAGGTCACCGTGATCTTCGTGTCCTTCAGCTCGTTGCGAAGCGCCGCCGCGAAGCTGTCGATGAAGGCCTTGGTGCCGTTATAGACCGCCTGGAAAGTGCCCGGCATGAAGCCGGCGATGGAGCCGGTTATCAGGATGCGTCCATTGTTGCGTGAGCGCATGTCGCGGCCGACCTTCTGGATCAGACAGAGCGTGCCGGTGATGTTGGTGTCGACGACGCGCCGCCAGTCCGCGGGATCCTGGTCGAGAAAGGCCTTGCCGAGCCCGCGACCGGCATTGGCGAACAACGCCTCCACCGGCCGGCCGGTGGTCTCGATGGCGGCATAGAGGCGCTCGACCCCTTCCGGGGTCGCTAGATTGACATCGAGCGCCTTGACCTCGGTGCCGAGCTTGCCGAGTTCTATGGCCGCGCGTTCGATCTCCGGCTCATCGGCGGCGACGACGAGATCGAAGCCTTCCTTCGCGGCGATCTTGGCGAGTTCGAAGCCGATGCCGCTTGAGGCGCCGGTAACGACGGCGAGGGGGCGTATGGCTGACGCCATGAGGAACTCCTTATGGTTTGAGGACGACCTTGATGCACCCGTCCTGCTTGTCGCGGAATGTCTTGTAGAGATCCGGCCCCTCTTCGAGGCTGGCGCGGTGGGTGATGACGAAGGACGGGTCGATCTCGCCCTTCTCGATGCGCGCGAGCAGCTTCTCCGCGTAGTGCTGCACCGGGGTCTGCGCCATGCGGAAGGTGAGGCCGCGATTGATCGCCGAGCCCATGGGGATCTTGTCGAGGAAGCCGCCATAGACGCCGACCACGGAGACGGTGCCGAAGTTGCGGCAGCAATGGATGGCCTGGCGCAGCACGTGCGGACGGTCGGTCGCGAGATAGGTTGCGACCTTCACGCGGTCCAGCATCGAGTCCCAGCTCGCCTTGGTCTCGGGCTCGGTGCCGACGGCATCGATGCAGGCATCCGCGCCGCGGCCGTGCGTCATTTCCTGGATGCGCCCGTAGACGTCCTCTTCCATGAAATCGAGCGTCTCCGCCCCGCTCGCGCGGGCGAGCGCGAGGCGCTCCGGCACCGTGTCGATGGCGATCACGCGCCCCGCGCCGAGCAGGAAGGCGGAACGTATGGCGATCTGGCCCACCGGACCGCAGCCCCATATGGCGATGGTGTCGCCCGGTTTGATGTCGCAGAAATCGGCGGCCATGTAGCCGGTCGGATAGATGTCGGAGAGGAACAGCACCTGCTCGTCGCTGAGCCCGTCCGGCACCTTGATCGGACCGACATCGGCATAGGGCACGCGCATATATTCCGCCTGGCCGCCGGGATAGCCGCCGAGCAGGTGCGAATAGCCGAACAGGCCGGCGGGCGAATGGCCCCAGAGCTTCTCGGCCTCGGCCTTGTTGGGGTTGGAGCGCTCGCAGCCCGAATAGAAGCCGCGCTGGCAGAAGAAGCATTCGCCGCACGAGATGGTGAATGGCACGACCACACGATCGCCGACCTTGAGCCTGCCGGTCTCGCTGCCGACCTCGACGACCTCGCCCATGGTCTCGTGGCCGAGCACGTCGCCCCTCTCCATGCGCGGTATCACGCCGTCGAAAATGTGCAGGTCGGAGCCGCATATGGCGCAGGCTGTGACCTTGATGATGGCGTCCCGCGGGTGCTCGATCTTGGGGTCCGGCACCTGCTCGCACCGTATGTCGCCCTTGCCGTGCCACGTCAGCGCTTTCATGCCGTCCTCGCGAGATCGCCCCGGCGGATCAACGGGCGCCACGACAAGCCGTTCCCCGGTAAAATCTATTCTCACCGTCTGAGACGCATCTCGACCATGATGAGCGGAGAGCGCCAATTCCATCGTCATGGCCGGGCTTGTCCCGGCCATCTCGGCCTCTGATGCGCTGTCGGGAATCGAGATCCCCGGCACAAGGCCGGGGATGACAGCCGATATTATGATCGCGCGGACGCTCAGCCGCGGCGATAGATGCGGTCGAGCACGTGGGCGACGTCGACGAGGTGTCCGGCGGCCGGATCGTAGCGCTCGCCATTGGCGAGCCGGCGGGCCCACTCTGCGGCCGCGCGTCCGCCCCACGCATCGGGCGGCATCGCGAGGGGCTCGCGCGCCGTGCCGGTGAAGCGCTCGGCGGCGAAATCATAGAAGGAGCCGCCGACATTGCGGAACGCGGCGCCGCCTTTGGTGCCGTAGACCTCGGCGCCGATCACCGCATCGCAGCCAGCATGGAGCCGCCAGGAACAGGCGAGGCGCACCACCGTGCCGGTGGCGAGCTCGATCGTCGCCACGGCGAAGTCCTCGACCTGTGCCAGGGGTTCCGTCACCGGCTCGCCGCCAGCCGAGAGATGCGAGGTCACGTTGCGCACCTCGGGGAAGTCGAGCAGCCAGAGCGCGAGATCGACGAGATGGATGCCGAGATCCATCACGCAGCCGCCGCCAGACTGCGCGGCATCGTAGAACCACGGCTTGTCCGGCCCATAGGCATTGTGGAAGACGAGGTCTATCGCATGGATGCGACCGAGCTCGCCGCTCGCGACCAGCTCGCGGATGCGCCGCATGCCGTCTGTATGGCGATAGGAGAAATCGACGCCAAGCAGCAGGTCCGCGGCGCCCGCGGCGGCGACGACCTCTTCCACCTCCGGCGCGGTGCGGCCGAGCGGCTTCTGGCAGAACACGGCGACACCGGAGAGCAGCGCCTTGAGCGCTTGCTCGGCATGAAGCGCGCTGGGCGTCGCGATGACGAGGCCGTCGAGGTCAAGCTTCAAGAGCTCTTCGAGCGAGCCGACGCATTCGGCCCCAGGCGCGAGCACCGCTGCCTCGTGCGCCATGTCGCTGGACGGCTCGGCGATGCCGGCGATCGTGATCGCCTGCGTGTCGAGGATCGCCTGCATGCGGTGGCGGCCGATCCAGCCGACGCCGAGAAAACCGATGCGCGGCGGGCCGGACAGGGTTCGGGGGAGGGGGCGTGCGTGCGTCATCGCAGATCCACCACGGCCTTGAGAAAGCCGTCCGGCCGGTCGCGTGTGGCGTCGAGTGCCTCGCCGAGCCGCTCCAGCGGGAAATGATGGGTGCACAGATATTCCGGGTCGAGCCGCCCCGAAGCGATCGCGGCGATGGCGGCGCGCATGCCTTCGACATAAATCGCCGGATCGCGCTCATGCGCATTGATGACGTCGAGGCAGCGCCAGTTCCACAACCACATGTTCACCTGCCGCGGCCCGTCCTGATGGTAGCCGGCTATCATGAGCCGTCCGCGCTCGGCAGCGAGTTCGCCGGCGAGATCCAGCGGCCATTGCTTGCCGACCGCCTCGATGACGCGCTCGCACATCGCGCCGCCGGTGATCTCCTTCACCGCAGCGATGATCTGGTGGTGGTCCTCCATCGGCAGCGTCTCGGCGGCGCCCATCTTCCGGGCGACCTCCAGCGAAAAGGGTCGCCGCGATATGGCGATGACCTGCGCGCCGGCGTCACTGGCGAGGCGGGTGAGGATGGCACCGAGAAAGCCGATGCCGAGAATCGCGACAGTCTGGCCCGCGGCGATCTCGCTGCGGCGAAAGATGTTCATGGCGCAGCCGAACGGCTCGCCGGGGAACGCCTTGCCCGCAAGCATTGGCGGCAGCGGCACCACCGCATCGGCGGCGGCGATGTCGTGCTGGGCATAGGCCTTGTAGGAGAGCGCGGCGACCGGCGTGCCTATGGCGATGCTCTCGACGCCTTCGCCGAGTGCGTCGACCACGCCCCAGCCTTCATGGCCGAGCGCACCCGGCTCCAGGGGAAAACTCATCCAGTCCGGGCCGGACCACGGCACCAGATTCGAGGCGCACACGCCGCACCCTTCGAGCCGCACCCGCACCTCGCCGGGGCCGGGCTCGGGGAGGGGAACCTCCTCGATCACGACATGCCCGGGTCGGGTGAGGACGGCGGCGAGCATGGTGCGCGCCATGGCGGGCGTTCGCAGGAGCGGGGAAGTGGCGGCGTCCAAACGCGGCTCCGGGGTCAGCTTTGTTGGAGGTGCCCGGGTCAACGGGGGCGGAACAAAGATGTTCCCCAGCTCTTGGCTCACCATGCTGGTCTATGGCGATGCTATCCGCACGGAAGATCCGCGCGCCGTGATCGAGGCACTGCGCGCCAGCGCTGCGTCGCTCGGTGCGCCGTCATCGTGGATCGAGCGCCACGCGCTCCTCGTCGATCTCTTCATCCGTGCGTCGGAACTGGCGCAGGGTCTGGTGGACCAGGAGTTCGATGGGACCGGGTGCGACCATCTGAGCATGCGCCAGAGCGCGACCTCGGGCGCGTTGCGTGGGCTTGCACGCGGGGTGCTGCGATCGTGGCGCGAGCAGTGGGAGGCCTCGGAGGCAGACGTCGCTGCGGCGATCGACCGGCTCGCCGAGATCAATGCGCCCGACCCGATCTCGACCAAGGCGGCGGAAGGCTATGCCTTCTATGCGCTCTATCCGGAGGCCTATGGCGCGGCGGCTGCGGCGCTGCACGGCACGCACCCGCTGGTTCTTGGCCTGCGCAGCATCGGCATCGGGCTCGGCGCCATGGTAGCGGCCGGATCGGATGCTGCGTGGTCGTACTCGGTGCGGCCGGTCGGGCATCCATTCCGCCGCGAGCTGGCGATCGGTGCGGATGTGTTGGCCGCGTTGCGCGAGCACCGCGACGGCGTCTTCGCGATAGCCGACGAAGGGCCGGGCCTTTCCGGATCCTCGATGGTGGCGGCCGCGGGCGCACTGGAGGAATTCGGTGCCGCTCGAGAGCGCATTCATTTCTTCCCGTCACACCATAATCTTCCCGGCGCTGCCGCCGCTCCGGCGATCGTCGAGCGCTGGTGCGCCGCGCCGCGACACTGCGTGCAGTTCGACGAACTGGTGCTCGGGGCGATGGCCCCGGACCACCGTCTCGCATCCTGGGTGGAGGACCTCACGGGAGCGCCGGTGGCGCCGCTCCGCGAGATCTCGGGCGGCGCATGGCGGGATCTGAAGCGCTACGCCGGGCCGCCGCCGACATTCGCCCACCAGGAGCGTCGCAAGTTTCTTCTGGAGAGTGCGCGCGGCCGCTTCCTGCTGCGCTTCGCCGGGCTTGGCCCGCATGGGTCGGCGACGCTGCGCCGGGCGAGCATGCTCTCGGAAGCGGGCTTCACGCCGCCGATGCTCGGGCTCAGGCATGGCTTCCTGGTGGAGCGCTGGCTGGATGAGGCCGAGCCACCCGACCTCGCCGTCGATCGTGCCGGCCTCATCTCGCATGTCGCGCGGTACCTCGCCTTCCGCGCCAGGCGGATGCCCTCCGACAGAGCCAGCGGTGCCAGCCTTGAAGACTTGGCGCGGATGTGTGCGCACAATCTGTCCGAAGCCCTGGCCGAACGGATTGAGCTTGCGCCTCGTCTCGAGATGGCGCGGCGGCTTGAAGGACGTGTCCAACGTGTCGAGACCGACAATCGCATGCAGGCATGGGAATGGCTGCGGCTGCCGGATGGCCGCATCATCAAGACCGACGCCTATGACCATTGCGCCGGCCATGATCTCATCGGCTGTCAGGACATAGCCTGGGACGTCGCAGGCGCAAGCTGCGAACTTGACCTGGGGGAGGACGAACTTGCCCGCCTGCAACGGGAACTCGCCATGCACGGCGTACGGATCGACGATGCACTGCTCGACTTCTACACGCCCTGTTACCTTGCCTTCCGGATCGGGCATCTCACCATTGCGGATGAAGCGGCGGAGAGAGAAGAACACAACGCCATTCGTCGGACTATAAAATCCTACCGGCACCGCTTACTTGAGCTAAAATACTACCGCGAAGACTGGAAATTGCTGATCCCGCGTAGATTTCGCCCGGAACCATCTTAGTAGCCACCCGTTTAGGCCACAGTCATTGGGCCAGCAGGAGGTGTCCGCATGTCCCAAGGAAATACCACGACGGATCATCGCTTCATTCGCAAATGGGCGGAGGCTCGTGGTGGCCGGCCGGCGCGCGTAAAGGGTACCGGTAAAGGTGATGATCCGGGAATACTGCGCTTCGACTTTGGAGAAAAGGATGAGAGCCTGGAGGAGATCTCCTGGGACGAGTTTTTCGAGAAGTTCGACGAAAACGACCTCGCCCTGTTGTACCAGGACGAGAAAGATAGCCGTTTCAATAAACTGATCCACCGGCATTCCTGAACGTCATGATGCCGGAGCCGCGCAGCGGCTGCCGGCAGACATCGGATCCGGGTTGCCAGGTTCAGCTTGCCACCATCGATCACGTCGCGCGCCTGTCCTCTTCAGACAGGGCGCCGTCTTGATCTCGACGAGGCACCCATGAACACTGTCCTTATTACCGGTGGCGCCGGCTTTATCGGCTGCCACGTCGCCAGAGCTTTGCTTGATCGAGGCTACGCGGTACGGGTGCTCGACCCGCTGATCGAACAGGTGCATGCCGGCACGAGCCCCGGCCGGCCCTTGCCCCAACGCCTGCCGCCCGAGGTGGAGTTCATCGACGGCGATGTGCGTGACGCGACGGCCGTGGCCAGCGCCCTGAAGGGTGCCGACGGCGTCGTCCATCTCGCTGCCGAGGTCGGCGTCGGGCAGAGCATGTATGCCATCGACCGCTATGTGTCGGTGAACGATTACGGCACCGCCGTGCTGTTCCAGCAACTCACCCAGAACCCGGTCGAGCGCGTGGTCGTCGCCTCCTCCATGAGCATCTATGGCGAAGGCCTCTATAGGCGCGCCGACGACACGTTCGCCGACGAGGTGGTCCGCACGGCCTCAGTATCCGGTTCGTGGGACCCGCTCGACGAGCGCGGCGGCGCGCTGATCCCGGTGCCGACCCCGGAATGGAAGCGTCCAGCGCTCACCTCGGTCTATGCGCTCGGCAAATATGTGCAGGAACGTCTCACCCTGACGGTCTGCGGCGCCTATGGCATGCAGGGCGTCGCGCTGCGCCTGTTCAATGTCTATGGCCCCGGCCAGGCGCTCTCCAATCCCTATACCGGCGTACTCGCCATCTTCGCCTCGCGGCTGCTGAACGGCAGGCGCCCGCTGGTGTTCGAGGACGGCGAGCAGCGGCGGGACTTCGTCCATGTGTCGGACGTCGCCCGCGCCTTCGCCATCGCCCTCGAGCATCCGGCAGCCCCGGGCAATGTCTACAATGTCGGCAGCGGCGAGCACCGCACCATTGCCGAGGTGGCGCAGCTTCTCGCGCGCGCCATGGGACGTCTGGACATCACGCCGGAGATCACCGGCAAGGCCCGCTCGGGCGACATACGCCACTGCTTCGCGGACATCTCGAAGGCGGAGCGCGAGCTCGGCTTTCGCGCCCGGCAGGATTTCGGCGCGGATCTCGCCGAACTCGCCGAATGGGTGGCGCAGCAGGAGGCGGTCGACCGCGCCGAGGAGGCGCGGCTCGAGCTCGAAGCGCGGGGGCTGGTCGCATGAGCGCGCCGCCGACCAGGTCCCGACCAATCCTCATCACCGGCGGTGCCGGTTTCATCGGCTGCAACCTCGCGGATCGGCTCGCGTCCGAGGGATATCCGGTGCTTGTTCTCGACTCGCTGGCCCGGCCCGGCGTCGAGCGCAATGCCGAGTGGCTCGAGGCGCGCTATCCCGGCCGCATCCGGCTCGTCAGCGAGGACATTCGCGACGCGCGCGCCGTCAACGAGGCGGTGAGCCAGGCGGATGCGGTGTTCCACCTCGCCGCCCAGGTGGCAGTCACCAGCAGCCTGCTCGATCCGCGGGAGGATTTCGCCGTCAATCTCCAGGGCACGCTCAATGTGCTCGAGGCGCTGCGCGTGCGTGGCGGCAGCGTGCCGCTGCTCTTCGCCAGCACCAACAAGGTCTATGGCGATCTCGCCGACATCCCGCTTTCCGTGGTCGGTGAGGCCTATCAGCCCGACGACGAAATCCTGCGCGGGCGCGGCATTTCCGAAGAACGCCCGCTCGACTTCCACACCCCCTATGGCTGCTCCAAGGGCGCCGCCGACCAGTATGTGCTGGACTATTCCCGCTCCTTCGGCATCCCGGCGGCGGTGATGCGGATGAGCTGCATCTATGGTCCGCGCCAGCTCGGCACCGAGGACCAGGGCTGGGTGGCGCATTTCATGATCCGCGCGCTAGAAGGCGAGCCCGTCGCCGTCTATGGCGACGGCCGGCAGGTGCGCGACATTCTCTACGTCGACGATGCGGTGGAGGCCTATGTGCAGGCCTGGCGGCGTATCGATCGCGTCAAGGGCCGGGCTTTCAATCTCGGCGGCGGGCCCGCCAATGCGGTGAGCCTGCGCCAGCTGATGGCCCATATCGAAGGCCTGCTCGGCCACCGGGTGATGGCGACCTTCCACGACTGGCGGGCCGGCGACCAGCGCTACTACGTCTCCGACGCGCGCCATGCGGTGCGCGAGCTCGGCCTTGCTCCTCCCATACCATGGCGCAGCGGTGTCGCGCGGCTAGCCGATTGGCTGCGCTCTGGCGACGCGCGCCCGCAGCAGCGCACGGCAGAGGCGTGAATATGGCTTGGACCTCGTCCTCATCCACCAGGACTGGCCGCGACGATGGTGGCATCGAGCTGTTCATGACGGCCGATGCCGTCGGCGGCGTGTTCCAATATGCGCTGGATCTCGCCGGCGGCCTCGCGGCCCATGATGTGCGCACGACACTCGCTCTGCTCGGTCCCCCAGCGAGCGAGGCGCAGCGGGAAGTGGCCACGAACGTCCCCGACCTGCGCCTGATCCAGACCGGGCTGCCGCTCGATTGGCTCACCGACGACCTGCGCAGCGCCGACGATGCCGCCGCGGCGGTGGCCGAGCTGGCGAACTGGCACGGCGCGCATGTCGTGCATCTGAACGCCCCGGCGCTCGCCTGCGCCACCTATGACGTGCCGGTCGTGGCGGTGCTGCATTCATGCCTCGCGAGCTGGTGGGATGCGGTGAAGCAGGGGGAACTCCCGGACGATTTCCGCTGGCGCACCGCTCTGACGGCGCATGGCGTACGCTGTGCCGATGCCGTGGTCTGCCCGAGCGCCGCCTTCGCCGCGAGCGCCCGCAAGCTCTACGGCCGCAAGCCCCGCGTCGTCCACAATGGCCGCACGCCGCCGCGTGCAGCGAGGCTTGACCATCCGGCAAAGCTCGCCTTCACCGCCGGAAGGCTGTGGGACGAGGGCAAGAATGTCGGCGTGCTCGATGAAGCGGTGCCGATGATGGACGTGCCGCTCGTCGCCGCCGGGCCGCTCGAAGGGCCGAACGGGGCGAACATCGTCCTGCCCAATATCCGCACCCTCGGTGTGATCGGCGAGCGCGAGCTGCGTGCCCGTCTGGAGGGGCGGCCCATCTTCGTCTCCGCCGCGCTCTATGAACCATTCGGACTGGCGGTGCTGGAGGCGGCACAGGCCGGCTGTCCGCTGGTGCTCTCCGACATACCCACCTTCCGCGAATTGTGGGATGGCGCGGCGCAGTTCGTCGCGCCCGACGATGCGCACGGCTTTGCCGGCACGGTCAACCGGCTCGTGCGCGACCCGCTGCTGCGCGCTGCCGCCGGCACCGCCGCGCGCACGCGCTCCGAGCGCTACAGCACGGAAGCCATGGCGAGCCGCATGGCCGAGATCTATCGCTCGCTGCGCGGTGCCGCCGCCCACAAGAGCGGGGCGGCGGCATGAGAATCGTCTATTTCACCCATTCGCTGCTCTCCTGCTGGAACCATGGCAACGCCCACTTCCTGCGTGGCGTGCTGCGCGAGCTGATTGCCCTCGGGCACGACGTGCAGGCCTGCGAGCCGGCAGGTGCATGGAGCCTCGCCAATCTGCTGCGGGACCAGGGCGAGGCGGGGCTGGAGCCGTTCCGCGCCGCCTATCCCGAGCTTTCTCCGCTCGCCTATGAGCCCGGCACCGATCTTTCCGCTCTGATCGAGGGGGCCGATCTCGTCATCGTCCATGAATGGAACGAGCCGGCCATCGTCGCTGCGCTCGGCGCGCTCAGGAAGAACCGGTCCGGATTCCGGCTGCTGTTCCACGACACCCATCATCGCGCCGTGAGCGAGCGTGCCGCCATGCGCGCCTTCGACCTCGATGGCTATGACGGCGTTCTCGCCTTCGGCCAATCGCTCGCCGAGGTCTATCGCCGTTGGGGATGGGGCGAGCGGGTCTTCGTCTGGCACGAGGCCGCCGACACCCGCCATTTCCACCCGCCGCTCGTCGAGTTGCCGCGCGACGGCCTGGTGTGGATCGGCAATTGGGGCGACGGCGAGCGTACCGCGGAGCTGGAGCGCTTCCTGCTGCGCCCGGCCAGGGAGGCCCGCCTGTCCCTCGACATACATGGCGTGCGCTATCCGGAAGAAGCGCGCCGGCTGCTCGCGGCCCATGGCGCCACCTATCGCGGCTGGCTCGCCAATGCCGCGGCACCTGCGGTGTTCGCCCGCCACCTCGCCACCGTCCACGTTCCTAGGCGCTATTACGCCTCGATCCTGCCGGGCATCCCGACCATCCGGGTGTTCGAGGCTCTGGCCTGCGGCATCCCGCTGGTGTCGGCACCATGGGACGACTGCGAGAACCTGTTCGAGCCGGGCTCGGATTATCTCGTCGCGTCTGACGGCGCCGCGATGACGCGCCATCTGGAACAATTGCGCGACGATGCCGGGCTGCGCGCGGCGCTCGCCGCCAACGGCCTCGCCGCCATTCGCGCCCGGCACAGCTGCGCACACCGCGCCAGCGAGCTCCTTTCCATCCTCGACCGCCTTGCCGCTCCAGCCGTGGAGGCCGCCGCATGAGAGTTGCGTTCTATGGTTCCAGCCTGCTGTCCTCTTATTGGAACGGCGCCGCCACCTATTATCGCGGCCTGCTGCGCGATCTTGCGGCGCGCGGACACGACATCAGCTTCTACGAGCCCGACGCCTTCGACCGGCAGCAGCATCGCGACATCGATCCGCCCGACTGGGCGCGCGTCGTCGTCTATCCGGCGACCGAGGATGGCGCGCGCCGGGTGATCGCCGAGGCCGCCGCCGCCGACGTGGTGGTGAAGGCGAGCGGCGTCGGCGTGTTCGACGACGAATTGCTGGAAGGCGTCGTTGCCGCCTCGCGGCCGGAGGCGATCCGCATCTTCTGGGATGTCGATGCCCCGGCGACGCTGCACACCTTGTCCAGATCGGCGGAGACGGCGCTGCATCGCGCCTTGCCCTCGATCGATCTGGTGCTGACCTATGGCGGCGGGCCGCCCGTTGTCGCGGCCTATGAGCGCCTGGGGGCACCGCGCTGCATCCCGATCTACAATGCGCTCGATCCCACGACCCACCATCCGGTGGAGCCGGATCCACGCTTCCAGTGTGATCTCGCCTTCCTCGGCAACCGGCTTCCGGATCGCGAAGAGCGGGTGACGCAATTCTTCCTGATGCCGGCGGCGCGGCTCCGCCAGCGCTCCTTCATCATCGGCGGCAATGGCTGGGAGGACCGCGCCATGCCGCCGAATGTCCGCGCGCTCGGTCACGTCTATACGCGCGAGCACAATGCCTTCAACGCGAGCCCGCTCGCGGTGCTCAACATTGCGCGCGACTCGATGGCGACCAACGGCTTTTCGCCGGCGACGCGCGTGTTCGAGGCGGCCGGAGCGGGAGCCTGCCTCATCACCGATGCATGGGAGGGTATCGAACTCTTTCTCGAGCCCGAGGAGGAGGTGCTTGTCGCCCGTGACGGGCTCGACGTTGCCAATCAACTCGAAGCGCTGACCCCGGAGCGTGCCTGCCGGATCGGTATGGCGGCGCTGCGCCGCGTACTCGCCGAGCACACGTATGAGCGCCGCGGCGCGCAGGTCGATGTCATCTTCCGCGAGGTGGCCGCGCAGAAGCGCGAAAGGAGGCTGGCATGAACCCGATGCGTATCGTCGTGCTCGGTCTCAGCCTCTCCTCCTCGTGGGGGAATGGCCATGCCACCACCTATCGCGCCTTGCTGCGCGCTCTCGCGCGGCGCGGCCACACGATCGTGTTCCTGGAACGCGAGCAGCCCTGGTACGCGGCGCATCGGGATTTGCCCGATCCGGATTTCTGCACGCTCGGCTTTTACGACGAGGTCGACGATCTCGATGTCTATCGGGCCCTGATCACCGATGCCGACGCGGTGATCGTCGGCTCCTACGTGCCGGACGGCATTGAGGTCGGCCGCATCGTGCAGGATTGCGCCCGAGGCGTGACCGCCTTCTACGATATCGACACGCCGGTGACACTGGGTCTGCTGGACTTGCGCGAGTGCGCCTATCTCTCGCCCGACCTCATCTCTTGCTACGATCTCTATCTCTCCTTCACCGGAGGGCCGATCCTCGACCTCCTGACGGAGCGCTACGGCTCGCCTTGCGCGCGCGCTCTTTTCTGTTCCGTGGACGAGGAGCGCTACCGGCCGTTGAACGTGCCCGTGACCTATGACCTCGGCTATCTCGGCACCTATTCGCCGGATCGCCAGCCGACCGTGGAGCGGCTGCTGATCGAGCCAGCGAGCCGCGCTCCGGCGCTGCGCTTCGTGGTCGCCGGGGCACTGTATCCGAGCGATATCGACTGGCCGGCCAATGTCGTGCGGCTCGAACATGTGCCGCCGGCCGAGCATCCGTCCTTCTACGCTTCCTGTCGCTGGACGCTGAACGTCACGCGCGCCGACATGATCCGCGCCGGGCACAGCCCGAGCGTGCGGCTGTTCGAGGCGGCCGCCTGCGGCACGCCGATCATTTCCGACTCCTGGCCCGGCATGGAGGAGCTGTTCGCTCCCGACGAGGAGATCGTCCTCGCCGCAAGTGCGGACGACGTGCTTGCCGCGCTGTCAGTCGAAGACCGGGGGCGCGATGCGATGGCGCGCGCGGCACGCACGCGCGTGCTCGCCATGCACACGGCGGCGCATCGGGCGCAACAACTCGAGGAGGCTCTGTGCGCCGCGGGAAGCGCGCGCCGCCGGGCGCGATCAAGGCCTCGCAGCGCGCCGCGCCCGCTGCAGACGGCACATGCTTGAAAGGGTCGATCATGGAGAAGAGAGACGAAAGACTTGCCGTCGTCGCCGGTGGCGCGGGCTTCATCGGCTCGCACCTTGTCGATCATCTGATCGGCGACGGCATGCGCGTCATCTGCATCGACAATTTCCAGACCGGGCGGTTCGACAATATCCGCCATCTGGAGCATGAGCCGCGCTTCGATCTGATCGACGCCGACGTGACCGATCCCCTGTCCGGCAAGTTGACGCGCTCGGGTTCGACCCCCGACTTCGTCTTCAATCTCGCCTGCGCCGCTTCCCCGCCGCATTACCAGGCCGATCCCGAGCACACGCTCATGACGAGCGTGCTCGGCACGCGAAATCTGCTGCATCTGTGCGAGACCGCGGGCGCGCGCTTCCTGCTGGCCTCGACGAGCGAGATCTATGGCGATCCCGAGGAGCATCCGCAGCGGGAGAATTACTGGGGCCACGTCAATCCCACTGGGCCACGCGCCTGCTACGACGAAGGCAAGCGGGCGGCGGAGACGCTCGCCTTCGATTTCCTGCGTGCCAGGCGGGCCGATGTGCGGGTTGCGCGCATCTTCAACACCTTCGGTCCGCGGATGCGCGCCGATGATGGGCGCGTCGTCTCCAATGTCATCACCCAGGCGCTCGCCGGCGACGACATCACCATCTATGGCAGCGGCGATCAGACCCGCTCCTTCTGCTATGTCGACGATCTGGTGCGCGGGCTCATGGCGCTGATGACGTACAAAGGGACATATCGCGGCGCCATCAATCTCGGCAATCCGCATGAGATGAAGGTGCGCGAGCTCGCCCAGCGCGTGGTGGAGATGACCGGCACGCGCTCCTTGATCACGTTCCGGCCCTTGCCGGTCGACGATCCCCGGCGGCGGCGGCCCGATATCGCGCTGGCGAAGAAAGTGCTCGGCTGGGAGCCGAGCGTCTCGCTCGACGTCGGCCTGGAAAAAACGATCGAGCATTTCATGGCCGTCGCCAAGGCTGCCGTCCGCTTTCCCCTGATGCGCCCTTCGAGCCGGCGGCGCCGCAGCCAGTCGGCGGAACGCGATGTCGCGGCGCCTTAGCTGTCCGTTGCTGAAGCCGGAGGCAGCTTACGCCGAACCCATCAGACGGCTGCCTGGATGACCGGCCGCGAACCGGCTGTCGGTGCCGCTGCTGCCGCGCCATAGCGGCGGATCATCCGGCCGCAGAACTCGGCGAACTCCTCGGGAACCGCAGGCGGGCTGGTGTGGTGCGGCGCGAGGCCACGATGCTCCGGCGTGAAGCAGAAGGTGACGGTGACGTCGAAATCCTCGAGTGCCGACATCATGCGGTCGAACCAGGCATCGGCGTCCGGCCGGAAGCTGTCGGCCCAGGAGAGCCCGGTCCGCAGGTAGGTGACGCCGAGCTGCTTCATCCAGCTCACCGCATCGTCGAGCCGCGGATCCTCGAAGTGGAACCACTGCACCAGGCCCATTGCCGGCGTGTAGTGCGGGAAGCGATGGAGCGCCGGCTTCGGCGAACCGTCGGCACGCAGCAGGCCCATATGGAAGTGGCGATAATAGGAGGAGCCTTCCGCCTCCTTGTGCCGTGTCGTGGCGCCCCACGCCTGGGGCAGATCATAGAGGCTGTACCATTGGATCCGCGGTGCCTTGCCGATCAGCAGCTCGGCGGTGCGATCCAGCCCCCAGGCCTGCACTTCGTCCGCACCGAAGGAGGAGACGCCGACCTCGCTCACCCAGATGGGCAGCTCGGTGACGGCGCGGATCTCATCGATCTTGGCCGGCCATTCGTCGATCTGCCAGAGGTTCCAGTCGAGCGGGAAGCCGTGGACGGCGACGGCATCCATCCGGCCCAGCACGCCGCGCCCCTTCATATTGGTCATGAAGACCGGATCGATCGGCGATATGCCGCCCAGCACCTTGGGCAGCGCGGCATTCTCCGCCGCAATGGCATCCGCCGCACGGATGGCCAGATCGGCGAACAAGGCCCAATCGGGATCGAGCTCGGGGTCCCAATGCGACTTGTTGTTGGGCTCGTTCCAGATCATCGCGGCCTCGATCATCATATACCTCGTGCGGGATAGACCGGGCCTTCGCCGGCGGGGCTGCCGGCGGCGCGGCAGAGATAGACCTCGGCCTCGGGATGATCGACGATCTCGAAGCCTGACGAACGCAGCATGGCTTCGACGCAGGCGCGGTTCGGCACCCACCAATTGGTGGGATCGTCGGCGTAGCGGTGTTCGATGAAGTGGAGCCGCGGGAAGCCGGGACTGCGGAACAGCTCGGTGTTCCAGAAATTATGGTTCTCCCTGATCTCCGCTATCTCGTCGCTGCCGCGCTGCATCGACTGGAACACCATCAGGTCGCCGGCCACGTGCTGCCGGACGAGATCGAGCGCCAGCAGCGGGTGGCGCAGATGGTAGAGCACGCCCATGAAGAGCACGATGTCGAAGCGCTCATTAAGCGAGGCGACGTCGTAGACGGAAAGCTTCGCAAAGCCGATGTCGAGCCCCTCTATGTCGGCGGCGAAGCGCGCCTGGTCGAGATAGGCATCGTCGAAATCGATCCCGAGCACCCGCTCGGCGCCGCGCCGTTTCATCTCCAATGAATAGAAGCCGGCATTGCATCCGATATCGAGCACGGTCTTGCCGGTGAGGTCGGCGGGGAGGGCGCCTGCGAAGTGCTTCCATTTGGTGCGCGGATAGTCGCCGAGGAAATGGTCCGGCGCGGTCGACACGCCGCTGAGGTCGAGATTGTGGAACCAGGGTCCGAGCGCGGTGACGCGCTCCCTGATCTGTTCACGGGTGAGCTTCATCGGATCTCCTCCGATCGATTCAGTCGACCACCTCATTGAGGCCGAGAAGACGGGTGCCGCGGCCGTCGATCGAGAGCCGCGTGATCGAGGCCGGGCCGATCTCGACCCGCCACCAATCGTCGATGCGCATGCCGAGATAGTGGAGGACCGCGGACCTGATCACGTCGCCATGGCTGACCAGGGCGAGCGTCTCGTCGGGGCCCTCGGCTGCGAGCCGTTCGATCGCGAGGACCGCCCGGCGCTGCACCTCGCTATAGGTCTCGCCGCCGGGAGTGCGCGCGAGGCTGCGCCGCATATTCCAGATGCGCCACTCCGGATCCTGATTGAGATCGTCGAAGTCCCGGCCGGACCAGATGCCGAATTCTACCTCGGCGATCTCGTCGAGCACGCCGGCGATCGGCAGGCCTGTGGCCACGGCAATGGCCTCCGCCGTCTGCCGGGTGCGTTCGAGCGGACTGCAATAGAGCGCCGAGATGGTCTCGCGCCTGAGCCGCGCGCCGAGCCGCTCCGCTTGCGCGAGGCCGGCTTCGCCGAGCCGGACGCCCGGCGTTCGCCCTGCGAGATACGCGCCCACGCGGTCGTGCGCGGCGTGGCGGATCAAAAGGAAGGTCGTCACGCGCCGGCACCATTCTTCTTGTCATCGGAGCCGGCGATGAAGCGGCGGGTCAGTTCGCGCGCTTCCTCGTCGGTGAATTGCTGCGGCGGCGACTTCATGAAGTAGCTCGACGGGCCGATCAGCGCGCCCGACTGGCCACGATCGAGCGCGAGCTTGGCGCAACGCACCGCATCGATGACGATGCCGGCTGAATTCGGCGAGTCCCAGACTTCGAGCTTGACCTCGGCATTGAGCGGGACCCCGCCGAAGGTGGTGCCTTCGAGCCGGATGTAGGCCCATTTGCGGTCTTCGAGCCAGGGCACGAAATCGCTGGGGCCGATATGGATGTCGTTCGCCGCGAGCGGCACGTCGAGCTGGCTGGTGACCGCCTGGGTCTTCGATATCTTCTTGGAGGTCAGGCGCTCGCGCTCCAGCATGTTCTGGAAATCCGAATTGCCGCCGAAATTGAGCTGGTAGGTGTGGTCGAGCCGCACCCCGCGCTCGCGGAACAGGTTCGCCAGCACGCGGTGGATGATGGTGGCGCCGACCTGGCTCTTGATGTCGTCGCCGATGATCGGCAGGCCGCGCTCCGCGAAACGTGCCGCCCACTCCGGCCGCGAGGCGATGAATACCGGTAGGCAGTTGACGACGCCGCAGCCGGCCTCCAGCGCCCGCTCCATGTACCATTCGTTCGCCAGCTGCGAGCCGACCGGGAGATAGGAGACCAGTATGTCGGTGCCGGTGTCGCCGAGGATGCGCGCCACGTCGGCGGGCGCGCAGCGCGCTTCCGGCACCGCGTCGGCGACGTATTTCCCGATCCCGTCGAGCGTCATGCCACGCTCGACCCTCACCCCGAGGCGGGGCACATCGGCGAATTTGCGCGTGTTGTTGGGCGCGGCGAACAGGGCGTCGGAGACATCCTTTCCCACCTTGCCTTCGGCGACGTCGAAGGCTGCGGAAATCTCTATGTCGGAGACGTGATAACCGCCCAGCGACGGGTGCATCAGCCCGGCTATCGGCTCATTGCCGCCCGCATCGCGATAATAGGTGAGGCCCTGGACGAAGGACGAAGCACAATTGCCGACGCCGACGATACCGACGCGGAGCTTGTTTGCGGCCACAATCTACCTCCGCGCTGGTGGGAAGCTGTGGCGCAACGTCTTCCGGGGTAGCTTTGTTCCTCATAAGCCCACCGGAGCCGGTCTTTACTCTGAACTATACTGGGTAAGGCGGGGTGCCGTCACATGAACCACGTGGCGACAAGGCCCGCGCTCGCGAGGAAGACGGCGGCCGTCGTCGTGCCGCCGAGCACATTGGTGAAGCGGCTATTGGTCCGCTCGCCCATGATGCGGCGATCATTGGTCATGATCATGATGAGGAGGAGCAAAGGAGGGGTGGAGAAGCCCTGCACGATGCCGGACCAGACCAGCGCCTTCATCGGATTGAAGCCGAGGAAATTGAGCAGCACCGCGAGCGCGGTGAAGGCGCCGATCGCGATGTAGAACCGCTTCGCCTCGCCCGGCCTTGCGTCCAGGCTGTGGCGCCAGCCTAGCGCCTGGGCGAGGTCGTAGGCGGCGCCCGTCGTCATCACCGGCACGGCAAGGAAGCCGACGCCGATGATGCCGGCGGCGAACAATATGCCGGCGGCGTCTCCGGCGATTGGGCGCAACGCCTCTGCAGCCTGCGCCGCCGTCTCGATCTCGGTCCTGCCTTCCTTGTAGAGCGTCGAGGCGGTCGACAGGATGATGAAGTACATGACGAGGTTGGAGAAGGTCATGCCGATGATGATGTCGCGCCGGGTGCGCCGCAGCTCGCCGTCGGTGGCGCCTTTGCGCTCGGCGAGCTTGGTACGGCCCTGCGCGATTTCCTCCTCGACCTCCTCGTTCGATTGCCAGGTATAGAGATAGGCCGAGAGCGTGGTGCCGATGATGGCGACAAGGATCGACAGGAACTCGCGGCTGAACTCGATCCTCGGCATCAGCGTGCCGCGCAGCACCGCCGCGCCGTCCGGGTTCGCCAGCAGCGCCGAGCCGACATACGCGAGCAAAGCGAGCGCCAGCCAGCGGAACAGGTTGCGGATCAGCTCATAGGAGCCGGCGAGCTGAAGCGTGAAGATGGCGACGCCCACCGCGACGACGATCAGCGGTACGGGCAGCGGCAGGAAGAGATTGATCGCCGCCGCCATGCCGCCGAGATCCGCCGCCGCCTCGATGATGTTGCCGGCCAGTACGCCGACCAGCAGCGCCCAGAGCAGCCAGCGCGGATAATAGTCGCGGATGACATGGAACAGCCCGCGGCCCGAGACCTGCCCGAGCTTCGAGGAGAGGTAGACCACCGCATACATCATCGGCAGCGTTACCGGCGCGGTCCATAATATGTCCGGCCCGAAGCGCGCACCGGCGCTGGCATAGGTGCCGATGGCGGAGGGATCGTCGTCCGCGGCGCCGGTGATAAGGCCGAGACCGAGCGCCCGACCGATGCCTTTGCGCCCGGATGAGGCGCGCTTGTCGTCTTCGGGATCGCTCATTGCGGAGCCCGGCGGCCGGTCGATCCAGGCATGAGAGGTAACCGCATTTCGCCTCCGGTGCTGATGGCAGCAACGGGGCGGAACGGCACTGGTTCCGGCCTGCGATCGCAGCAATGGCGATCTTGCGAGACGCGGAACGATCGATGCGCCCGTCTGTTGTCCCGGGTGAAACCGAAATCCAATGTCAGGCGGAACTGCCCATGCCCAACGCAGCGGACATACTCGTCGACACGCTGAGCGAATGGGATGTCGATGTGGTGTTCGGTCTTCCCGGCGACGGCATAAACGGCATCATGGAGGCCCTGCGCACGCGGCAGGACAAGATCCGCTTTGTGCAGGTGCGGCACGAGGAATCCGCAGCCTTCATGGCGTGCGCCTATGCCAAATGGACCGGCAGGCTCGGCGTCTGCATCGCCACCTCCGGACCGGGCGGCGCGCACCTGCTCGCCGGCCTCTACGACGCCAAGCTCGACCAGGCCCCGGTGCTTGCCGTGACAGGCATGCAATACCACGACCTGATCGAGACCTTCACGCAGCAGGATGTCGACCTGACGCGGGTGTTCAACGACGTGGCGGTGTTCAATGCGCAGGTGAACGATGCCGCGCACATGGAGAGCCTCGCCGGCCTCGCCTGCCGCTCGGCACTCTCGAAGCGCGGGGTGGCGCACCTGTCGATCGCCAATGACGTGCAGGAGCAGAATCTCGATCAGGCGAAGCGGTCCAAGCGCAATCGGCCGGGCCACACGCCGAACCGCTGGTTCGAGGGCCGCCGGGTGCCGGATCCGCGCGAGATCGACAAGGCGCTCGAGATCCTCGACGGCGCGAAGCAGGTGGTGATCCTTGCCGGCCGCGGCGCCTTGCAGGCCCGCGACGAGCTGGAGCGCACGGCCGATCTCCTGGCGGCGCCCGTGGCCAGGCGCTGCTCGGCAAGGCGGCGCTGCCGGATGAACATCCGCACAGCATCGGCGGCATCGGCATGCTCGGCACGCTGCCCGCACAGGAGGCGATGGAGCAGTGCGACGCGCTGCTGATCGTCGGTTCCACCTTCCCCTATATCGAATACTACCCGAAGCCGGGGCAGGCGCGCGGCGTGCAGATCGATCGTGACGGCCAGCGCATCGGCCTGCGCTATCCGGTCGAAGCTGGCCTCGTCGGCGATGCTGGCGAGACGCTGCGCCTCATCAATGAGCGCCTGAGCCGCAAGGAAGACCGCAGCTTCCTGCAACAGGCGCAGGTCGGGATGGCGCGCTGGCGCGAGATGATGGCGGCGTCCGAGACCAAGTCCGGCGGCTCCCTGAAGCCGCAATATGTCACGCGCGCCTTCGGGACGCGCCTGCCGGCAGACGCCGTGCTCGCCACCGATTCAGGCCAGAACACCGAGATGGCGGCGCGCCATGTCGATCTCGCCGACGGGCAGGCCTTCGGCGTCTCCGGCGCGCTTGCCTCGATGGCGTGCGGGCTCACTTACGCTGTCGCCGCCGGCATCGCCTTTCCGGGCCGCTCGGTATTCGCCATCGTCGGCGACGGCGGCTTCGCCATGCAACTCGGCGAATTCTCCACGGCGGTGCGCTACGGCATCCCGCTGAAGCTCCTGGTGCTGAAGAACAACATGCTGAACCAGATCGCCTGGGAGCAGATAATGTTCCTCGGCAATCCGCAATTCGGCTGCGAGCTGCAACCGATCGATTTCGCCAAGGCGGCGGAGGCAATGGGCAGGCGCGGCTTCAGCATCAATCATCCGGACCAGGTCGACGAGGTGCTCTTCGCCGAGCCTGGACCTGTGGTGATCGAGGCGTTGGTCGACGCCTATGAGCCGATGATGCCGCCGAAACTGCCTCCGGACTATGCGGAGAACTTCCGCAAGGCGCTGCCGGAAACGCCCGGGCACGAGCGCATCGAAGCCAATCTTGCGGAAGAGCCATTGAAGACCATGGTCGCCGCCGGGCAGCAGTAACCGGCGCGGGGCAGTGGAGCGCGAAAGGAGATTGCCATGAGTGCGAAGCTTCCGCCGGTGCCGCCGGACAATCGCTCCCACAAGGGCGTCGGCGACAAGGCGCATCCGACCGCGGGCGAAGCGGCGGCGAAGGGCAAGGTGGAGAAGCCCGGCCAGCAGGGCCAGCAGGGCAACATCAAGCAGAACACCACCCATCAGGGCT
Organism: Xanthobacteraceae bacterium; assembly: GCA_029266425.1. Taxonomy (GTDB): domain Bacteria; phylum Pseudomonadota; class Alphaproteobacteria; order Rhizobiales; family Xanthobacteraceae; genus Ancylobacter. Next base: position 356,465 of record JAQSWY010000001.1, read on the forward strand.
ATCAGCAGGACCGCTGAGGGAGATTGCGCATGTCCACCTCGACCAAGACCCCGGCGAGCATCCGCCAGGGCGGGCCCGGCGCGTCGCACGAGAACGCCAAGGCGCCGCGCGAGATCAAGAAGCCTCCAGCCGATAACGAGCGCGGCCACCGCAGCAAGGTGTCGGGCGGCGGCGAAGCGGATTCCCACCACACCCACGATGACGAGAAGAAGGGCGGCGGCACCCGCCCGGCTTGAGGAGGAGATCGTCATGGCGAATGCCAGCAGGAAGCATTTCGGATCTGGCGCCCAGGGCAAGGGCGCAGGGGCCGGGGCGCGAACGGACGTGCCCAAGGATAAGCTCACCGAAAACATGGTGCTGTGCAATCGCGACAAGAAGCGCCACAGCGAGGAACGCGGGCTCGACAGCGGCGAGATCAGGAACGAGCAGTTCCAGGATCATGCCGGCAATCGCCTGAGCCGTGACTGAACCTGCGAGAAGGTAGGCGGCATCGGACGGAACGCTTCGGCGCCGGACGTATTGGATATGCGAGGCGCGATCCGGCGCCAGAGGAGAAGACGATGTCGAACATCAACAACAACGATGCGCGCCCGTCGGCGGCGGACAATCTCGGCGGCGCCGAGCCGGGTGCGTCCGGCACCATGGATGCGCTGCGCGCCAAGGCGGCGGCCGGGGCAGAGACCGTGCAGTCGACGATCGACGACGTGCAGGAGCGAGCCGGCCAGATCTATACGCGCGGCAACGTCGCCGTGACGCGCGCGGTCGATCCGATCCCGTCGCTGGTACTGGTTGCGGCCGCAAGCTTCCTTGCCGGCTATGTATGCGCGTCGATGCGCAATTAGCCGTTGATCTCGTCACGTTGCGCGGAGGGCCAGCATGACAGACCGCGTGATGTTGCAGGACCACCTGGAGATGACCGAGCGCCATGTTGCATTGGGCGAGCGGCACGTCTCGCAGCAGCGCGCTCGGCTTGAGGCTCTCCGCCGCAACGGGGAGCCGATCGACGCCGCGCGCACATTGCTGCAACGCTTCGAGGAACTGCATGCGCTTCATGTCGAGGATCGCGATCGGCTGGTCCGGACGCTGTCCGAACCGGAACCGTAGCTCGGCGGGCCGTCTGGACTTGCCAGATCCCGGGTGCCGCTATCCTACTCGGCGGCTGCCGCGGCCCGGAAGGCGGGCAGGGCACGCAAGGTAAAGTCGATGAGTTCGGTACGTTCGCGCAGCCCGCGCCCATAGCCCTCTATCATGGCCGTGGCGAGCTTCCGCCGGATATCGCCGCGATCGCGAGCCCTCGGCACCAGAACGGCGACCGCGCATGCCGATCGAGACATTCATCGAGAAACATGATGGTCTCTGGATCGAAGCTGTCATGCGCGAGGGCCATTGGCACCGCCTGCTTTCGTTGTGATCATGGCGCGCCGATATCTGCCCCGGGGGAAGCGCTCGATCAAGCTGTGCGCCTGCTCTGGTCGGGCAGGCTGATCGGACTTGCCTCCGCAGCTGCCAGGCCGCCTGGAGCTTGGCGGGCAGAGCCTGCTGAACCTTCGCGATCTGGCCGTGCGGCACATGTGCCGACAGCACGGTGAAGACCGCGCGCACGGCATTCTCGGCATCGACTGGCCTAGTGTCCGACAGCCAGGTCGAGACCTCCGAAATGAAAGCCTCGTAATCCCAGTGTTCCGGCTGCCGCTCCGGCTCGAACTGATCATAATAAACACCGCGCACCAGGAGCGGCAGTTCCGCCCCAAGGTGCGCGGCAAGTTCGACCGGGAGGCGGTCGCGGAGCTTGTGGAGGACGACGGAGAGCACCTTCCACGCCACCTGGCGGTCCGGGCCGATGCTGGCGGCAATCTCGTCGAGCCATATGTTCGTGGTGTTGAGCGTCTTGTCGAAGACGTCGAGCCCGGTGGCGCTCATCGTTGCCTCCTTCGTACGGGTTTCATGGCCGTAGCCGAGCGGGCAATGCGTCTATCCGTTGATCGCCGATATGCCTTGGGCCGGCTCCACGATGCCGGTGAGGGCGATGCCCGCCCCCTCCGGGCTGTCCTTCAGGGCGCCGTCGGCGAGTGCCACGACGCCGACCAGGCGCTTGTTGCGATCGACCACCGGCAAACGGCGGAGCTGGAGGTCGCCCATGTTCTGGATGACGTGCCCGACGTCCTCGTCGTCGAAGCAGTATTTCACGTCCGGTGTCATGGTGTCGCGTACCGTCGCGGTGCCGACTTTTCCTCTGGCCACCGCGCGAACCGCGATATCGCGGTCGGTGATGGTGCCCACCAGACGATCACCGTCACCAACTGGCAGAAAGCCTACATCACGGTCCGCCATGATTCGGGCGACGATTTCGACGGAATCGTCGATGAGCGATGCAGACGTCCCGGCTCATGATTTCGGCTACCCTCATTGTGCTTGCCTCATGCTGGAGATGAATCGACTGCCCAGCCCGCTTGTGCCTGCCGGCCCTTGGATTTCCGCCCGCGAGCGCCGCGGGCTCGTTCGCCGGCACCGGGGCCGCTAGGACGACAGGAGGGGTTCGAAGGCTTGCATGATCCCAATGAGTGCTGTCGGTGAGCGTTCCAACAAAGAAATGTGATGCAGATTTATTATAGTTTGAGCGCTTACGACTGAATGTGGCCACCTTCTTCAAAGAAGATCCACAATAGAATCTGCCAAGACACGCAGGAACGTGCTTCGCCCGCCGGCGTTGCCCGTGAGAACCGAGACCGTCCGGATCTCGCGATCGACACACCTCGCGAAATGGAGCGTGATATGTCCGGCAGGAAGACCCACGAACAACTGAAGCGTACGCTTGAGCGCAAATCGGACGTGCCGCGGCCCGATGAATTCGATCCGCATGCCGGCGAGGCGGCGAGCCGGCTGCCGCGCCATCGGGACAAGCGGGAATCCGAATATCCCGTCAGCCGGGGCGGCATGCATCAGGAAAGTCGGCAGCACAACAAGGGCGGCAGCTGATGCCGGCGCCAGTACCCGGTGCCGCCACCAGGATCGGAGTGCTGACCTTCCATCGCTGCATCAATTACGGATCCTATTGGCAGGCCCGCTGCCTGGTCGAAGGCCTGCGCGCACGAGGGCACGACGCCGCGCTGCTGGACCACGAATCCGCGGCAGTCAATCGCGCCGAATGGCGGTGCGCGCTCGCCCCCGCGCTGCCGGTGCGCAGCTCGCCCGCGGATCGGGCCGCCTATCTGGCGAAGACCCGCAAGTTCCTGGCCGCGATCGCGGGCTTGCCGCACTCGCCTCGCTTCGATCTGGATCGGCCGGCGAAGGCGGATGCCTATGACATCGTCATCGTCGGCAGCGACGAAGTGTGGAATCTCTGCCATCCTTGGTATGGCGGCGCGCCCATCTTCTATGGCGAGGGGCTGAAAGCGGAACGGCTGGTGTCATATGCCGCGAGCTTCGGCAATCAGGACCGCGCGGACGGGCTCGAGCGCCACTGGGCGGACAAGCTGGACAACTTCGCTCATATCTCGGTGCGCGACGACAATTCCCATAAGCTCGTGCACGGCGCGACCGGGCGCGACGCTCCCATCGTGCTGGATCCGTGCCTGCTGTTCCCGCCGGCGCGGCCCTCCCATGCCGGTGCCGGGCACAGCTCTTACATGGCGGTCTATGGCCATGGCTTTCCGGGCTGGTTCCGACAGGCGGTGCGACGCTCTGCGGACCGGCGCGGGCAGCGCATCGTCAGCATCGGCTATCATAACGACTGGGCCGACGAGCAGCGCATCGCCGCGGGCCCGCAGGAGTTCGCCGAGCTGATGGCGCGGGCGGCGGCCGTGGCAACCAATTTTTTCCATGGCTGCATCTTCGCGCTCATCAATGCCAAGCCGTTCATCTGCGCGCCGTCGGCCTATCGAATCAACAAGGTACGGGACCTGACCAATCTGCTCGGCGCCACGTCGCGCCTGGTGTCCGAAGATACTCAGCCGTCCGAACTCGATGACTTGCTGTCGGCGCCGCAGGATGATGCAGTCGGTAACCGCATCGCAGAGCTGCGCGCTCGTTCGCAGCGTTATCTCGACCATGCGCTGTGCTGATCGTGGGCCTGGCGGACGCGAGGCCGCGGTGGCGCCGCGCGACATCGCCAAGGCCGGCCTGTGCATCGGCTGCGGCATCTGCGTCAGCCAGGCCGGGCCGGGGCAGGTCGCGATGGAGTGGGACCGATACGGTCAGCTCAAGCCGTCAGGCGATCCCTCGTGGCTGCGCGCACCGACCCACGCCGTCTCGCGGACGTGTCCGTTCTCGCCGCTTGCCCGCGATGAGACGGCTCTGGCCGGCGAACTGTTTCCGCGCGCCCGGCACGAGGATGCGCTGATCGGGCGCTTGATTGCGGCCTATCTAGGGCACGCGGCGGAAGGCGATCTCCGGGCGCGCGGCAGCTCCGGGGGGATGGCGACATGGACCGCGCGCGAGCTGCTCCGCGCCGGCCTGGTCGATGCGGTCGTGCATGTGGCCGAGGCGGCTCCTACGGATGGCGACCGGCTGTTCCGCTACCGGATCTCCCGCAACGAGGAGGACATCCGTCTCGCCAGCAAGTCGCGTTATTACCCGGTCGAGCTCTCAAGCGTCATCCGCGAGATGCGTGCTGTCCCGGGGCGCTACGCCGTCATCGGCATCCCGTGCTTCATCAAGGCCGTCAATCTCCTGCGCCGCGAAGACCCGGTGATCCGCGATCGCGTCGCCTTCACGCTCGGCCTGTTCTGCGGCCATATGAAGAGCGCGCGCATGGTCGAGAGCTTCGCCTGGCAGATGGGCGCCGGCGCCGAGAGCGTCGCGCGCATCGACTATCGCGCCAAGGATGCGAGCCGGCCGGCGAACTGGTACCGGGCTGAGCTCACCTTGAAGAGCACGGAGATCCGTGCCGAGGACTGGTGGCACCTCGCCGACGGCGACTGGGGCGCCGGCTTCTTTCAGAACTCCGCCTGCAACTTCTGCGACGACGTGGTGGCGGAGACGGCCGACATTTCGTTCGGCGACGCTTGGGTCGAGCCTTACGCCTCCGATGGCCGCGGCACCAATGTCGTCATCGTGCGCGCGCCGGAGATTGATGATCTGTTGCGTACCGGACGCGAGGAAGGGCGCGTCGTGCTCGATGCGGTCGACGCCGCGTTCGTCGCCGAGACGCAGGCCGCCGGATTGCGCCAGCGGCGGGAGGGCCTTGCCTATCGGCTCAGCCGGCGGCGCCGCCATCGGCCATTGAAGCGGGTCGCGCCGCGCGCCGACGGAATGCACTGGCGGCGCAGGCTGGTCTATCGCCTGCGCGCGGCGATCAGCACCTGGAGCCATCGCGTCTTCTGGCTGGCGCGCACGTTGCGCCTGCCCGGCCTCTATCTCGGCTGGGCGCGAACTTCGCTGCACCTCTATCAGGCGATCACCTATTCGCGCGGCCCGCTCGGCCGGCTCGTTGACCGCGTCGAGCGCCGGCTCGGCGGGGCCGAATGACGTGTCGCCGGAACGCTCCGCCGCGCGGACGGGTTGAGCCTCGACAGTGTCATTTGGAGATCGCCATGCAACATCAGTCGCCGACCATGGACGTCTGCATCCAGAATTGCCTCGACTGCTACCCCACACCGAGCCGCGTCACTTCCGTCTGATGCACGCCTGCGCCGGGATCTACGAGGAGTGCACGAAGGATTGCGAGCGCATCGGCGATATGGAGGAGTGCGCGCGGGCCTGCCGTCGCTGCGCCGAGTCCTTTCGCAAGATGGCGGCATGAAGCTGGGGGAGGTCATCCGGTCATGGCTGGCGGCGATCACAGGCCGAAAGGATAGGTCTCGGCCGCTCCCGGCCTGGGTTGCCGCGGACCAAGGGGCGTGACCGCCCGCGTCTCGTCGAAATACACGAAGGCGTCGAACTGCTGCGGCAGCGAAGCCTCGACATAGTGGCTCTCGAACTCGGTATCCGGCCGGTATATGACCCCGATCATGCGTTCCAGCCGGGGCTGGAGTAGCCGGTAGTGAAGCTCCTGGTGCCGCTGCAGGTCGAGGAGGAAACGTGCCGTGCCGGCCTCGTGGCATAGCCGCTCATAGCTGTCCGCACGGGCGGGCAGGACCTGTTTCGTCTCCATCTCGCCACCCCAGTCGGAGGCCGCCGCGACCGTCCCGGCATGCGTGCCGAAGCCGATCAGCGCGGCGTCCTCCCCGAACCGCTCGCGGCAGAGCTGGCCGACATTGAGCTGGTCGCGCACCGCTCCCATGTCGGTGAAGCGGGCATCGCCGATATGCGAATTGTGCGCCCAGACCACGGCTTTCGCTTGAGCGCCGCGCAGTTCGAGCAGGCGAACGAGGGTGTCGAACATCGCCCGGTCGCGCAGGTTCCAGGTGTCCGTGCCGCCATAATACATGGCCCGGTAATAGTGCTCCGCGGCGGCGACCAGCCGGGCATTCTGCGCCGCGTCGAAGAAGCGCTCGCCATCATGGCGGGCATACTCCAAGCGCTTGGCCAGCAGGTCTCGGCATTGCGCAATGACCGCCTCTTCGCATTCCCGATATCCGCGCGACAGCACCGCGCTCCCATAGGCGGACGGTTCCTTCTGCCAAGGGGTCAGACAGCCGTAGCGCTGGCGTGCCACGCGCGCGGCCTCCGGATCGATCTTGTCGAGATAGTCGAGCACCGCGCCGATGGAGCCGCTGAGATTGTAGATGTCGAGACCGTGGAAGCCGGCCTGCCGGTCGTTCTCCAGGCCTGAATTATGCGCGCGCATCCATTCGACGAAGGCTTCCACATCGGTGTTGCGCCACATCCAGGCCGGGAAACGCCCGAAGGGCGGCTCGTTCCCGCCCGCGCCGGGGCCGCGGTGGCGCACATGGCGGTCGACGGCGGCGGCGTCGGGCCAGTCGGCTTCCACGGCGACAA
>JAQSWY010000056.1 GCA_029266425.1 Xanthobacteraceae bacterium
TCCGTGGACGCGGGAGATACGACCGCCGCCGGCCATGTAGAGCATGTCGCCCTGGCCGAGCAGCTGCTCGGCGCCCTGCTCGCCGAGGATGGTGCGGGAATCGATCTTCGAGGTCACCTGGAAGGAGATGCGGGTCGGGAAGTTGGCCTTGATGGTGCCGGTGATGACGTCCACCGATGGGCGCTGGGTCGCCATGATCAGGTGGATGCCGGCGGCGCGGGCCATCTGGGCGAGGCGCTGGATCGCACCCTCGATGTCCTTGCCGGCCACCATCATCAGGTCGGCCATCTCGTCGACGATGACGACGATGTAGGGGAGGGGAGAGAGGTCCATCTCCTCCTCTTCCTCCACCATGCGGCCGGTTTCCTTGTCGAACCCGGTCTGGACGACGCGGGTGATGGTCTCGCCGCGCGCTCGCGCCTCCGCGACGCGGGCGTTGAAGCCGTCGATGTTGCGCACGCCGAGGCGCGACATCTTCTTGTAGCGCTCCTCCATCTCGCGCACCGCCCACTTCAAGGCGATGACCGCCTTCTTCGGATCGGTGACGACCGGGGTCAGCAGATGCGGGATGCCCTCATAGACCGAGAGCTCCAGCATCTTCGGATCGATCATGATCAGCCGGCAGTCTTCCGGCCGGTGCCGGTAGAGCAGCGACAGGATCATCGTATTGATGGCGACCGACTTGCCCGAGCCGGTGGTGCCGGCGACGAGCAGATGCGGCATGCGCGCGAGGTCGACGATCACCGGCTCGCCGCCAATGGTCTTGCCAAGGGCGATGCCGAGCTTGGCCTTGGCGATCTCGAAATCATGGCTCGCCAGCAATTCGCGCAGCCATACCATTTCGCGCTTCTGATTCGGCAGTTCGATGCCGATGACATTGCGCCCTTCCACCACCGCGACGCGGGCGGAGAGCGCGCTCATCGAGCGGGAGATGTCCGCCGAGAGACCGATGACGCGGGAGGACTTGGTGCCGGGCGCCGGCTCCAGCTCGTAGAGCGTGACCACGGGGCCGGGATTGGCATCGATGATCTCGCCGCGCACGCCGAAATCGTGCAGCACCTGCTGCAGCTTCACCGAATTGCGGTCGAGCACGTCGGCGGAGAGCTCGTCGTCCGGCTCGCTGCCGATCGGCTCGGCCAGCAGCTCGAGCGGCGGGAGTTCGTACTCGCCGGAAAAGGCGATGGGCGCGGGAGAGGGAGGCGGCGGCGGTTCCGGGGCGTAGACCGCAGGTGCCTCGGCACGCGCGGGCTCGGGCTTGCGCGCCAGTAGCGGCCGGCGGGCCGGACGAGCGCTCGCGAGCGGCACCACGACCGGCGCAGGCTCGGCCGCCACGGGCGCGGCCTCAATCGGCATAGCCTCTGCGGTTGGGGCCGGCGCCGGCTGCGGCGCGGGTGCTACTACAGGTGCGCCGGGCGTCACCGCCAGCGTCGCAGTGGCAAAGGCCGGCCAGGAAAATGACGCCTCGAAGCTGGCGCTGAAGTCCGGTGTCTCGGGCGCGGTGGGCTGTTCCGGCTCGCCGCCGATCGAATCCTGCTCCACGGCTGGCGGCTGGTCCCAGTCGAGCCGGATCAGTGACGCGATGCGGCGCACGGAGCGCGGCTGTGAGGGGCCGAAGTCGGGCGGAGTACTCTCGGCGTGACCGGTCTCAAGCAAATGGCCGTCATCCCCGGCCTCGTGCCGGGGATCCAAGGGCACTTCTTCATCCAGCCGTGGATGGCTGGGACTAGCCCGGCCATGACGGTCCTCGGGGATGGCCGCCAGCTCGCTCTCCACCACCCATTCCGGCGTGCTTTCCATTGGCGCCGCCGGCTTCTCCTCGCGTGGGCGCAGCAGATAGTCCGGGGTCCGGGTGAAGCGGGTGCTGCGGTTGCTCGGCATGGTGAAGGGCTGCAGCCAGCTCGGCACCGGATTGGCGAGCAGCGAGGGCTCGGGCAGCTCCGGCTCCTTCGCGCGCGGCGCTACTCGCGGCACCACGGGATTGCCCCGCGGCATTCGCTTGTCGGTTGAATTGTCTGGAGTTTCACCGCGCCGCGGTTCGGTGGCCGAAGCCGCCTCGCCGGAATTGACGCTGCCGGATCCGGGGAAAGGACGCGCCGAGAATCGCATGAACCAAGTACCCTTCGAGCGCTCTTCGCGCCCCTACGCTGACGTGTCCTAGTCGTAGCGACATCAGCGTTAACGAAGGGTGAGAAAGCGGCTCCCGAGGCGCCCGATTCCGGTTCGATCAGATGCCGAGCGTGGCCCTGATGTCGGGCTGCAACAGGTCGGCGGTTTCGGGGTGCTTCTGCATGTAGCGGGCAAACACGCTGCAGCGCGGGATCACCGAAAGCCGGCGCTGGCGGGCACTGGCGAGGCCGGCCTCGACGAGTTTGGTGGCGATGCCGCGGCCGCCGAGTTCGGCGGGCACCTCGGTATGGGTGAAGATGATGCCGCCGGGGGTGAGCACATATTGCGCGACGGCGAGGTGGCCTTCGATCTCGGCTTCGAAGCGGTTCTCGGCCGGATTGTCGCGCACCAGAATCTCGCCGTTCATGCCCATGTTTTCCTCCCTGTGCTGCCCTGTGCAGCTTCGGGACAAGACATAGGCGTATATTGTCGACCGTGAAACCCCGAGCCGCGATTATTGACCTTGGCGAGGGAGGCGCGCAGGAAGCCGCGTCGTTCCGCGGGAGTGTCGCTGATGTCCGATTCCGAAACTGAGGCCCCCGTCGGCGGAGTGGCCGCGCTCGCGCTGATGGAGGCGCGGCGTTCGGTCGGCGCCACCGCGCTCACCGCGCCCGGCCCGTCGACCGAGGAACTGCGCCGCCTCTTGAGGCTGGCGCTGCGGGTGCCCGACCATGCCGGGCTCGAGCCGTGGCGGGTGATCCTGCTTGAAGGCGAAGCGCGGGCCGAGGCGGGAGCCCGGCTCGGCGCCGTGTATCTGGAGGAAGGTCCGCAGCCCGACCCCGAGCAGCGGCGCAAATGGGCGGGCATCATCTCGCGGGTGTTCGTCCACGCCCCGCTGGTGCTGCTCGTGGTCAGCCGCCCGGACCGCACGACGAAAATCCCGGTGTTCGAGCAGGAGCTCTCCGCCGGCGCGGTGTGCATGAACCTGCTGCACGGCGCGCATGCGCTCGGCTATGGCGCCACCTGGGTCACCGGCTGGGCGACGATGAACGAGCGGGCGCTGCGGGTGCTGGGGATCGAGCAGGGCGAGCGGATCGCCGGCATCGTCCATATCGGCACCGCCAGGGAGGTCCCCGGCGAGCGCAAGCGGCCGGATGTCGAGGCGCTGGTGACGCGGTGGGGGGAGTAGGGGCGCTCGGGGACGAGCATCCTTCGAGGCCGGCCGTTGGCCGGCGCCCCAGGATGAAGTTCATCTAAAAGCGACCTCATCCTGAGGTGCCGCCGCAGGCGGCCTCGAAGGATGCTGCAACAGAGCGCGCGCCTCACTCCAGCCGGATCAGCGCCACGCCCGAAGCCGGATCCACCTTCTTCCTGAGGTGAGCCGGGGATTCGGTCAGCACGATCTCCAGCGTCGGGCGCACATGGCCCTCGGTGAGATGCCCGGCCATCGCGCTGCCGTCGCGCCGCCCGAGCACGATATGGGCGTGAACCGCCGGCTTGCCGTCCGGACCGATGGCGATGTCGCCTGAGAAGGAGGCGACCTCCACCTGCTCCTCGACCGGGATCGGCATATACTTTTTCGCCTCCCAGTCGAAATAGGCGATCACCGCCCGACTCAGCGCGCCGATGGCGTTGAACTGCGCCGCGGTGATCGCCTCTGCGCTGGCGAAGCTCTTCAGGCAATCCATGATCTCGTCGCCGGCAGCGAGGATCACTGCATAAGTGCGCTGGCCGTCGGCCTCGTGGATCAACTGGGTCTGCATGGGATCGCTCCGTTGCTGGCAAGGGGCAACGGGTGGCGGCGGGCCGGGTTCCAAAAGCGAACCGCCCCATGCGGGGGCACGGGGCGGCGGTCGGCCGGGGGGCGGTACTAGAGCATTTCCCGATCAGATGGAATCATCTGATCGAAGAGGAATTGCTCCAGCTTATTGAATCTAGAGCACTTTCTTTCCGTTCGGATGTTTCCATCCGAACGGAAAGGACTCTAGGTCATTTGGCCTGCACGATCGGCGCCGGCTGCCAGGTGCCCTTGCCGGGCGGCAGGATCGAGGGCGCTTCCGGACGCGGCCAGTACATGCGCATCATCGCGATGAACTCGCCCTTCGGCGCCGGCAGCCAGTTGGCCTCCTTCGCCTTGCCCGGCGATTCATGCTGCAGATACAGCGTGAGCGAACCGTCCGCGTTGAACGTCGGCTTGTCACGCATGCTCACCGTGAACTTGTTCAGCGGGTTCGGGTAGAACCACCAGCCGCCATCGATGATGTACATGGTAATTGACCAGAAGCCGTTGACCGGCGGCGTCTCGCCCTTGGCGAAGGTCAGCGTGTACTTGTTGGCGCCGTTCAGCTTCTGGCCGGCACCGTCCTTCGCGGTGTAGGGATAGACCGCGTCCTCCGGCAGGTTCGCCGGCCAGCCGAACGCCGCCACCAGCGCGCGGCCGAGATAGTCCGTGCCATAGGCGCCCGCCGCGCCGGGGATGTGCCAGCCATTCTGCTCGGTGCCGGAGGTGCTCTGCGCGGCGAAGATCTTGGCCGAAGCTTCCTTGCCGACATCCTTCAGCGCTGCCTGGGCATCCGGCGACAGCTTGGTGATGTCGAACTTCTGGCCGGGCACGATGCCGATCTTGGCGAGGCGCGCGATGATCGGCGCGTCTTCGGCGGCCGGCGGGGCGGCATCGCCCATCAGCCGCGTCAGCATGTTGAAATAGGTGGAGGTGTCCATCGCGTCGATGACCGCCTGCGGCTTGTCGGTCATGCTGAAGCCGGGATTGGGATCGACCGGCGGCGCGGCGTACTTGTAGTCCTTCTTGCCGTAGCCGCTGAGCGGCACCAGCTTGTACTGCGCCTGCAGCGCATTGACCGCCTTGTAGTCCTGCGCCGAGCCGTCGGCATAGGTACGGCCGAGAATGACCATGTAGCGGGTTGGCGACTTGATCTGCGTCATGCCGGCCGGCACCGTGCCGGACCAGCCGGGGCCGGTGATCAGATAGTTCGCGGCCTTCCCGCCGGTGGTGCGGCTGCCGGGCGATTCCACCACCGGCATCCACAGGCTGTACATCGGGAACAGGAAGAAGCGCTTGCCCATGTCGGGATGGGAGAACACCGTCGGCTCCTTGCCGACATCGATCCAGGCCAGCGAATAGAGCGTGTCCGCGTTCGGCGCCGAGACGCCGCGATAATTGCCGGGCGGATAGCGCTTCACATTGATGAACTGGCCCATCGGCGCGCGCAGCCCGTCGGCCTTGTCGACGTTCGACATCTGCACGCGGGTGACTTCGGTGGTGATCAGCGAATAGCCATAGGTATAGGCGTCGATCGCGATCTCCTTGGCTTCTTGAGCCGAGACCGAAGCAAGATCCTGCGCCGCCGCGGGCTTGCCGCCGCCGGCCAGGAGCAGCGACAGGGCAATGCCTGCCGCCAGGGAAATGGAAAAGTGTCTCATGCGCCCTCACATGGATGCGAACAATTCGCGCTCGGGGCGTAAGACGAAAGCACATCTACCGCTTGTCAGATGAGGACAAGGTTTCGCCATTTTCGGACAGGGCGTGGGGAGGGGGCGCCCAGGAAAGACCACGTCATCCCTAGCAGTTGGTCTCGGGTCAACTGCGGGGGTGCGAGCAAAGCAAGCCTCGAAGGATACTGGAGCAGAGGACGGCGATCTGGGGTGGGCATCCTTCGCGGCGGCGGGCGCCGGGCACCTCAGGATGACGTTGTCATTAGAACCAGCCGCTCACTCCTTGCCGGCGCCGTGCAGCGTCCGCCATTCGCTGGGCGCGAGGCCGGCCCAGCCGCGGAAGGCCCGCGTGAAGGAGCTGGTCTCGGAATAATTCAGCGCCAGGCTCACATCGGTGACCGACATGGCGGTGTTGGCCAGCAGATGCCGGGCGACGTCGAAATGCACCTCGTCCGATATCTTCTTGAAGCTCGTGCCCTCGGCGTCGAGATGGCGGGCCAGCGTGCGGCGGTTCATCTGCAGCAACTCGGAGATGTCGCCGAGCGAGGCGCCGCTGGTGAGCAACGAGGTGCGCAGCAGCCGGCGCACCTGTTCGGTGACGTTGCCGGCCTCTTCGACCTCGAGCAAATCGATCTGTTCCTGCAGCATCCGCCGCAGCATCGGGTCGGCGGTGCGGATCGGGGTGTCGAGCCATTCCTCGCGGAAGAAGATGGCGCTGCGCTCGGCGCCGAATCGTACCGGCGCGCCATGGAAGCGCTCGTGCCGGGTGGCGGAGACTGGCCGCTTGCGCGACAGGGTGACCTCGATCGGCGCCCATGCCGGCCCGCAGAACGCCCGCATGATGTTGCGCACGATCGCCAGCGCGCCGTCATAGAGATGCTCGGCGGCCGGCATGTCCGGCTCGGAGATCTGGTAGCCGAGCGCGGTCGTGCCGCCGCTCACGGTCATGAACGGCACCGCGCCGCGGTCGCTGTGGTGGAGGTACCGCACCAGGTCGCCCAGCGCGGTCCGCACGTCCGGCGCCTGCTGCAGCAGGAAGCCGACCAGGCCGAGATTGGAGGCGCCGGTCTTCTCGCACACCAGCAGGCCGAAATCGTCGCGCTTGATCGCCTCGACGCACAGCGAGATGAAGTAGCAATAGTCGCGATAGGGCAGGGCGTTGTCCGGATCGGCGAACAGGTCGATCGGCACCCCGGCACGCCGCAGCAAGGGCTCGATTGCGACATCGAAATCGCGCATCACGGCGGGAATGGCGATTCCGGGTCCGACGCGGATATAGCCATACGGTACCCGGCGGCCTAGTCCTGCCCTGAATACCATCACCGGCGCGGTATCCGCCACACCGTCATCCTGCATCGATATCGTCATTCCACGCCCCCCGAGGCTGGACGAGCCCGCCGCGAACTGCCGTAGAAGAGCTGCGGCCGTGCACGACGAGCCGGGACAGACGGTCAAAGGTGTGTCATTAAATGTCAAGCGCCTCACTTGGAATTGCGGCTTGGTGGGCGCGCAAAGTTCTGGATGAGCCGTTCCGAATGCGGGTCGCGGCCTTCGAGAACTGGGGGCGGTGCTGCGATGAAAACTCTTGTTCTAGCCGGCAAAACAGTCTTTGCCGTCGGTATTGCGTCGCTGCTGGTGGCGATTCTGCCCGTTAACGCTGCGGATATGCCGGTGACGGCCTATAAGGCGCCGGTAGTGGTGGAGCCCGCCTCGGGCTGGACCTTCCAGGCCACGGCCTATGGCTGGGCCACCGCGCTCGACGGCAAGACGGGCGTGCGCAATTTGCCGCCGGTTGATGTCGACGTCAGCGCCTGGGATGTGCTCAGGAATCTCGACGGCGCGCTGATGGGCTCGTTCCTGGCGAAGAACGACAATTGGATCATCCTGACCGACCTGATCTATGCCAATCTCTCGGCCGGCGGCACCTTCGGCCCCAATGACGCGCGGGTCGATGTCGGCCTGACGCAGATCATCGCCTCGGGCCTCGTCGGCTACCGGCTGCCGTTCGGCCTGCCGGAGAATGTCGAGCTCAGCGCCACGGTCGGCTTCCGCTACCAGCATCTGAAGGCCGATGTCGATATCAGCCCGGCGCTGTTCCCGATCGAGATCAGCCGCGAGGGCACCAAGGACTGGATCGATCCGACCATCGGCCTCGTCCTGCAGTACCAGATCAACGACAAGTGGTTCCTCAACGTGATCGCCGATGTCGGCGGCTTCGGCGTGTCCTCGAAGTTCACCGCGCAGGGCTTCGCCTCGCTCGGCTATATGTGGACGCCGTCGATCTCGAGCGCGATCGGCTACCGCGCCATCTACACCGACTATGAGGATGGCGGCTTCGTCTACGACGTCACCCAGCACGGCGTCTTCACCAGCATCGCCTACCATTTCTGAGACTTGGATCCCGGCGCGCCGGTCCGACAGCATCATCTGGAGTCATTTGGAGCCGACCATGAGAATGGCCGAATGGCAGCTGCTCGCCTGACACTGAACGCGCCCGGCCAGGGCCGGGCCCGGCCGGTTCATCGCCAAGGAGGCGTAACCCTCGACGGTACCTGGAAGCCTGCCCCCATCGTCCAGGCGAACTGACACGCCGACCGACTGACACCGCTGCGCGCCACCCGACACCGTTCCCCCGGACGGCGATCGGAGCGGTGCGTCCGGACGAACCTTTCGCAACCTTTCGGAGATCAAGCAATGTCGCGAAACATCCTGCAGCCGGCGCTAGTCGCCAGCCTTTCGCTACTCGGCTTCGTGCTGGCCGGCGCCCCCGTTTCCGCCCAGCAGCCGTCCGACGCCATCAGCGCGCCGGCCACCAAGTCGATCGGCACGCCCACGGGCGCGGCCGCCAAGGCTAAGGTCGAGCCAGCGCTGATCGTCCTGAATTCCAGGGGCGCCACCCTGAAGGACGGCAAGCTGGTGCTGACCGGCGTCGCCTCCAATTCGATCATCTTCGCCGACCGCCCGGTCCGCGCCGCCGGCCACGCGCTTACCGCGCATCTGCTGGAGGAATGGTCGCACGGCGACAGCTTCGCCAAGGATCCGCCGAACGCCACCGTGTCGGTGTTCAGCAAGGCCGGCGACAGCGTGAAGGACGCAGTGGTGACGCTGAAGTCGCCGAAGCTCGAGGGCGACACGCTCACCTTTGACGTCGCGGTGCTGGAAGGCTCGCTCGAGGGCGGCGACGGCGCGGCCTCGGTGTTCATTGACATCATCGGCATGCCGTTCACGCCGATGTCCTATGCCGGCGTCGCCCGCCGCACCGCCTATCGCGGCGCCTTCTATGCCGGTGCGGCCACCGCCGGCGCGGTAGCCGCCGGGGCCGCGGTCGCCGCCGCGCCCTATTACTACCACCCGTACTATCGCCCGGCCTGCGGCTATTATCCCTATCCGCCCTGCTATTGAGGCGGGTCGCCGTTCAGGACGAGGTCGACCATTCCCACCGTCATCCCCGGGCTCGTCCCGGGGATCTCGGCCTCTGATGCGCTGCTGGGAATCGAGATCCCCGGCACAAGGCCGTGGATGACGGCGATTTTGGAATTCTCCGTCGCCTTTCGACCACCAGGAACATCCGATGATCACCGAGACCCCGACCACCGAGCACCTCGCGCAGGTGATGATCCATGCCACGGCGCCGGCCTTCATCCTCGGCGCGCTGGCGAGCTTCATCGCGCTCATCATCGGCCGCATGAACGGCATCATCGAGCGCTCGCGCATGATCGGCGCGATCCGCGAGACCGACGCGGCCCGCCTGCATCTGAAGGAAGACCTGCCCCGGCTCAGGCGGCGCAGCTACCTGCTCCATCGGGCGATCCACCTGTCGGTGGCGAGCGCCATCGTTACCACGCTGCTGATCTGCCTCGCCTTCGCCACCGCCTTCTTCGGCTGGCGGCACGAGATCGGCGGCGGGCTGCTGTTCGTCGTAGCGCTGCTGTTGTTCGGGGGCGCGCTGGTCTATCTGGCGCGCGAGGTCTCGATCGGCCTGACCGACTTCGATCACATGGGGTGAGATTGTCTTTTTTCAGTGTGGCAACCTAGCCACAGCGCGCGCCCGCATTCCGTTGCGGTCGCGAAAAGCGCGCCGCGGGCGGTCCCGTGTCATCAAATGTCAAGTCGGTTGTAGAAAACTGACGTCTATACCGCCGACGGATGGCGGCGGGGGCTGCGGGAATATGTTCAGGATCTCTGCGTCGCGCCTCGCGCTGTCGATGGCCGCGCTGCTGCTGTGCGCCGCCTGCGCCCAGCGGCCCGAGAACGTGTTCCTGGCGAGCGAGCCGATCGCTGTTCCCACGGCGAAGGTCGACATGCTGGTGGCGACCACGCGCCAGCCCTCCAGCGTGCCCGGCGAGATGTTCGGCGGGGGGCGCGGCACGCCGGGCTTCGCCGAGATCGTCATCTCCATCCCACCCGGCCACAAGACCGGCGCGGTGGAATGGCCGGAGAAGATCCCCGCCGATCCCGCGGTCTCCTTCGCCACGGTCAGTGCCGAGATGATCAGCCGCGACGAGGCCAAGGCTCGCTTTGCCAAACGCCTCGCCCGCGGCCCCAGCCGCAGCGTTCTGGTGTTCGTCCACGGCTACAATAACCGCTTCGACGATGCGGTTTTCCGCTTCGCCCAGATCGTCCATGATTCCGGCACCGACGCCATTCCCGTGCTGTTCACCTGGCCCTCGCGCGGCAAGCTGCTGGCCTATGGCTATGACCGCGACAGCGCCACCTATTCGCGCGACGCGCTGGAGCGGCTGCTGCACTATCTGGTCGCCGACAAGTCGGTCGGCGAGATCTCGGTGCTGGCGCATTCGATGGGCAATTGGGTGACGCTGGAGACGCTTCGGCAGATGGCGATCCGCGATGGCGGCATCCCGCCCAAGATCCGCAACATCATGCTCGCCGACGCCGATGTCGACATCGACATCTTCCGCACCCAGGTCGCGGAGATGGGCAGCAAGCGGCCGGATTTCACGATATTCGTCTCGCGCGACGACAAGGCGCTCGCGGCGTCGAAGATCCTCTGGGGCAGCACCGCTCGGGTCGGCGAAATCGACCCGAACGCGGCCGACTACAAGGATTTCCTGGCGCAGAACCGCATCAGCGTCGTCAACATGACCGACATCAAGACCGACGACGCGGTCAATCACGGCAAGTTCGCCGAGAGCCCGAAGATCATCCAGCTGATCGGCAAGCAACTCGCCACCGGCCAGCCGGTCACCGACCACGCACAGAAGGCGAACCCGTTGAGCAGCGTCGGGCTGGTGACCGCGGGCGCGGTGACCGCGATCACCTCGGGCGGGCAGTGACGCCGGGCGCTGCGCGGGAAAGTCGAAGGAATCCAGGAAAACGCCATCGTGACCGGCGGCGTGGCTGACAGCGCCTCGCCGCGGGTGCAGACCTTCAGGCGCGATGACCTTTTGAAGGGAGAGCGCCGATGACGAAACATGCCCTCTACGTGCCGTTGAAGGCGAAGCCCGGCAAGGAGCAGGAACTCGCAGCCTTCCTGCGCTCCGCGGTGCCGCTGGTGAATGACGAGCCCGGCACGGTCAGCTGGTACGCCATCCAGGAGGGGCCGTCTTCCTTCGCCATCTTCGACACGTTCGACGACGAAGACGGCCGCGAGGCGCACCTCACCGGCAAGGTGGCGGCGGCGTTGATGGCAAAGGCCGACGAATTGCTGGAGAAGGCGCCGGATATCTACAAGCTGGAGATACTGGCGGACAAGTTGGGGAAGTAGGGTCGAGGGCGCGCGGGGTGGGCATCCTTCGAGGCTCGCTGCGCTCGCACCTCAGGATGAGGTTCATTTAAAATACGACCTCATCCTGAGGTGCCGCCGACAGGCGCCTCGAAGGATGCTGAAGCCGAGCGAGCTCAGAACCTCCGCCCCACCACTTCCAGCCGCGCCAGCACCTCGTCCGCCTCGGCGTCGGTCACGGTCAGCGGCAGTGACAGGCCGATGGCGTTGGCGCCCTTCGTCGTGGTCGATAGCCCCTCGCTGAAGCACGCCTCGACGACGCGCTCCGCATCACAGCGCGGAGCGAACTGCACCGCCAGCAGCAGCCCCAAGCCGCGCGCGCCGACCACCGCCTGCACCCGCTCCGCGATCTCCGCGACACCGGCCACCAGCCGCGCGCCGACGTCTCGTGCCCGCTCCACCAGGCCGTCACGGGCGATGATCTCCAGCGTGGTCAACGCCGCCCGCGTGGTGAGCGGGTTCTTCTCATGGGTGTAGTGGCCGAGTTCCAGCTCCGGCGCCACGTTCAGCCGCGCATCGGCGATCACCGCGGCGATCGGCACCATCCCTCCGCCCAGCGACTTGCCGAGGACCACCGCATCCGGCACCGCGCCAAAATGCTCGAAGGCAAAGAACCGCCCGGTCTTGCCGAGGCCGGAGGGGATCTCGTCGAAGATCAGCAGCGCGCCATGGGCGTCGCAGAGCCGGCGCACCTGCGCCCACAGTCCCGGAGGCGGCACGCGGCAATTGGAGCGCATCGGCTCGGCGATCACTGCGGCAATACCCGGTGATCGGGCGAAGACGCGGGCCATGTTCGCCAGCATCCGCTCCGGGCCGCCCTCGAGCCAATAGGGCGCCACGTGGTGGCGGCCGGGGAGGAAATCCCCGAGCCGCGGATCGGGCTCTGCCTGCGACAGGCCGAAGGCACCGAAGCCGTGGCCGTGATAGGAGCCCTCGAGCGATATTGTGTCCTGCCGGCCGGTGGCGACGCGGGCGAGCTTCAGCGCGATCTCGATGGCGTCTGAGCCGCCGGTGGCGAACAGTACCTTGGCCGGCGCACCCGGCCAGCGCGCGAGCAGGGCTTCCGCGAGCAGCACCGCCGGCTCATTGGTGAAGCGGCGCGGCGCGAAGGCGAGTTCGTCGAGCTGGCGCTTCAGCGCGGCGATCAACTCGCGGTTTCCGTGGCCGAGATGGTGCACCGTGTTGCCATGCAGGTCGATGAAGCGCTGGCCCTCAGTATCCTCCAGCCAGATGCCCTCGGCCCGACGCAGCGCGCCGAGACACGGGCTGGAGCCGTGCTGGTGGAAGAAGGCGCGCGCATCGCGGGCAACCAGCTCATTCATGGACGCACCATCGAGAGATCGGCGGACACCAGGTCGCGCCGGCGGAAGCCGAGCTTGCGGTTCTCGATGAGCCAGGCGAGCACCATCGCCGCCAGGGCAAAGCCGAGCAGTGCCAGGCTCTTTGCTGCGGCATAGCCGAAGTCGCCGGAGACGGCGTGATTGAAGATCGCCACCGAGGCGAGCTTGTGATTGCCGGAGACCAGGAAGATCACCGAGGACAACGTGGTCAGCCCGTCGATGAACACATAGAGCATGCCGAGCAGCACGGCCGGCCGGAGCATCGGCAGCGTCACCCGGGTGAAGCGCGAGATCAGCCCGGCGCCCAGGTTTTCCGCCGCCTCGTCCACCGAGCGGTCGAGCCGCTGCAGCGCCGCCCGCGCCGCGAGCACCCCGACGAACAGGTTCGAGAACAGGATATTGATGACGAGGATCGCCGATGTGCCACTGAGCGAGAGCGCTGGAATGCCGAACGGCACGTTGAAGGCGACGATATAGCCGATGCCGAAGATGATGCCGGGCAGGATCGCCGGCACCAGCGCCAGGAACATGATGAGGTCGGCCCCGGGCGGGCGCAGCCGCTCCACCACATAGGCGATGATGACGGCGAGGAGCCCGCCGAGCGGCCCGGCAATGCCGGCGAGGCGCACGCTGTCCCACACCAGCTCCAGCCCGCGCTCGGAGGAGCCATAGCCGGAACCGGCGAGCCCGACATCGACGCCGCCGCTGGTGAAATAGCCGAGCGTCAGGCTCCAGTCGACGCCCCACACCCGCGTCACCGCACCGAGCGCCATGGTGCCGTAGACCGCGAAGATGAGCGCGGCGACTGTGCCGGCGATCAGCGTCAGCCCGGCGCGGGCCGCGAGCGGCATTGCCAGCTCGGAGCGCGCGCTGGTCGCGGTGGCGTAGGATTTGCGCCGGCCGAACAGCTCCAGCGCGAGATAGAGGATGAGCGAGGGGATGATGAGCCAGACGCAGAGCGACGCGGCGAGCGGGGTGTTTCGATAGGCGGTGATCTCGTCATAGACGATGCCCGCCAGCACCGGGGTGTCGCGGCCGAGGATCAGCGGGTTGCCGAAATCGGTCAGGCTCATGATGAAGACCAGCACCACGGCGCGCTTGATGCCGGGCCAGGCCATGGGCAGCGTCACCTGGAAAAAGGTGCGCAGTGGCCCTGCGCCGAGCCCGGCGGCGGCATCAATGATGCGCCCGTCCTGCTTGCGCAGCACATTGTCGAACACGATCAGCGCGGCCGGCACGAAGGACAGGGTCTGCGCCAGCACCACGCCGAACAGGCCGTAGAGATTGGTCTCGTCGGCGTCGATCAGGCCGAGGGTCCGGTCGAGCAGCGTGTGCGTCACCAGCCCGCGCCGGCCGAACAGCATGATCGTGGCGGTCGCGATCAGCACCGGCGGCGCCACCAGCGGCATCAGCAGCACCGCGCGCGTCACGGACGGGAAGGGCACCGCGCCGGCATTGATGCCATAGGCGAGGGCAAACGCCAGCGTAACGGTGAACACCACCGCGAGCCCGGCAAGGCTCAGGCTGTTGATGGCGGCGTTGCGCAGATAGGGATCCGAGAAGACCTTCAGATAGTGGTCGAGGCCCCAGCGGTCGTCGGTGCCGTTGCGCAGCGCGTCGAAGCCTTGCTGGCCGAGCGCGTCCTTCACCTTGAAGGCCAGCGCCGTGCGCTTGTGCAGCATCACATGGGAGATGGCGAAATCGTCTTCCACCGCGGTGCGAGTCGCCTCCGGCAGCGCCTTCAGCGCCGCGGCCATCGCCACCGCCTGCGCGGAAAACGCGGCCTTGCGGTCCCAGGTGATGGGCGCGCCGGCCAGGGTGAAGGCGGCCGCGGTCGCCTCCACCTTCTCCGCCTCGGTGGCGCTTTGCACCCAGCGCTGCATCAGCGCGGCACGCTCCTCGGCCGGCACCGCGTCGAGCGCCGCGCTGGTGGCGGCTTTCAGCTGAGCCGGCGGCATCGGGCCGGATATGACGAAGCTCTCCACCAGCACCGCGCCGATCGGATAGGCGATGAAGATGGCGAGCAGCGCCGTCACCGCGGCGCTGAGCAGCATGCCCGGCAGATGGCGCAGCGACAGCCTCATCCGGCTTGCTCGTCGGCGATGATGGCGGCGCGCATCGGGTCGGGCTTCAGGCTCACCGCGGTGCCGCGCGGCCAGCTGCCGCCGGCCTCGAACGAGGGACGGTCGGCAATGACGAGCCGGCCGGAGCCGAGCCGGATGGAAAGCCGCACCTCGCCGCCGAGGAAGGTCGCGCTCTCGATCACGCCGGGAATGCCGGTACCGTCGCCGGCGAGCGCCATGTGCTCGGGCCGGTAGACCGCGGTGAGCCGCGCGCCGGGCAGGGTGCCGGCCGGCAGCGCCAGCGGCCAGAATTCGTCGCCGGCGTCGATGCCGCCGGCCACCGCGATGCCGGTGACGAGGTTGGAGACGCCGACGAACTCCGCGACGAAGCGTGAGGCGGGGCGATGATAGATGTCCGCCGGGCTGCCGATCTGCTCGATGCGACCGCGCCGCATCACCGCGACGCGGTCGGAGAGCGCCAGCGCCTCCTCCTGGTCGTGGGTGACATAGAGCGTGGTGATACCCAGCCGGTCCACCAGCGCGCGCAACTCTCCGCGCAGCTTCACCCGGATGCGGGCATCGAGCGCCGACATCGGTTCGTCGAGCAGCAGCACCTCGGGATCGGAGGCGAGCGCGCGGGCCAGCGCGACGCGCTGCTGCTGTCCGCCGGAAAGCTCATGGGGATAGCGCGCGGTGAGGGCGTCGATCTCGACGAGGTGCGCAAGCTCGTGGATGCGCCGCTCGCGCGCGGCGCGCGGGCCGATGAGGGCGAAGCCGATATTCTCCGCCACCGTCTTGGTGGGGAACAGCGCATAGGACTGGAACACGAAGCCCATGCGGCGCCGCGCCGGGGGCATGTTCGTGACGTCCTCGCCTTCGCGCAGCACCTGCCCGCCATCCGGGTGCACGAAGCCGGCGATGATGCGCAACAGCGTGGTCTTGCCGCAGCCGGAATCGCCGAGCAGCGTGACGAACTCGCCCTTGGCGAGATCGAACGAGACGGCGTCCACCGCCACGGTGCGCTCATAGGATTTGCGCACCGCGCGCACGGCAAGATGCGGCCGGCCTGTCGTTTCGGCCGACCGCGCCTCGCGCCGCGTGAAGGTGGCGTCGTTCACTGCTTGAGGATGCGGCTGGCGAATTCGCGCCGGAACGCGGCGATATCGACCGGGCGGCGCATCTGCCACAGCGTGATCTGATTGAGATCGACCAGCCCATGGCCGGGCACCGCGGTGGCGCCGACCACCTTGCCCAGCACCTGAGCGGCCTCGTCGCTCGCCATGAAGTCGAGGAAGATCTTGGCCTCAGCTGGGTTCGGCCCGCCGGCCACCAGCCCGCCGCCCTCGGCGACGTTCGGGGTGATGCGGCCATAGACGATCTCCACCGGCTTGCCGGAGGACTTGGTCTCGTAGCAGGTGGTATCGAATGTGAGGCCGATGGCGACCTCGCCGGCGCCCGCCAGCGCCGCGCCGCCCGAGCCGCCGTCGGAATATTGATAGACGTTCTCGTTGAGGTTCTCGACGAACGGCCAGCCGAAGGCATCGACGAAGGTGGTGAGGATCGCGCCGCCGGTGCCGGACTTCAGCGGCGAGGGCAGAGAGATCTCCTTGGCATAGACCGGCTTGATCAGGTCTTCCCAGGAGGTCGGCATCGGCAGCTTCTTCTGCGCCAGCCGGTCCTTGTTCACCACCATGCACATCGTCGTGGCGAAGTACTTGTTGTAGAAATCGTCGGGGTCGCGGAAAGCGGGCGAGATCTTGGAGCCGTTGGGGCTATAGGGCTCGAACACGCCGGCCTGCTTCAACTGCTCCAGCGCCACGTGATTGACCAGATAGACCACGTCGGCCTGCGGCTTGCCCTTCTCGGCAATGGCGCGCTCGGTGATCGGCCCGGTGGAGCCGGAAACGAACTTCACCTCGATGTCCGGATACTTCTTCTTGAAGGCGGCAACCAGCGCGGTGTTGACGCTGTCCGACGCGTTGTAGAGCACGACTTCCTTGGCGAGCGACGGCGCCGCGCCGAGCGCGAGCAGGGCGGCGGCGAGCCCGAGGGCTTTCAACGGATTGATGGGCATGGGTGTCTCCGGCGTCGTGGGGAGCGAGGTCGTGATATAAGTGTCGTTAAAGTGTGTGACGCCTGAATGAAGCAGCGCTTATGTCACGAGACGGATTCGGATGAACTTCGCCCAGCTCCGTGTCTTCCAGGCCATCGCCACTCACCGCACCTTTTCCGCAGCCGCGCAGGCGCTGGGGGTGAGCCAGCCGGCCATCACCCAGCATGTGAAGGCGCTGGAGGAGGCGGTCGGCGCGCGGCTGTTCGTGCGCACCGGCGCCGGCATCGAGCTGACGCCGGACGCGCGCGACCTGCTGCCACGGGTGCGGCAGGTGATGCTGATGCTGGACGACATCGGCGCGCGCATGGATGAGGGCCGAACCCTGAGCGCCGGCTATCTCGCGCTCGGCCTGTGCGCGCCCTATGTCGCCATGCCCATTCTCCAGCGTTTCACCGCGCAATATCCGGGCGTCAGGCTCGATGTGCGGCTGGAGAACTCCTCGACGCTGCTCGAGATGGTGGCGCAGCATCGCGTCGACGTGGCGATTGCGACGCTGGAAGCGCCCGATCCGGCTCTCGCCTGCGATCGGCTGCTCGACCAGGAGGTGCTGGTTCTGGTGCACGACGCCCATCCATGGTGGGGGCGCGAGAGCGTGCGTGTCGCCGAGTTGGCGGATCAGCGCTTCGTGCTGCGCGAAGCCGGCTCGATGACCCGGCATCTGTTCGAGAACGCCCTCGCCCGTGACGGGGTCGCGATCGCCCCACAGCTGGTGCTCGGCAGCCGCGAGGCGGTGAAGGAGGCGGTGGCGGCGAGGATCGGCCTCGGCATCGTGCTGAACCGCGAGTTGGGGTTCGATCCGAGGCTGCACGCCGTCGCGCTGGCGGACGCCGAGGCGCGGGCGGACGAATATCTGGTGACGCGACGGGAGAACCGTCAGCTCGGCGCGGTGGCGGCGTTCGCGGCGGTGGCGCGCGAGGTGTTCGGGGAGCGCACTGCGTGAGCATCCTTCGAGGCCGGCCTTTGGCCGGCACCTCAGGATGACGTGGTTCTTTTAAGCACAATGTCATCCTGAGGTGCGAGCGCAGCGAGCTTCGAGGGATGCTCAAGCAGGACGCGCTTGCCTCAGGCCAGAACCCGCCGCTGGCCGACGCTGCGTCCAGCGGCCGCGGGCCATTCGAGGTGGGAATGCGCCTCGGCGATCGGGCGCAGCCGGGCAAGGATCGCGCCGGGCGCCGCGCTCGCGCGCCCCGCCTTGGCATCGACATGCAGCTGCATCTGCTCGGCGGTGGCGATCTCGCGCTGCTCCTCACCCGCGAGGATGCGGTGGAAGACGTGGAGGCGCTTCTCGTCGACGCTGAGCACCTGGCACGTCGTGCTCAAGCTCTCCCCGAGCTTTGCTTCGCCGAGATGGCGAAGATGGGTCTCCACCGTGTAGTAGCTGTGGCCGCCCGCGACATAGTCCGTGTCGACGCCGATGAGCCGCAGCAGCGCGTCCGTGGTCTCGCCGAACAGCTGGAGATAGCGGTGTTCGGTCATGTGGCCGTTATAATCGATCCATGCCGCGGGCACGCGGGTCTCGATGAGCGCCAGCGGCCCCGGACGATCGGACGCCACCGGCACGCCGGCTTGCGCGGTGAGGCGGCGCTCGAAATCGGCGAGCAGCTTGCCGGCGCCCCAGCCTTCGCCGCCGCGGCTGCCCTTGAGCGACTGCACGATGCCGACGAGGTTCTCGTCGCGGATGCGCTCCAGCTCGCGGATCGATAGGCCGTTGGCCTGCTTGTCCGATTGCGCGCCGATCTTCTCGACCAGTGCGTCATCGAGATCGACCACATCGGTCAGCTTGGTCCACGGCCATTGCAGGCAGGGCCCGAACTGCGCCAGGAAGTGACGCATGCCCGCCTCGCCGCCGGCGATGCGATAGGTCTGGAAGAGGCCCATCTGCGCCCAGCGCAGGCCGAACGAATAGCGAATGACGTCGTCGAGCGTCTCGACGTCGCAAATGTCGTCCTTGATGAGCCACAGCGCTTCGCGCCACAGCGCCTCCAGCAGGCGGTCGCCGACGAACGCCTCGATCTCCTTGGCGATGACGACGCCCTTCATGCCGATGGCGTCGAGGACCGTGCAGGCGCTGGTCAGCGTCTCCGGTGAGGTGGCGCGCCCGCCGACCAGCTCGACGAGCGGCAGCAGATAGACCGGATTATAGGGATGGGCGACGAACAGGCGCTCGGGATTTGCCAGCCCGCTCTGCAGATCGGAGGGCAGCAGGCCGGAGGTGGAGGAGCCGATCAGCGCCGCGGTCGGGGCGGCGGCGTCGATCTCCGCGAGGATGCGCTGCTTCAGCTCGAGGCGTTCCGGCACGCTCTCCTGCACCCATTCGGCGCCGAGCACGGCTTCGGCAATGCTCGAGCAGAAGGTCAGGCGGCCGCGCGGCGGCAGCGGCGCATCGGTCATGAGGGCATAAGCCCGCTCGGCATTGGCGACGACCTCGCCGACGATCCGCTCAGCCTCGGGATGCGGATCGAACACCTGCACATCGATGCCGGCCAGCAGGAAGCGCGCGATCCAGCCGCCGCCGATGACGCCGCCGCCGATGCAAGCGGCACGAGACAGAGGGGCGAAGCTCTTCGGATTCATGAGGTTCATCATCGCCCCCTCAGCGCTTCACCAGCTTGAGCTTCTCGCGGACCTCCGTGGGGCCGATGATCCGCGCGCCCATATTGGACACGACGGTCGCGGCCTTCTCCACCAGCTGGGCATTGGTCGCGAACTCGCCCTTGCCGATATAGAGATTGTCTTCCAGCCCGACCCGCACATTGCCGCCCGCCAGCACCGCCGCCGCCGGATAGGCGAGGGCGTTGCGGCCGATCGAGAAGGCCGAGAAGGTCCAGCTCGCGGGCACGTTGTTGACCATTGCCATAAAGGTGTTGAGGTCGTCCGGCGCGCCCCATGGAATGCCCATGCAGAGCTGGATCAGCACCGGATCCTCGATCAGCCCTTCCTCGACCAGTTGCTTGGCGAACCAGAGGTGGCCGGTGTCGAACGCCTCGATCTCCGGCCGCACGCCCAGTGCCGTCATCTGCCGCGCCATCTCGCGCAGCATGGAGGGCGTGTTGGTCATGACATAGTCG
>JAQSWY010000096.1 GCA_029266425.1 Xanthobacteraceae bacterium
GATCTCCATGGCGCGGATCTTCGGGGCGCCGGTGATGGAGCCGCCGGGGAAGGAGGCGGCCATCAGGTCGAGCCCGTCGGCGCCTTCCTTCAGCGTGCCGGTCACCACCGAGACGAGGTGGTGGACGTTGGCGTAGGTCTCGAGCCCGCACAGCCGCGGCACCTTCACCGTGCCGGGGCGGCAGACGCGCGAGAGGTCGTTGCGCAGCAGATCAACGATCATGACGTTCTCGGCGCGGTCCTTCTCGCTGGCGGTCAGCTCGCGGCCGCGGAAGGCGTCCAGCGTCGGCTCCACCGAGCGCGGCACCGTGCCCTTGATCGGGCGCGTCTCCACCTCGCCGCCCTCGACCTTCACGAAGCGCTCGGGCGAGGAGGAGGCGATGACGCGGTCCTCGTTGACGATCAGCGCGGCGAAGGTGGCCGGGTTGGCGCGGCGGAGCTGGTCATAGAGCGCCAGCGGGTCGAAATCGCCGATCTCCGCCTGGAAGCGCTGGGTGAAGTTCGCCTGGAAGATGTCGCCGGCACGGATGTATTCGATCACCCGCGCCACCGCCGCCTCGTAGCGCGGCGCGTCGAAATTGGAGCGCCACGTGCCGGCCGTCACCGGCGGGCCGAGCTCGGCCGCGGGGGCGGCGAGGCGGGCGGTGGCTTCAGTGAGACGCTCGCGGGCGCGGCGGGCACGCCGGGCAGGTTCGGTTTCCGGCCAGCCGGTGGAGATGACGAAGGCGCGCTCGGCCACCACGTCGAGGGCGACGACGAGATCGTAGAAGCCGAGGTCGATCTCCGGTCCCTCGCCGGGCTCGGGCGCCGTGGTGGGGAAGCGGTCGAACAGCCGGCCGGCCTCATAGGCGATATAGCCGGCGGCCCCCGCCTGGAAACCGGCGTCTCCCGGCAGGCGCGGCTGCGCATAGGCCTTGAGCCGGGCGCGCAGCGCTTCGAGCGGCGCGTCCTTCTCGCGCTCGCCGTTCCAGCGTGCGACGCCGGCCTCCACCCGGAAGCGGCCGAAAGGCTCGGTCATCACATAGGACCAGCGGCCCAGCAGCGGGTGGCGCATGGCGCTGTCGAGGAAGGTGAGGCCGGGCACGGGCGCGCCCTCGCGCCGGCCGAGCCGACGGGCGACGTGCCACGGCTCCTGCCAGGGAATCTCGACGACGAGAAGGGGCGGTTCCTGAATCATGTAGTGAATATGGAACGTGGCGCCGCACCTTCCTAGATCGTCCGGCACGATCGTGCCGGACAGGGACGAGATCCCGGTGTTGCGATCGGCATATAAGCTGAAAGTGCCACTTGACGCTCAAGGACGCCGGTGGTGGCCTAGCACGATAACAACGGTGCCGTGCAACGCGGCGCCCGAAGCATTGAGGCGCGGCTGCAACCCGCCTCGGGAGGGGAACAATGATCAAACTGAAGGCGGCTGCGGCCGCGATCGCGGCGCTTGCTCTCATCGCCGTGCCGTTCGCCGGCGCGAAGGCGCAGGACTATCCCAACCGGCCGGTCACCATGGTGGTGCCCTTCGCCGCCGGCGGGCCCACCGACACGGTGGCGCGCCTGGTCGCCGAATCGATGGCGCGTTCGCTCGGCCAGCAGGTGGTGGTCGAGAATGTCGGCGGCGCGGGCGGCACGCGCGGCGCCGGCCAGGTGGCGAAGGCGGCACCGGACGGCTACACCATCCTCATGCACCATATCGGGCAGGCCACCTCGGCCACGCTCTACCGCAAGCTGCCCTACAACGTGCTGACCGACTTCGAGGAGGTCGGCCTCGTCACCGACGTGCCGATGACCATGATCGGCAAGTCGACGCTGGAGCCGAAGAACGCGGCCGAGCTGATCGCCTACGTCAAGGACAAGAAGGACGCGGTGATCTACGGCAATGCGGGCGTCGGCTCCGCCTCGCATCTGTGCGGCATGCTGTTCATGTCGGCGGTCGGCACGCAGATGACCACGGTGCCCTACCAGGGCACGGGCCCGGCGATGAACGACCTCGTCGGCGGCCAGATCGACCTCCTGTGCGACCAGACCACCAACACCACCGGCCAGATCAAGGCGGGCAAGGTGAAGGCCTATGGCGTCACCACCAAGGACCGGGTGAAGTCGCTGCCGGACATCCCGACCCTGCAGGAGAGCGGGCTGCCGGGCTTCGAGGTGGCGGTGTGGCACGGCCTGTACGCGCCCAAGGGCACCTCGCCGGAGGTGATCAAGAAGCTCAACGCCGCGCTGGTCACGGCGCTGCAGGACCCCAAGGTGATCGCCCGCTTCGCCGATCTCGGCACCGAGCCGGTGGCGCTGGAGCGCGCCACGCCGGAAGTCCACACCAAGTTCCTCGAGGCGGAAGTTGCCAACTGGAAGCCGGTGATCGAGCAGGCCGGCGTCTTCGCCGACTGACGCAACGCATCCCCGCCCGCCCGCCGCGCCGGCCGTGACGCCCGCATGGCGGGCGGGTTCCTGCATTCTCCTTCCGGGAAACATGCCATGACCCGCCTGGTCAAAAGCCCCAAGGACGTCGCCACCGGCCTCCTGCTCATCGCCCTCGCGGCCTTCTTCGCCTGGCAGGCGCTGGACCTGCCGATGGGCCGGGCGATCCGCATGGGGCCGGGCTATTTCCCGATGATCCTCGCCGGCATCCTCGCCGTGCTCGGCCTCATCATCGTCGCCACCGGCATCGCCCTACCCATGGGAGACGACGAAAGCCCGATCGCCATCGCGCAGTGGCCGTGGCGGGCGCTGGCGCTGGTCACGCTCGCCGTGGTGATCTTCGGCCTCGGCATCCGCCCGCTCGGCCTTGGCCCGTCCATGGGCATCGCCGTGTTCCTCTCGGCGCTGGCGAGCCAGAAGTTCAATCTCCTGACCGGCCTCGTCTCGGCGGTCGTCATGGTCGCCTTCTCCTGGGCGGTGTTCATCAAGGGCCTCGGCCTGCCGCTGCCTCTGCTCGGGCCCTGGCTCGGCGGCTACTGATCGGGAGCGGGTCACTTGGAAATCTTCGACAATCTCGCCCTCGGCTTCTCCGTCGCCGTCACCTTCCAGAACATCTTCTACTGCTTCATCGGCGTGCTGCTGGGCACGCTGATCGGCGTGCTGCCGGGCCTCGGGCCGGTGCCGACCATCGCCATGCTGCTGCCGATCACCTTCGGCCTGCCGCCGGTCTCGGCGCTCATCATGCTGGCGGGCATCTATTACGGCGCGCAATATGGCGGCTCGACCACGGCGATCCTGATCAACCTGCCGGGCGAGAGCTCCTCCGTCGTCACCGCCATCGACGGCTACCAGATGGCGCGCAAGGGGCGCGCCGGCGCCGCGCTCGCCACCGCCGCGCTCGGCTCCTTCTTCGCCGGCACGGTGGCGACCTTCCTGCTCGCCGTCTTCGCCCCGCCACTCGCCGACCTCGCGCTGAAATTCGGCCCGCCGGAATATTTCGCGCTGATGGTGCTCGGCCTCGTCGCCTCGGTGGCGCTGGCCTCGGGATCGGTGTTCAAGGCGCTGGCCATGGTGGTGCTGGGCATCCTGCTCGGCCTGTCGGGCCAGGACGTCTACACCGGCACGCCGCGCTTCACCTTCGACATGCTGGAGCTCGCCGACGGCATCGAGTTCGTCGCGCTTGCCATGGGCGTGTTCGGCATCGGCGAGATCGTGCGCAACCTCGAGGACGAGCACACGCGCACCGTCATGGTGCGCAAGGTGGGCGGCCTGCTGCTGTCGAAGGACGACATCAAGCGCATCATCGGACCGATCCTGCGCGGCACCTTCCTCGGCTCGTTCCTGGGCATCCTGCCCGGCGGCGGCGCGATCCTCTCCTCCTTCGCCGCCTATTCGATCGAGAAGCGCATCTCCAGCCGCCCGCAGGAGTTCGGCAAGGGCGCGATCGAGGCGGTGGCGGCGCCGGAAAGCGCCAACAATGCCGGCGCGCAGACCTCCTTCATCCCGATGCTGACGCTGGGCATCCCGTCCAACCCGGTGATGGCGCTGATGATCGGCGCGCTGATCATCCAGGGCATCGTGCCGGGGCCGAACGTGGTCAACGAGCAGCCGAACCTGTTCTGGGGCATCGTCGCCTCCATGTGGATCGGCAACCTGATGCTGGTGGTGCTGAACCTGCCGCTGATCGGCATCTGGGTGCGGCTGCTCACCGTGCCCTACCACATCCTGTTCCCGCTGATCGTCGGCTTCTGCTGCATCGGCGTCTACAGCGTCAACAACAACGCCATCGAC
>JAQSWY010000022.1 GCA_029266425.1 Xanthobacteraceae bacterium
GCGAGCAGGGCGCCGAGCAGCTGCTCGGCCAGGGCGACATGCTCTACATGGCCGGCGGCGGTCGTATCTCCCGCGTCCACGGACCGTTCGTCTCCGACCGGGAGGTCGAACGCGTCGTCGACCATCTGAAGGCCCAGGGACGCCCCGACTATGTCGAGGCGGTCACGGCGGGTGAGGACGAGAAGCCGGCGGAGATCGACGAGGACGGCGCCGTGTTCGACAAGAGCGCGATGGGCGAAGAGGGCGGCGATCTCTACGACCAGGCGGTGGCGGTGGTGATGCGCGACCGCAAGGCGTCCACCTCCTATATCCAGCGCCGCCTGCAGATCGGCTACAACCGCGCCGCCTCGCTGATGGAGCGCATGGAGAACGAAGGCCTGGTCGGCCCCGCCAACCATGCCGGCAAGCGCGAGATCCTGATGGACAGCCGCGGCGGGGGCTATTGAGAGGGCCGACCTCCCCTCCCTCCTCCGTTCCCCACAAGCCGTCATCCCGGACGGCCGTCAGGCCGAGCCGGGATCGTGGGAAGGTGCCGATCCATACTTTCCCACGATCCTGGCTCTGAGCTGCGCTGCGGCCGGGATGACGGCTGTGGTGATGAAGAAGAAGTGGGCAACACGCCCCTCACGCATGCGCCATCCACATGGCGAGGCTCAGCACCAGCCCGCCGGCGAGCAGCATATAGATCGCCCGCACGCGATGCCGCCGGCGCCGCTCCTTGTCGAACTCGCCGGAATAGTCGCGCCCCCGCTCGTCCGTCATGCTCGGCGTGGTCTGGGCACCAGCGCCCATCTCGGTGCGCCACGCGGCCTCCACCTCGTCGCGGGAGGGCGGCGTGCCGGCTGCCTCGTCGTCGGTGCCGAGCGGTGCGGCGGCGGGGTCGGGGAAGGGAATCTTGTCGCCACCGCGGCCCTGATCGATATCGTGGCGCAGGCGATCAGCGGTCGGCATTCTGATCTCCTCCCGGTCCTGTCTCGCGCGCACTTCCCCTCTCCCGCAACGCCTCCCGCTCTCGGGTGTTCCCCTCCGGCCGCTTCTGATCCTGCTTGTGGCCTGCAAGACTCTCCACCAGATGCTCCAGCGGCTTCACCAGGCTGAGCAGCAGCAAGGTCATGAAGGCGCCCAGGAATATCAGGTGCCAGTCGGCGATTGCGCAGGCGATTCCGAGCGATGCCGTCACCCACACCGTCGCCGCCGTTGTGAGCCCATGCACCTTGCCTTCCTCGGGGTTGCGCAGCACCACGCCGGCGCCGACGAAGCCGATGCCGGTCAAGACGCCCTGAAGGATGCCCTGAACCACGCGGCTGGTGGCATCGGGATGCTGGACGAGATCGGTGACGCGCATCGCACTGAGCGACACGAGGGTCGCGCCCATGCAGACGAGGCCGAGCGTGCGCATCCCGGTCGGCTTGCCGTGCAGATCGCGATTGATGCCGATCGCCATGCCGATCACCGCCGCCGCGAAGAGGCGCAGCACGGCTTCGATGTCGGCGTCGGTGAAATACATGGTCGATTCCTTCCCGCCCCGCCGAATACCGGCGTCGGCACACCTCAACGGGCATGGCCGGCGCACGTTCCGTAGCGGCATGGAGCGAACTGGCCTCTTCCCGTTCCGCGGTGCGGCCATTAGGTATGGCGCGATCCCTTCCTCTCGCAAAGGTCCGCGCCCATGAGCACCCCCGCCAGCTTCCCCGACGTCCAGCTCTACATAGACGGCACCTGGCGCACGGGAAGCGCCCATGCGGGCGACCCGATCCTCAATCCGGCGACCGAGGAGAAGATCGGCACCGTCGCCCATGCCGGCCGCGAGGACCTCGACGCCGCGCTCAAGGCCGCCGAGAAGGGCTTCCGCATCTGGAGTCGGGTCTCCGCCCATGAGCGCTACAAGCTGATGCGCAAGGCCGCCGAGATCCTGCGCGGCCGGGCCGACGAGGTCGCCCGCATCATGACCCTGGAGCAGGGCAAGCCGCTGGCGGAAGCGCTGATGGAGACCCAGGCCGCCGCCGACACCATCGACTGGTTCGCCGAGGAGGCCCGCCGCCAGTATGGCCGCGTCATCCCGGCGCGTGCCGGAAACGTCGAGCAGATCGTGGTGCGCGAGCCGGTCGGTCCGGTCGCCGCCTTCACGCCCTGGAACTTCCCGATCAACCAGGCGGTGCGCAAGGTCTCGGCCGCACTCGCCGCCGGCTGCTCGGTGATCCTGAAGGGGCCGGAAGAGACGCCGGCGAGCTGCGCCGCCCTCGTCAAGGCCTATGAGGATGCCGGCCTGCCGGCGGGCGTCGTGAACCTCGTCTTCGGCGTGCCTTCCGAGATCTCCGAATACCTCATCCCGCACCCGATCATCCGCAAGATCTCCTTCACCGGCTCGACGGTGGTCGGCAAGAAGCTCGCCGCGCTCGCCGGCGCGCACATGAAGCGCGTCACCATGGAGCTCGGCGGCCATGCCCCGGCCGTGGTGTTCGAGGATGCCGATCTCGATCTCGCGGTGAAGATGCTGTCCGGCGCCAAGTTCCGCAATGCCGGCCAGGTCTGCGTCTCGCCGACCCGCCTGCTGGTCCACGAGACGCTCTATGACCGTTTCGTCGACGGCTTCACCGAGGCGACCAGGCAGATCAAGGTCGGCAACGGCCTGGACGAGGGCGTGCGCATGGGTCCGCTCGCCAACCACCGCCGCGTCGAGGCCATGGAGGCGCTGACCGCCGACGCGCTGGCGCACGGCGCCAAGCTCACCACCGGCGGCGAGCGCATCGGCAACAAGGGCTATTTCTTCCAGCCGACCGTGCTGACCGATGTCCCCCTCTCGGCGCGCATCATGAGCGAGGAGCCGTTCGGCCCGGTGGTACCGATCTCGCCCTTCTCCAGCCGCGACGCGGTGATCGAGGAGGCGAACCGCCTGCCCTACGGCCTCGCCGCCTATGCCTATACGCGCTCGGCGGCGAACGCGACCGAGTTCAGCCGGCGCATCGAGAGCGGCATGGTCTCGATCAACCATCACGGTCTTGCGCTGCCGGAGACCCCGTTCGGCGGCATCAAGGATTCCGGCTACGGCTCGGAAGGCGGCACCGAGGCGATGGAAGCCTATGTGAACACCAAGTTCGTCACGACCGCGGGGCTGTGAGGAACCGCTCTGCCGCAGCATCCTTCGAGGCTCGCTCCGCGAGCACCTCAGGATGACGTGGTTGTAAATCGACGTCATCCTGAGGTGCCGGCCTAAGGCCGGCCTCGAAGGATGCTGAAGCAGAGCCACTCCATGCACGCCCCGGACACCACCCGCCCTACCAAGGACAAGTTCTCCCTAAAAGCCGCCCGCTGCATCGCCCTTGCTGCGCAAGGCTTCGGCGGGGAGCGGGCCGCGGAGCCCAGCGGCTTCGCGCAGATGCGCCGCATGGTGGAGCGGCTCGGGCTGTTGCAGATCGACTCCGTCAATGTCCTGATCCGCTCGCATTACCTGCCGCTGTTCTCGCGGCTCGGCCCCTATCCGACCGCGCGGCTCGACGCCGCCGCGCTCGGGCGCAAGCGCAACCTGTTCGAATATTGGGGGCATGAGGCCTCGCTGCTCCCCGTCGCCACCTATCCGCTGCTGCGCTGGCGGATGGAGCGGGCGAGGCACGGCCTCGGCATCTATGGCGGGCTGGCGCGTTTCGCCAAAGAGAACCGCCCCTTCCTCGATGCGGTGCTGGCCGAGATCCGTGCGCGCGGCCCGCTCAGCGCCGGCGAGCTGACCGACGGCGGGCGCGGCGAGGGCGGCTGGTGGGGCTGGAGCGACGGCAAGCGCGCGGTCGAGTATCTGTTCTGGGCGGGCGAGCTCACCACCGCCGAGCGCCGCGGCTTCGAGCGGGTCTATGACGTCCCCGAGCGGGTGCTGCCGCATGACGTGCTGGCGACGCCGGTGCCCTCCGAGGAGGAGGCGCAGCGCCAGCTGCTGCTGATCTCCGCCCGCGCGCTCGGCATCGGCACCGAATTCGACCTGCGCGATTATTTCCGCCTCGAAGTCACCGATACCAAGGCCCGCCTCGCCGAGCTGATGGAGGATGGGGCGCTCACACCCGTCACCGTCGAGGGCTGGCGCAATCCGGCCTATCTCGACCCCAATGCCCGCATCCCCCGCCGCATTGAGGCGCATGCGCTGCTCTCGCCCTTCGATTCGCTGATCTTCGAGCGGTCCCGCACCGAGCGGCTGTTCGATTTCCACTACCGCCTCGCCTTCTACACCCCGGCGGACAAGCGCTCGCACGGCTATTACGTCATGCCGTTCCTGATGGGCGACCAATTGGTGGCGCGGCTCGACATGAAGGCCGAGCGCGCCGCCTCCACCCTCGCCGTGCCGGCAGCGCATCTGGAGGACGGCGTGGCGCCGGGGCCGGTTGCCGAGGCGCTGGCGGCGGAGCTGCGGCTGCTGGCGGGCTGGCTGGGGCTGGAGACGGTGCGGGTGGGGGGCGAGGGAGATCTGGCGGGGGCGCTGAAGGCGGCGGTGGGGTCTTCCGCTTGAACATCGTTCAAGGCTCACTGCGTTCGCACCTCAGGATGACGTCGCTATTATAACCACGTCATCCTGGGTGCGGGCCTAAGGCCGGCCTCGAAGGATGCTGAAGCCGAGCAACCCTCTATAATTCGCCCCGCCCGTCCTCTTGTGCTTCCCTCACCCTCATGAACCAGACCGCTCGGCCCACGATTCGCCTGCCCTCGCCGCCGTCCGTCCCGGACGACGCCTTTGCCGGGCCGCTGGAACTCGTCCGCGACGGCGCACCGCTGATCATGGTGCTGGGCGGCGCCGGAACGGGCAAGACCACCTTCCTCCATGCGCTGCGGCGGCTCGGCGGCGGCAAGCAGGCGTTCCTGGCGCCCACCGGCGTCGCCGCGCTGCAGCTCGGCGGGCAGACTATCCATTCCTTCTTCGGCCTGCCGCCGCGTCTGCTCGACCCGCAGCAGGTGAAGCCGCGCGCGCAGCGCAAGGCGATCCTCAAGAAGCTTGAGCGGCTCGTCATCGACGAGATCTCCATGGTGCGGGCCGACGTGCTCGACGCGGTGGACCGGTGCCTGCGCAATGCCCGCGGCAATCCGGAACCGTTCGGCGGAGTGCAGATCGTTCTCGTCGGCGACTTCCTGCAATTGCCGCCGGTGGTGCCTTCCGCGGAGCGCGAGGTGCTCGGCCATATGGGCTATGAGGGGCCGTTCGCCTTTGATGCGCAGGTGCTGCGCGAGGTCGACATCACCCGCCTGCCCTTCACCCATGTGTGGCGGCAGACGGATGATTATTTCATCGCCCAACTCACCCATCTGCGCACCGGGCGCCTCATTGAGGAGGCGGTGGCGGCGATCAACGAGGCGAGCCATCGCCCGCACCGGCCCGGCCGCACCCCGGTGGTGCTGGCGCCGACCAACGCCCGTGTCGATGCCTATAATCGCCACGGCATGGAAGGGCTTGCCGAATCCGGACGCATCTATTCCGGCGCCAGCCAGGGCGAATTCGACCTCGCCAATGATCGCCTGCCCGTGCCGGAGACGCTGGTGCTGAAGACCGGCGCCCGGGTCATGGCGGTGCGCAACGATCCCGAGAAGCAATGGGTGAACGGCTCGGTCGGCACCGTCATCGGCCTCGCCCCGGACCGCGCTTATGTGCGGCTCGACACCGGCAACACCGTCGAGGTGGAGCGGGTGAGTTGGGAGCGCATCCGCTATGACTGGGACGAGGCAGGGGCGAAGATCGAGGCCAAGGTGGTCGGCACCTATACCCAGCTGCCATTGGTGCCGGCATGGGCGGTGACGGTGCACAAGGCGCAGGGCCTGACGCTGGAGGACGTTCGCATCGATTTCGACAGCGGCGCCTTCGCCGCCGGCCAGGCCTATGTCGCGCTCTCGCGCGCCCGCTCGCTGGAGGGCCTCTCGCTCGCCCGCCCGTTGCGCGCCAGCGACATCCGCATCGATCGCCGGGTGGCGCGGTATGTGACCGAGTTCGAGCGCGGCTAATCCACATTCATGAGACGTTATATCGACATATCCACAGCGCCGGACTTTACATCGTCCAGTTTGCTGATAGATTATTGGTGTCTTTCATACGAGAGCACCACGTGGAATCCTCGACCCGCCAGCCCCGCCGCCTCCGGCACGTCCTGATGTTCGCCCTCGCTTATGGGGCGATCGCGGCCGCCGTGCTGTTCGCGCGCCCGTTCGAGACGGCGCAGGCGGTGGATATCAAAGCCCCGCAGCACGTGCAGGCCGGAACCGTGGCTCGGTAACCACCTTTCCCCGTCATGGCCGGGCTTGTCCCGGCCATCTACGGTACTCATTCGGCAAGGTCGTGGATGCCCGGGCAAGCCCAGGCATGACGGCTTGATGGGGCACATTAACCCCACACTGGAAATTTACGGCATTATCCATCATCTATGAGTGGTTCGCCGCGCGAGTCCCCGCGCGGCCGCTCGCCCCGATACGGACATGCTGACGAACAAAGGCAAATACGGGCTCAAGGCGATGCTCCATCTCGCCTCGCTTGAGACCGGCGGCACCGCCATGGGGGCGGAGATTGCCGCCGCCAACAACATCCCGAAGAAGTTCCTCGACGCCATTCTCCTCGAATTGCGTAATGCCGGCATGCTGCGCTCGAAGAAGGGCCCCGGCGGCGGCTATGCGCTTGCGCGCTCGCCCAAGGAGATCCGCGTCGGCCTCATCATCCGCACGCTCGACGGCCCGCTGGCGCCGATCAATTGCGCCAGCAAGAGCGCCTATGTGCCCTGCGAGGATTGCGAGGACCTGGGGAGCTGCGCGGTACGCATCACCATGAGCCGGGTGCGCGATGCCATGTCGGAAATCCTCGACCGCATGACGCTGGAAGAGATGATGGTGTTCAGCCGCACCAAGAACCCGGACCTGATGTACCATATATGAGCGCGGCATGAACGCGATCCTCGAACTCGATGGCGGTCTCGTCGGCCTCGTCGCTCATGACGAGAAGAAGGACGAGATGGTCGATTGGGCGGTGATGCACCGCACGACCCTCGCCCGCTTCGGCATCGTCGCCACCGGCACCACTGGCGGGCGGGTGCTGGAGGCTTGCCCTGAGCTGAACATCACGCGCCTGAAAAGCGGCCCGCTCGGCGGCGACCAGCAGATCGGCGCGCTCATTGCGGAAGGCCGCATCAAGGCGCTGATCTTCTTCGTCGACCCGCTCACCGCCCAGCCGCACGATGTCGACGTGAAGGCGCTGATGCGGGTGGCCCTCGTCTACGACATCCCGATCGCGCTCAATCCGGCGACGGCGGAGATGGTGATTGCGGGGCTGCGCGAGGGGGATTGATGGGTTGCTCTGGGTGAGCATCCTTCGAGGCCCGGCTTTGCCGAGCACCTTAGGATGAGGTCCTGAGGTGCGAGTGCAGCGAGCCTCGAAGGATGTTGAAGCAGAGCCCCCTAAGCCCCCAGCTCTTCGCGCAGCATCTCCAGCTCCAGCCATTCCTCCTCGGCCGCGGTCAGGTTGGCGTGCGCCTTCTCCAGCGCCGCGGAGGTCTTCTCGAAGCCGGCCGGGTCCTTGGTGTAGAAATCCGGCGCCTGCATCTTCGCCGCGAGCTTCTCGATGTCGGCTTCGAGCGCCGCGATCCGCTTCGGCAATTGCTCCAGCGCGTGCTTCTCCTTGAAGGAGAGCTTGCGCTTGCCCGTGGCCTTCGCGGGCGCCGGCATCGCCGCCACCAGCGCCGGCCGCCCGAGGTCCTCGCCGGGGCGAGCTTCCACGCCGCGGCCGCGCTGCGCCACCATGTCGGAATAGCCGCCGGCATAGACGTTCCAGCGCCCCTCGCCCTCATAAGCGATGACCGCATTCACGGTGCGGTCGAGGAAGTCGCGGTCATGGCTCACCAGCAGCACGGTGCCGGCATAGTCGTCGATCATCTCTTCGAGCAGGTCCAGCGTCTCGAGGTCGAGATCGTTGGTCGGCTCGTCGAGCACCATCAGATTGCTCGCCTGCGCGAGCGCGCACGCCAAGAGCAGCCGCCCACGCTCGCCGCCGGAGAGCTTGGAGACCGCGGTGCCCGCCTGCTCGGGCAGGAACAGGAAGTCCTTCATGTAGCCGATGACGTGGCGCGGATTGCCGCCGATGAACACCTGGTCGCCGCGCCCGTCGGTCAGCGTCTCGCGCACCGAGCGGTTGGGGTTGAGGGCGGCGCGGCGCTGGTCGAGCGTCGCCATCTCGATATTGGTGCCGAGCTTGGCCTTGCCGCTGTCGGGCTTCAATTCGCCGGTCAGCATCTTCAACAGCGTGGTTTTCCCGGCGCCGTTCGGCCCGACAATGCCGATGCGGTCGCCGCGCTGGATGCGGATCGAGAAGTCGCGCACGATCACCCGGTCGCCGAACGACTTGGCGATGTTGTCCGCCTCCATCACCAGCTTGCCGGAGACGTCGGCTTCGGCCGTGGTCATGGTGACGGTGCCGACCGCGCGGCGGTGCTCGCGGAATTCCTTGCGCATCGCGGCGAGCTCGCCGACGCGGCGCATATTGCGCTTGCGCCGGGCGGTTACGCCGTAGCGCATCCAGTGCTCTTCCGCGGCGATCTTGCGGTCGAGCTTGTGCTGGTCGCGCTCCTCTTCCTCCAGCACCTGGTCGCGCCATTCCTCGAAGTATTTGAAGCCGCGCTCCATGCGCCGCGTCCGGCCGCGATCGAGCCAGACGGTGGCGCGGGTGAGGTCTTCGAGGAAGCGCCGGTCATGGCTGATCAGCACGAGGGCCGAGCGCGAGGAGGCGATCTCGCTCTCCAGCCATTCGATGGCCGGCAGGTCGAGGTGGTTGGTCGGCTCGTCGAGCAGCAGGATATCCGGTTCCGGCGCCAGCACCCGGGCGAGCGCCGCGCGCCGCGCCTCGCCGCCGGAGAGCCGCGCCGGCTCCTCGGTGCCGTTAAGGCCTAGCTGTTCGAGCAGATATTGCGCGCGATAATCGTGGTCGCCCGGCCCGAGCCCCGCCTCGACATAGGCGAGCGTGTTCGGGAAGCCGTTGAGGTCCGGCTCCTGCGGCAGATAGCGGATCGTCGCACCCGGCTGCGCGAAGCGGGCCCCGCCGTCGGTCTGGACCATGCCGGCGGCGATCTTGAGCAAGGTCGATTTGCCCGAGCCATTGCGCCCGACGAGCCCGACCCGCTCGCCGGCCGAGACGGAGAGTTCCGCCCCCTCCAGCAGCGGCGTGCCGCCGAAGGTGAGCCGGGTGTCCTGGAGAAGAAGAAGAGGAGGCGCCATGGCCGCGGGGATAGGGGGAAAGGCCGCGCGGGGCAAGGGGTGGCGGTGTCGCTCCCGGTGAGCATCCTTCGAGGCTCACTGCGCGAGCACCTCACGATGAGGTTCGTCTTTCAATAAACGACCTCGTCCTGAGGTGCCGGCCAACGGCCGGCCTCGAAGGATGCTCAAGCCGCGCGCCCCTTCGCAACCAACTGCGCTATGGTCCCGCCCTACCCGCACTGAGCCCGTGAGTCCCGCATGCCCGACCTCTCCCCCCTCCTCGACCGCATCGTCCAGCGTATCGGCGCGCACTATGTGCTCACCGCGCCGGAGGACATGGCGCCCTATCTCGTCGAGGAGCGCGGGCTCTATCACGGCACGGCGCCCGCCGTGCTGCGGCCGGGTTCGACCGAGGAGGTTGCCTTCATCGTCGCCGCCTGCCACGCGGCAGGCGTGCGCATCGTGCCGCAGGGCGGCAATACCGGGCTCGTCGGCGGGCAGATGCCGGCGGGCGAGATGGTGCTCTCGCTCTCCCGGCTCGACCACATCCGCAACGTCGATCCCGTCGACATGACCATGACGGTGGAGGCCGGCTGCATCCTCGATGTGGTCCACGACGCGGCGGAAGCGGTCGGCTGCCTGTTCCCGCTGCACATCGCCTCACAGGGCTCGTGCCAGATCGGCGGCAATCTCTCCACCAATGCTGGAGGAACCGCTGTGCTGCGCTATGGCAATGCCAAAGAATTGGTACTCGGCTTGGAGGTGGTGCTGGCCGACGGCACCATCTGGAACGGGCTGAAGCGGCTGCGCAAGAACAATGCCGGCTACGACCTGAAGCAGCTCTTCCTCGGCTCGGAAGGCACGCTCGGCATCATCACCGCGGCGGTGCTCAAGCTCTACCCGCAGCCGGCACAGCGCATCACCGCCTTTGCCGGCGTGCCGGACCCGAAGGCGGCGCTGGCTCTGCTCGCCCGGCTGCGCGCGGAGGCGGGCGACGCGCTCACCACCTTCGAGCTGATGGCGAGCTTCGGCGTGGAGACGGTGCTCAAGCACATGGCCGGCACGGTGCGCCCGCTCGGGGGAACCTATCCCTGGTATGTGCTGGTCGAGCTCTCCGCCCCCACCCGCGCCTTCGATCTCGGTGCGCTGATGGAAGCCGGGCTCGGCGCCGCGATGGAGGACGGCCTCGTGCTGGACGCCACCATTGCCGCGAGCGAAGCGCAAGCCGCCGCGCTGTGGCGGCTGCGGGAGGACATGTCGGAGGCGCAGAAACACGAGGGCGGCTCGATCAAGCACGATGTCTCGGTGCCGGTCTCGCGGGTGCCGGAGTTCCTGGAGCGCGCGCTCGCCCTCGTGGAAGCGGCGATGCCCGGCCTGCGGCCCTGCCCGTTCGGCCATGTCGGCGACGGCAACATCCATTTCAATCTCAGCCAGCCGGTCGGCATGGCCAAGGCGGATTTCATCAAGGAGTGGCAGCGTTTCAACCGCATCGTCCACGACGTGGTGAGCGAGTTGGACGGCTCGATCGCCGCCGAGCACGGCATCGGCGATCTGAAGCGCGACGAGCTGGCGCACTATGCCGACCCGGTGGCGCTGAAATTGATGCACCGGCTAAAGGCTGCGCTCGATCCGCGAGGCACGCTCAATCCGGGGAAGGTGATCGCTGGGTGAGGCCTCCCTCTCCCGCTTGCGGGGGAGGACGCTCGGCTTGAGCATCCTTCGAGGTCGTTTCGCGACACCCCGGGGTTGGCCATCGGCCAACCGCTGGGGATGAGGTCGCGCTTAAAGAACGATCTCATCTTGAGGCGCGAGCGCCAGCGAACCTCGAAGGATGCTCAAGCCGCGCGGCCTCCTTCCTCCCCTTCCCAACTGCTGTCATCCCGGGCGGCCAACGTCCGATGCGGGATCGCGGAAACATCGGAGAGCGATCCCGGCTCTGCGCGTCGTTTGGCCGGGCTAACGACGATGAAATAGCGCCGGAATTGAAGACAATCTCTACTTTAGAACCATATAAAACTAGGTAACCGTACCGCTCTTCTCTTACTTTGAACGATTCTACATTCCGTGAAATTCATAATTTCATGTTGTCGACCTTGTCGGCTCGGGTTTATTGAAGCGCGAACGTAAATAGTCGACCGGCTTTCCGAGCGCATGATCCATCGCTGCCGGCCGCGCAATCCGGGTAGCCTCATGCCGAAGCTTCGCAGGAACCATAAGCCCCGCACGCGTCTGCCGGCGCTGCTGGCCGCGCTCGCCCTTGCCATGCCGGCGCCGGCTCTTGCGCAGACGAGCGCACCGCAGGCCGAGACCGCGGTACCTTCACCGGCTCCTGCAACCCAGGCTCCCGCCGCAAGCGCTCCTGCCACAAGCGCACCCCCCTCGACGGCACCCACTCCGGGAGTCTTCGCGCCGGCTCCGGCGGCTCAGGTCCCCGCGACGGACGCCGGCACGCTCAACGCCCCGGCACCCGACGCCACCGCGCCGCACGACGCCGTCCCGCCCGAGTCCCCGACCGCCACCGCGACCCTGCCGCATGACCTCTCCCCGTGGGGCATGTTCATGGCGGCCGACTGGATCGTGAAAGGGGTGATGATCGGCCTCGCCTTCGCCTCCGTCGTCACCTGGACGGTGTGGCTGGCGAAGTCGCTGGAACTCCTCGTGGTCACCGGCCGGCTGCGCCGCCAGCTCCGCATCCTGCTCGGCAGCGCCTCGCTCGAAGGCGCCCGCACCGGCATCGGCGATGTCTCCGGCGCCGCCGGCGCGATGGTGCGCAGCACAGATCTCGAGCTCGGCCGCTCCGGCACTCTTCCGGCGGAGGGCATCAAGGAGCGCGTCGCCATCTCGCTGTCGCGCATCGAAGCCGCAGCGGGACGGCGTATTACCCGGGGCACGGGCCTGCTCGCCACCATCGGCGCCACCGCGCCCTTCGTCGGCCTGTTCGGCACGGTGTGGG
Source organism: Xanthobacteraceae bacterium (assembly GCA_029266425.1). GTDB lineage: Bacteria > Pseudomonadota > Alphaproteobacteria > Rhizobiales > Xanthobacteraceae > Ancylobacter. The sequence goes on from JAQSWY010000022.1 coordinate 12,146, forward strand.
GCATCATGAACTCGTTCATCGGCATCTCGAAGGCGCAGACCACCAATCTCGCCGTGGTCGCCCCCGGCATCGCCGAGGCGCTGCTCGCCACCGCCATCGGCCTTGTCGCCGCGATTCCGGCGGTGGTCATCTACAACCACTTCACCCGGCAGGTGTCCGGCTATCGGGCGCTGCTCGGCGATGCCTCGGCCGAGATGCTGCGCCTGCTCTCGCGCGATCTCGACCGCCGCGATGCCGGGCAGAGCGGCTACGCGCAGCTGCCGGCCACCACGGCCGCCAAGCGCCTGCGCGCAGCAGCGGCGGAGTAGCCTGCCATGGCCGCCCGACTGCCGACCGGTGACGGCGACGAGCTCGTCGAGAACCACGAGATCAATGTCACGCCCTTCATCGACGTGATGCTGGTGCTGCTGATCATCTTCATGGTGGCGGCGCCGCTCTCGACGGTGGACATCAAGGTCGATCTGCCGGCTTCGACCGCGACGCCGCAGCCGCGCCCTGACAAGCCGGTCTATTTCAGCGTGAAGAGCGACCTGACACTGTCGCTCGGCAATGAGGACGTGTCGCGCGAGGGCGTCGCCAACGCGCTCGCCAAGGCGACCGAGGGCAACAAGGACGCCCGCATCTTCCTGCGCGCCGACAAGACGGTGGACTATGGCGAGCTGATGGAGGTGATGAACCTCCTGCGCACTGCCGGCTATCTCAAGATCGCCCTCGTCGGACTGGAGACGATGCCGGGGGCCACCAGCCCCGCCACTGGTCCGGGCGGAACTCCCGCCGCGCCCGCTCCGGCGGCCGGCGCCCCGGCTCCGGCCGCGCCCGCGGGAACGCCCGCGCCTGGAACCCCTGCACCATGAGCATGCTGCTGCTGCATGGCGGCGCGCAGCATCGTGCGGTCGAGGCCTCGCGCTGGCTCGGCTGCGCGGCGCTGGTGCTTGGCTTGCATTTCGCAGTGCTGTACTGGCCGAAATCCGAGCCGGCCATCGTGCCGATGGAGCCGCCGGCCATCATGGTCGAACTGGCGGAGCTGCCGGTCGCGCCGCCTGCCGAGCCCGTGGAGATGCCGCCCGGTCCGCAAATGACGCAGGCGCCCGAGCAGGTCGAGCAGGAGATCCCGGACGATCCGCTGGCCAAGGCCGAGAACGTGCCGCCGCCTCCGCCGCTGCCCGAGGTCCAGGAGCCGTTGCCGCAGGTCGAGGCCGCCCCGGTCGAGAATATCGAGGTGCCGCTGCCGCCTCCCATGCCGCTCTCGGCCGAGCTGACGCCGCCGGAGAAGAAGATCGAGCCGCCCAAGGAGCGGCCGAAGCCCAAGCCGAAGCCGAAGGAGAAGGTGCGCAACGAGAAGCCGCCGGCGCCCCGCACCTCCGCGGCCCCGGCGCTGGCCGCAGCGCCCGCGGCGCGGATCGCCGCGCCCTCGGCCGGCGCCAGCTCTTCCAACAGCATGACGCCGGCCAATTGGCGCAGCCGGCTGATGGCACACCTCAACCGCAACAAGCGCTATCCCGCGGAAGCCCGCGCCCGCGGCGAGCAGGGCCGGCCACGCGTCGCCTTCACCATCAACCGCTCGGGCGCGGTGCTCTCGGCGCGGCTTGTCGGCTCCTCGGGTAGCGCCAGCCTCGATGCCGAGGCGGTGGCGATGGTGCGCCGCGCCTCCCCAGTACCGCCCCCGCCGCCGGAAATGACGGGCGGCAGCTTCAGTTTCACCGTGCCTGTGATGTTCAACATGCGTTGAGGCCTTGCCAAGCCTACCAACGCGCCGTCATCCCGGCCGCAGCGAAGCGGAGAGCCGGGATCGCGTGAAGTCCAGCGCAACACCTTACAGCGAGCCCGGATTGGCCGTTGGCCGTCCGGGATGACGCCTTGAGGGAGGAGTTGGGATGACGCCACCCTCCCACTCGCTGTATGACGGAGCCACGGCGCGCCTCGCGTAACGTCGCGCCAGGGAGAACCGTCATGTCCGCGCAGCCGCAAGCCGCCCACGCCGCCACCGCAAATGCCGAGTTCGACTGGGCCGACCCGTTCGATCTCGAAAGCCAGCTCACCGAGGATGAGCGCCTGGTGCGCGACACGGCCCGCGACTATGCGCAGGAGAAGCTCAAGCCGCGCGTCGCCTCCGCCTATATGCAGGAGCGCTTCGACCGCGAGATTATGGACGAGATGGGCGAACTCGGCCTGCTCGGTCCGACCATCCCGGAAGAATATGGCGGCGCCGGGCTCGGCTATGTCGCCTATGGGCTGGTGGCGCGCGAGGTGGAGCGGGTCGATTCCGGATATCGCTCGGCGATGAGCGTGCAGTCCTCCCTCGTCATGCACCCGATCCACGCCTATGGCGACGAGGCGCAGCGCAAGAAGTATCTGCCGCGCCTGGCGAAAGGCGAGATCATCGGCTGCTTCGGCCTCACCGAACCGGACGCCGGCTCCGACCCCTCGGGCATGCGCACCCGGGCCGTGAAGATCGATGGCGGCTATCGCCTCTCCGGCTCGAAGATGTGGATCACCAACGCCCCGATCGCCGACATCATGGTGGTCTGGGCGAAATCATCAGCCCATGGCGACGCCATTCGCGGCTTCGTGCTGGAGCGCGGCGCCAAGGGGCTCTCGACGCCGAAGATCGAGAACAAGCTCTCGCTGCGCGCCTCTATCACCGGCGAGATCGTGATGGATGGCGTCGAGGTGCCGGAAGACGCGCTGCTGCCGAACGTCTCCGGCCTCAAGGGCCCGTTCGGCTGCCTCAACCGCGCGCGCTACGGCATTGCCTGGGGCACCATGGGCGCGGCGGAGGCCTGCTACGCCTCGGCGCGGCAATACACGCTCGACCGCCACCAGTTCGGCAAGCCGCTGGCGGCGACGCAGATGGTGCAGCGGAAGCTCGCCGACATGGCGACCGAGATCGGCCTCGGCCTGCAGGCCGCGCTGCGCGCCGGGCGGCTGTTCGAGGAAGGCAGGCTTGCCCCCGAGCTGATCTCGCTGATCAAGCGCAACAATTGCGGCAAGGCGCTCGACATCGCCCGCCAGGCTCGCGACATGCACGGGGGCAACGGCATCTCTGCCGAGTTCCCGGTGATGCGGCACATGATCAACCTTGAGACCGTGAACACCTATGAGGGCACGCACGACATCCACGCGCTGATCCTGGGGCGCGCGATCACGGGGCATCAGGCGTTTTTCTGAGGGGCGCTCGGGCGACATCGTCGCATTTATCTTGCCGTCTTGATCGCGCCGGTGCGCCGATTGCCGTCTTCCGACGCACGTGACTCGCTATGGCGTCCGGAGCCAGATAGGATGCCTTCAATCCTCGGTGTGCGGGCTGCCAGACGCTGGTGTGATCGCCCCCCAACGCCTCCGCCTTGTGCGTTTGCGCGCGACGCCTTGCGGCAGCAAAGGCCACGCAAAGGCGAGGATTTGGCCATGTTGATCTGCCAGTGCAACGCAATGCGTCGGCGTGACGTCGTGTGCGGCGCCGGCGCTGCCATGTTCACCGCCATAGTGGCGACGCTGATGGGCAGCACGAAGCCTGTACGCGCTGAAACGATCTCCGGCTCGGTTCCTGAGGTCGACCGCGTGGCTGTACGCGTGCTCGTGGACAGCTACCAATTCGCTGTCGCGCCCAGCCGGAAGGTGACCAATGTCGACGTCGAGCACTTCGGCTGGGGAATTGGCGGCGGCAAGGCGCCGGGTAAAACGCTGATCAGCGAGTTCGGCCTGTCAATGCACGTCGAGTCGACGCGCGGCACCGAGACACAAAATGTCTTGATGGATTTCGGCTTCACACCGGACGCGCTGATCAACAACACCGACCTCGTCGGCATCGATCCGGCCAGTTTCGACGCCCTCGTTTTGAGTCATGGTCACTACGATCATTTCGGCGGTCTCGCCGGCTTCCTGCAGCACAACAGCGGCAAGCTGAAAGCCAAGCTGCCGATTTATGTCGGTGGCGAGGAGGCGTTCTGCTCGCGCGAGTGGACGGGTCCGCCGGCGCCCGGTGACTTCGGCGCCCTGGATCGCAAGGCGCTGGAAACTGCCGATCTTACGGTCACATATGCAGAAGGACCGTCACTGGTGGGCGGTCACGGGTTCACCACGGGGCAGATCGGCCAGGCGAGCTTTGAGAAGATCCTGTCTCCCAGCGCCATGAAGGTCGGAGTGGACCGCGGGATGGGCTGCTATGCCGACCGGCTTCCGGAAGAGGAGCGGACAAAGACGGTCATTCCCGACCAGTTCCGGCACGAGATCGCCACTGCGTTCAATCTGAAGGGACGCGGGCTGATCGTCTTGACCTCGTGCAGCCATCGCGGCGTGATCAACGCGATCAAGCAGGCCCAAGCGGCTTCCGGGGTCAACAAAGTTCATGCGGTGATCGGCGGATTCCACCTCGCCCCCTATAAGGAAGACTATGTGCGCAACACGATCACCACGCTCAAGGACATCGATATCGACTACGTCATTCCACTGCACTGCACCGGCGAGCCGTTCTTCGAGATCGCCAAGGTCGAGATGCCAAACAAGGTCCTGCGCTCCTATACGGGGACACGCTTCGTCTTTGCTGCCTGAGCAGGCAAGTTCCACGTGGTCATCCCGTGGCGCTCGACATGGTGGTGCCGGCCCCTCGCCGGGACGACGGACAACGACGAACCTGTTACCCATGTACTCGAGCATATGTCACCCATGTCCCCGGGATGAGGTTCATTTATAGATCAACCTCATCCTGAGGTGCCGCCATCGGCGGCCTCGAAGAATGCTCCCGCAAAGCCCCCTCATCCATGCCCCTCATTCCCCTCGCCTCCCCCGACGATCCGCGCATCGAGCCGTACCGCATCGTGCGCGAGCGCGATCTCGTGGGGCGCGAGCGGCGCTTCATCGTCGAGGGGCGGACCGTGCTCGACGTCGCGCTCTCGAATCGCAACCGCTTCCCGCTGGAATCGCTGCTGCTGGCGGAGAGTCGGGTCGCGGCGCTCGGCCCATTGCTGGCGCAGGCTCCTCTCGAGCTGCCGATCTACACCGCCAGCCAGCCCATCCTCGACGGCATCACCGGCTTCCATATCCATCGCGGCCTGCTCGGCATCGGACTGCGCGGCGAGGAGACGAGCGCAGAGAGGCTGCTCGCCAGCCTGCCGGAGGAGGCGCTGGCGGTGGTGCCGCTCGGCATCACCAATCACGACAATGTCGGCGGCATCTTCCGTAATGCCGCGGCGTTCGGCGCGGAGGCGGTGCTGCTCGATTTCGCCTCGTGCGATCCGCTTTACCGCAAGGCGATCCGGGTTTCGGTCGGCGGCAGCCTCATCGTGCCCTTCGTTCGCCAAGGCAATGCCGATGCGTTGCTTGACCTTTTGCTCGAGCATGGCTTCGAGCTGATCGCGCTGAGCCCGGCGGGGGAAATCGACCTCTCCAACCTCGTGCGGCCCAAGCGCGCAGCGCTGCTGCTCGGTGCCGAGGGGCCGGGCTTGCCGGCGCGCATCATGGACCGTGCACAAACGGTTTGCATCCCGATGCGCGGCGGCTTCGATTCGCTGAACGTCGCCACCGCCGCCGGAATCGCTCTTCATCATTTGACCTGCAATTCACGGCCCATGAGCGTATGATCCCCGCTGAACCGCGGGCGACCAGCGATGAGCTGAGGCAAGACCCGGCGGCGCCCGGGAGTAGCCGTCATGCACGCCGCGCACATCATCAAGACCCTTCTCGTCGCTGCGGCGTTCGCCGCGCTTGCGATCACCGCGGCCGCGGCGCAGGAGCCGGGAGCCGATGCGACCTGGCAATCGCTGAAGCCCGACGTGTTCGGCGAGCGCCCGATCACGGAGGCGAGCCCGCTGGTGAAGCTGAACGCCCCGGTGCGGGCGGAAGACGCCGCCATGGTGCCGATCGACGTCGAGGTGGCGGTGCCAGCGGGCGATGCCCGCACGGTGAAGAAGCTGACGCTGATCGTCGACGAGAACCCGGCACCGGTGGCGGCGACCTTCAATTTCGGCGGCGAACGCAAGGACATCACGCTCGCCACGCGGCTCCGGGTGAACGCGTACAGCTATATCCGCGCCATCGCCGAGCTCAGCGACGGCTCGCTCGCCATGAATGCGCGCTTCGTCAAGGCGTCCGGCGGCTGCTCGGCCCCGGCGATGAAGGACGAAGAGTCGGCGCTCAAGAATATCGGTCAGATGAAGCTGCGCGTCGTCAATGACGGCCAGAAGGGCGACGCCACGCTCGCCAACCGGCTCGCCCGCGTGCAGTTGATGATCCGCCACCCGAACTATTCGGGCCTGCAGATGGACCAGGTGACGCGGCTCTACATTCCCGCCAAGTTCGTCGACAAGATCGCGGTCAAGCAGGGCGACGATCTGGTCTTCACCATGGAAGGCGGCATCTCGCTGAGCGAGGACCCGGCGATCCAGTTCTCCTATGAGCCGACCGGCAAGGAGATCCATGTCGACGCCGGCGATACCGACGGCCGCAAATTCGAGGGCGAGCTTAAGCCTGCGGGGTAGGAGCGCTCCTCCCCACCTAGTGCCGGCCGGACTCGGACGGTATTGATCCCTACGATCCCGGCTCGACTTCCAGGCTAGTCTCGAGACGTGACTTGGCGCGAGCCTTGACACGAGCTGGGTGCGACTAGCTCTTTTTCTGATCTTCGATGATCGTCTCGACCGCGCCAATCGCCACCTCGATGTCCGCAATCTTGCGGAGCATGTTGTCGGACGGCAGGGCGCCGGATTCTGCGGCCGCATTGATGAGTTCGCGCTGAGCTGACAAGAGCCTGTCGCGCAGGGCTTTGAGTTTTGTGTCCATTCGCTCCGACTAGCGCGCTGCCGTCGGAAACACAATTGGCAACATCCACAAAACAGATTGTTCGGCCCTCAAAGCATGCCCATCCGACCTTCGAGGGTGCTGAACAGGCATTGTAGCAACGCGCAATCGCGCGTTGGTCGGTTGCTGAGATCTTGGATCTCCACAAAGAGCAAGTGTTCTACTTGGAGCACGGCGCTCACATCGATGTCTGGCGCGGCTCCACGCCGAGCGCGACATCCCGGCCCGGATGCGGGAGCCGGAGGGGTGAAGCGCTCTGCTTCAGCATCCTTCGAGGCCGCTTCGCGGCACCTCAGGATGAGGTTGCTCTATGACCACCTCGTTCTGAGATACCGGCCAACGGCCGGCCTCGAAGGATGCTGAAGCAGAGCGGCCCATCAATAGAAGCACGTCACCTCGGCTTCCGCCTGGGCGCGGCGCAGATCGGCGACCATGTCGCGGAACATGCCGGTCGCGCGGAACACCTCGGCCTGCTGGCCGGTGGTCTGCATCATGCTCATGATGGTCTCGGCCTCGACATACTTGTCGTAGGGCAGGATGGTCGCGATGGTGTCGATCGAGCAGGAGCACTTCTCCAGCGCCTGGCGCGTCTGGCCGTTCGCCGCCATGCAGCCGAATACATAATCGGCGCGCGCCACCGTCGGATAATCATTGAGCTTGGCGGCTGGGTTGGCGCCCGGCGTCACGTTCTGTGCAAAGGCGGCCGTGGCCACCAGAACAAAACCGAGAACGGCCGGCACGAGAATCCGCATGGGTGTTGCTCCCTTTTCGCCGGTTCGCGGCGTATCACTCAATTCCCGCCCTCATCCCCAGGCGTGACCCGGGGATCCAGCCCGTCCGCGTCCTGACGCGGCAAGTCTGGGTGGCCGGGGTCAAGCCCGGCCATTGAGGAAGCAATCATTTCCCGGCCGGCGGCGTGGACCCGGACAGGGTCAGGCTGGTCTCGATGATGTTGGCCGAGCCGTCGAGCTTCGGCGTCACCACCCGGACCTCGTAGAGCCCGCCCGGCACCTCGTCGGAGAACAAGAACACGTAGCGGCGGCCAACCAGCTCGGCGAGCTTGTCTTTGTTGGGATCGGCGGCGAAGGGCGTCATCGTCATCTTCCAGCCCGCCACCTGCTTGCCCTGGTAGTCGAAGCGCGTCTCCTCGACCGTGCCGTTGCCGAGCGCGTCGCGCACGCGGTTGCGGATATAAAAGGGGCTGCCCTTGGAGAGAGCCGCCATCTCCCGCACGTCGCGCTCCAGAAGCACCAGCGAGATCGGATTTCCCGACTCGGTCGGGAACGGGCCGGCCTCGCCGTGCTTGTCGCCGCGCCAGATATCGACATCGGCGACGCGCCCCGAGGCGCCTTGCGGCGCGGCGTCGACGCTCATCTCCAGCTTCTCGTCGAAGCTCTCGCCGAGCTCGGTCCTGGTGGTCACGTGCTTGTAGGCATAGGTGATCTTCGAGCCCGGAGCGACGCTCGCAAGATACGGCTTGTCGAAGAACAGCTCGGTGGAGCTGGGCTCGGCGAGTGCCGCGGTGCCGGCGAGGACGAGGGCCGCTAAGCCCATGGCGAGACGCTTCATCGAACGCTTACTCCCAAATTACGAGACGTTTTTTTGCCCTCTCCTGCTTGCGGGAGAGGGTGGTCCGCCGTGAGGCGGGTCGGAAGGGGAGGCCGGCCGCGTGCGGTCGGCGCGGCCCCCTCCCCGGCCCTCCCCCGCAAGCGGGAGAGGCAGAAGGGGCGAGCCGCGCTCATTGCGCCGTCTCCGGCGTCGAGAAACGCCGGTACACATAGTCGGCGTCCTTCACCGCATCCTCTTCGGCCAGCGCCAGCAGATGCGCGTGGAGCGGCGACTTGTGGCAGGCGGGGTCGGTCTCCGCCGCATCGCCGGCAATCGCCATGGCCTGGCAACGGCAGCCGCCCCAGTCGATCTCCTTGCGCTCGCAGCTCTTGCAGAGCGGGGGCATCCAGTCGGTGCCGCGGAACGCGTTGAAGGCCGGGGAATCCTGCCAGATCTCGCTCAGCGAATGATCGCGCACGTTCCAGAAATCGAGGTTCGGAATGGTTTCGGCGGCGTGGCAGGGCAGCACCTTGCCCGACGGCGTGACGTTCAGCGACTGCCGGCCCCAGCCATTCATGCAGGGCTTGGGGTATTTCGCGTAATAGTCCGGCACCACCGCATCGATGGTGAGCACGCCCTTCAGCCGCTCGCGCGCCTTCTCAACGACGTCGAGCGCCCAGAACACCTGGTCGCGTGTCGGCATCAGGGCGGCGCGGTTGCGCAGCGCCCAGCCGTAATACTGCGAATGGGCGATCTCGACGCGCCTGGCGCCAAGCTCCTGCGCCAGCTCGATGAAGTCCGGGATCTGGTGGATGTTGGCCCGGTGCACCACGGCATTGATGGTGAGCGGCAGGCCGAGCCGGCGCACCTCGGCGGCGAAGGCGCGCTTGCGCTCATACGCGCCCTTGTAGCCGGAGACCTTCTCGGTCACCGCGCTGTCAGCGCCCTGGAAGGAGAGCTGCACATGGTCGATGCCAGCGTCCGAGATCGCCTGCAGGCGCTCCGGGTTGACGCCGACGCCGGCGGTGATGAGATTGGTGTAGATTCCGACCTTCACGCAGTGGCGGATCATCTCCTCCAGATCGCGGCGCGCGGTCGGCTCGCCGCCGGAGAGATGCACCTGCAGCACCCCGAGCTTGGCGGCCTCCGAGAAGACGCGCAGCCAGCTCTCGAGATCGAGCTCGGCATTGCGGCGGTCGAGATCGACCGGGTTCGAGCAATAGGGGCATTGCAGCGGGCAGCGATGCGTCAGCTCGGCCAGCATGCCATAGGGCGCCGGCAACGGCGGGCGGACCAGCGCCTCGGCCTCGGCAACCAGGCTGGTGATCACGTTCATCACGTCACCTCCACCATGCCCTTCTCGGCGAGCCCGCCGAGGAAGGCGCGCACATCGGCGTCGACTCGCTCGCGCTCCACGGAGAAGGCAGTGATGAGATCATCGACGATGGTCTCGATCGAGCGCTCGCCATCGACCCGCTTCAGTATCTCCACCGCCACCGGATCTGGATGCAGCACGCGCTCCGGCGCCAGCAGCACCCACTGCCCGCGCGCCTCGTCATGGCGCAGCCGCACGCCGCGGGCGAGCTTCGGGATTCCGTTGGCGGCGAAGGCTTCGGTCAATCCATTCTCCTGTCGACGTCATCCTGAGGTGCGAGCGCAGCGAGCCTCGAAGGATGCCCGCTCCAGATGGCCGTCTTCTGCTTCATCATCCTTCGAGGCCGCTGCGCGGCACCTCAGGATGACGTTGTTCACTCAGCCCTTCGGCACGAAGGCCCCCGGATAGGGCATCTTCGGGTCGACATAGGCGAAATAGAGCGCGTCGAGCTGCACCCAGAGCACGTTGCACTTGAACTCCAAAGCGCGGATCGCCGCCTCCTGCTGTTCCGGGGTGCGGGCGTGCTCCTTGACGTAGTCGAGCGCGAAATCGGCGTCGCGCGGGGCCTGCGTCAACCTCTTGTCGAAATAGGCCAAAGTGTCCTTCGAGACGAAATCGTAGTTCTTCAGCATGCCGGCGACACGTTCGCCGATGATGCCGGGGGAGAACATTTCCGTGAGCGAGGAGGCGATGGCCTCGAGCAGCGAGCGGTCGCGCACGAAGTGCACATAGGCGTCCACAGCGAAGCGGGTCGCCGGCAGCAGGCCCTGCAGCGAGGTGACGTAGTCGCGATCGAGGCCAAGCCCGTCGGTGAGCTTCAGCCAGCGGGCGATGCCGCCCTCGCCCTCATGGTCGCCATCATGGTCGATGACGCGCTGGCGCCAGATGCGGCGCAGCTCCGCCTCCTCCATGCGGGCGAGCACGGAGGAATCCTTCACAGGGATCATCGCCTGATAGTAATAGCGGTTCAGCGCCCAGGCCTGCACCTGGCCGAGGTCCAGCTCGCCGCCATGCAGCAATTTATGGAAGGGGTGCAGATTGTGATAGCGCCGGGCGCCGACATCGCGCAGGCGCGCCTCCAACTCATCGGGCGAGAGCAGCTGGGTCATAGGCGGATCTCCATCCCGTCCTCGGCGATGTCCCATCCGGCCGCCTCGGCAGCGCTACGCTCGGGCGAGCCGTCAATGAGCACCGGATTGGTGTTGTTTATGTGCACATAGACCTTGCGGCCCACCGCTATACCGTCAAAGGCGGCGATCGAGCCAGCCGCTCCCGACATCGCCATATGGCCCATGCGGGCGCCGGTCTTGGTGCCGACCCCGGAGGCGATCATCTCGTCGTCCCGCCACACCGTGCCGTCGAACAGCACGGCATCGGCGCCTTCGAGGCGCTGGCGCAGGGCGTCGGTCATGGCGGCGCAGCCGGGCACGAAGACGATACGGGCATCGCCGGCGCGCAGCTCGACCCCGATGGTCTGCTCGCCCTCAACCCTGGTCTCGACGTCTCCTTTTTCGAGGTAGAGCGCGATCTTGCCCGGTACCGGGAAGATCTCGGCGCTGACGCCGTCCACCAGTTCGAAGGATGAGCCGAGTGTCACCTCATGCCTCGTCACCACGGTCTCGGCCAAGACATCGAAGGCGGAATTAGCGCGGAGCACCGCCTGCACGGCGGGGGTGGCGAACAGGCGGAACCCCTGCGCCTCGCGCAGGCTCAGCAGCCCGGCGACATGGTCGATATCGGCATTGGTCAGCAGCACGGAGGCCACCGGTGTGTGCCGGCGGCCTCCCTTGGGATGCAATGCCGGCACGGCTTGTATTTGCGACAGGATCTCGGGCGCACAGTTCACCAGTGCCCAACGCTCGCCGTCCGCACTGACCGCAACGGATGTCTGGGTCCGTCGGCGGACGCGCGGATCACCCTCCCAGGCGAGCGTGCACACCGGACATCGGCAGTTCCATTGGGGGAACCCCCCGCCGGCCGCCGAGCCGAGCACCACGAGACGCAGGCGGGACGTGCTGTCAGGCATCACGATGGATCACTTCAATCGCGATGCCGTCTGCGCTTCGTCCCGCCTCGCGGTGATCAGAAGTCCGCCGGGAAATAGGCGTTGACTTCCATGCCGACGCAGACTTCGACGATACGCGGAGTGGTCCAGGCCATTTCTGCTTCCTCCAGTGTAGTTGCTCCAAGTATAAACTTCATAAGAAGATTATAAGAAGCAGCTTTGCTAACGCGGTGATCTAAACCGCAATAATAGTCTGGTCATTCCGATGCCGAGCGTCAAGGAGATGTTCGGAAATCTTCGCAGGTCGACAATGTGCCAGAGGCAGCGGTGACGGGGTGCGGTGCAATATTCCGGGAGCCGGTTTTGCGTGAGGGAAAGAAGCAGAAGGTGTCCTGCTTCAACATCCTTCGAGGCTCGCCATCGCTCGCACCTCAGGATGACGTCGCCTCATAGAACCACATCATCCTGAGGTGCCGCCGCAGGCGGCCTCGAAGGACGCTCGCGCAAAGCGCCTCACCCCGGATCCGGCTCGAACATGAAGCCACGGCCGCGCACGGTCACGATCAGGTGCCCGCCGGTCGGCAGCGCTTCCGCCAGCTTGTGGCGGAGATAGCCGACATAGACGTCCACCACGTTCAGCGAGGCGCCGCCATGGCCAGCCCACAGCGCGGCGAAGATGTCGGCGCGCGCCAGGGGCTCGCCGGCGTGGCGCATCAAGAGCGCCAGCAATTCGACCTCGCGCTCCGTGAGGCGCACGCGGGTCTCGCCCACCTGCGCCTGGCGGGTGTCGAGATCGAGGCTCAGCGGGCCGGCGGTCAGCACGCGGGATTCCTCCTCGCTGTTCGAACGGCGCAGCGCCTGCACCTTCACCCGCGCCAGCAACTCCTCGAAGGCAAACGGTTTCACGATGTAGTCGTCGGCGCCGGCGAGCAGCCCCTCGGTGCGCTCGTTCACGCTGGAGCGGGCGGAAAGCATGATGATCGGCGCGGTCTGGCCGGCCGCGCGCAATGCCTTGCACACCTCGATGCCGGAGCGGCCAGGCAGCATGACGTCGAGAATGATCGCCTCCAGCGCCTTGCCATTGGCCGCGCGCAGCGCCTGGTCGCCGTCGCCCACCAGTTCGACCTGGTAGCTCTCGGAGGCGAAGCCGCGCCGCAGCAGCGAGCCGATATCGACATCGTCCTCCACGATCAGAATGGTCATTGCGCCGCCTCCAGGGTGATGTCCGGCATCGGTGCCGCAAGTCTTATGGTCACGCAGGTGCCGCGCCCCGGCCCAGGCTCCGTGCTGCTGTCGACGGCGATCGAACCGCCATGCCGGTCGACGATCCATTTCGCAAGTGCGAGACCGATGCCGAATCCGGTGCCCTCGCGCCCTCCCGCAGTGCCGCGCCAGAAGCGCTCGAAGACGTGCGGCAGCTCGTCGCGGGGAATGCCCATGCCATGATCGCGCACTTCGAGCACAACCTCGCGGCCGTGCTGGCGGGCCTCGACACGCACAGATTCGCCCGGCGGCGAGTGGCGCACCGCATTCGCCACCAGGCCTTCCAGCGTCTGGCGCAGCCATTCGCGGTCGGCATCCACGGCGAGGGCGTCGCGCTCGCACAGCGTCTCCAGCGTTAGGCCGGCGGCGCGGGCTACGGGCGACATCGATTCCTTCATCTCGTCGAGCAGATCGCACACCGGCACCAGCGAGCGCTCGAGCTCGATCTGCCCGGTCTCCGAGCGGGCGATGCGCAGCAGGTCCTCGACCCGGCGGTGCAGCCGACGGGCGCGCGCCTGGATCACCAGCAGCGCGGCGCGCAGATCCTCCGCCGGCGGGGTGCCGGCGCGCAGCGTCACCTCGGCCTCACCGAGTATCACGGTGAGCGGCGTGCGCAATTCGTGGCTGACATCGGTGAAGAAGCGCCGCCGCGCCTGGTCGACATTCTCCAGTCGCGTATTGGCGGCACGCAATTCCGCCGTGCGGGCGTCGACGGTCTCCTGCAGGTGTCTTTGGTCCGCCACCAGCCGGGCCTCGCGGCGCGCCAGATGCGCGGCCATGCGGTTGAAGCGGGCCATGGCGAGGCTGAGCTCGTCATGGCCCGTGACGGTGAGGCGCACATCGGAGCGGCCCTTGGCGATGGCGGCGGCGCCGGTCGCGACCTCCGCCACCCGCCGCACCAGCGAGCGGCCAAGCACCTGATAGATCAGCACCGCCAGCGCAAAGGCCAGCGCGACGCCGCCGAGGCCCCAGGTGATGGTGCGGCGGCGCAATTCGCGCACCGCCTGCTGCGCCGCCTGCGCCGACGTGCGCTCCTCTTCCATGGCCTGGCCGAGCGGGGCGCCGAAGCCGGCGGCGAACACGTCGAGCGCCACCCGCACCGCGCTGCCGGGATCGGGGGCCTCGAGCGCGCTCGCGACCTGGCGGTCCAGCACCTCGAACTGCGCACGCAGCCGGGCCAGGGTGCGGCTGCGGGCCGCCATCATGGTGCCCTGCTCCTCGTCGCGGATGCGGGCGACATCGGCGCTGAGCGCCCCCTCGAAGCGCTGGAAGGCATCGCGGGCGCGGGCGAGGGCATTGAGCCGGCCGGCATGCATGGTGCCGTCCGACGCCCCCTCCTGCGACGCCTGGAGCGAGACCAGCGCATAGTCGCCGATGCGGCCGGAGAGCGCGGAGAGCAGTTCGAGCCGCTTCTGCGCGCCGACCAGGCGCTCCACCTGGTCGTTGGCGGCGCCGAGCGTGCCGACGAGCAATGCCGCCGCGACCGCGGTGATCAGCACCGCGACTGCCAGCAGCAGGGCCATCCGCGCCCGCAAGGATGAGAAGATACCGCGTACCATGCCGGAAGCTTTCCGCTTCATCCGGCTCATGAAAAGCCGGATACGGATGATTTCACGACCGCGCCGGCTCTGCACGCTGCGCCGCAACAGAATTGAGGGGAATATATGAAGGCAGGCGTTGCCCGACTTCAGCATCCTTCGAGGCTCGCTTCACTCGCACCTCAGGATGAGGTTACTCTTTTAAAGCGACCCCATCCCTAGCGGTTGGCCGATGGCCAACCGCGGGGCTGCCCGGCACAACTGGGCCTCGAAGTAACCTCAGCAGGACGACTCCTCACCGCTTCATCGCCTCAACCTTTGACAGCCTTCTTGGCGTCGTTCACGAAGTCCACGCACTCGTCATACTCCTTCTCGCCCATCTCGCGCTCGGCGCCCTTCAGCGCCTTGTTGAGCTTGTCGAGCGTCGCCTTGGGCGGCGCCTTGGCGATCTCGGCCTTGATCATGGCGACGCCGTCGGTGCACTGCTTGGCGTCGTCGGCGAGCGCCAGAGTGGCGCCGGCCCCGACCATCGCAGCACTGAAGAGAAGGGTGGCGGCAAGGCTCTTCATGGGCGTTCCTCCGAATATCGTCTGTTTTTATCTGGCGTTACTTCACGGTCAGGGTGCCGGCCATGCCCTTTTCCTGAAGGCCGTCGATCCACCACTGGAAAGTGCCGGTGCGGATCGGCACGAACTCCAGCGCGATGGTGCCGGCATCGTCGAACTCGATGTGGTGCGGCGCGCCGTAGGGGTGGATCTCCAGATGGTTGATGACGATCTGGTTCATCCAGATGTTGCGGAAGAATTCCGGCGCCAGGAACTTGTATTCCTTGCCGCCATTGGAGGTAACGTTCAGCCGGTAGGACTTGCCGCCCTCCATGGTAATGTCCTTCACCGAGACGGCGAAATCATTGCCGCCGGTGTCGCCGAGCACGATCTCGGGCAGATCCTGCCGTCCCTTGGCGAGATCGATGGCCGAGGCGGCGCGCGGTAGGACGAGCGCGCCGGCGGCCCCGGCGGCTGAGAAGGCGAGCAATTGGCGGCGGTTGATCGGGCGTCGGATCATCTGGAGCATCTCCCATCCCATGTGCGCCCGGCGCGCGTCGAGGCGGGCCGGCGGCTCAGAATACGTGCCGGACGGGAAGGTAATGCTGGCGGTATCTACTGTCTATAATATTGATTCTTATGAATTTTTTATTGTGGAGACCTCAGAAGCGAGCATGCGGCGCGCCGATTTCCGTCGAGTTAGCCACCGAGACCACGTCGTCCCTGGCCTTGTGCCGGGGATCTCGATTCAAGGCAGCACATCAGAGGCCGAGATGGCCGGGACAAGCCCGGCCATGACGGGGAAACGGACCCACGTCACCTGCATTTTCACACGTCACCTGCCATTTCCAGATGACGGTTCAGGCTCTCTGGAGAGGTCGACTTCGATACTCTCAGATATCCCGTCCGGACATCGGACGGCCGCAGCGCCACTTGGTCACTTTCCACTTGGGATGGGTTTCGGACCATTCGGCGATGACGGGCTGGGCGCCCATCAGGCATTGCGTCGGCAGCGACACCTGCTCAACGCTCATCGACACCGCCTCTTCCCGGCATACGCCCGGCGAGGCAATCAGGCAGATAGACAGAATAAGCTCCATGGCTCGATCCTTCACTGTGGGACCAACGACCCGGAGCGCCTCCTCCCTCGACGACACCAACCGCAGCAAGTGGCATGCCAGATACAAACATCCGCTCGCGCCATCCACAAGATGTTGCGGTGCGGCAACAGAGCGCGGCTCGACATTGAGACACGCGAGGGGCGAGCGCGGCTGTCAGCCCGCAATGGCGGCAATGTGCCGGATCGGGATGCGCCCCGTAGGGGCCCACACGCCCATGTCACATGGCGGTGCTAGGCTCTGGCTGAGCTGACGATCAATGACTAGGCGTCGGAGGTAGAAACTGACCAACATCTAGTCATCGCCTCCCGTCTCGGGCAGGCGCGGCGAAGTGCCCTGAAACTACCGATGAACCAGAAGAATCCCTTGCAGGAAAAGGCGAAGCGGCTCTAGTCTCTCGCCCGTGAAGTGTCTGGTCGAGCTATCGGGCCAACCGGTTTGGTGTATCAAACGCTGCAACAAAGATAGCCGGGACATCGGAGGGAGGCGGTTCGCTGTCTCTCGATTGAGCAACCCCGTCATGGGAGGATTTAGATGGCCAAGATCAACAAGGTTCTGATTGGCGAGTCGCTGGTCGGAGACGGCAATGAAGTCGCGCATATCGACCTCATCATCGGCCCGCGCGGCAGCGCGGCCGAGACCGCGTTCGTGAATGCGCTGACCAACAACAAGGACGGCTTCACCTCGCTGCTCGCCGTGGTGACCCCGAACCTGCAAGCCAAGCCGAACACCATCCTGTTCAACAAGGTCACGATCAAGGATGCCCGCCAGGCGGTGCAGATGTTCGGGCCGGCGCAGTATGCGGTCGCCAAGGCGGTCGTCGACAGCGTCGCCGACGGCACCATCCCCGAGGAGGAAGCCGACGACCTGTTCATCGCAGTCGGCGTGTTCATCCACTGGGAAGCGGCGGACGACGCCAAGATCCAGAAGTTCAACTACGAGGCCACCAAGGAAGCCCTGAAGCGCGCCGTCGATGGCTGGCCCAAGGCGCGCGACGTGATCTCGCAGGCCGCGACCGCCAAGCATCCGTTCGCTGCTTAGATCGGAAGCAACCCTGGGCAGACAAAAGCTCCGCCCGCGGCCCCGCCGAAGGGCCTGCTCCAGCGGTTGGCGGCAATCTTCCTCGACAAGTGAGGCCGGCTCGCCCGTCTCCCTTCGTCCGACAGCTCAGACGGCCGCGGCCGTCTAATGACCGCCGACTCCATCAGCCCGGGGCGCAAGCTCCGGGCTTTTTCTTTTTGGGACCTTCCCCTCACCCCGCCAGCATCTCGGCCCGGAACGCCTCGACCACTTTCGCCTGCCCGCGCTCGCCCGCCGACAGGCCCACCGCCACGTCGCGGACGATGCGCGCCGGGGTGCCTTCCAGCATGACGATGCGGCTCGCAAGCTCCACGGCCTCGCGGCTGTCATGGGTGACGAACAGCACCGTTGCCGGATGCCGCTCCAGCAGCCGGCGCAGCAATTCGCGCAATCGCGCGGCATTGGCCTCGTCGAGCGAGACGAAGGGCTCGTCCATCAGGAGCACGTCCGGCCGCACCGCAAAGGCGCGGGCCAAGGCGACGCGGCGCTGCTGGCCGACCGAGAGCCGCTCCGGATAGGCGCCTGCCGCTTCCGCCAGCCCCACTTCGTCGAGCATGGCGCGCGCTTCGCCCTCGGCACCCTCGCCTCCGATCGGCAGCACGACATTCTCCAGCACCGTGCGCCAGGGCAGCAGGCGCGGATTCTGGAAGGCGTAGGCGATGCGCGGTTCTTGCCGCAGACCTTCCGGCGCGAACCGCACGCTCCCGGTGAAATCCGTGTCCAGCCCGGCGACGATGTTGAGCAGCGTGGTCTTGCCGAGCCCGGATTCTCCCAGCAGCACCAGGAAGGCGTGCGAAGAAACCTCCAGCGAGAAGTCGCGGAAGATCATGCGCGCCGGCGTGCCGGCCACCGCCGGATAGCGCTTCGACGCGATATCGAGCGTGATCGCCGTCAACGCCGCCACCGATTGGCGTGACGCTCCCAGGGCTGGATCAGCCCAACCTCGATGAGTTGCACCACGCAGGTGAAGGCCAGCGCATAGGCGAGCACGGTCGCGACATCGAACAGCTGGAACGCGGTCTGCAGTTCGAAGCCGACGCCGTTGGAGCGCCCGAGCAGTTCCACCACCAGAACGATCTTCCAGGTGAGCGCGAGGCCGGTGCGCGCGCTCGCTGCGAAGAACGGCGCGAGCTGCGGCAGCACCACATGGCGCAGCGTGCGGGCGCGCGAGAAGCGGAACACCCGCGCCATCTCGTCGAGATCGCGGGAGAGCGCGGCCGCGCCCTCGCGCATCGTCACCGCGACGTTCGGGATCTTGTTGACCGCGACCGCGGTGACGGCGGCGACCTCGGTGAGGCCGAACCAGACATAGCAGAGGATGATGACCACCAGCGCCGGCAGGTTCAAAAGCACGATCACCCACGGCCCGAACACCGCATCGAGCCGCGCCGAACGGCCGAGCGCGATGCCGATGGCCGAGCCCAGCACCATGGCGATGAGGAAGCTCGCGGCAACGCGCGCCAAGGTGATGGCGATGTTGCGGAACAGCGCGCCGTCGGCCGCGGTGCGCGACAAGGCCGCCGCCACCTCTGCCGGGCCGGGCAGCAGGCGCGAGGCCAGGATCATGGCGACCACCTGCCAGAACGCCACCAGCAGCAGCAGCGACAGCGCGGTCCAGCCGAGCCGCATGCCGGCACGGCGCCAGCCGGAGGTGGCGGACGGCTCAGGCGCTAGAGCATGACGCCGAAAAGTGCGAAGCGGTTTTCGGGCCATGTCATGCTCCAGCCTATCGGAATCGCTGGCAGCCATGCTCATCCCTTGACCGGGCCGAACAGCGCCGGATCGAAGCCCGGCTTCGGCCCCACCAGTTCTTCCCCGCCGGTACGGGCGAGCACCTGATAGAGCCGCTCGCAGGCGCTGAGCGCGCCGGCATCGAAGCCGCCCGGAATGCCGGCGCGGAAATAATCCCGCAGCTTGACGAACTCGGCCTCGTCCGCCGCCTGCATCAGCGGGCGGATGCGCTCCCATGCGGCATCGGAGGTGGCGAGCACGCGGTTCGCCGCAGCAGCAGCGCGGAAGAAGCCGGCGAGCGCCTCGCCCTTTTCCTTCATGATGCGCTCGTTCCAGACGAAGCCGACCAAGGGCGGCGCCGGCGAGATGCCGAGTCCGCCGACCACGTCCTTCATGTCCATCAGCCGGACGAAACCCTTGGCGTCGAGCCGCGCCGCATAGGGCCAGAAGGTGAGCGCGGCGTCGATGCGCCCGAGCGCGAGCTGCTCGTTCACCAGCGGCGCGGCGCCATAGACCGGCTCGGCCACGGCGGCGAGATCGATGCCGGCCCGCTCGGAGGCATAGGCGCGCAGCAGCAGCCAGCTCTTGTCGAGCGCGCCGCCGGCCACCCCGATCCTGCGGCCCTTGAGATCGGAGAGCGCGCGCACCTTGCCGTCCGCCGCCACCATCAGCGCGCCGAGCGCATTGGAGAAGGGCGCGAAGCGCAGCATCTCGCCATCGCTGCGCCGGCGCATCGCCCAGAGCCAGTCGGAGACGATGAGGTCGATGTCGCCGGCCTGCAGCCCGACCGTTGTGGCCTGGCCGGAGGCGAAATCGACGCTCTCGATGCTGAGCCCCTCGCGGGCGATCAGCCCCTCGCCGCGCAGCGTCTCCAGGAGCCAGTTCAGCGTGCCGAATTTCAGCGTGCCGATGCGCAGCTTGGGCGGCTCGCTTCCGGCGCGCGCGGGGAAGGCGGCGAGCGCGGCGGCGCCGGCGAGGAGGGTGCGGCGGGAGAGCATCATGGAGTGGCAGCCTTTGCAGCGGCTTTTCCGGTCAACGGCGGATCGAGCAGCCGGTTGCGTATCAGATAAGAGATGCCGCGCATCCAGGATTCATCCGTGTTGTTGCGGATATCGGCGCTGCCCGCCCGCAGCACCGCCCCGGACGCGACGTCGCGCAGCTGGAAATTGATGTTGAGGATGAGGTTGGAGACCTTCTGCACCAGCCCGATCACCTCGATGTCGGCACCGAGCTCACGAGCGATCGGCAGCTCGCAGCTGTTGCAATTGCGGAACGGCGCCGCCTCCTCGATCTGCGCCTTTTGCGGGGCGAGCCCGATCACCTCATAGCCGGCTTCGCTGAGGCGCTTGCGCACATCCTCGGTGATGAGCGCGAGCCGGCGGGCCTCGTCCGGCTTCGGGCCGCGTATATCGGCTTCGGTGCTGGTGTCGAGCAATTCGAAATCGAATACCGCGACCTTGGTCGCGGCGTGGGCGGCAGTCGTGAGGAGGATGAAGGCGGCGATGGTGGCAATCTGCGTGAGCATCCTTCGAGGCCCGGCTTTGCCGGGCACCTCAGGATGAGGTCGCTTCTCATAGTACAACCTCATCCTGAGGTGCTCGCCAACCCGGGTCTTGCCTTCGGCAAGCCCAAAGAAGGATCCTAAGCCTCGAAGGATGCTGAAGCAGAACACGCCTGCACGTCCCACGACATCACTCATCCGATGCGCCTCCCTGCGCCTTGCCATGATCATAGTAGCGCACCGACCCGCCGCAACCAGCGTTTCTCAATTTTCCGTCAAGGGCTGACAACAAATCGCTGTATAGATAGAGAATTTCTTATATCTTATTAATTTCTTATACTCTCTATTCAGTTGAATACTTAAGTATCTTTGCTAGGCTTTTTCCTGCGGTGACCGAACGTCAATTCAGAACAGAGCGAAACCGCGGGGATGAAAGGCCGATGAGAAGGATGATCCGCGCCGCGTGCGGCGCGCTGGCGCTTGCCGCCGTGCTCGCGCCTGCCGGCGCTCTCGCCCAAGGTGAAGCTCCCGCCCCCGCGGCCCCGCCCGCGGCGAAGCCTTCGACGGCGATCCCGCCGGAGCAGACCTTCCGCATCGGCGTGGTGCGGCAGGTTCCCGAGCAGCCGGCATGGGTCGCCCCGCTCTCCGCGCCGCCTGAGGATCTCGGCATTGCCGGTGCCCAGCTCGGCATTCGCGACAGCCTCACCAGCGGGCGCTTCCTCAAACTCGACTACAACCTCGAGACCGAGACGGTACCGACCGACGGCGATCCGCTCCCCGCCGCACAAAAGCTCGCGGACGCCGGCAACAATTACATATTGCTCGATGTGCCCGCCGCGCAGCTCCTGAGGATCGCCGACGCGCTCAGGGGTCGGGACGTCGTCCTCATGAATGTCGGCGCGCAGGACGACCGGCTGCGCCAGCAGGATTGCCGGGCGAACGTGTTCCACGTCGCGCCGAGCCGCTCGCAGCTCACCGACGCCCTCGCCCAGTTCCTTGTCACCAAGCGCTGGATGAACTGGTTCCTGATGACCGGGCGCACCGACGGCGACAAGCTCTATGCCGAGGCGGTGAAGCGCTCGGCAAAGAAGTTCGGCGCCAAGATCATCGCCGAGAAGATCTGGGACTATGGCCCGGACGCCCGCGCCACCGCGCAATCCGAAGTGCCGCGGGCGACCCAGGTCGGCGACTATGATGTGCTCATCACCGCCGACGAGCTCGGCGAATTCGGCGAGCTCGTCGCGTACAATACCTGGCTGCCGCGCCCCACCGCCGGCACCCAGGGCCTGATGCCGCTCTCCTGGCACCCGACCATGGAGAATTGGGGCGCCGCACAATTGCAGAGCCGCTTCTTCAAGCAGACGAAGCGCATGATGCAGCCGCTCGATTTCCAGATGTGGGCAGGCGTGTTCGCCATCGGCTCGGCCGGCATCAAGACCCGCAACAGCGATATCGCCAAAGTCCGCGCCGAGCTGCTGGCGCCGGAATACGATCTGCCGGTGTTCAAGGGCGTCGCCGCGAGCTTCCGCGAATGGGACCACCAGCTGCGCCAGCCGATCCTGCTCACCCATGCCACCAATACGGTGACGCTGTCGCCGCAATCCGGCTTTCTGCATCAGCGGACGCCGCTCGACACTCTGGGCTTCGACAAGCCCGAGACCAAGTGCAAGCTCGATTAGCTGGCAAATTCAACGAGAACCAACACCTTGGGAGGAACCGATGACCAGCCGCCTCACGCCCGCCGTCAGCCTTGCCGCCCTCGTCGGCACGCTCGTCGCGGCGGACGCCGTTCCGGCGAGCGCCCAGGTGCGCGCCTTCATCTCCAATGAGCGCGACCACACGGTGAGCGTGGTCGACATGGACAATCTGAAGGTGATCGAGACCATCAAGACCGGCCGCCGCCCGCGCGGCATCACCGCGAGCCCGGACGGCAAGCTGATCTATCTCTGCGCCTCCGACGACAACCGCGTCGAGGTCTATGATTCCAAGACCTTCAAGATGATCAAGACGCTGCGCTCGGGTCCCGATCCGGAGCTGTTCGTGCTCGCCCCCTCCGGCAATCCGCTCTACATCGCCAATGAGGATGACAACATGGTCACCTCGGTGAATGTCGACACCAATGAGCTGGTGGCGGAGATCGAGGTCGGCGTCGAGCCGGAAGGCATGGGGGTGAGCCCGGACGGCAAGATTCTGGTCAACACCTCCGAGACCACCAACATGGCGCACATCATCGACACCTCGACCAACCAGGTGATCGAGAACGTGCTGGTGGATTCCCGCCCGCGCTACGCCACGTTCAATTCGGATGGCTCCCAGCTCTGGGTGTCGTCCGAGGTCGGCGGCACGGTGGCGGTGATCGACCCCAAGACCTGGAAGATCACCAAGAAGGTCTCCTTCAACATCCCCGGCGTGAACCAGGACGCCATCCAGCCGGTCGGCATCCGCATCACCAAGGACGGCTCGAAAGCCTTCGTCGCGCTCGGCCCGGCCAACCGCATCGCAGTGATCAACGCCAAGACGCTGGAGGTGGAGAAGTATCTGCTCGTCGGCCAGCGCGTCTGGCAGCTCGGCTTCACCCCGGACGAGAAGCTGCTGATCACCACCAACGGCAATTCCAACGACGTCTCGATCATCGATGTCGCGGCGGAGAAGGTGACGAAGTCGGTCGCGGTCGGGCGCTCGCCCTGGGGCGTGGTGGTGGTGCCGTGAGGGAGACGTCCAAGCGCGTCATGGCCGGGCTTGTCCCGGCCATCCACGGTTGATCCCTCGTCGCGGACGTGTATCCCCGGAACAAGCCCGGGGATGACGGTCAATTGGTGAATGACACGAGAACCAGTCGGGTGAGGTCGCGATCGACTGGGAACATTGGGTAGAATGAAGCGTCGTCCCCGGCCGCGTGCCGGGGATATCATTTTGGGAAGCGTGCATTTCCGCTGCGGAAGAGGCCGATGCAGCTCGATCTGATGAAAGACGGCGTGGACACGGCAGAGGACATACCGGCGCTCGGTGTCGAAGGCGTCACCCACGCGTTCGGCACGCGCAAGGCGCTGGACGACGTCTCGCTCAGCGTGCCGCGCGGCAGCTTCACCGCCTTGCTCGGGCCGAACGGCGCCGGCAAGACCACGCTGTTCTCGCTGGTGACGCGGCTCTACGACAATCGCTCGGGCTCGATCCGCGTGCTCGGCTTCGATGTGCGGCGCCAGCCGGCGGCGGCGCTGTCTCGGCTCGGCGTGGTGTTCCAGGCCCGCACGCTCGATCTCGAGCTCAGCGTCATGCAGAACCTCGTCTACCACGCCGCGCTGCACGGCGTCGGCTTTGCCGCGGGGCGGCAGCGGGCGCGCGAGGTGCTGGAGCAGGTCGGGCTGTCCGACCGGGCGAAGGACAAGGTGCGCAACCTCTCCGGCGGCCAGATGCGCCGCGTCGAGATCGCGCGCGCGCTGATGCACCGGCCGGACCTGCTGCTGCTCGACGAGCCGACCGTCGGCCTCGACATCGGCTCGCGGGCCGCGCTGCTTTTAGAGGTGCGGCGCCTCGTCGCCATCGAGGGCATCGGGGTGCTGTGGGCGACGCACATCATCGAGGAAATCCACCCCGGCGATCGCGTCGTGGTGCTGCACCAGGGCCGGGTACGGGCCGAGGGGACGTATGAAAGTGTCGTCACGGGGGTGGGAGCCGGGGATCTGTCGGGTGCGTTCCTGAAGATCATCGGCGACGAGGCGGCGACCGGAGACCAGGGATGAGGGCGCTCGGCTTCAGCATCCTTCGAGGCCGCTCCGCGACACCTCAGGATGAGGTTCATTTTCAAGAACAACCTCATCCTGAAGTGCGAGCGCAGCGAGCCTCGAAGGATGCTCTCCCGCACGCCCCCTCCTCCACACCGGGAGCATCGCGCACATGAGCTTCCTCCCGGAAAAGCCGGCCTTCCGCTTGCCACTCTCGGGCTACGCCATCTGCATGGCCGGGATCTGCTGGCGCGAGGCGCTGCGCTTCCTCAATCAGCGCGGCCGCTTCCTCTCGGCGCTGGTGCGGCCCTTGGTGTGGCTCTTCATCTTCGCCGCCGGCTTCCGCTCGGTGCTCGGGGTTTCGATCATTCCGCCTTACGAGACCTATGTGCTCTACGAGGTCTATGTGACGCCGGGGCTGATCGCGATGATCCAGCTGTTCAACGGGCTACAATCGTCGCTGTCCATGGTCTATGACCGCGAGGTCGGCGCCATGCGCATATTGCTGGTGAGCCCCTATCCGCGCTGGTTCCTGCTGGTCTCCAAGCTCACCGCCGGCATCTGCGTCTCCATCCTGCAGGTCTATGCGTTCCTGCTGGTGGCGTGGCTTTGGGGGGTCGACCTGCCGCCGCTCGGCTTCCTCACCGTGCTGCCGGCCCTCGTGCTCGCCGGCTTCATGCTCGGCGCCATGGGGCTGCTGATGAGCTCGGTCTTCAAGCAGATGGAGAATTTCGCCAGCGTGATGAACTTCGTCATCTTCCCGATGTTCTTCGCCTCATCGGCGCTCTACCCGCTGTGGCGGGTGCAGGAGAGCAGCCTCGTGCTGTACTATATCTGCATGTTCAACCCGTTCTCCTATGCGGTGGAGCTGATCCGCTTTGCGCTCTATGGCCAGTTCGAGCCGTTCTCGGCGCTCATCGTGGCCGGCTGCTCGGTGATATTTCTCGCCGCCTCCATTCTCGCCTATGATCCGTCCGCCGGCATCATGGCCCGCCGCGGCGGGCCTGAGGCGGCCAAATGAAAAGAATTCCCGGGAGCCGCCTCATGTATTTGCTGAAGTATGCCGCCGTCCCTGCCCTCGCGCTGGCGCTCGCCGGCCCGGCCGCGGCCGCCTCGCCGACCGGGCTGTGGCCCTGCATCCAGCCCAAGGTGGCCGAGCTCGCCGCCGGGCAGATGTGGGCCGGCCCCCCGATCACGGACGCCAAATGGCGCGACGACCAGGATGTCGCGGAACTGGTGCCGGTGATCGCGGCCCGGCGCACCTCGATCGAGGACGCCACCACGAGGATCGAGCAGTTCGCCAAGGAGGCGGGCGCGGACAAGAAGGCGCGGCTGACCCTGCTGTTCGCCGGAGTGTTCGAGGAGATCAATGCGCTCCGCTCGCGCATTCTCGCAGGCATCGAGCGCTATTCGCAGCACCAGATCGACCTTTCCCAGCGCATCAAGGACGAGAGCCTGAAGCTGGCGCAGGCCAAGAAGGCCGCTTCCAACGACGCCGACAAGGCGAAGGCGGGCGAGATCGAGCAGCAATTGCTGTGGGACACCCGGATCTATGATTCGCGCTCGCAGGCGATGACCGCGGTGTGCGAGAGCCCGGTGATCCTGGAGCAGCGCGCCTTCGCCATCGCACGGGCGATCCAGAACGTGATGGAGTGAGGGGCCTTCCTTCGCATCCATCAGCCGTCATCCCGGACGGCCGCAGGCCGATCCGGGATCGCAAGAAGGGTTGCACGGACTTCACGCGATCCCGGCTCTACGGCTACGCCTCCGGCCGGGATGACGACCTAACGAGGTGTCACAACCGCGGCACGGCCGCTTCCAGGGGCAGGCCTGCCTTGGTCCAGCCGTCGCTGCCGCCGGGATACCAGGAGACATTGCTGAAGCCGTACTCGAGCGCACGCTTGGCGGCGTTCCAACTCATCCAGCAGTCGGTCTGGCAGTAGAACACCAGGGGCGCGGCGTGGCGTCCGTCGGTGACGCTCTGCAGCCCGCCGCGGAAATAGCCGTCCATCTGCGCATTGAGCACGCCATAGCCGACATTGGGCAGCCAGACGCTGCCGGGAATGTCGTCGCGCTTCTTGTCGCGCCAGATAGTGCCGGGCGGAAGGTTGGCGGGCCTCGCGTCGCGCGGCATGACGTCGACGAACAGCGCCGCCTTGTCGCGCCAGAGCTTCGCCGCAGCGTCGGTGTCGATCACCTTGGCCCCGCGCAGCGTTGCCGGGGTCGGGGCGCGATACTCGTCCATGCGGTAGCCGTCAGGCTCCGGCGGCACCTTCTGCGGATGGAGGGCTTCCTGCACCGCCTTGGCGGTCGGGCTCGGCGCGACAGGCGCCGGGGCAGCTTCCTGGGCATAGGCCGGCGAGAGCGCCAGCACCACGGCCAGTCCGGCCATGGCGAGCCACGCCAGGGGAACCGGCGATGCATCCTCGCGCGGCAGCGTTCCGGCCTCGCCCTGCAAGGGGCCGTGGCCGGGGCGCGCGGTCATTTGCCGGCCTCGATCGGCTGGTTGCGCTCATCGAGGAGCGGCACGCCATATTCGATGAGGATGCGGTTGATGTCCTGCTGATTGGCGCCGATGAAGCCGTTGAGCTGGTGCTTCCAGTTCAGCTCGCCGGGGCGGATGGCGAGAGTGATGCGGTAGACGAGCTGCGGGTCGCCCTTCTCCTTCACCAGCGGCACCACATCGAGCGGGGCCTCGGAGCGGCGGGCATAATAGCCGCCGATCGGACCCCACAGGATCCCGGCATCGATCTCGCCCGCGCCGATGTCGGAGATCATCTGCTCGGCCGGGCTGTCATAGCGGCGGTCTACGGTCAGCGCATAGGGCCGCGCCATCGCCATCAGCCCGTTGCGGGCCATCAGGTCGCCCGGCGGGGTGCCGGCGACGACGCCGATGCGCCGGCCCTTGAGCCGCACATCCTCCAGCGTGTCGACGCCCTCGAGGTCGCCGCCCTTCTTGGTGATCAGCACAAAGGCGGATCTGTAATAGGGGTTGGTGTTGAGCACCGGATCGCCGCCGGCGACATAGCCCATCACCACGTCGCAGCGTTTCTCGCCGAGCGTCTTGCGGTAGAAGCCGGTGGCCTGCGGGAACCAGGTATAGTCCAGCGGCAGGTTGAGCTTGGCCGAGAGCAGATCGGCGATCTTGTTCTCGAAGCCCTCGCCCTTCTCATTGGTGAAGGGCATGTTGGCGGGATCCGCACACACGCGCAGCGTGGAGCGGTCGACGAGATCCGAGACTTGGGCAACTGCCGGCGACGCTGCGATGAGCATCGCCGTCAGAGCGGCGCCAAGCCTACTTACGCCCGAAGCACTGGTTCTCATTGTCACCATACGCCTTCGTCTTTTCCTCGCGCTTGCTCGGACGCTGGCGGTCGAGCGCGCCGTCCGCGCGGGCCTTCAAGTAAATGTAGATGTCGTCGACGTAGCACATCACATTCAGGTTCTCGCCGAAGGCCGGCATCACCTGGTTGGCCTGGCCGACGCCGACATTCTGCTTACCGTTGACGACGACCTCCATGTACTGGTCATGGGTCATGGTCTTGAGCGACTCCGCCAGCGCCGGAGCGTAGCTGGAGCCCAGGCCGTCCGGGCCGTGGCAGACATGGCACTCGGCGTGATAGCGGCGGTAGCCGCTATATGTGTACCAGTCCATCGTGCCGTCGGGGGCGAAATGATAGGTCGGGGTGCCGTCGGGGAGCGTGTACTTGCCCATCTCGTCCTTGGTCGCCGCGGCTTGGGCTTCGGCGGCAGGGGCGCCACCAGCGGCAGGTGCCGGCTGCTGCGCGAGAGCGGGGGCGCCACCGATCAGCAGCAAGGCGAGGGCAGCGGCGGCCGGCAGCATGCCGGAAAGAGACCGTCCGCGGATAGCATACTTCATGAGGGACACTCCCTGGGTCCAGGACCCTATTGTGCCGCTCCGGGGCCGGGGGAGGCCGGAGCAAAGTCTCTGGAACAGTTCTAAGATTCTTATAAGAACCGGATCTCCGAGACGCCGGGGCCTGGCACGCCGGCTCTCACCGACGGCCAGGCCCCTTTGTCTTGGAAGGTGGGAGCCGCCAGACTTGCGCCCGATCCGGCTCCCGCCCGTTGATCAGTTCGGCAGGGCGAACACGGTCAGCTGACCGCCGAGGTTGGTGTAGTTGCTCAGGGCGGCGTAGCCACCCACGGCACCCAAACCGGCCTGCGGGTCAGTCAGGCCGGCCGCGAGGCCGATGCCTGCCCAGCCACCGACACCCGACAGGATGGCGATGTACTGCTTGCCCTTGTGCTCGTACGTGGTGACGTTGCCGATGATGCCCGACGGGGTCTTGAACTTGTAGAGTTCCTTGCCCGTCTTGCTATCGACCGCCTTCAGGTAGCCTTCGAGCGTGCCGTAGAAGACCACGTCGCCGGCGGTGGCGAGCGCACCCGACCACACCGAGAAGGGCTCCTTCAGCGACCACACGATCTTGCCCTTGGTGTTGTCCCAGGCGATGAAGTTGCCCATGCCGCCATGGCTGTTCGGCGCGGGGAACATCGAGAGGGTGGCACCGACGTAGGGCTGGCCCGCAGTGTAGCTGACGCGGAACGGCTCATAGTCCATGCAGACGTGGTTGGTCGGCACGTAGAACAGCTTGGTCTTCGGCGAATACGCCGCCGGCTGCTGGTCCTTGGTGCCGAGCGCCGCCGGGCAGATGCCCTTGGTGTTGACGTCTTCACCCTGCTGCTCAGTCGAGAACTTGGACACGACCAGCGGACGACCATAGGTCTTGCTGTTCTTGTCCATGTCGACCTTGGTGGCCCAGTTCACCACCGGGTCAAACTTCTCGGCGACGAGGAGCTCGCCCGTCACGCGGTCCAGCGTATAGCCGAAGCCGTTACGGTCGAAGTGGGTGAGCAGCTTGCGCTGCTGGCCGTTCATCTCCTGATCCGTGAGGATCATCTCGTTGATGCCGTCGAAGTCCCACTCGTCGTGGGGGGTCATCTGGTAGACCCACTTCGCCATGCCGGTGTCGGCGTCACGGGCGAAAATGGTCATCGACCACTTGTTGTCGCCGGGGCGCTGCTTCGGGTTCCAGGTCGAGGGATTGCCCGAGCCGTAATAGACGAGGTTGGTTTCCGGATCGTAGGAATACCAGCCCCAGGTACAGCCGCCGCCGATCTTCCACTGATCGCCTTCCCAGGTCTTCAGCGAAGAATCCTTGCCAATCGGCTTGCCGAGGTCGGTGGTCTTCTCCGGGTCGACCAGGAGGTCGCTGTCCGGACCCATCGAGTAGCCGCGCCACACCTGCTTGCCGGTGGCGCTGTCATAGGCGGTCACGTGGCAGCGCACGCCGAACTCGCCGCCGGAGATGCCGACGATCACCTTGTCCTTCACCGGAAGAACGGTCGCGGTGTTGGTCTCACCCTTCTTGGGATCGCCATTGACCACGGACCACTTCTTCGCGCCGGTCTTGGCGTCGAGCGCCACCAGCGTGGTGTCGGCCTGATGCAGGTAGATCATCCCGTCGGAATAGGCGAGACCGCGATTGACCGTGTCGCAGCACATCACCGGAATGACGTTCGGATCCTGCTTCGGCTCGTACTTCCAGATGATCTTGCCATCGTTGTTGAGGTCGAGGGCATAGACGATGTTGGGGAACGGCGTGTGTACGTACATCACGTCGCCGATGATGAGCGGCCCGCCTTCGTGACCGCGGAGCACGCCGGTCGAGAAGGTCCAGGCCACCTGCATCTTGCCGACATTGCCGGCATTGATCTGATTGAGCTGGGAATAACGGGTGTTGGCGTAATCGCCGGTCTGAATACCCCATTGCTTGGGGTCTTTGATGATTTTCTGCAGTCCGTCATTGGCCATGGCGGGCATAGCAACGGCCGCAGTACCCAGCAGCATTGCCGCATAGGCGAGCTTGCGCATGCGTAATCTCCTCCTGAACGCGATCCTCCGGGCGCTATCGACCGGTATTCGGGCGATCCGCTGCCGATTTATTCTTTTCATTCTGACCGTTCATCTTCGGCAGCGTGTCACGACCGGCTGGGGGGAGAAACAGCCGGATTCACGGGGGCATCCCGCCCCAAGCTGGCCTACGAACCGAATTCAAGGAGAAAATCCCCCAAAACCCGTTGAAGCCGAAGACGAAAGGAGCCTAGACCCATTTTGAACGGCACGCAATAAGAACCCTTAAGAGAAACGCCCTTATTATGATTTTGCTGCAGGTGCGAAGGTGGCATCTGTTATGCCAGTCTGGAATACTTGTATTTCCTGGGCATCTCGCTGCGACGCGAACGAAATCCCGGTGCCCCTACCCTATTCCCACTCATATTCATGGTAGGCGGCGATGGCGTTTCGAGGATTGAATTCGTCGAACAGCGCCCATTTTTCCCGCTCCGATTGCGCTACACGGTCGGGTGCAACGCTCATCGGTTGCCCTTCCGCGATGAGACGCCGCACGTCGGCCTCGACGAGGTGGAGATAGCGCCGCTCATCGCCGGCCGCCGCCGGCCAGGCGACCGAGGCGGGCCCGTGGCCGGGCACGACCCGGGCGGCGCCACGCGCCTTCAACGTCTCCATCAGCGTCAGCCAGCCCTTCAGGCTGCCGTCCAGCGTCGGCACATGGCCGACGAACAGGAGATCGCCGAGGAACCAGGTGCCGGAGGCTTCGTCGAACACGGTGAGGTCGTTGTCGGTGTGCGCGGTCGGCCATGATTCGAGAATCAGCACACGTCCGCCGAGATCGAGGCTCATTCGCTCCTCGACCAGGAGGTCCGGCAGCACCACTTCGGTGCCCTCCGCGAGCGGGCCGAGCAGGCGGCGCACCTGGTCCGTATAGGTGTCGGTGCGCACCGCCAGCGCGCGCGGCATCTTGCGGTGGGCGACGAAGCGCACCGGTTCGCTGCCGCCTGCACCGCGGAAGGCGGCATTGCCGAGCACATGGTCGGGATGCATGTGGGTGTTGATGACGTAGCGCACCGGCCGATCGGTGACGCGGCGCACCGCCTCCAGCATGCGCTGCCCGGTGAGCACGCTGTTGCCGGTGTCGATCACGGCTGCGGCTTGCGAGCCGACCACGAGGCCCAGATTGCAGATGGCGCCGCCATTCTCCGGCGCCAGCAATTCATAAGGCGCGGCGAAGGCGAACACGCCGTCGGCGAGCTTTTCCAGCTTCAGGGGATCGCGCGCGGTCGCCGTTGTGGTCTCCGCGGCAGCGAACCGCGTGCCGGCCGCGGCGCACGCCGCACAGGCGAGGAAGGCACGGCGGTCGAGACGGAAAGCCGGTGCCATGGTTGACAGCTCCGGAGAGCACCCGTTCCACCGTCATGGCCGGGCTTGTCCCGGCCATCTCGGCGGCTGACGCACTGTCAGGAATCGAGATCCCCGGGACAAGCCCGGGGACGACGGTTCATCTGGAATGACCCCTACTTCTTCTTGCCGGTCTCGTCGAACTGCACGAGATAGGCCTCGAGGTCGGCGCGGTCGGTCTCCTTGGGCAGGCCGGCGAACACCATCTTGATCCCCGGCAGGTAGCCCTTCGGGTTCTCCAGATACTTGTTCAGCTTTTCGGCGTCCCACACCTCGCCCTTGGCGTTGTGCTCCTTCAGCGTCTCGGAATAGTTGAAGCCGGCGACCGCGCCCATCTTGCGGCCGACGATGCCGTTGAGCTCGGGGCCGACCTTGTTCTTGGCGCCTTCACCGACGGCATGGCACGCCATGCACTTCTTGAAGACAGTTGCGCCCTTCTCGGGATCGCCCGCCGGGCTCTGGGCGAGAGCGGCGGTCGTGCCGAGGGCGAGGAGGGCGGCGGAGAGGAGAATGCGATTCATCTGTGTCCTTCCCGGGAGATATCGTTGCAACGCCGTCATGCGCGGCGCTTGATGAGGCGCGCACCTTAGCGCCGGAGTTAGAATGATCCTAGACGACCAAAGATCCATGCAAGATCAAACAGCCCCGACAAAAGGCCGCATTCCCGGCAGGAATGCATCCATCCGAGGTGCGGCACGGCGTCACGAGGCGGCCGTTGGATATTCCAGTGACGCCGTCCTGAGACGCCAATCCAATACGAACGTCATCCCCGGCCTTGTGCCGGGGATCTCGTTGGCTGACAGAGCATCAGGGACCGAGATGGCCGGGACAAGCTCGGCCATCTCGGTGGAGAGGGACCCGCTTTCTATCGGATGTATGCTTGGGCTCAGGAGGCAGCGCAGCCATGGCTGACCCCTCCCCCGCTCCCGAAATCGTGAAGCTCGGCGGCAGCCTCATCCGCTCGCCGCGGCTGCCGGCGCTGCTCGCCGGGCTGGCCGAAGCCGGCGCGCCGCTCGTGATCGTGCCGGGCGGCGGGCCGTTTGCCGACACCGTGCGCGCGGCACAGCCGATCATCGGCTTCTCCGAGGAGGCCGCGCACCGCATGGCGATCCTCGGCATGGAGCAGACCGCGTTCGCCCTCGCCGATCTCGAGCCGAGGCTCGCGCCCTGCGCCGACGAGCGCTCTTTCACGCGTGCCCGCAAGGCCGGACACGCCGCGCTGTGGATGCCGGTGCCGCTCGCGCTCGATGCGGAGGTGCCGGCGAACTGGGAGGTCACGTCCGACAGCCTCGCCGCCTGGCTCGCCATCCGGCTGAAGGCGTGTCGCCTCACCTTGATCAAGTCGGCCGACGTGAAAACCCCGGACGGTCCGCCGCAGCTCTGGGCCGCCGACGGACTTGTGGACGCGCATTTCCCCTCTATCTGTCGTCGCTTCGAGGGCGCGGTGCGGGCGATCTCGCTCGACGAGGCGCTGGAGGGGGAGATCGCGGCATGACGGACGGCATCTCGGACGGCATCTCGAACGGCGCCACGCGGCGCTGGGGCTGGGCGCTCACCGGCTCGGGGCATTTCTTCACCGAATCGATCGAGCTGATCCGCGAGCTCAATGATGTCGATCTGTTCGTCTCCGCGGCGGCGGACGAGGTGCTGCGGATGTACCGCAAGGACAAGGAGGTGCTCCCCGCCTCCACCCGCATCTTCAAGGAGACCACCGCCTCGTCGGTCCCGGTCGGGCAGTTCTATGAGGGGATCTACCACACCCTCATCGTCTCGCCGGCCTCGTCGAACACGGTGGCGAAGTGCGTCTACGGCATCTCCGACACGCTGGTGACGAACTGTTTCGCCCAGGCTGGCAAATGCCGGGTGCACACCATCGTCTTCGCCTGCGACACCGCTCCCGAGATGATGACCATGGCGCCGAAGGGCCCGGTGCCGGTCTATCCGCGGCGGATCGATCTCGAGAACACCGCGAAGCTGAAGGAGTTCGACGACTGCACGGTGGTCGAATCCATTGCCGAGCTGCGCGGCGCGATCGATGCCCGCCGCGCGTGGCTGGCGAGCGAAGCAAAGGCCGCCAATGGCTGAAGACGCCTTGCCCCGCACCCGGGTCGCGCTCGTCACCGGCTCGCTCGCCGAGCCGAGGCTGACGCAGATCGCCGGCGAGGTGGCGGACGAGACCCTCGACCCGGTCGTGGTCAGTGTCGGGGTGAAGGTGGCGGCGCTGATGACCGCCGAGATCGTCGAGCGGCGCCTGAAGATCCCGGAAGGCACCGACCGCGTGCTGATGCCGGGCCGCTTCCGCGGCGACCTCGACCGGCTGGAGCGCTTCTTCAATGTGCCCTTCGCTCGCGGGCCCGACGAGATGGCCGACCTGCCGGACTATTTCGGGCAGTCGAAGCGCGCCGCCGACCTCAGCCGGCAAGATGTCCTCATCTTCGCCGAGATCGTCGATGCAGTGAGGCTCGATGTCCCCGGCATCCTCGCCAAGGCGAAGCACCTTGTTGGCGAAGGCGCCGACGTCATCGATCTCGGCTGCCTGCCGGACAGCGAATTCCCGCATCTGGAAGCCGCCATCGGCGCCCTGAAGGCCGAGGGCATCAAGGTGAGCGTCGATTCGTTCGATGCCGCCGAGCTGTCCCGCGCCACCCGCGCCGGAGCGGATTATCTGCTCAGCCTCAACGAGACCAATCTTTCCATCGCCGAGGAAGGCTCCGCCGTGCCGGTGCTGGTGCCGGCGACGCAGGGCGATGTCTCGTCCCTCGCCCGCGCCATCGATATCTGCATTGCGAAGGGCCAGGCCTTCTATGCCGATCCGATCCTCGATCCGATCCATTACGGCTTCACCGCCTCGCTGCTGCGCTATGCCGAGATCCGCCGTCGCTATCCGGACATTCCGATCCTCATGGGCATCGGCAACGTCACCGAGCTGACCGATGCCGACACCACCGGCATCAACGCGGTGCTGATGGGCATCATCTCCGAACTCAGGCTCAACGCCGTGCTGGCGGTGCAGGTCAGCCCGCACTGCCGCACGGCGGTGCGCGAGTTCGACCGAGCGCGCCGTGAATTCTTCGCCGCCCGCGCCGCCGGCGCGCTGCCGCAGGGCTTCGGCCACGGGCTGATGGCGCTTCGCGACCGCAAGCCGTTCGCGACGACGCCCGACGAGGTTGCCCGGCTCGCCGCCGAGGTGAAGGACCGCAATTTCCGCATCGAGGTCACGGAAGACGGCATCCACATCTATAATCGCGACGGCCACCATGTCGCGGCCGATCCGTTCGCGCTGTTCCCGCATCTGAAGGTCGAGGAGGACGGCGCGCACGCTTTCTATCTCGGGGTCGAGACCGCGCGCGCCGAGATCGCCTATCTGCTCGGCAAGCGCTATGCGCAGGACGAGCCGTTGAAATGGGGTGTTGCCGGCGAGACCGGCGGCAGCGCCGACGACGCACACCGCTTGACCTTCAAGGAAGCCGGGTCGACCCTGTCGGGGAAGCAGGGCAAGATCGAAGAATGATCCGCGAGACCATCATTTCCACCCGCTCGGCCGACGGCAAGCCGCACCTCGCTCCGCTGGGCGCGACCGTGATCGAGGGCGGCTACCTGCTGCAGCCGTTCCGGCCGTCGCGCACGCTCGACAATCTGCTGGCGACGCGGGTCGCCTGCATCAATTTCACCGACGATGTGCGCATCTTCGCCGCGCTGGTCTCGCGCAACAGACAGCTTCCGGTCCCGCTCGCCAAGGCGACCAGGATCGATTGCCAGCGCATCGCCGCGACGCTCGCCCATCAGGAGCTCGAGGTCGATCGCATCGAGGAGGACGAGCAGCGTCCGCGCTTCTTCTGCAGGATCGCGCACAGCGAGATGCACCGGCCCTTCATGGGGCTGAACCGCGCCAAGGCGGCGGTGATCGAGGGCGCGGTTCTGGTCAGCCGGCTGTCCATGCTGCCGCCCGAGAAGATCGACCGCGAGATGGCCTATCTCGCGGTCGCCGTGCAGAAGACCGCCGGCCCCGAGGAGAAGGAAGCCTGGGACTGGCTGGTCGAGGCGGTTGCCGCCCACCGACAGGCAAAAGCCTCATGACGGGATTGGCCTCATGACGGGATTGCTCGCCAGCGTCTCCGATCTCGGCGAAATGCGCCTCGCCCGTACCGGCGGGGCGGATGTGATCGATCTCAAGCAGCCGGCCTTCGGCGCGCTGGGCGCCTGGAGCACCGATGCGCTCACCGCCGCCGTCCAGTTCTGGAGCGCCTGGCCGCATCCGCGCCCGCTGCTCTCCGCCACCGCCGGCGACCAGCCCATGGTGGCGGCGATCGTGCGCGCGGCGGTGGAGCGGGTGGCGGAAACCGGCGTGCCGATTATCAAGGTCGGGCTGTTCGCCTCCCCCCACGCCGCCGAGTGCATCGAGGCGCTGGCGCCGATGGCGGCGAAGAAGCGGCTGATCGGCGTGCTGTTCGCCGACCAGGAGCCGGACATGGCACTGCTGCCGGTGCTGGGGCGCGCCGGCTTCCTCGGCGCGATGCTCGACACCGCGGACAAGAAGTCCGGCCGGCTGACGCATCATCTCGATACGCTTACCTTGGGCCAGTTCGTGACGGAAGCCCGCCGCAACGGCCTGATGACCGGGCTCGCCGGCTCGCTCTCCATGGCCGACATCGCGCCCTTGAAGGCGGTCGGCGCGGATTATCTCGGCTTCCGCGGCGCGATCTGCACCGGCGGGCGCGAAGGCCGCGTCGACCCGCGCCGCCTGCGCGCCGTGCGCACCCGGCTGACCCGGGCGGCTCCGGCGACGGGCGGGGAGTAGCGGCGTCCAGCTGCAACATCCTTCGAGGCCCGGCTTAGCCGGGCACCCCGGCGGTTGGCCAATGACCAATCGCTAGGGATGAGATTCATTTGAAAGAACAACCTCATCCTGAGGTGCGAGCGCGGCGAGCCTCGAAGGATGCTCACGCAAAGCCCCCCGGTCACAGCCCTGTGCCTACTTGCGGCCCCCTTGCCCGCACCTTTATGAGCGCCGACACACGGAGCGCGCAGCCAATGGAAATCGGCGTCTACACCTTCGCGGAGACCGGGCCGGAGCATCCCCCGCGCCAGCGCCTCGCCGAGCTGATGGAGGAGATCCGCCTCGCCGACGAGGTCGGGCTCGACGTGTTCGGGGTGGGCGAGCATCACCGGCCGGATTTCGCAGTCTCGGCGCCCGCCATCATCCTCGCCGCCGCCGCGACCATCACCAAGCGCATCAAGCTCGCCAGCGCGGTCACCGTGCTCTCGTCCGACGATCCGGTGCGGGTGTTCCAGCAATTCGCCACGGTTGACCTCCTCTCCGGCGGGCGCGCCGAGATCATGGCCGGGCGCGGCTCCTTCATCGAATCCTTCCCACTGTTCGGCCAGGACCTGAACGATTACGACGCGCTGTTCGCCGAAAACCTCGACCTGCTGCTGCGCATCAGAGCCGATGAGCGGGTGAGCTGGCCGGGCGGACACCGCGCCGCGATCGACAATCTCGGCGTCTATCCGCGCCCGGAGCGGGAGCTGCCGGTGTGGATCGCGGTCGGCGGTACCCCGCAATCGGTGGTGCGCGCCGGCACGCTCGGCCTGCCGCTCGCGCTCGCTATAATCGGCGGCCAGCCGGAGCGCTTTGCGCCGCTGGTCGATCTCTATCGCGAGGCGGGCCGCCGCGCCGGGCATGAGCCCCAGTCCCTCAAGGTCGGCATCAATTCGCACGGCCTCATAGCGGACGATCCGAAGGCCGCCGCCGACACCTTCTTCCCGCCTTACGCGACCATGATGGGGCGCATCGGGCGCGAGCGCGGCTGGCCGCCGCTGTCGCGCGCGCACTTCGATGCCGGGGTCGATCTGCGCGGCCATCTGGTCGCCGGCAGCCCGCAGCAGGTGATCGACAAGATCCTGTTCCAGCACGAGCTTTTCCACCACGACCGGTTCCTGCTGCAAATCAGCGTCGGGCCGATGGCGCACGCGCACGTGCTGCGCGCCATCGAGCTGCTGGGCACCAAAGTCGCCCCTGTGGTGCGCCGCGAACTGGCGAAT
The DNA here is from genome assembly GCA_029266425.1 of Xanthobacteraceae bacterium. Lineage (GTDB taxonomy): Bacteria > Pseudomonadota > Alphaproteobacteria > Rhizobiales > Xanthobacteraceae > Ancylobacter. The sequence continues at coordinate 49,688 of JAQSWY010000022.1, forward strand.
AAGCCGCTCGTCGCCGGCGCTTGACAGCACTCCTTTACAGGTTCACTGAGCAGACGCCGCAGCCACTGCGCCGCGGCGCAACCGGAACACCAACACCCATGCCCAGCGACAGTTACAGTCGATTGCCGAAAGCGGCCGCCGCGGCCTGATCGCAGGGTGAAGTCCCGGATCGGCTCCCGCGAACGCCGCTGACGGCGTTCCGACGGAAAGAAGAGCCGATATGGACGAGATTCGGAATCCCTCCGAAGACGATCTCGATGCCCGCCAGCGCGCGGCCGACGTGGCCGAGCTCATCGCTGAGCTGTCCGAGGAACATCCCGCCGACATCGCCGCGGCGCTGGAGGAGGAAGAGCCGGAAACCGCGTCCGCGGTACTGGCCGGCCTGCCGCGCGAGCGCGCGGTCGAGGTGCTGGACTACCCCGAATTCGAGCAATATGCCGACGTCATCGAGGAGTTGCCCGTCGTCCAGGCGGTGTCGCTGATCGCCGGCATGTCGACCGACCGCGCCGCCGAGCTGTTCCGCCAGCTCGAGGAGCCGATACGCTCGGATCTGTTCTCCCGGCTCGACGACGCGACGCAGGCCTCGATCAGCCGGCTGCTGTCGTATCCGGAGCACACCGCCGGCGCGCTGATGACGACCGAATTCGTCACCGTGCCCTCGAACTGGACGGTGGGCGACACGCTGCGCCACATCCGCGCCATCGAGCGCACGCGAGAGACCATCTACGCCATCTATGTGCTCGATCCCTCGACGCACAAGCTGATGAAGGCGGTGACGCTGCGCCGCCTCATCACCGGCGAGCCGCAGGAGCCGATCCTCTCGGTGGCGCCGCAGCACGACCCGATCACCACCACCCCGCTCACCGACCGCGAGGACGTGGCGCGGCTGATCTCGAAATACGACCTGCTCGCGGTGCCGGTGGTGAGCGACAAGGACCATGTGCTCGGCATCGTCACCGTCGACGACATGATCGACGCCATCATCGAGGAAGGCACCGAGGACGCGCAGAAGTTCGGCGGCATGGAAGCGCTCGACGAGCCCTATATGGAGATCGGCTTCCTCGACATGCTGAAGAAGCGCGCCGGCTGGCTGTGCGTGCTGTTCCTCGGCGAGATGCTGACCGCGAGCGCCATGCAGCATTTCGAGGAGGAGCTGGAGAAGGCGATCGTGCTGACGCTGTTCATCCCGCTGATCATGAGCTCGGGCGGCAATTCGGGCTCGCAGGCGACCTCACTGATCATCCGCTCGCTGGCGCTGCACGAAGTGACGCTCGCCGACTGGTGGCGCGTGGCGCTGCGCGAGATCCCCTCGGGCCTGGCGCTGGGCTCGATCCTTGGCGCGCTGGGCTTCGCCCGCCTCGTGCTGTGGCAGCAGCTCGGCATCTATGACTATGGCGAGCACTGGTTCCTGGTGGCCTGCACCGTTGGCGCGGCGCTAGTCGGCATCGTGACCTTCGGCTCGTTCGTCGGCTCGATGCTGCCCTTCGTCCTGCGCCGGCTCGGCTTCGACCCGGCCAGCGCCTCGGCGCCGTTCGTGGCGACGCTGGTCGATGTGACCGGCCTCGTCATCTATTTCAGCGTGGCGCTGGCGATACTGGGCGGGACGCTGCTGTAGGGCATGCCCGACAACGCGACGTCATCCGCTCGGCACGCCGTGATCCCCCGGCTTGTCCCGGGGATCCACGCCCTTGTTCCCGAAACCGTGGATGGCCGGGACGAGCCCGGCCATGACGCCTTTTTGTGAGAACGCGCTTACGCCGCGCGCGATGGGTTCGAGACCGTCGGCGTACCCTGGTGGAAGGCACCCTTGATCATGGCGCGCAGTTCCGGTGTGTCCTTGTGCCCATGCACGCTGACCGCGTGCTGCACGGCAGCCTCCAGCAGTTCCTTCTCGCTGTCCGCGGCCATGGCGAGGGTGCAATTCTTCTCGCTGGGGACTTCCCGGCAATCGATGAAGACACGTCCCATGAACGCCTCCTGTGGCGAGAGCGCCGGGCCGTCGCAATGGCGCCCGCGCCCAGAGCGACGATACGCCCGGTGGCAGCGGCGCTCAAATCACGAAAAACACGGACGAACTCACGCTAAATCGGAACCACGTCGTCCTTCGAGGCTCGCCGAGTTCGCACCGCTGGATGGCGTGGCTTGAGCAATGCTCCAGCATCGCCACGGCAATGCTACCGCAGCACCAGCACCTCGCCCTGCCCACCGAGCAGCGTGTCCCCGACCATGCGGCGGGCGGAGGTGACGCCGTCGAGGAGGTTCTTCAGGTCCGCGATCCGGCGCGACAGCAGCCTTAGCGCGATGAGGTCGTGGCTGCCGGTGTCGACGAAGCCGGCCGGCAGCACGGGGGCGCTTCGGGTGAAGACCGTGCCGCGCTTCATGCCGCGCCCGGCCAGCGCGCCGATGGCGCCTTCCACCGCGACGGTGCCGGCGATCATGTCGGTCGCCAGCCCCTCGCCCGCATCGCCGCCGACGACGATCAGCCCGCCGCGCTGGCGCTCGGCGAGGCGTTTCCCGGCCGAGCCGTGGATGGCGAGCACCCCGCCCGACATGCCGCGGCGCGAACCGGACGAGGCGGCGCCGGCATGGTCGTCGGCATTGCCCTTCACATCGATGCGTCCGCCGGCGAGCTCGGCGCCGAGATACTCCCCGGCATTGCCGGCAATGCGCAGCGCCCCGCCCGACATGCCGCGCCCCGCCCAGGCGCCGACGTCGCCATCGACGATGATCTCGCCCTGCTCCAGCCCGGCGCCGACATTGTCGAGCCTGGCATCGCCGATCTCGATCACCAGCGGGCCGGCGCTGCCGGCGCCTTCGATGAAGAACAGCTCCGCCAGCGGCCGCATGCGTCCGCCATAGGGAAGCTGGAGATATTCCGCCTCGCGCAGGGTCAGCGGCGCCAGCGCGGCGGGGGTGATGCCCGCGAGGTCGAGCCGGGCGGCGAAGGGAGCGTGCGGCCTCAAGGTGATGGTCATGCCACGGCTCCCCCGGTAACGCCTTCTCCCGCCATGATCTCGCGCAGCTTGAAATGGAACGGCCCGAGATTGCCGCCATAATTGCCGGCATCGATGGCGGTGATGCCGCCGGCCGCGCCGATCTCGCACACCGCCTTGATGCCGACGCGGGTCGCCTCGGCGACGGAATCGAAGCTCACGCCGTCAATGACGATCTCCATCACCGAGCCCACCTCGGGGGTGAGCGCGCTCGCCACCGCGCCGCGCAGGGTCGGGCAATAGGCGTCGTTGGTGGAGGCGAACAGGCCCTTGTATTTCGAGCCGACCTTGGAGCCGGAGCGCACGATGCCGCCGGGGAACGGCAATATGTTGCCCTCCACCGTGCCCATCGCCTTCACCGCGGCCTCCGCGGCGGCGAGCGCCTGCGGCCGCGAGCGGGCGAGGATGAGGAAATTGCCGCCTCCGACCCCGTCCACCGAGCCGGTGTCCTCGTCGCAGACGAACTCGCCCTCCATCACCGGCAGGCGCCAGAAGCGCTTGTCGCCGATCTTCTTCGAGATCTGGTGGCCATCGGAGAAGTAGCGGATGGTCTTGGCGAGTGGCACCCGCTTGCCGGTCTCCATGCCGGCATAGCAGGCCGTGGTCGGACAGGTGAGGATGCACTGGCCGAGGCGCAGCGGCACCACCTTCTTCAGCGAGCCGAGGTCCATCGCGAAGATCAGGATGGCAATGCCCGGGCGTCCGTCGGGGGTCTCGCCGGCGGGGATCTCCCGCTCGATGCCGGCCTCGCAGCCGCAGCCGATCACGGAGGTGGCAAAGCCCGTGGTGACGCGCGCCGCGGTCAGCGCCCATTCCGGCGTGTCGGCGGTGATGACGAGCCGTGTTCCCACCATAGGGAAGGCCTCGGCGAAGCTGTCGCGGATCTCGACGCCGTTGATGATCATCGCGGCGCTCCCGGGCGAGCATCCTTCGAGGCTCGCTGACGCTCGCACCTGAGGATGAGGCTGTTCTCTAAAGGCGACCTCATCCTGAGGTGCCCGGCATCGCCGGGCCTCGAAGGATGCTGAAGCAGACGACCCGCCACCATCACGGCGCCCCCACGCATTTCAGTATCGTCGGCCCCGCGCCACCGCGCAGCTCGCCGTCGGATATGCGGAAGTGCTTCGCCTTCAGCCCCACCGCATCGTCGAACCAGCGGGTTATGTCGGCCTCGACCGAGCGGTCGAAATCCGGGCGCAGCACATGGGTGGTACCGGCGACGAGATCGACGATCTCGCCTTCCTTGACGATCAGCCGGCCATTCTTGAAGACGTAACGCGCCTTCGAGAACATCGCCTCGCGGTCGGCATCTTCCTTATAGACCACGACATCGCCCACCCCACCCGGCGCCAGATGGCCCTTGTCGGTGAGGCCGAGGATGCGGGCCGGGGCGGCACGGGTGAGGATGGCGATCTCCTCCAGCGAGTATTCGCGGGTGATCTCCGCCAGCATGGTGTGCTGCTGGGCCACCTTGTTGAGGGTTGCCAGTTGGGCGTTGCGGAAATCGCGGTCCATCAGCAGCCGGATGAGATGCGGATAGGTGGTGAACGGCCCGCCATTGGGGTGGTCCGTCGTAAGGAAAATGCGCCACGGGTCTTCCACCAGCAGGAACAGCTCCAGCCCGATGGCCCATTGCAGCGCATTGACGAAGGACTTGTCGCGATATTCGAACGGCACCACGCCGCAGGCGGCGTCGAGCTCGATGTCCATGCCGATCGACTTCTTCGGGCTCGCCATGCCGCGGTTGCGGTATTGCGACATGTAGTCGGCCGAGGCCGTCACCGTCTGGCCGAACATCACCTGGCCGACATCGACCGAGATGTTCGGATTGGCGTTCACCAATTCTGCGATGCGGGCCGCGCCGGAAGAGAATTTGCGGTCGCCCTCGGTGCCGTAGGAATGGAACTGGAGGTGCGTCAGATGCAGCCGCCGCCCCTCGGTGGCAAGGATGGTGGCGAGCGTGGTGTCGTCGTTTCCCGGAACGCCGAGATTGCAGCCGTGCAGGTGGATCGGGTGCGGCACGCCGAGCTCGGTCACCGCGCGGATCAGGGTGAGCAGCACCTGGCGCGGCGTCACCTCGTAATAGGGGTTGGCCTCGTCGAGATCGAGCTTGCGGGCATTGAACTTGAAGGCGTTGATGCCGCCGGGATTGACGATCTTGATGGCGAAGGCCTGCGTCGCCTCGATCATCCAGCCGACATAGGCATTGATCTGCGCCTGCGGGGCGCCGGCCGCCATTAGCCGCAGTATGTAGTCGTCATTGCCCAGCACGAGGTAGGCGCCGGTGTCGAGATTGGGGATGTCCGCCATCTCGAGATGGGCGCCGCGCGCATTGGCGCCGAGCATGGCCGGCTCGAACACCGTGGTGTAGCCGAGCTCGGCATAGCGGCATCCGGTGGCGTGCGCGGTCGGCACTGCGCGCCCGCCGCCGCAGCCGCAGAAGGCACCGCGCAGTTCGGGATAGGCGCGGCGATCCTCCTGCATGAGCAGGCGGGCGAGGTTCATCTTGCCGCCGGCGATGTGGCTGTGCAGGTCGATGCCGCCGGCCATGACGATATCGCCGTTCAGGGCGTATTCCTGATCGGCGGTCTCGTTGGTCGCCGCGACAATGCGGCCGTCCAGTATTTCCACGTCGCGCGCGACAGCGACTTCACCATTGGCCGGGTCGAGCACACGCCCACCCTTGAGCCGCAGTCTCATGCAACTCCTCCCGCTATTCGGCGCACAGCCTCGGCGACGCCGGGCAGCGTCGCGACGCGCAAGGCGCCGAGCGGCAGGCTCACTATGGAATCCATGCGGAACACGGTGCCGGCATGGTCGATGCCGGGCGTGCCCACGGGGATGAAGACGTCGGGCGCCTTGTCGAACGCCGTCTCGGCATGGCCGAGCACGATGGTCTTGCCCTCGAAGGGCGGCGGCGGTTCCGGCCGGAAGGCCGAGACCCAGACGAGAACATCGGCATCCTTGAGCGCGGTGCTGGTGGCATAGAGCGCCGCATCGTGCTCGGATGTGCCGCCGCGAATTGCCGTGCGCAGCGGATAGCCGAGCCGCCACAGCATCATCTGGTTCAGCCCGATGATGTTGTCGCGCCCGCCGAGCGGGAACACCCCGGCGCGGGTGGCGACGTTCAGCGCGTCGGCGAGCGCGGTGGCGCGCTCGGCCACCAGGTCGCCCTCGTCGAGGTCCGCCGCGTTCCAGGTGAGGACCGCGTACCGTGCCGCGGCCAGTGCCGTCGCCGCGGCGGCAAGCTCGCTCGCGGGCACGCCACCGATGCTCTCGCCCGCCAGGCTGCGCCCGCCGACGAGGCCGGCGAGCGCGGCAAGCGCCTCCGCCAGGTCGGTTGCCGGCAGGCTCGTCACGTCGGCCTTGGCGAGCTGCGCCGCGGCGCGCGTGCCCGGCGTGCCGCCGAGGAAGATGACCTTGCGTCCTTCGCCGGCAAACAAGGGCGTGTCTGGGAACAGCCGCTCGAAGAGCCGGCCGAAATTCGGCGTCGGATCGTTGCCGATCACCAGCAGCACGTCGCAGCGATTGCGCACCTCGGCAAGCGTGGTCGCCAGCCAGCCGGTGCGCTGGGTCGCAGTGTAGTTGCGGAACAGGCCGATGGAGGCCGCATGGTCGAACACGCCGCCGGTGCCGGCAGCGAGGTCGAGCAGCGCCTGGCCGCCGGCGATGTCGGTGCCGAGCCCGGCGAACAGCGGCGTGCTGGCGGCAGTGAGGAGCGCGCGCGCTTCGTCGAAAGCTTCCTGCGCGCTGCAGGGCACTCCATATCGGCTGAAATCGGGATCGGCGGCGTCCATGCGCTGCAGCAGCTTCGCCGCCTCCGGGCAGGCCGTGCCGGCCGCGCGCACCGCCCGTCCCTCGACCTCCACCCTCAAATCATCGCAGCCGAGCCCGCAGAAACCGCAGACGACGTCTTCGACAATGTGCTTTCCCGTATCCACCATAGGATCAATCATATTTGATATAGGCGAACCGCATGTCGCCGCGCGGCGTGCCCTCCAGAGCGGCCTCGGGTTCAAGTCCCGGCTGCCACGCGACGACTTCCTCGATCTTCTTCGCAAGGGCGAAGTCGCGCTCGGTCACGCCCTTGGCGTCGTGCGACATCAGTCTCACTTCGACCCAGGCATAGGAAGCCGTGATATCCGGATGGTGCCAGGCCGCCTCGGCGAGATGGCCGACGGTATTGATCACCATCAGGGTGCCCTTCCAGCTATTGGTCTTGTAGTTGCGGCGGATCCACCCGTCCTCCAGCCGCCATTTCGGCAGCTCGGCGGCGAGGCGGTCCTGGATTTCCTTGTCGGAAAAGGTTTTCTTGCGATCGACCGGCATGGCCTCGCCTCCTCCCTGACCTCCTCGCGGCGTTTTCGCGCCCATTCTTGCCGGGGCGCCTGTACCGGATTCGGTAGCACGCCCTCCCCGCTCGCCGCAAACCGGCCGCACCATCATTTCGGCCCGGCCGCTTGTCGGCGAAAGCTCCTGCATCCAAGATAGGTACCGAGGAAACGCTCGTGAACAAGACAACGCTCAAAATAGAAGCGGCGTGCGGGGTGGAGGGGAACGCTGCGGTGCGCATCACCGCACCGGGCCGCCTCCATCTTGGATTCCTCGACCTTGCGGGCACTCTCGGCCGCCGCTTCGGCAGCCTCGGCATCACGCTGGAACGCCCGGCGACCGTGGTGCGGATGGGCCGTGCCGAGCGCCTGGAGGCCACCGGCCCGGATGCCGAGCGGGCGGTCGCGGCCGTCGAAAAAGCCGCACGTCGGCTCGGGCTGAATGCCGGGGTCAAGGTCGTCGTCGAGAACGCGCTGCCTCCCCATTCCGGCCTCGGCTCGGGCACCCAACTCGGCCTCGCGGTCGCCACCGGGCTCGCCTTGATCGACGGCAAGCCGTTCACCCCGCGTGAGATCGGCGCCGCGCTCGGGCGCGGGGCACGCTCCAGCATCGGCATCGGCGCCTTCACCGAGGGCGGGGTGATTCTGGATGGTGGCAAAGCCATCGGCGAAGGCGCCGGCGATGCGCCGCCGCCCATCATCTCCCGGCTGCCCTTCCCGGAGCGCTGGCGCATCATACTGGTCTTTGATCACGCCCATCGCGGCCTCAGCGGCCCGGAGGAGATGGCGGCGATGGACAACCTGCCGCCCTTCGCCGACACGCTCGCCGGCCATCTGGCGCGACTTGCCGTCATGGTCGCGCTGCCGGCGCTCGCCAATGCCGACGTGCGGCATTTCGGCGAAGCCGTGGGAGAAATGCAGAGATTGCTTGGCGACCACTATGCGGGTGCGCAAGGTGGTCGCTATACGAGCCCCGCCGTCGCCGAAGCCATGGACTGGCTGGAGGCTGAGGGCGTAAAGGGTGTCGGCCAGAGTTCCTGGGGCCCCACCGGCTTCGCCATCATCGGCGACCCGGAGGAGGCCGAACGACTGACCGGCGAGGCGCGTGCCCGATTCGGCGCGCAGCCCGCTTTGGCCTTCGAGTGCGTGCGCGGCAGCAATGCCGGGGCCCGCATCGAATGGCTTGCCTGCGTAGAGCAGCGCTAGCGGCGGATTGGCGGAAAGCCCGCGTCGCTCCTTCAAACCTCAATAAATGGCCGCAAGGCCTGCTTCCGCCTGGGAGATCCGCTTCATGTCGGACATCGCGCCGATTCTGCACATCGTCTCGCCGCTCCGCCACGTCAGCCCGTTCGACGTCAATATGGCGGTGGATGCCGGCTACACGACCATCCTGCCGTACCAGAACGTCAAGCTCGAAGAGATGATGGACCTGACGCAGGACATGATGTTCTCGCGCCCGCCCTCGCATGCCTCGCGCACCGGGCTGTTCATCGGCGGCAAGGATGCGAGCCTCGCGCTGGACATGGCGAAGGAGGCGCGCGCCGCGCTGTTCGCGCCCTTCGAGATCTCGATCTTCGTCGATCCGGCCGGCTCCTTCACCACCGCGGCGGCGATGATCGCCGAGGTCGAGAAGAAGCTGCGCGCCAAGCGGCCCGAGGGAATGAAGGGCGCGAGCGTGCAGGTCTATGGCGCCACCGGCGTGGTCGGCGGCATCGCCGCGGTGATCGCGGCGCAGGCGGGCGCCAACGTCACGTTGGTCAGCCACCGCGATGTCGAGACCGTCCAGCTCAAGGCCGCGGATTTCAAGGTCCGCTTTGGCGTCGATCTTGCAAGTGCTGCTGCCCGCAACGATGACGAGAAGCGCACTTTGCTACCTCACGCAGAGGTGGTATTGGCGTGCGGCAAGGCCGGGGTACAGATTCTGACTGCGGAACATCTGGCGGGCGCCGGCCGACTGGCGGTCGCCGCCGATGTGAACGCCGTCCCTCCATCCGGCATTGCCGGAGTCGATGCGCTGGATGATGGCAAGCCGCTTTCGGGCGGCGCGCTGGGCATCGGCGCGCTGGCCATCGGGCATTTGAAATACCGCGTGCAGCACGAGCTTTTGAAGCGTATGCGGTCTACGGAGACCGCCCTCACCATCGGCTTCGAGGATGCCTTCGCACTTGCCCGGACGCTATCAGGGTCGCTCGCAGGCCAGGGAGGCTCCTGACCTTGTCCTCGTCGGTGTGGCAGCACGCGGACTGGCAGCGGCGGCGCGGCGGGCGGGCTATGCCCCGATCGTGCTCGACCTGTTCGGCGACGAAGACACCCGGGCGCTGGCCTGTGAGGCGATCCCGATCCGCAGGCTCGGCGGCCTCAATTTCGATCCGGAGGACCTCTTCGAGCAGCTCGGCCTGCATGCGGCCGGTGATCTGCCCGTGGTGCTCGGCACCGGCTTCGAGCAGGCCCCCGACATGGTCGAGCGGATCGGCCAGAGGTTCCGCATGGTCGGCAATGGCCGGCAGACCCTTGCCTGGTTGAAGGAGCCCATCGTCTTCATGCGCCTGCTCAGCAATCTCGGCGTTCCCCATCCGGCGGTGTTCACGGGCCCGGCGCCCGCGGGCATGCGCACGCTGGAGAAGCGCATCGGCGGTTCGGGCGGCTGGCATGTGCAGCCGGCCGCCGCCCCGCGCGGGGTCGGCTGGTATGTGCAGGAATATGTCGAGGGCCGCACCGTCTCTGCGCTGTTCCTCGGCGACGGCAAGGATGTGCGCCTCCTCGCCTTCTCCGAGCAATGGTGCGAGCCGGCCGACGATGCGCCATACCGCTATGGTGGCGCCGCCGGGCCGATAGCGATCGACGCGGCAACCGCCCGCGCGGTGACGGAGGCGCTCCGCCGCATCACCGCCGCCACAGGCCTCGTCGGCCTGGCCAGTGCCGACCTGATGCTCCTCGATGATGGCGGCTGGACCTTGCTCGAGGTCAATCCACGCCCAGGCGCGACGCTCGACGTCTTCGACCGCCCGCCGCTGCCGCCGCTGCTGCGCCTGCATCTCGATGCCTGCGAGGGCCGGCTGCCGGACCTCGATCCGCTCACCCCCGAGACGGTCGACGAGGCGCGCGCCTCTGCGATCTTCTATGCGCCCGCGCCCTTCGAGGTGCGGCTCGATCCATTGCCCGACTTCGTCGCCGACCGCCCGCCGCAAGGCACGCGGATCGAGACCGGCGAGCCGGTGTGCACCGTCTTCGGCTCCGGCCGCAATGCTGAGGAGGCCCGTCAGCAGGTCTCCGAAAGAACCGTCAGCCTCTGGCGGGCGCTCAGTCGCGCCGACCGGAAGGCGGCGGAGTAGGGAGCAACGCCCCAATGAACGCATCTACCGATACGACCACTGCACCGACCAGCCCTGCCCTCTCCCACCGGCGCCCCAGCGTCTCCGCGCTCACCGATCCGCTGGTTGAGGCGCTGGTGCGCGATGCCGACTCGCTACGGCTCAACGTGACCCGCACCAACTCCGGCGCCCGCATCGTCGATGCCGGGATTGCGGCGCGCGGCGGCATCGAGGCCGGGCGGCGCATCGCCGAGATCTGCCTCGGTGGGCTCGGGCGGGTGGAGATCGGCACCAATGCGCGCTTCCCCCGCTGGGGCACCGCGCTCACCGTCTCGACCTCCGATCCGGTGCTGGCCTGCCTGGGGAGCCAATATGCCGGCTGGAGCCTTGCCGAAGGCGATTTCTTCGCGCTCGGCTCCGGCCCGGCGCGCGCGCTCTGGGCCAAGGAGACGCTGTTCGGCGAGCTCGGCTATCGCGATCACAATGAGCGCGCCTGCCTGGTGCTGGAGGTCGACCGCATCCCGCCGGAGACGCTGGTGGCCCGCGTCGCCGCCGATTGCGGCGTGGCGCCGTCGAACCTCACTCTGATCCTCACCCCGACCACGAGCCTTGCCGGCACCGCGCAGATCGTCGCCCGGGTGCTGGAAGTGGCGCTGCACAAGACGCACACGCTGCATTTCCCGCTGGAGCGCGTCGTCGACGGCATCGGCTCCTCGCCGCTGCCGCCGCCGGCGCCGGATTTCATCGCCGCGATGGGCCGCACCAATGACGCGACGCTCTATGGCGGCGACGTGCAGCTCTTCGTCGACGGACCGGAGGACGATGCGCGCGAACTGGCGGAGGGCCTGCCGAGCTCGACCTCGCGCGACCATGGCCGCACCTTCGCGGAGATCTTCACCTCCTATAAGGGCGATTTCTACGCCATGGACCCGATGCTGTTCTCGCCGGCGCGGGTGACGGTGACGGCGCTCTCGACCGGCCGCAGCTTCACCTTCGGCGCCTTCCACGAAGAGATACTGGAACGCTCGTTTGCATGACTTCGGACAGCGTAACGCGTGACGACACCGTCGTCGTCTTCACCGAGGACGCCGACTGGCACACCCGCAACCTCTCGCTCGCGCTGGAGCGCGAGGGGCTGCGGGTCCTGGTGCGCTCGCTGAACGATTGCGGCTTTGCCATCGGCGAGACGCCGCACGGCCTGTTGATCCCCGGGCTCGACGGCGCGCTGCCTGCCGCCGCCTTCATCCGCATCATCGCCAAGGGCTCGACCGAGCAGATCACCGCGCGGCTCGGCCTCCTGCATGCGCTGCGCGAATGCGGGGTGAAGGTGATGAACGACGCCCGCGCCATCGAGCGCTGCGTCGACAAGAGCATGACCAGCTTCCTCATCGCGAAGGCCGGTCTGCCGACGCCCCGCACCTTCGTCGGCGAGCGCCGCGAAGCGATGCAGGCGCTGATCGACGCCGCCCCCATGGACACCGTGCTCAAGCCGCTGTTCGGGGCGCAGGGCAAGGGGATCAAGCGCATCGCCCCCCGCGCGCCGCTGCCCGAGCCGGCCGCGGTCGGAGGCGTTTACTACCTGCAGGAATTCGTCGAGAGCGCTTCCCCTGCCGGTCACTACCAGGACTGGCGGGTGTTTGTGATCGGCGGCCGGGCGGTGGCGGCGATGATCCGCCAGTCCGAGCGCTGGATCACCAATATCCACCAGGGCGCGACCGGCGCGCCGGCCCCGCTCGACCGCGAGGCCTGCGAGATCGCGGTGCGCGCTACCGAAGCGGTCGGCGCCGACTATGCCGGAGTCGACCTCATCGAGAATGCGCGCGGCGAGTTCATGGTGCTGGAGGTGAACTCCATGCCGGCATGGAAGGGCCTGCAGCGCGCCACCGGCATCGATGTCGCCTCGCGTCTCGCCCGGCATGTCGCCGAGAGCCTGGCCGTGCCCGCGGCAGAAGCGGGATGAGGTCGCCCGCGATCGAGGCTGCCTTCCGCGCCGCCTGCCTCGCCGAGCTCGACGCGCTGAAAGCCGGCAATGTGCATCGCTACAGCGAAGGCCACGGCATGAGCGTCGCGCATTTCCAGATGGCCGCCGAGGCGGCGGCGCCGGAGATCGCGCGCACCGGGGCGCCGGTCGGGGCGCGTATCGAGGCGGCGGTGCGAGCCTCGTTCGCGGCGACCAGGCTCAATACCAATCTCGGCATCGTCCTGCTGTGCGCCCCGCTGGCGGCGGCGGCGGATGGCGGCGGCGAGCTGCGCACCGCGCTCGGCAAGGTGCTCGACGGGCTCGACGTCGGGGACGCCCGCGCCGCCTATCGCGCCATCGCGCTCGCAAATCCCGGCGGGCTCGGGCGCGCCGAGGAGCATGACGTCCACGAGGAGCCGGGGATCGGCCTGCGCGAGGCGATGGCGCACGCCGCCGCCCGCGACCGCATCGCCCGGCAATATGCGAGCGGTTACGCCGATGTGTGGGGCATCGGGCTGGCGCGGCTCGCGGCGCTGGGTGCGGCCGAGCCGGAGGCGCAGGTGGAGGCCGTGCATCTCGCCTTCATGAGCGCCTTCCTCGACAGCCACGTCGTGCGGAAATTCGGCGAGGAGATCGCAGAAGCGGTGCGCACGGAGGCTGAAATGGTAGAGCGGACGGTGAGGTGGTCGGCACCGGCCGAACTGCGCCATCCCCCGCTCGCGGCCTTCGACGCCTCGCTGAAGGCGCGCGGGCTCAATCCGGGCACCAGCGCGGACCTGACGGTGGCGACGCTGTTCGCGGCGCAGCTGGGTAGGCGGTGATCGGCTTCAGCATCCTTCGAGGCTGAATGCCCTATCACCCGAACCTTCCCATCTGCTCGCGCCCGATCCGGCCGTCATGCAGCGCGCTGGCCAGCAGCACGCCAGTGGTGCCCATCGCGGTGAGGCGTTCCAGATCGTCACCGCCGCGCACGCCGCCGGCGACATAGACATTGCGGTGGCCGGCCTTGCCCTGGATCTCCTCGAGCCGCGCGAAATCCGGCCCCTCATCGGCACCGACGCGGGCGAGCGACATCGCGATCACCCGTGAGGGCCAGAGCGCCGGGGTCGCGTGCAGCTCGGCCGGCCCCATCGGACCCGCCGCGTCATGATCGAGCGACAGGATGGCCCCGTCGGCGAGCGCCGCCTTGGCCGCAACCATGTCGGCCAGCGTCTCGGTGCCGATCACCGGACAGCCGCCCGGCCGCGCACTTCCGGCATCGACCCAGATCTCGATCCCGGGAAAACGCGCCGCGATCCTCGCGATGGTGGAACCATGCTCCCCCGTGCCGCGTATGGCATCGAGGTCCGCCACGTAGAGCGTGTGGAACGGAGCCAGGTCGAGCAGCGCGGCAGCGATGTCGAGCGGGTTCGAACCGGCGCAGAGCGGCGTCTCGATCGGCCGATAGGCCGCACGTTGGCCGCGGCGGGCATGAACCACCACCCCTCCCATGAGGTCGAGGACGGGTATAAGTTCCAGCCCCTTCGGCCCTTTTGACGGATTTTCGCGTGCCATGCAGGTCTTCGTGATCGAGACGGTGACGGGTGGCGGCCTCAGCGGCCAGCCACTGCCAGATACCCTGATAAACGAGGGCGCGCTGATGCGCGATGCCCTGATCGGCGATCTGGAGGATCTCCCTGGCATTCGCGTCGTCACGACGCACGACCTGCGGGTGCTGCCGCCGCCCCGGGGCACCAGCATACCGATCGAGGAGGGCGAGGACCCGCTGGAGACCTGGGCCCGGCTGGCGAGCCGCTCGCATTGCTCCTGGCCGATCGCGCCGGAGAGCGGTGGCGAACTGGCGCGCCTGGTCGAGCGCCTCGGCGCCACCGGCACCCGGGTCATCGGTCCGGACCTTCCCACGGTGCGGCTCTGCGCCTCCAAGCGCGCCACCGGGGCGGCGCTGAACGCGGCCGGCATCCGCACCGTGACCAGCTATCCGGCGGAAGCCGTCCCAGCCGATCTGGCGGCGCCGGTCGTGGTGAAGCCCGATGACGGCGCCGGCTGCATCGACACCTTTCTGTTCGACGAGATCCCCGACGACCTCGCCGCGCGCACCGGCTTCGTCGTCGAGCCCTATATCGCCGGCGACGCCGCGAGCCTGACCCTGCTCTGCCGCGCCGGCCACGCCCACGTGCTGGCGGCGAACCGGCAGGATATCGTGCGCCACGGCGATCGGCTCGACTTCGCCGGCCTCAAGGTCGGCGGCATCGCCATCACCGCGGAGCTGCGCGCCCTCGCCGAGCGCATCCACCGCGCGCTGCCCGGGCTGTCCGGCATTGTCGGCGTCGACTATGTGGCGACCCCGGAAGGGCCGATGGTGATCGAGGTCAATCCGCGCCTCACCACTTCCTATGCCGGCCTCCGGCGTTCGCTCGGCGTCAATCCGACGGCGTTCGTCGCCGAGCTGATACGCGACGGCGCATTGCCGGACCTGCCGCACTTGCCGCTCGCCATGCCGGTCGAGGTGGTGCTGTGAGCGCGGACACGGCAAACCCCGTCGCCCGCCTCGGCTGGGATGTCGGCGGTGCGCATGTGAAGGTCGCCGCCTTCGGGGCGGACGGTCGGCTGAAGAGCGTGCGCATGCTGCCCTGCCCGGTCTGGCGCGGCGCCGAGCACCTCACCGCGGCGCTCAAGGTGCTGCGCGGCGAATTCCCGGCCGGCGCACCTTCCGCCGTCACCATGACCGCCGAGCTCGCCGACCTCTGGCCGGATCGGCCGGCCGGCGTCATCGGCACCACGATGCTGCTGATGCAGGAGCTCGGCTCCTCGCCGCTCGTGCTGTTCGCCGGGCCCGAGGGCTTCGTGAAGCCGGAAGAGGCCGGCGCCCACACCGATACGATCGCCTCGGCCAACTGGTACGCCACGAGCGCCGTGCTGGCGCATCTCATCCCTTCCGGCATCCTCGTCGATATCGGGTCGACCACCAGCGATCTGATCCCCTTCCGCGACGGCCGGGTCGGCGCGCGCGGCTTCTCGGATGCCGAGCGGCTGGCGAACAATGAGCTGATCTATACGGGGGCGGTCCGCACCGCGGTGATGGCGGTGGCTCGCGCGGCGCCTTTCAACGGCCGCTGGGTGCCGCTGATGGCGGAGTTCTACGCCGCTATGGCCGATGTCCACCGTCTTACCGGCGAGCTGCCGGAGAAGGCCGATCTGCATCCCACCGCCGACAATGGGCCGAAGACGATCGAGGCCAGCGCGCGGCGGCTGCTGCGCATGGTCGGACAGGATCTCACGCGTGAGGGCGAAGCCAAGGCGATCGCGCTTGCCCGGCATTTCGCCGAGGCGCAGCTGCACCAGCTCGACAGAGCGCTCGACTGCGTCATCTCCGGTCTCGACCACGGGCCGGAGCTGATCGTCGGCGCCGGCGTCGGCCGCTTCATCGCCCGCAAGCTCGCCGAGCGGCGCGGCGTCTCCTTCCTCGATCTCGCCGACGTGCTGACCGACGATCCGGCGCTGAGCTCGGACGCCGCGGATTGCGCGCCGGCGGTCGCGGTCGGGCTGTTGTCAGCGGCCCTGAGTTCGCGCTAAGCCCGCGCACCTATTCCTTCGGAGCGTCCATGTCCGACCGCATCTACCTTCGTGGCATCGAGCTTTTCGCGCATCACGGGCTCTTTCCCGAGGAGGCGAAGCTCGGGCAGCGCTTCATCGTCGACATCGACTGGTGGCTCGACGTTCATCCCGCCGCCGAGCACGACGACTATGCGGAGACGGTCGGCTACGACAAGGTGTTCGAGACCGTGACCAAGGTCTCCGCCGATCAGCGCTTCCACATCATCGAAGCCTTCGCCGAGGCCATTGCGACCGCAGTGCTGGCGCGCTTCCCCCGCGTCGAGAAGGTGCGCATCGAGGTGCACAAGCCGAACGCGCCGATCCCCGGGGTGTTCGGCGATGTCGGGGTGGAGATCGTGCGGGTGCGCGAGGGGTAAAGGGGCGCTCGCGGAGTTTGCCGTCATCCCGGCCGGAGCCCGCAGGGCGGAGAGCCGGGATCGCATGAAGTCCCGTGCAACACCTTACTACGATCCCGGATCGGCCCTCCGGCCGTCCGGGATGACGAATGGTGGGCTGAACGATGCTCAAGCCGAGCGTGCCTTCTTCCTCGCCGGCTTCGCCACCGGCGTCTCCATCGGCCGGGGCAGGAATTCCGCGCCGCGCTGCGCCAGGAAGTCGCTGAGCGCGGCGGCCGGCGGGGTCAGGCGCTTGGCGGAGCGCTTCACCACGAACCATTGCCGCACCACCGGCAGCCCCTCGACATCGAGCATCACCAGGCGCCCGTCGGCGATCTCCGCAGCCAGCGTGTGCGCAGAAATGAAGGTTAGGCCGAGCCCGGCCATCACCGCCTGCTTGATGGTCTCGTTGGAGCCGATCTCCATGCCGATGCGCGGCGCCATGCCGGCCTCCTGGAAGAATCGCTCCATCAGCGTGCGCGTGCCCGAGCCCGGCTCGCGCATCAGGAAGCTGTAGCCTTCGAGATCGGCGGGCGTGAGCCGGCGCCCGATGAGCGGATGGCCGGTAGGTGCGACAATAATGTGCGGATGATCGCCGATCGGGGTCTGCTCCACTTCGATGTCGAGCGGGGGGCGGCCCATGATGGCGACGTCGATGGCATCGCCCCTCAGCGCGGCGATGATGTCCTCGCGATTGCCGACCACCAACGCGACCTCGATGCCGGGATGCGAGCGGGCAAACGCGCCGAGCGCGCCCGGGGCGAAGTACTTGGCGGTGGAGACGATGCCGATCGAGACGCGGCCGGCGTCCAGCCCCTTCATGGCGTCGAGCGCGGCGCCGCAATCGGCCAGCGCGCGCTCGATTCGCGCTACTGCGGCCAGCACTTCGCGGCCTGCATCGCTCGGCTGGAAACGATCCCCGGCGCGGTCGAGCAGCGGCAGGTCCATCTGATCTTCGAGGAGCTGCACCTGCATCGTCACCGCAGGCGCGGTGACGTTGAGGAGCTTGGCAGCGCCGGTGACGGTGCCGGCGCGGATCACCGCGGCAAAGGCGCGGAGCTGCTTGAGCGTGACGTTGCGCATTGAGGCCCTTTGACCCGCACATTCAGAAAATCTGAATGGTTGCGAAAGAATATTCGAATTTGCTTACGCTCACAAGTCAGGCAAGGTTGCCTCAACAACAGGCGTCCGCCGCTTCGGGTCACCCCACTCGAAGGCTTTACGGAAACGACACGCCAGAAGGTCCGCAAGACCTCTCGAAAAAACCGGGGAAACGCCGTGACACGCACATCGCTGCAGGACCACCTCTCGAGGTGGGCCGGAGCCGATCCTCTGCGTCAGGGGGTCGCGTCCGCCATCGAATCGCTGGCGGAAGCCGGCATCGCCATTTCCGAACTCGTCGCCGCAGGCGCGCTGGCCGGTGAGCTGGCCGCGGTGCGCGGCCATCACTCGGACGGCGACAGCCAGAAGGAGCTCGACGCCATTGCCGACCGCATGATTGCGGAAGCGCTGGCTCATGCGCCGGTGGCGCTGCTCGGCTCCGAGGAAGCCGAGGAAGCCCTCGTGCTCGATCCCGCCGGCACGCTGGCGATCGCGGTCGATCCGCTCGACGGCTCGTCCAACATCGACACCAATGTCACGGTCGGCACCATCTTCTCGATCCTGCCGTACAACGGCCCGCACGCTTTGCTGCAGAAGGGCGCGGCGCAGCTCGCCGCCGGCTTCCTGGTCTACGGGCCGCAGACCGCGCTGGTGCTCACCGTCGGCGAGGGCACGCACATCTTCGTGCTCGACCGCGACACCGGCACGCTGCTGCTGGCGCAGGAGCGGGTCGTCGTCCCGGCGGAGACCGCGGAATACGCCATCAACGGCTCCAATGCCCGGCACTGGGAAGCGCCGATCCGGCACTATGTCGGCGATTGCCTTGAGGGCGTCGAGGGCCCGCGGGCCAAGGACTTCAACACCCGCTGGGTCGCCTCCATGGTGGCGGACGCGTTCCGTATCCTGATCCGCGGCGGCGTCTATCTCTATCCGAGCGATGCCCGCAAGGGCTACACCCACGGCCGGCTGCGCCTGGTCTACGAGGCCAATCCGGTCGCCTTCCTGATGACGCAGGCGGAGGCTGCAGCAACCGACGGCACGCAGCCCATCCTCGACATCGTCCCCTCCGGGCTGCACCAGCGCGTGCCGCTGGTGTTCGGCTCGCGGGCCGAAGTGGAGCGCGTCACGCGCTACCACAACGACCCCCTGCACCTGTCCGAGCGCTCGCCCCTGTTCGGGCGGCGCGGCCTGCTCAGAGCGTGAGGGCGCCGACGATGTCGATCCATCATCCGATCATCTCCGTCACCGGCTCCTCGGGCGCGGGCACCACCTCGGTGCGGCGCATCTTCGAGCAGATCTTCCGCCGCGAGAATGTCGAGGCCGCCTATATCGAGGGCGACGCCTTCCACCGCTACGACCGTGCCGCGATGAAGCAGGTGATGGCGGAGGAGGCCTCGCACGGCAACCACCACTACAGCCATTTCGGCCCGGACTCGAACCTGTTCGAGGAGTTGGAGCAGACCTTCCGCGACTATTCCTGCACCGGCACCGGCCGCACCCGGCACTATATCCACGACGACAAGGAGGCCGAGGAGTACGGCTCGCCGCCCGGCACCTTCACCGACTGGGAAGACCTGCCCGGTCCGACCGACCTGCTGTTCTATGAGGGCCTCCACGGCGCCGTGATGAGCGGCAACGTCAATGTGGCCCGCTATGGCGACCTCAAGATCGGCGTCGTCCCGGTCATCAATCTCGAATGGATCCAGAAGATCCATCGCGACCGCTCACATCGCGGCTATTCCACGGAGGCCGTGACCGACACGATACTTCGGCGCATGCCGGATTACGTGAACTATATTTGTCCGCAATTCACGCACACCGACATCAACTTCCAGCGCGTGCCGACGGTCGATACCTCGAACCCGTTCATCGCGCGCTGGATACCGACGGCGGACGAGTCGATCGTCGTCATCCGCTTCAAGAGCCCGCGCGGCATCGATTTCCCCTACCTGCTCTCGATGATCCAGGGGAGCTGGATGTCCCGCGCGAACTCCATCGTGATCCCAGGCGGCAAGCTGGACATCGCGATGCAGCTGATCCTGACGCCGATGATCCTGAATCTCGTCGAAAAGAAGCGCCGCGCAGCATGAACGGGGAGGATGACATGCTCACCAAGACCACCGTGCCGGTCACCTCGCCCGAAGGTGACGCGACGGAGATCCCTTATCGCGACATGGCGAACGCGCTGCGCGCGCTCACCATGGACGCTGTGGAGAAGGCCAAGTCCGGCCATCCCGGCATGCCGATGGGCATGGCCGACGCCGCGACCGTGCTGTTCACCCGCTTCATGAAGGTCGACCCGACGCGGCCCGACTGGGCCGACCGCGACCGCTTCGTGCTGTCCGCCGGCCACGGCTCGATGCTGCTCTATTCGATCAACCATCTGCTCGGCTATGCCGACATGGACATCGAGCAGATCAAGCGGTTCCGCCAGTCCGGCTCGAAGACGCCGGGCCACCCGGAATACGGCCACACCCTCGGGGTCGAGACCACCACCGGCCCGCTCGGCCAGGGGCTCACCACCGCGGTCGGCATGGCGCTCGCCGAGCGCATGATGAATGCCCGGTTCGGCGACGAGCTGGTCGATCACTTCACCTATGTCATCGCCGGCGACGGCTGCCTGATGGAAGGCATCTCCCACGAGGCGATCGACCTCGCCGGGCACCTGAAGCTCGGCAAGCTGATCGTGCTGTGGGACGATAACGGCATCTCCATCGACGGGCAGACCTCGCTCTCCACCTCGATGGACCAGCTCGCCCGCTTCGAGGCGGCCGGCTGGGACGTGTTCCGCATCGACGGCCATGCCCATCACGCGCTGATCGACGCCATCGCCAAGGCCCGCAACACCAAGCGGCCCTCGCTGATCGCCTGCCGCACCACCATCGGCTATGGCGCGCCGAACAAGGCCGGCACCGAGGCGGTGCACGGCGCCCCGCTTGGGGCCGCCGAGATCGAAGGCGCGCGGGACCGCCTCAACTGGTTCCACGAGCCGTTCGAGATCCCGGCCGGCATCCGCTCCGCCTGGGAGCAGATCGCCGATCGCGGCCGCGTCGCCCGCGAGAATTGGGAAGACCGCTTCGAGTTGTCGGCTAACCGCGTGGCGTTCCGCGAGGCGCTGGCCGGCGTGCTGCCCGAGGATTTCGCGGACAAGCTCGCCGATTACAAGCGCTCGCTGGTCGAGACCGCACCCAAGGTCGCGACCCGCAAGGCCTCGGAAATGGCGCTCGGCGTCATCAATGCCGCGACCGACATCACGGTGGGCGGCTCGGCGGACCTGACGCACTCGAACCTGACGCTGACCAAGGACCTGAAGTCGGTCGGTCCGTGCCGCTATGCCGGCCGCTACATCCATTACGGCATTCGCGAGCATGCGATGGCCGCGGTGATGAACGGCCTCGCGCTGCACAAGGGCTTCATCCCTTATGGCGGCACGTTCCTGACCTTCGCGGACTATGCCCGCGGCGGCATGCGGCTCTCCGCACTGATGGGGCTGCGCGTCGTCTATGTGCTGACCCATGATTCCATCGGCCTCGGCGAGGACGGACCGACGCACCAGCCGATCGAGCATCTCGCCATGCTCAGGGCGACGCCGAATCTCAACGTGTTCCGCCCGGCGGACGCGGTGGAGACGGCGGAGGCCTGGGAGATCGCGCTCGCTTCCGAACGCACCCCCTCGGTGCTGGCGCTGTCGCGGCAGAACCTGCCGACCATCCGCACCGACGTGAGCGAGAACCTCACCGCGCGCGGCGCCTATCTGGTGCGCAAGCCGGAGAAGTGGCGCGACATCACGCTGCTCGCCACCGGTTCCGAGGTCGAGATCGCGCTGGCCGCGGCGGATCTCCTCGCCAATCGCGGCGTCGATGCCGCGGTGGTCTCGATGCCCTGCTGGGAATTGTTCGAGCAGCAGAGCGAAGAGTATCGCCGCGCCGTGCTCGGCAAGGCGCCGCGCGTCGCCATCGAGGCGGCGGCCCGGCTCGGCTGGGACCGCTGGATCGGCGAACGCGGCCGCTTCATCGGCATGGAGAGCTTCGGCGCCTCGGCGCCGGCGCCCGAGCTCTATGCCGAGTTCGGCATCACCGCGGAAGCGGTGGTGAACGCCGCCTGCGACCTCATCACCTGCGCCTGAGGAGAAAAGCCCATGGCCCGCATCACGCTTCGCCAGTTGCTGGACCACGCGGCCGAGCACTCCTACGGGGTGCCCGCCTTCAACATCAACAACATGGAGCAGGGCCTCGCCATCATGGAGGCCGCACAGGCGGTCGACGCCCCGGTGATCATGCAGGCGAGTCGCGGCGCCCGCTCCTATGCCAACGACATCATGCTCTCGCGCATGATCGAGGCCTTGGCCGAGATGTACCCGTCGATCCCGCTGTGCATGCACCAGGACCACGGGAACAACGAAGCCACGTGCCTGTCCGCCATCCAGCACGGCTTCACCTCGGTGATGATGGATGGCTCGCTCAAGGAAGACGCCAAGACCCCGGCGGACTATGACTACAACGTCGACATCACCCGCCGCGTGGTCGATGCCGCGCACTGGGTGGGCGCCTCGGTCGAAGGCGAGCTCGGCGTGCTCGGCTCGCTCGAGCACGGCGCCGGCGAGCAGGAGGACGGGCATGGCGCGGAAGGTGCGCTGAGCCACGACCAGCTGCTCACCGACCCGGACCAGGCTGTGGATTTCGTCGCCAGGACCCGCGTCGATGCGCTCGCCATCGCCATGGGCACCTCGCACGGCGCGTACAAATTCTCGCGCCAGCCGGACGGCGACATCCTCGCCATGCATGTGATCGAGGAGATCCATCGCCGGTTGCCGAGCGTGCATCTCGTCATGCACGGCTCCTCCTCGGTGCCGCAGGCGCTGCAGGACCTGTTCAATGCTTCTGGCGGCGAGATGCCCCAGACCTGGGGCGTGCCGGTGGAGGAGATCGTGCGCGGCATCCGCCATGGCGTGCGCAAGGTGAATATCGACACCGACTGCCGGCTCGCCATGACCGCGCAGTTCCGCAAGGTGGCGCAGGCTTCGAAGTCGGAGTTCGATCCGCGCAAATTCCTGAAACCTGCCATGGACGCGATGCGCGATCTGTGCCGGGAACGTTTCGAAGCCTTCGGCACCGCCGGACAGGCGAGCAAGATCAAGGTCTTGCCGCTCTCGGCCATGGCCAAACGCTATGCCAGCGGCGCGCTCGATCCGGTGATCGGCGGCGCGAAGGTGGCGGCGGAGTGAATTAGCGCGCCCTCGGGCGCAAACGGGAACAGACAGCCAGGGCGACGAACGAAGGCGCGCAACCCCTTGCGCGTCAACGGGAGAGCCTTGCCCAGACGAACGGAGCAAAAGCGATGGGCACGATCGAGAAGACCAAGCCGGAAGCGGAGAAGAAGCGCGATCGCTACAGCGCCGGCGTGATGGAATATCGCAAGATGGGCTATTGGCAGCCCGATTACGAGCCGAAGGACACCGACGTCATCGCCCTGTTCCGCGTCACTCCGCAGGACGGCGTCGACCCGGTGGAAGCCTCGGCGGCAGTCGCTGGCGAGAGCTCGACGGCAACATGGACCGTCGTGTGGACCGATCGCCTGACCGCCTGCGACAAGTACCGGGCGAAGTGCTACCGCGTCGATCCGGTGCCAAACTCGCCGGGCTCCTGGTTCGCCTATATCGCCTATGATCTCGACCTGTTCGAGCCGGGCTCGATCGCCAACCTCTCGGCCTCGATCATCGGCAATGTCTTCGGCTTCAAGCCGCTGAAGGCGCTGCGCCTCGAGGACATGCGGCTGCCGATCGCTTACGTGAAGACCTTCGACGGCCCGGCCACCGGCATCGTGGTGGAGCGCGAGCGGCTCGACAAGTTCGGCCGTCCGCTGCTCGGCGCCACGGTGAAGCCGAAGCTCGGCCTTTCCGGCCGCAATTATGGCCGCGTCGTCTATGAGGCGCTGAAGGGCGGCCTCGACTTCACCAAGGACGACGAGAACATCAACTCGCAGCCCTTCATGCACTGGCGCGACCGCTTCCTCTACTGCATGGAGGCGGTGAAC
>JAQSWY010000097.1 GCA_029266425.1 Xanthobacteraceae bacterium
GGTGCGCGTCGCCCAACCCACGCGCGAAGCCGCGACCGCCCTGTGCAACAAGCTGCGCCGTGCCGGCGGCGCCTGCATCGTGCTGCCGAGCTGAGGTTCGGGACGAACGCGTTGAATACCATTTCGCCGCTTCCGCACCACCGCGGCGCATGTCATCGTCCCTTCATTGCCCGGAAATAGAGCGGACGCGGTTTCGCCTGCCGGCGCTGGGAGGTATCGATGATCCGCTTTTCCCGCCGCGACGTGATGAAGGCCGGCGCTGCCGCGCTGGCCACGCCCGCCGTCCTGCGCGCCCATGACGCGCTCGCCAGCTCCGGCACGCTCAACGTCTATGCCTGGAAGGGATTCTTCGACCAGAACACGCTGCTCGCCGACTTCACCAACGCCACGGGCATCAACATCCAGCTCTCGACCTACACCTCGAATGGCGAGGCGGAGAGCAAGCTGCGCGCGGCCGGCGGCAAGGGCTTCGACCTCATCTTCCCCTCGGTCGACACCGGCCCGAACTACTACAAAGACGATCTGCTGCGGCCGATCGATGAAGCCAAGCTCAAGGTCGCGCAGATCATCCCCTCGATCTACCGCAGCTCGCTCAAGCTCGGCGCGGAGTATCGAGGCCGGCGCTATCTCGTGCCGTTCGACTGGGGCACCGAGGGCCTCACCTGGGATTCGACCAAATTCGACGCCAAGTCGGGCGAAATCTCCTATGGTGCGCTCTGGCTCCCCGCCAACCCGAAGCAGGCCGCGATCCGCCCCTCCTCCGCCTTCACCGGCATTGCGCTCTATCTCGACGCCATCGGCGAATTGCCCTCCAACGGGGCGCTCGACATGTACAAGTCGGAGGCGGATGCGCGCCGCGTATTCGACGGCTGTCTGAAGTTCATCCTCGCCCACAAGGGGAATATCGGCGCCCTCTGGAACAATGCGGCAGAAGCGACCGTGGCCTTCGTGAGCGGCGGCTGCACCATCGGCCAGACCTGGGACAGCACCGGCATCTCTCTCCACCGCGATACGGACCGGAAATGGCGCTACGGCGTGCCCAAGGAGGGCGGCCTCGCCTGGACCGACACGCTCGCCATCCCCTCCGGCGCGGCCAATGTCGAGCAGGCCTACGTCTTCGCTAATTTCATGCTGCAGCCCGACGTCGGCGCCCGCTTCGCCAATACCACCGGCTACAACAGCTGCGCCGCCGGTTCGCAGGACTACCTCTCGGCCGAGGACCGCTCCGCCTTCCAGGCCGCCTATCCCGCCGGCACCATCGACAAGCTGTTCTGGTGGCCGATGCAGACGGACGTCTACCTCGCGCTCCGCTCCGAATATGCGGGAAAGCTCGCCAATGGCTGAGCTCCAGGTGTTGCTGAATGGCCACCGTCGGGCGCCGACGACGTCTCCACTGGAGCATGATACCGCCGAACATCCCTACGTATGATTGAGGGAGGCCGGCGGATCGTAAAGCGGTAGACGTCCATAAGGGGAGCTGGGGACGATGCGCTACGGTCTGACCATTCTTGCGAGCTGTGCGGCGCTCGCCGCCGGCATCCATGCCGCGGTGGCCGGCAGCACAAGCATCGGCGGAACTTTCACTACCGAGCGCGCGCCGGATGATTTTAGCGCCACCACCGGCACTGACTGGCAGGGTGACATCAGCCACACCTTCGACAACAAGTTCAGCGTCTCCGGCTCGGTCAAATATTACGACACGGCGGGCACTACCAATTCCAAGACCAACGTCCAGGTCGGCATCGGCTACACGTGGGAGCTCGGCAAGATGTCGCTGACCGGCACCATCGGCGCCGGCCAGCACTTCATCCATTCGGATGACGATACCAGCTTCCCCTACTACTACCTGACAATCGCCGGCTCAGTGCCGGTCGCAGAGAAATGGTCCTGGACCATGTTCCGCCTGCGCTACCGCAATGCCTTCGACACCTCGAACGACTACGACACGCCCGAAATCGCCACCGGCGTAACCTACAGCATCGATGCCCATAATAACGTCTCGCTGTTCATCGAGCGGGACTGGTCGAACGGCGCGCCGAACTACACAGGCATCGAGATCGGCTACCACTACAAGTTCTGACCTCTCCTCACGGCAACGTGACTCCCTGCCGGGTGACCGCGGCGGGAGGGCCTCCTAGCCTTCCGGCCCGACAGATTCCCGTCACGGAGAGCCTGCCCATGGCCACCCCCAGCATGCCTCGCCCGTCCCGCCGCAACCTGATGATCGGCGCCGGCACCCTGCCAGTGGCGGGCGCACTCGCCGGCACGGGCCTCATCGGAACGGGGCTCGCTGCCTCGTCAGCGGCCACGGCGCAGACCGCCTCCGGCCAGCAAGTGCCGGGCATCTACCGCTACAAGGTCGGCAACATCGAGCTGACGGCGGTCAATGACGGTGCGCGCAGCTTCCCGCTCGGCGACGGCTTCGTGCGCAACGCCTCGCGCGACCAGGTAAACGCCGCGCTGGAGGCCGCCTTCCAGCCGAAGGACACGATGACGGTCCACTTCAACCCGCTGCTGATCAACAATGGCGGCAAGCTGAGCCTGATCGACACCGGCAACGGGCCGCAGGCGGCCAACTCCACCGTAGGCAAGCTCACCGCCAATCTCGCCTGGGCCGGGGTCAAGCCGTCCGACATCGGCACGGTGGTGATCTCACACTTCCACGGCGACCACATCAACGGGCTGCGCACCGAGGACGGAAGCCTCGCCTTCCCCAATGCCGAGATCCTCGTGCCGGAGGTCGAATGGGCCTTCTGGATGGACGAAGGCGAGATGAGCCGCGCCTCGGAAGGCCTGAAGGGCAACTTCCAGAACGTGCGCCGGGTGTTCAAGGACATCGACAGCAAGGTGAAGCGCTATCAGTGGGACAAGGAGATCGTCCCCGGCCTCACCGCAGTCGACGCCTCCGGCCATACGCCGGGGCACACTGCCTTCGTGCTCGCCTCCGGCAACGGCAAGCTGTTCATCCAGTCGGACGTGACCAACACGCCGATCCTGTTCGCACCGAATCCGGACTGGCAGGTGCAGTACGACATGGACGGGGCGAAGGCCGCCGCGACGCGCCGGCGCATCTACGACATGCTCGCCGCCGAGCGGCTCCAGCTCACCGGCTACCACTACCCCTTCCCCGCCACCGGCTTCATCCGGAAGGACGGCAACGGCTACGAGGTGGTGCCGGCGATCTGGAACCCGCTGCTCTGACACGGATCTCCGGCAGACGCACAGGCTTGGCACGCAGCGGGCGCGGGGCTATGTCTCGCGCCCCGAATTTTCCGCGCCTGCGAGGACCCGATGAGCGACACCCTCCCCGACCGCCTGTCGAGCGACCCGAACAGCCCCTATCACAATGCCGAGCTCATCGAGCGCGGCGTCGGCATCCGCTTCAAGGGCGTCGAGAAGACCAATGTCGAGGAGTACTGCGTGAGCGAGGGCTGGATTCGCGTCTCGGTCGGCAAGGCCAGGGACCGTGCCGGCAACCCGATGACGGTGCTGCTCAAGGGCCCGGTCGAGCCCTATCTGCGCGACGCCGAGGGCTGAGCGCTCCGCTCACTCCTCAGTCTCGGCGGCGATCCAGTCGAGATAGTCGGCGTCGCCGCCGGTGACGGGCAGGAACAGCACCGCCGGCGTCTCATAAGGGTGGCGGGCGCGCACCGCCTGCGCCACCGGCTCGGCGAGATCGGCGCGGGTCTTGAGGATCATCACCACCTCGTCCGCGCGCTCGATCTCGCCCTGCCAGCGATAGATCGAGACCATTCCCGGCAGTATATTGACACAGGCTGCCAGTCCGTCCGCCACGATGGCCCGGCCGGCGGCTTCCGCCTCGACGGCGCCGGGCCACGTCGTATAGACCATGATCGTGCTATAGCCGCCCTCTAGCATCGCCATCCCTCACCCCGCGCATCGGGCCGTCCCGCATGAACGAAGTCGCCCGCCCCGCCCCGGAGAGCAGCGTGGAAGCCGACTCTTCGCCAGCATATGGCCGAATCGCCTTCGTCGCGAGCGACGCGCCCGACGCCGTGCAGGCGCAGGC
>JAQSWY010000023.1 GCA_029266425.1 Xanthobacteraceae bacterium
ACAGCGGCCGAAGCAAGAACTGACGAGATGGCCTGAGACTGCAGGCCACATAAAGGCGCCGGCCGATCGTCAGATCGTGCCCGACCTCCAGACATACAGAAGCGGCGGCCGATCGTCAGATCGTGCCCGACCTTCAGACATACAGAAGCGGCGGCCGATCGTCAGATCGTGCCCGACCTTCAGACATACAGAAGCGGCGGCCGATCGTCAGATCGTGCCGCCGCCCCTGCATCCAGTCAGATGCCGGTTTTACCGGATCCGGATCGTGAAGCCCGGATCCCGGTAGTAATTGCCGCCATGATAGTAGCGCGGCCCGCGATAGGGCTCGTAATCGTCGTCATAGTCATCGTAATAGCGCCCGCCGACGCGGTCACAATCGCGAATGGTGACACGCCGCCGCTCGCCATATTTGTTGGTGCGCCAGACTGTCCTGTCCCGGCAGACGACGCGAACATTCTCCGCCGACGATCCCACTGAGAGTTCCGAGCCGGGGCTCAGCGGGGCCGCGCTCGCCGCGCCGGCAAAGCCGCACGCCGCGACGGCAAGTGAGGCAATGATGAACTTGCTCATGGTACCTCCAGATCGTCAGGAGACGCTCCAGGGACGCCCCCGGAAAACGCTCTCGATCAACAAGCCAGAACGTTGCGTTAAGTTCCAACGGACGGCATCGAATAGTCAGCCAAATGCGGGCGCACTTCGTTGGTTCTGTGCGAACACTAAGATACAGCGCGCGATTGCTTGCGTTGTCCGCAGTGGAGAGCCCAGCCGGCCTGCCCACGAACTCCGCGCGTATTCCGAGGAGAGAGCAGGGCTTGCCTCAACGCATGTTGAAGCATGGCGGTCGCCCGGATTACCCCATGCTGGCATGTTCTTTGATTCCACTTTGCCATGCCAAATAAGCATGGCTTGGCCAAACTGAGCTGTTTTTCTCCACATAACGTTATGTTAGAAGCTATCCAAACTCGATTCTGAAAGTATGGAACCTGAACTAGTCTAGACGTTGTCTTGATCCTGCGCGAAGAGACGGACTGACATGCCGTACGCTCACTTCGACTCGGCCCACGTCGGAGGAGTTCCTTGAGTGTGGCGGCTTGAATACATCGAATTCACTAGGATGGCGCGATGATGCAGAGCTCTTCCCCGCCGCATGGTGATGCCGGATGTGGCGGCCATGCTTCCTCGCTCGCCCCGGAACTTTCAAAGCGCTCCCTCATTGGTGCGGCGCGGGCGAGATAGCAGGTCGGGATGCGAGGCACCAGGCTCCTCATTGCTCTCATTGTCCTCGTCGCTGTCGCGGCGGCGGGCTATTTCACTCTTGTCCGGCGTCCGGAGCTCCCCGCGGAGCGGTCCGCCGGGAATTTCGATCCGGCGTTGGTGGCGCAGGGCAGGGCGCTCGCGGCAGTGGGCAATTGCATCGCCTGCCACACCGTTCCCGGCGGCAAGGCATTCGCCGGTGGCCTCGCGCTGCCGACGCCGTTCGGCACCATCTATTCGACCAACATCACCCCGGATACGGAAACCGGCATCGGCACCTGGTCCGAAGCCGCTTTCCAGCGCTCAATGCGCGAAGGCGTCGACCGGGCAGGGCGGCATCTCTATCCGGCGTTTCCCTATGACCATTTCACCCTCGTCACCGAGGCGGACAATCGTGCGCTCTATGCGTACCTCATGACGCGCGAGCCGGTACGGCAGGAGGCCAAGGCGAACGAACTCGCCTTTCCACTGAATTTCCGCTCGCTGCTCGCGGGGTGGAAGCTCGCCTTCCTCGACAGCGGCGAATTCCGGCCCGATCCCGCCAAGAGTGCGGAATGGAACCGCGGCGCCTATCTCACCGAGGGCCTTGGCCATTGCGGCGCTTGCCACACCCCGCGCAATCGTCTCGGCGCCGAGGACAGCGCGCAGCATTTCGCTGGTGGCGAGGCCGAGGGCTGGCAGGCCTATGCGATCAATGAGGCGAGCCATGCGCCGATCCCGTGGGATCGCGAGGCGCTCGCCTTCTATCTGCGCAATGGCTGGCACCGGCTGCACGGCGTCTCGCGCGGGCCGATGGCTGAGGTCACCGGCAATCTCGCCGGCCTCTCGGACGCGGATATCGCCGCCATCGCCACTTATGTCGCCGACCGCATGGGCACGCCGAGCGCCGAGCGCAAGCAGGCGGCAGATCGCTTGCAGCAGCAAATCGCCGGTTCGACCCCTGCGCCAACGCAGGCTGACAGCCAGACCGTGCCGCCGGCGGTCGCCGGCATGCCGGGGGCGAAGCTCTATGCCGCGGCCTGCGCCACCTGCCACGAGAGTGGACGGGCGCAGCCTTATGGCGGTCTCGATTTCCGCCTCAGCACGGCGGTCCATGCACCCAACCCGCAGAACATCGTCAATGTCACCCTGTTCGGCCTGCCGCCGGCCGATGGCGAGGCGAGCGCGGTGATGCCGGGCTTCGCCGCCTCGCTCAGCGATGAGCAAATCGCCGACCTGCTTGCCTATATGCGCGCCCGCTTCGCGAGCGGCGAGCCGTGGCGGGACGTCACCGACATGGTGCGGAAGACCCGGAGCGGCGAGCACAAGGTTGCCGTGCGCCCCGCCGACGGCATCGAACGAGCGCCCGCCAATGTGGGTGCGGAGGAGTAGCCATGCCCGTGAAACTCGACATCAACGGAACCACCCACGATATCGACGCCGATCCCGAGACGCCGCTGCTCTATGTGTTGCGCGACGATCTCAAGCTGAACGCGGCGAAGTTTGGCTGCGGGCTTGGCCAGTGCGGCGCCTGCACGGTCATGGTCGACGGCGAGGCCGTGCTGTCCTGCGTCGTCCCGATCGTCGCCATCGAGGGACAGAAGGTCACGACGCTGGAAGGGCTCGGCACGCTCGAGGCGCCGGCGCCGATCCAGACCGCCTTCATGGAATTGCAGGCCGCGCAATGCGGCTACTGCATTCCCGGCATGATGATGAGCGCGCAGGCGCTGCTGCAGAAGAACAAGCAGCCGAGCGACGCGGAGATCCGCGACGCGCTGGGCACCAATCTGTGTCGCTGCGGCACCCATATGCGCATCCTCGCCGCCATCCATCGCGCCGGCGAACTGATGCGCTCCGCTTCTGCCGATCAACCGATGAAGAGGGCAGGCTGATGAACGCGCATCCCGATCTCAGCCGCCGTAATCTCCTGAAAGCCGGTGGCGCCCTCGTCGTCGCCTTTTCGATCCCGGGCGCCTTCGCTCAGGAAGCGCCGCCCGCCGCGCCGAAGCCGAAGCTGCCGGGCAGCCTCAATGATGCGCGCCTGCTCGATGCCTGGATCCGCATCGATGCGCAGGGGCACATCACCGTTTTCACCGGCAAGGCCGAGCTCGGCCAGGGCATTCGCACGGCATTGCTTCAGGTGGCGGCCGAGGAACTGGAGGTCGAGCCGAGGGATATCGAGCTCGTCACCGCCGACAGCGCCCGCACCCCGAACGAAGGCTACACCGCCGGCAGCCAGTCCATGCAGAACAGCGGCACGGCGATCCGCAACGCCGCGGCGCAGGTCCGCGCGATGCTGTATGCGGAAGCCGCCAAGCGCCTCGGCGTTCCTGCCGAGCAGCTCAAGGCGTCGGGCAAGAGCATCAGTGCCGGGCCACAGAGCCTCTCCTATGGCGAGCTCGCCGCGGCGATCGATCTTCATGTCGAGGCGACGCCCGGGGCCGTGCTCAAGAAGCCCGATGCGCTGAAGGTGATCGGCACGGATCTCAAGCGCGTCGATATCCCAGCCAAGGTGACGGGCGGCGCCGCCTATGTGCAGGACCTGCGGCTGGACGGCATGCTGCACGCCCGCGTCGTGCGCCCGCCGAGCTATGGCGCGAGCCTCGACAGCCTCGATGCCTCCGGAGTCGAGAAGATGCCCGGCGTCGTCACTGTCGTGCGCGACGGCAATTTCCTCGCCGTGGTGGCGCAGAAGGAGTTCCAGTCGGTCGCCGCGATGCGCGCGCTCAGCGAGGCCGCCCGCTGGACCGAGCGCGAGGCGCTGCCCGACGAGACCGACCTGCCCAAGGTGCTGGTCGGGCTCGAGCGTGAGGTCGGCACCGTCGCGCAGAGCGGTTCGCCGACATTTGCCGGCGACAGCTTCGAGGCCACCTTCAGCCGGCCCTATCAGATGCACGGCTCGATCGGCCCGTCCTGCGGCGTCGCGCTGATGGGCCAGGACGGCAGCCTCACCGTGTGGTCCCACACCCAGGGCGTCTTCCCCGACCGCCAGGCCATCTCGGAAATGCTTGGCCTGCCGCCGGAGCGGGTCCACGTCATCCATGTCGAAGGCTCGGGCTGCTACGGCCACAACGGCGCCGACGATGCCGCGGCCGACGCCGCGCTGATCGCCAGCAAGCTGCCGGGCCGGCCGGTGCGCGTGCAATGGATGCGCGAGCAGGAGCATGCCTGGGAGCCCTACGGCCCGGCCATGCTGATGAAGGTGCGCGCTTCGCTCGCCAATGGTCGGATCGACAACTGGGCTTTCGATGTGTGGAGCAACACCCACAATACCCGGCCGGGGGGTGCTGCCGCGCTGCTCGCGGCGCAGTCCAAGGCCAACCCCGTGGCAGCGAAGCCGGCCAAAATGGAGATAACGCCGGCGGGCAATGGCGACCGCAACTCCATTCCGCTCTACGCCATCCCGAACAAGAACATCCTCTGGCATTTCCTGCCCGATATGCCGCTGCGCGTCTCCGCGCTGCGCGGGCTCGGCGCCTATGCCAACGTGTTCGCCATCGAGAGCAGCATGGACGAGCTCGCCGCGAAAGCGAACGTCGATCCGGTCGCGTTCCGGCTGGCGCATCTGGAGGATCCGCGCGCCAGGGCGGTGGTCGAGCGCGCGGCCGAGCGGTTCGGCTGGAGCAAAGGCGCACCGGGTGCCGATCGCGGCAGGGGCTTCGCCTTCGCCCGCTACAAGAACATCGCCGCCTATCTCGCCATCGCGGTAGAGGTCGAGGTCGAGCGCGAGACCGGGCGCACGCGGTTGGTGCGCGCGGTCTCGGCGATCGACAGCGGCCAGGCCGTCAATCCCGACGGCATCATCAACCAGACCGAAGGCGGCATCTTGCAGGCGATGAGCTGGACGCTCTATGAGGCCGTCACCTTCGACCGCACCCGCATCACCAGCGTCGATTGGGCGAGCTACCCGATCCTGCGCTTTGCCAGCGTGCCGGACAGCGTCGAGGTGCATATCATCGACCGGCCCGGCCAGCCCTTCCTCGGCACCGGCGAGGCGGCCCATGGGCCGACGGTCGCGGCCATCGCCAACGCGATCCGGCAGATGACCGGCAAGCGCCTCTATGACCTGCCGCTGACCCGCCAGCGGGTGAAGGCGGCGATCGGGGTCTAGAGGCCTTTCCGTTCGGATGTAACCATCCGGACGATAGGAAAGTGCTCTGGTTCAACAAGCTGTTCTGATCGCAAAAGTCATTCAACTTTTGCGGAACATGCTCTGGCGAGCGCCATATAGTTTGCAGCGGCCGCTCCTTCACAGAGCGGCCGCATTGCTTTCACCAAATGGTCGCATCGGAGACAGGCGATGACCGGATTACGGCGGTATTCGTCGTCTCGTCAGCGACATTGATCGCTCATCGCCCGGGCGCGGCTTCACGAGGGCCGGCCCGCAAAGCTGCCTGACGGCGGATCAACAGTGAAGGCTGCACCGCGCAGCCTCACGGTCATTTCCGATCACGATAGGAGCAAGCCATGAAACTGAACTCCACTCATATCGACCGGACCTTGAGCCAGATCGATGCTCAGCCCATCCCTGAAAATCATCCGGTAATCCCGCAGTTCAACCATCTGTTCGGCGAGCATACGTTCTTCATTGACGGTAATGGCCTCGCCATCATCGAGCCCGGCGAGCCTCAGGAGGGCGATCTGGAAATCGGCCGGGTCATCAAGCTTGCGAGCTGGACCGACGATACCAGAAGCACGCTCGCGCCCCATGAGCGGCAGGCCACCGACGTCGTGGTCGTGCTCGGCAGGGCCGCCTGACGCGTACTGATCTCAAGGAATGGTGTTGGTCTCGCGGCGCGGTGTAAACCACCGCGAGCCTTCGCTGCGCCTCATCTGCGCGATCAGGACCGGCACGATCAGGGCGAGGCCGATGAGCGAGGAATAGAGCTCCGGCGCCACCAGCAGGATGGCGGCGACGGCCAGCAGCAGCCGTTCCCAGGGCTTTGCCAGCGTCAGCATCCACCCCGAGATCGCTGCGCCGAGGCAGGTGATGCCGAGCACGCAGCCGGCGAAGGCGAGCGTGAAGTCGAACCAGGTGAATCCCTTCGTCACCAGCAGCAGCGACGGCGAGAAGACGAAGACGAAGGGCACCAGCACCTTGCCGAGGCCGAGTCGGAACGCCGTGTTGCCGGTCCGGAACGGATCCGCGTTGGCCATGCCCGCAGCGGCATAGGCGGCCAACGCCACCGGTGGCGTTATGTCGGCGAGCACGCCGTAATAGAACACGAAGAAATGCGCCACCAGCGGCTCGACGCCGAGCATGCCGAGCGCCGGCGCGGCGATGGTGACCATGATGATGTAGTTGGCGGTCGTCGGGATGCCGCAGCCCATCAGGATGCAGACCACGCCGGTCATGATGAGGGTGAACAGCAGCGTTAGGGCGTTGGCGGAGAACAGCGCCGCCGGCACCACGGCCCCGACCCAGCCGGCCAGCGCGGCGGCGCTCGATGTGACGATGTAGGATACCTTGAACCCGACCCCCGTCAGCGTGACGACGCCGATCACGATGCCGACCGTCGCCGCCGCTGCGCCGACCGCCAGTGCGTATTTCGCGCCGTCGCGCAGTCCCTCCGCGATGTCGATGAAGCTCAGCCGGTTGCGCGGGTTCAGGAGGCCGACGGCAATGCACAGCGTGATACCCCAGAAGGCGGCAAGATACGGCGTGTAGCCGGCGAGCAGGATGGCGATCAGCGCGACCAGCGGGATGATGGTCGGCCAATCCCGGCGCAGCGCCGCCTTCACGTCCGGCATCTCGTGCGGCTGGAGCCCGCGCAGGCCCTCGCGCTTGGCCTCGAAATGCACCTGCACCAGCACGCCGAAGAAATGCATGAAGGCCGGCACTACGGCCGCGAGGATGATCGTCGTATAGGGCAGGTTGAGGAATTCGATCATCAGGAACGCTGCCGCGCCCATGATCGGCGGGGTGATCTGGCCGCCGGTCGATGCGGTCGCCTCCACCGCGGCAGCGAAATGGCGCTTGTAGCCGAGCCGGATCATCGCCGGGATGGTCAGCGAGCCTACGGTCACCGTATTGGCCACCGAGGAGCCGGAGATCATGCCGAACAAGGCCGAGCCGAAGATCGATATCTTGGCCGGACCGCCGGCATAGCGCCCCGCCACCCAGGCCGCGCAATCGAGGAAAAGCTGTCCCAGGCCGATGCGGGTCGCGAACACCCCGAACAGCACGAAGTGGAAGACGTAAGTGGCGACGACGCCGAGCGCGATGCCGTAGATGCCCTGCGTCGTCAGATAGAGATGATTGATGAGCTGAGGCAGGGTGGCGCCGGGGTGCACCAGAATGCTGGGCATGTACCGCCCATAGACCGCGTAGGCCATGAAGAGCAGCGCGATGATCGGCAGCGGCCAGCCGAGCGAGCGCCGCGTCGCCTCCAGCAGCACGAGGATCAGCAGTCCACCCAGCACGACATCGATCGTCGAGGGGTTGCCGACCCTGAAGGCCAGCTCGTCGAGCGGGATCAGCGGGATGTGCATCACCGCCACGACCGCTGCCGCGGCCAGCAGCCAATCGAGAATGCCGATGCCGAACGGGCGGTGCCATCCGCTCGCGGCCGGCTCGGTATAGCCCCGCTTCGAGACCGGGAAGACCAGGAAGACGAGCCCGAGCACGAAGGAGAGATGGATGCCGCGGTGCAGGGTCTCCTGCAGCAGCCCGAAGCCTGCGGTGTAGTAGTGGAACAGCGACAGCGCGATCAGCAGGCCGCCGACGAACAGGCCGAGGCCCGGAGCCAGCGGCCGGAAGCGGATCTCCGGGTCGTAGTGCTCTTCGAGCGCGCGGACCTTCGCCTCGTCCAGCTCCAACGGCGCCAAGGGGCTGGCCGCCTCCGGCACGCGCTCGCTCATCGGCAGGCCGCTCGTGAAAGCGTCGTCATGTGCGTCACTTCAAAACGCCGGCTTCCTTGTAGAAGCGTTCCGCACCGGGATGTAGCGGCACGCCAAGTCCCGCCGTGGCGTTCTTCAAGGTGATGAGCTTGCCCTTGGCGTGGCCGGCGTCCAGCGTTGCCCGCGAGGCATCGTTCCACAGCACCTTGACGATGTCGTAGATCAGCTGGTCCGGCTGCTTGGCGCTGG
The DNA here is from genome assembly GCA_029266425.1 of Xanthobacteraceae bacterium. Classification (GTDB taxonomy): domain Bacteria; phylum Pseudomonadota; class Alphaproteobacteria; order Rhizobiales; family Xanthobacteraceae; genus Ancylobacter. Next base: position 8,323 of record JAQSWY010000023.1, read on the forward strand.
TCAACCACTGCGCGTTCACCGAGATCGTCTCGGTCTCGCCGACGTCCTTGTAGGTGCCAGCCGGCACCTTGTCGCGCGCGAAGAACTGATAGTCCTTGAGCAGCTTGTCGACCTCGGGGCCCGCGATGGGCACCAGCGCGATGCCCGCGGACGAGGCCAGCTCGGAGATCGCCCCGGTGGGATAGCCGCCGACGAAGAAGAACGCGTCGAGCGCACCGTCGCGCAGCCGGTCACCGGCCGGGCCGGGCTTCAGGTACTCCGGCTTGATGTCCTTTTCGGTGAGGCCATAGGCCGCGAGCACGATGCGCGCATCCACCAGCGTGCCGGAGCCCGGCTCGTCGAGCGCAACGCGCTTGCCCTTCAGATCGGCGACCGATTTGATTCCGGAGGATTTGGAGGCGACGAGATGGATGGTCTCCGGATAGAGCGTCGCGATGATGCGCAGATCCTCGACCTTCGGCTTGCCCTCGTAGAGCCCGGTTCCGGTATAGGCCCAGTAGGCGACGTCGGATTGCGAGAAGCCCGATTCGCTCGATCCGGCCTGAATAGCGTTCACATTCGCCACCGAGCCGTTCGTTGCCACGGCGCTGGCCACCAGGCCCGGAACGCCCTTGTCTCCCGCACCCGAGATCGAGTTCGCGATCAGTCCGCCGATCGGATAGTAAGTGCCCGCAGTACCGCCGGTCCCGATCCGGAAGAAGGTCGGAGCCTGCGCCAGCGCGACGCCGCCAAGCGCGGCGACCCCGATGATGGCTGCCACCCATTTTCCATTGCCGATAAATTTCATGAGGGCATTCCTCCGTCACCTGGGGCTCACGCTGAGGGAGCATGGCGTGCGGATCGGCTCTTGTCGACCCGCGCTTCCGTAACTCGATGCGCGGCGGTTAGCCGGCCAACGGAGCGTTAACCGCTGCTTAAAGCTCACCGGGGATTTTCCGCCATCGATGTCAATGGAGAGGATCGATCGAATGGTCAGACGGACAATCCCTGCCTTGTGCGTGTTGATGTTTGCGATGAACGGCGCCAGCGCCGCGGCCTCCTCCGGCATGGCAAGCAGTATCGGTAGCTTCAAGCAGTGGGGGGCTTGGACCTATGAGGATGGCGGCCGGCCGCGCTGCTTTGTTTCGAGCGCTCCGGGATCGGCCGAGCCCTCCCAGCTCGACCATGGCGAGGTGATGTTCTTCCTGAAGGCGGGCCGGGACAGCGAGCCCCGCACCGAATCCAGCTTCCAGACCGGCTACCCATTTGCCGAGGGCTCGAACGTCGAGATCACCATCGACGATGAAAAGTTCGTGATGATCACCTCCGGCCGCAATGCGTGGCTGCGCAGGGTCGAGCGCGAACCGGAGCTGCTCGCCGCGATGAAGGCCGGGAGCACGATGGCGGTCGAGGCGACCTCCGCGCGCGGCAACGGCACTAGCTACGTCTTCTCCCTGGATGGCGTGACGGCTGCGACAGCCCGCATCCTTTCCCGATGCCGCTGAGACGCCTGCTGGCGCGAACCGCCGCCGCAGTCGCGGCGGCCTTCCTGCTGACAACGGCAAATGCCGCCGCGGCTCCAGTCGGCGGACCGTCGGCACGTCCGCTTCCCTATTTCGCTTCGCTGAAGCGGGACACGACGAATGTGCGGATCGGGCCGGGTTCCGGCTATCCGATTCGCTGGATCTACCAGCGCGCCTCGATGCCGGTCGAGGTTCTCTACCGCTACGGCAATTGGCGGCGGATCCGCGACAAGGCCGGCGACGGCGGCTGGGTTCACGCCTCGATGCTCTCGCCCCGTCGGGCCGCCGTCGTCCAGGCGAGGAATGGGAAGGACGTCATCATGCGAGCGGAACCGGCGGCAGATGCCAGGGCGATGGCGATCCTGAAGCCGGACGTGCTCGTCATTCCGCAGGCCTGCCGAAACGACTGGTGCCTTGTCACGGTGCAGGGGCGCAGGCTCCGCGGCCATGTCCCGCAAGCGCGCCTGTGGGGCGTCTATCCGGACGAGGTGTTCTGAAGCGGCGAGCCCTCCGGCACATCACGGCCTCGCTCTTGCCAGCCAATGGTCGAGCCAGACCAGGGCCCAACCGGCGAGGATGAAGCCGAGCGCAATCAGCGCCACGTTGAGCAGGGTCTGCGGCCAGCCGATCTCAAGGACATCCATGAAAGGGTAGGGATAGCGCCCGCCTATGACGCCGCGCGCTGCGGCATAGAGGAAGTAGCCGAACGGGTAGAGCGTCCACAGCAGCGGATCGCGCCAGCCCAGCGCGCCTTTGCGGGAGAAGCCGAGCCAGTAGACAGGCGCCAGCACGGGTGTGAGCTGGTGAAGCAGGAAATTGGCGAATTGCGAGCCGGCGGTCAGCTCTTGCAGCCCGCGCAGCAGGAGGCCGTAGACCACGCCGACAAGAAGAATGCTGAGCGTAGTGCCGCCGAGAAGCGCAGGCGACCTGAACATGGCAGCGTCGAGGGCGATGCCGGTGAACACGACGGCCACCAGGAGATTGGTCGTGATCGTGAAATAGGCCAGGAGAATCCAGATCGTGCCCGGCCACGATGCCGGACCGCTGGCGATGATGCCGAAATGGACGCCGATCCCGGCGCATGCCGCCAGGGCGATCAGCCCGGCGAGAGCCCGCGCTGCTCCACTCGCCCGTTCGAGGACAGCCTCGCCCATCCTGCCGCTCCTCCCGTTGGATGCGGGTGGCGCCCTTTTGCCGCCCGGCCGGCCGATTCATAGACACGGTACCGGAAGAAAGGAACGTGCGTGGCTATCAATCCAAGAAATAGATCGGTTCAAGCCAAATTATGCATTGGATCGAACGATCGAGCAATGCAATCAAACGTCAGGAACCAGTGGATCCCGACGATGACCATCTACCAACCCGCAGAGCCCAGCGTCGAACCGAGCTCCATCCGTGTCCCGAGCCGCCCCTCGATCTGGCCCGGCCTGTCCCTTACTGCTGCGATGGCCGGCGCAGCCTTCGCGCTGCGCGAGATTCCGGGCGTGGGCACCTTCAGCCCTCTGATCCTAGCGATCCTGATCGGGATCGCCTTCCACAATGCGATCGGCACCCCGGCGCGAGCGAAGCCAGGGGTCACCTTTGCGCTCCGCCGGATATTGCGGCTCGCCATCGTGCTGCTCGGCCTGCAACTCACCGCCGCGCAGGTCGCCGCAGTGGGAGCCGGCGGCATCGCCATCATCGTCCTGACCCTGGTCGCCACCTTCATCTTCACCGTCTGGCTCGGGCGCATGATCGGCGTCGAGCGCAAGCTCGCCGAACTGATCGCCGCCGGCACCTCCATATGCGGCGCCTCGGCAGTGATCGCGACCAATACGGTGACGCAGGCGAATGACGAGGATGTCGCCTATGCGGTGGCATGCGTCACCGTGTTCGGCTCGCTCGCCATGTTCGTCTATCCGCTGCTACCCGGCCTCTTGCACCTCTCGCCCCATGCCTATGGCCTGTGGGCCGGTGCATCGATCCACGAGATCGCGCAGGTCGTCGCCGCCGCATTCCAGGACGGCGGCGAAGCCGGCGAATTCGGCACCATCGCCAAGCTCTCGCGGGTGATGATGCTGGCACCGGTGGTGATCGCGCTCGGCCTGATGGCGAGCCGGCGGGCAGGATGCGGCGGTACCACGGCAAGGCCGCCCTTGCCCTGGTTCGTGCTCGGCTTCATCGCCCTGGTGGGGGTCAACAGCATCGTCACCGTGCCGCCAGGGGCAAAGGAGATAATCGTCACCGCCACCACCTTCCTCCTCGCCATGGCGCTCGCCGCGATGGGTCTGGAGACCGACATCGCCAAGCTGCGCGCCAAAGGTGTCAGGCCGTTGTTTCTCGGGCTGGCGGCCTTCCTCTTCATCGCCGGCTTCAGCCTCGTTCTGGTGAAGTTGAGCGTATAGCGCCGCGCGAGCTCGCTGCTCGGCGTCATCCCGCTGTTGTCTCTCCGCACTACTAGACCACCCGAGGCGGCTCGTTGCGCCGCTGTTTGCACAGCTGTGCAAAGGGCCTGGGATGACGACGGAAGCCTTTCTCGCGGTGGATCGACTGAGCGTCGCCTATGGCGGCATCAAGGTGCTGGGCGGCGTCGACCTCGCCATCGCTAAGGGTGAGTTCGTCGCCCTCCTCGGCGCCTCCGGCTGCGGCAAGACCACGCTCTTGCGAACCATAGCCGGCTTCGTGGCGCCGAGCGCCGGCTCGATCCACATCGGCGGACGCGACGTCACCCGCGTCTCTCCGGATCGCCGCGGCATGGCGCTGGTGTTCCAGTCCTATGCGCTGTGGCCGCATATGAGCGTCGCGCAGAATATCGGTTATGGGCTGCGGCTCCGGGGCCGGCCGCGCGCCGAGATCGCCGCCCGTGTCGCCGAGATCGAGGCGCTGCTCGGCCTCACAGGGCTCGGTGCGCGAAAGCCGCCGCAGCTCTCCGGCGGCCAGCGCCAGCGCGTCGCGCTCGGCCGCGCGCTCGCCATCGATCCCGAGATATTGCTGCTCGACGAGCCGCTCTCGAACCTCGATGCGCGCATCCGTCTGACCGTGCGCCATGAGATCCGCGCGCTGCAGCAGCGACTCGGCATCACCGCCATCCACGTCACGCACGATCGCGAGGAGGCCATGGTGATGGCCGACCGCATCGTCATCCTCGATGAGGGCCGCATCGCCCAGCAGGGCACGCCGCAAGAGGTCTATAACCAGCCGGCCTCCTCCTTCGTCGCCGCCTTCATGGGCGCGGAGAATGTGCTGCCGCTCAGCGGATCTCCGCTCGCCTCCGGCCCGGTGGAGGCTCGTTTCCGGGCCGAAGCGGCGCAACTGCTTGATGCCGTCACTTCCCCGCCGGCGCCGGATGGCGTCGCCGAATTCGCCGGGATCGTCGAGCAGCTGAGCTATCCGGGTGGCCTGTGGCGCCATGGCGTGCGCATTGGCGATGCCCTCGTGCTGGTGGATGCGCCCGCCGCCTTTGCCCCGGGGACGGCGGTGAAGGTCCGCATTCCCTCGGCGGCTCTGTTCGTGTTTCCGGCGCCGAGCGCGCACCCCGATTCCGCATCAGGCCGCGTTGCCGCGCCGGTGGAAGCATGCCGATCGAACCAGGCTCCCCTTCCCATGGAGATTGCCCGATGAAGAACTTTGTGCGTGCCGCGCTCCTTGTCGGCGCCGTTGCCACCCTTGCCGTTCCCGCCCGGGCGGCGGAACTGACGGTGGTGACGGCCGGCGACCAGAACATGGTGGACTACGTCAACCAGTATCTCGCCCCGCTGTTCGAGAAGCAGAACCCCGGCAATACGGTGCGCGTGGTCGGGACCGGCCCCGGGGACGCCGGCTCGCAGAAGATCGTCGAGCGCTTCGAGGCGCAGAAGCGCGCCGGCGTCGCCACCTGGGACACCGACGTCGCGGTGGCGCATGAGAAGTTCGTCGGCCCGATGGTCGCCGGCGGCTATCTCGAGACCTATCGCGACCGCATCGCCACCGGCTCGCTCGTCACCCGCGCCAATGCCGATACGGCGCTCGGCGCCGACGTGCGCGGCTATGTGATGCCGATGTTCAACAGCCAGACCGCGCTCGCCTATAACCCGGTGCTCTTGCCCAACCCTCCGAAATCCTATGAGGAGCTCGCCGCATGGGCGAAGCAGAATCCCGGCAAGTTCGGCTATAACGGCATCAAGGGCGGCGCTTCGGGCGTCAGCTTCGTGATGGGCTGGATCTACGCGTTCGGCGGCGGCGACGCCAGGAAGCTGATGTACGGCCCGTTCGACGCGGCCGAAACGAAGAAGTGGGACACCGCGCTCGCCAGCCTGAAGGACTTCAACAAGAGCGCCACGCTCACCCCCGGCAATGCCGGCACGCTCGATCTGCTCAGCCGTGGCGAGATCGCCATCGGTCCGGTCTGGGTCGACATGTTCTATTCCTGGCAGGCCAATGGCCAGCTGCCGCCGGACTTCAAGCTGATCCTTCCCGCCCCCGGCATGCCCGGCCAGCCGATGCACTACGTCATCCCCGCCAAGGCCGCCAATCGCGTACTCGCCGAGAAGTTCGTCGAGCTCGCCACCAGCCCCAAGGTGCAGGCGGAAGGCATCGTCGAGCGCTTCAACTGGTATCCCGGCATCGACGCCACCAAGGTGCAGTCCGAACTGCCGCCGAAGGTGTGGGCAAAGCTCTTCTCCGACATCTCGCCGGAAGACCTCGCCGGCAAGGGCAAGCCCTTCCCGATCGCGCCCTACAACAACGCGATCCTGGAAGCCTATGAGCGCCAGGTGATGAACTGAGGGCGCTTGGAAGCAAACACGACCTCATCCTGAGGTGCTCGGGCAAAGCCCGAACCTCGAACGCCGCCCTCTGCTTCACCATCCTTCGAGGCTCCGCTCCGCGGCGCACCTCAGGATGAGGTCGCAATGGGGCGGCCTTCACCCCGACGATAGATAACACCATGAGACCCAACACCCTCGGCCTTCTCCTCACGCTGCCCGCGCTGGCGGTGGTGGTGCTGTTCTTCCTCGTGCCGCTCGCCGCCTCGGTTGTCGGCGCCTTCGTCGTCGGCGATCAATTCGGCCTCGGCAATTTCACCAAGTCCTTCGAGCTCTACACCCGGGACATAGTCTTCACCGCGCTGATCGTCGCGCTGTCCAGCCTCATTGTCGCCATCCTCGCGGTCGCGATCGGCGGCTATCTGACGCTTGGGGAAAATCCGCGCGCGGTGGCGATACTGCGCTGGCTCTATCGCTGGCCGATGTTCATTCCCTTCATCGTCGTCGGGCAGATCCTGCGCACTTTCCTCGCCAGGAACGGACTGATGAACAACGCGCTGATCGCGGCCGGCCTCATCACCCCGCTGCAGGCGATGAGCTTCCTCGACTGGCGCGGCATCGTCATCGCCTTCGTCTGGAAGCAGACGCCCTTCGTCGCCTTGCTGGTCGCCGGCGGCATGGCCTCGGTCGATCGCGGCACCATCGAGGCGGCGCGCAATCTCGGCGCCTCGCGGCTGCGTATCCTCATTGAGATACTGGTGCCGCAGGTCGCCACCACCTTGATCGTCGGCCTAGTTCTGTCCTTCGTGACGATGATGTCGGTGCTCTCGGTGCCGTTGATGATCAATGCGCAGTCGCCGACCATGCTGACCGCCGACATCGCCTTCCGCATCAATGCCTATGGCGATTACGGCGTCGCCAATGCGCTCGGCGCCATCTCGCTCGCCATCACTTCCTGCGTCGCCTGGATCTATCTGCGGCACACCATGCGGGAGCGCGCATGAGCACCGCCGGCGCGCCTGCCACCAACCTGGCCACACGGCTCGATCTGTGGTGGCTGCCGCGCGCCGCCGTGCTCGGGGTTCTTGCCTTCTTCATCTTCGGCCCGCTCGCCAATCTCCTCTTATGGACGGTGACGGAGCGCTGGTACTTCCCCCATGCACTGCCGCTCGACTACGGCTTCAGCTCCTGGGCGCGGGTGTTCGCGCCGCGCGGCAATGCAATGGAATCTCTCGGCAATTCCATCATCGTCGCGCTTCTCACCGTGGTCGCCTCGCTCAGCTTGGCGATCCCCGCCGGCTATGCGCTGGCGCGTCTCAAGATGCCGGCGCGTGGCGCCATATTGCTCGCCTTCCTCATTCCGCAGGCGTTCCCGAGCCTCACCGTCTATGTGAACGTCGCCCGGCTGTTCTATGAGGTGGGGCTGAACGGCACGATCGCCGGCGTGGTCGTCGTCCACACCACCCACGGCCTCGTCTATGCGATCTGGATCGCCACCGCCGCCTTCGCCGCGGTCGACACCGAGCTGGAAGAGGCGGCGCGCTCCATCGGCGCCGGCGCGCTTGCGGCGTTCCGCGACGTGACACTCCCGCTTGCCATGCCCGGCCTGATGGCGAGCGCCATCTTCGTCTTCCTGGAATCCCTCGACGAGTTCACGGGCAGCTATTTCGTCGGCGCGCCGGACGTGAACCTGCTGCCGCTGCTGCTCTATAACGCCGGCGCGGGCGGCAACTACCAGATCGCCTCGATCACGGCGCTGCTGCTGCTGGTGCCGTCGATCGCCTTCATGCTGCTGGTGGAACGTTTCCTGAAAGCCGATGTGCTCGCGCGGGTCGGGCGCTGACCGCATGACCGGCCCGCCCGCGGAGCGATCGCGTTTCGTCAGCGCCCAGGAGGTGGCGGACCGTGCCGGCGTGTCGCGCTCGGCGGTCTCGCGCAGCTTCACCCCCGGCGCCAGCGTCGCCGAGGAGACCCGCCGCAAGGTGATGCAGGCGGCCGAGGAGTTCGGCTATCAGGTAAACGATCTTGCCCGCGGCCTGCTCGCGGCGAAGAGCCGGCTGGTCGGTATCGTCGCTACCCGCCCGGAACTCGGCTTCCGCGCCCATCTCGCCGCCGCCTTGGTGCGGCGCCTGATCCGGCGCGGCAGCGTCCCGGTGATGATCGACACCGGCAGCAACGAGGCGGAGATGAGTGCCGCCCAGCGCACGTTGTTCGGCCACCGTGCCGAAGCGATCATCATCCTGTCCGGCTCGCCGCCCGCCTCCTTCATCGAGCTGGCGCGGCGCAACGGCCAGCCGCTGGTGCTGATCGGCCGTTCAGTGCCGGGTGTCGACAGCGTGCTGCCGGACAATGCCGCCGCCGGCCGCCAGGCAGCGACGCTGTTCGCGGCGCGGGGCCTTAGGCGGCTCGGCTATGTCGGCTCCAGTTCCGGCACCCCCAGCACCATCGAGCGCGGCGCGGCGTTCCGGGCCGCGGCAGAGGCTGCGGGCGCGCACGTGGTGAGCGTGATGGCGGAAGCGGAGCATGGCGGTGGTCACAACGCTGCCGCGCGCCTGTTCGCCGCGACGCGACCGCCTGAGGCGGTGTTCTGCGTCAATGATCCCGCTGCCTTTGGCGTCATGGATTTCGCCCGCAGCGAGGCCGGGCTCGACGTTCCCGGCGATGTCGGCATCATCGGCTTCGACGATGTGCCGGAAGCCGGCTGGCCGGCCTATGATCTCACCACCTTCCGCCAGGATCCGCAGATCATGGCGGAAGCCGCCGTCGATCTGCTGGATCGGCGGCAGGCCGACCCTGACCGGCCGGCCGAGAATCTGCGCATCGCCGTGCCACTGGTGGTACGGCGAAGCTTCCGCCCGGATCCGATACCCGCACCCGAAGGACCAATCCGTTGATGCCGACGCTGCCCCGCGACCCCCGCCTCGATATCGCCCGCTCCACCTCCGAGGAAGCCGCTGCCCTGGCCTCGACCTATTTCGCCAACCTCGCCAAGCTCATCATCGAGGAGAAGCGCGGCGGGCAGGACGTCGTCAGTGAGGCCGACCGTGAGGTGGAAGCGCTGATCCGCCGGCGGATCATGGAGGCTTTCCCCGATGATGGTTTCCTCGGCGAGGAGACCGGCATGACGTCGGGCACCTCGGGCTATGTGTGGGTGGTCGATCCGATCGACGGCACCAGCTGCTTCCTGCATGGATTGCCGGATTGGTGCATCTCTATCGCTCTGGTGCGCGACGATGAGATCACGCTCGGCATCATCCATCAGCCGACCACCGGCGAGGTCTTCGTCGCCATGCACGGCCACGGCGCTTTTCTCAACGGCGTCCCGATCCACGTCGATGCCGACGCCACGCTGCGCACCGGCCTGCTTGCGCTCGGCGCCAATGGCAGGGTGCCGCCGCGCTCCATCTCCGCGTTCGTCGAACGCCTGCTGGAGGCGGGCGGCATGTTCTTCCGCAATGGCTCCGGCGCATTGATGCTGGCTTATGTCGCCTGCGGCCGCCTCGTCGCCTATTACGAGCCGCACATCAATTCATGGGACTGCATGGCCGGCCTGTGCCTGATCCGCGAGGCCGGCGGCTGGACCAATGACTTTGCCGCTGGCGGCGACCTTCTGGCCGGCGACGAGATCATCGCCGCCGGTCCTGCCGCCCGCGAGCAGCTGCTCGCTCTCGTCGCCAGCATGGAACGCGAGAGCGCATGATCAAGCTGATCCAGATCACCGACCCGCATCTGGTGGAGCCGGGCGAAACGATGCACGGCATCGATCCGCTGGCGCGGCTGGAGGCCTGCCTGGAGCATGTGACGGCCAACCACGCCGATGCCGCTCTCGTGGTGCTCTCCGGCGACCTGACCGACGATGGCAGCCCGGCCGCCTATGCGGCACTGCGCGAGCGGCTATCAGTGCTGGGGCTGCCCTGGCGGTTGATGGTCGGCAATCACGACAAGCGCGATGTACTGTTCGCGGCTTTCCCGGAGGCTGCGGGCGAGCGCGGCTTCGCGCACGCTGCGCTCGATACCCGGGAAGGGCGGGTGATCCTGCTCGACACGCTGGAGCCGCACCGGGTCAGTGGGCGGCTTTGCGAGGCTCGGCTCGCCTGGCTGGAGCGGGAGCTGGAGGCGGCGCGCGGCCGGCCGGTGTTCCTCTTCATGCACCACCCGCCGTTCCGGGTGCACCTGCCGGCGCTCGATCGTGTGCGGCTGATGGATGCCGGTCCTTTCCTCGAGGTACTGCGCCGGCACGGCAGCGTGCGCCACATCTTCGCCGGCCATGTGCATCGGCCGATCTCCGGCACATGGCACGGTATCGGCTTCAGCACCCTGTTCGGCACCGGTCACCAGTCCGAGGCGATCTTCCACGAGAACCGCTTCGCCACCAGCTTCGAGGCGCCGGCCTATGGCGTCATCTTCATCGACGACGCCTCGGTGGTGGTGCATGCGGTTGGGTTTCTCCCGCCTGCCTAGAGCCGGAACGCCGCCGCGCGGCGATGGCCTTCCAGCCCTTCGCTCGCGCTCTGGCGCACCGCGGGTGGGGCCACGGTCGCGACGCCGCGCTCATCCAGCCACTGGTGCGTGCAGATCTTGACAAAGGAGCCGACCCACAGCCCGCCGGTGTAGCGCGCCGCGCCCATGGTCGGCAGCGTGTGGTTGGTGCCGCAGCATTTGTCGGAATAGACCACGCTCGCCAGCGTGCCGATGAAGAGCGACCCGTAATTGCGCAGCTTGGCGGCCGTGGCGTGCGCGTCGCGCGTGTGCACCTGCAGGTGCTCGGCGGCGATGTGGTCGGAATAGGCGATCATCGCCTCCTCGTCGTCGCACACCGCGATCTCGCCGAACTGCGCCCACGCCGCGCCGGCGACCGGCGCCGTCGAGAGGGTCGCCAACTGGCGATCGACTTCGGCGAGCGTTGCCTCGGCGAGCGCGCTGCTGGTGGTGATGAGCCCGACCCTCGTGCGCACGTCGTGCTCGGCCTGGGCGAGGAGGTCGGTGGTGATCATCTCCGCATCGCCGGTCTCGTCGGCGACGATGAAGATCTCGCTCGGGCCGGCGAGCTGGTCGATGCCCACCGGGCCGAACACCTGGCGTTTGGCCTCGTTGACATAGGCATTGCCGGGGCCGACCACCTTGTCGACCGCCGGGATGGTTTCGGTGCCGAACGCCATGGCTGCGATGGCCTGCGCGCCGCCGACGCGGAAGATGCGGTCCGCGCCTGAGAGATGGCATCCTGCGATCATCGCCGGATGCGCGCCCGGTGGCAGGCAGGCGATCACCTCGTCGCATCCGGCGACCTTGGCCGGCACCAGCGTCATAACCGGCGCCGAGAGCAGCGGATAGCGCCCGCCCGGCACATAGGCGCCGACGCGCTGGATCGGGATGACGCGGTGGCCGAGATGCAAGCCGGGCAGAGCCTCGAACTCCAGCGGCAGGATGGTCTTGAGCTGCGCCTCGGCAAAGGCTCGCACCCGCTCGATGGCGAACTCTGTATCAGCGCGGGTCTGCGGGTCGAGCGCCGCTAGCGCTGCGGCACGCTCGGCCTCCGTGACCTCAATGGACGCGATCTCGGCCTTGTCGAACAGCTGCGAATAGCGCCGCACCGCGGCGTCGCCCTCCGCCCGGACCGCGTCGAGCACCTCCTTGACCGTCGCAGCGATCTTCGACGTGTCGCTGCCATCGTCCGGGCGCGGCGCCTTGAGGTGCTTGATCCTGTCGTGGAAGGCGGGGGCGATGTCCGGCATGGGCGTTCTCTCGTGAGGGTGCGCGATGGTGCGGCCGGCATCGGGTGGCGACAATTGGCTCGGACAGGCGTGTCCATTATATTCACCGACTGATACACATGTGCCGGAGGCGCGAATGCCCAATCTGGGTCCCGGAATCCGCGAGCTGCGCCGCCGCCGCGGGCTCGGCATACGCCGGCTGGCGCTGCGCTCCGGGGTCTCGCATTCCTCGATCTCACTGATCGAGCGGGACCGCATCAGTCCTTCCATCGACACGCTGGCCGCCATATTGGAGGCGCTCGGAACGACGCTGGTCGGCTTCTTCTCCGAGTTGCAGCAGATGTCCTCCTACTCGCCTTTCTATGAGGCGGCCGAACTGCCCGAGGTGGGCAGTGGCGACGCGATCTCCTATCGCGTCATCGGAATCAATCATCCGAACCGGCAAATACTTGTGCTACACGAGACCTATGCCGTCGGTGCCGATACCGGGGAAGCTTTCTCCCATACCGCGCAGGAGGCCGGCATGATCATCCGCGGCGCGGTCGAGGTCACGGTGGAGAACCAGTCGAAGGTGCTGGGCGTCGGCGACGCCTATTATTTCGACAGCCGCTTGCCGCACCGCTTCCGTAATGTCGCCGACGGTCCGAGCGAGATCGTCAGCGCGATCAATCCTCCGACTTACTAAGTCACGGACTACCAAGACTCGCAGTGATTTGTGTCTATAATATTCACCGAGGGGGCTGCGGACACCCCACGCATTCTGTCACGGCCACCGGGAGCGTGCTTTGCTGCCCGGATAAAGGCAACAAACAGGGGAACTTCCATCATGGTGAAGTCTGCTTTCCTGCGGATCGGCGGCGCCGGCCTTGTCCTAGGACTGATGGCGGCGGGAAGCGTGGCCTCGGCCCGCGATCTCACAGTCGTTTCCTGGGGCGGAAACTACCAGGACGCCCAGAAGAAGATCTATTTCGAGCCCTTCGCGAAGAAGACCGGCAAGCCGCTGCTCGACGAGAGCTGGGACGGCGGCATCGGCGTCATCGCTGCCAAGGTGAAGGCCGGCGTGCCGAACTGGGACGCCGTGCAGGTCGAGAGCGAGGAGCTCGAGCTCGGCTGCGCCGACGGCTTCTATGAGAAGATCGACTGGCAGAAGCTCGGCGGCAAGGACAAGTTCATGCCCGCCGCGGTCAGCGATTGCGGCGTTGGCGCCATCGTCTGGTCGACCATGCTCAGCTATGACGCCAACCGCCTGAAGACCCCGCCGACCTCCTGGGCGGACTTCTGGGACGTCGCGAAATTCCCCGGTAAGCGCGGCCTGCGCCGCGGGCCGAAATACACCCTGGAATTCGCGCTGATGGCCGACGGGGTGAAGCCGGAGGAGGTCTACAAGGTGCTCGGCACGCCGGAAGGCGTCGACCGCGCCTTCAAGAAGCTCGACGAGCTGAAGCCGAACATCGTGTGGTGGGAGGCCGGCGCGCAGCCGCTGCAACTGCTCGCATCCGGCGAAGTGGCGATGTCGACCGCCTATAATGGCCGCCTCACCGGCATCAATAGGGCCGAGGGCAAGAACTTCCAGGGCGTCTGGCCCGGCAGCATCTATGCCATCGACAGCTGGGTGATCCTGAAGGACAGCCCGAACAAGGGGCCGGCGATGGACTTCATCGCCTTCGCCAGCGATCCGGCCAACCAGTCGAAGCTGCCCGAGTACATCGCCTATGGCCTGCCCAACAAGCAGGCTGCCGCGATGGTGCCGCCCAACCTCGCCAAGGACCTGCCCACCGCCGAGGCGAATTTGAAGGGCGCCATCGCACTCGACGGCGCCTTCTGGGTCGACAACATCGAAGAGATGACCAAGCGCTTCAACGCCTGGCTGGCGAAGTAAGCTTCGGTCCGCAATTCGACAGCGCGGCATGGAATGGTGCCGCGCTGTTTTCTTTTGCCGCCATCGGCTTGAGCATCCTTCGAGGCTCGCTGCGCTCGCACCTCAGGATAAGGTGGCTCTTATAAGCGACCTCATCCTGAGATGCTCGGCAAAGCCGGGCCTCGAAGGATGCTCAAACCGATCGCCCCTCATCACGCACGCTTTGACCCGCCGTCCCAGCCGGCTAGGCTTGCGTGAGCCCATGAGTCCGGAGTCCGCGGTTGGCGCCCTTCATCCATTTCGACAAGGTCACGAAAGCCTTCGGCCCGTTGCGCGTCGTCGATAATCTCGACCTGCGGGTCGAGAAGGGCGAGTTCCTCAGCCTGCTTGGGCCCTCCGGCTCGGGCAAGACGACCATGCTGATGATGCTGGCCGGCTTCGAGGATCCGACGGAGGGTGCGATCTGGCTCGACGGCGTGCGCATCGAAAGCCTGCCCTCGCACCGCCGCAACATGGGCGTTGTGTTCCAGAGCTACGCGCTGTTCCCGCACATGACGGTGGCGGAGAACGTCGCCTTTCCGCTCGCCATGCGCGGCATCGGCAAGGCGGAAGCACATGAGCGCGTCGCCCGGGCGCTGGACATGGTGCGGCTCGGCCATCTCAAGGACCGCCGGCCCTCCCAGCTCTCCGGCGGGCAGCAGCAGCGCGTCGCCCTGACCCGTGCGCTCGTCTTCGAACCCAGCGTCGTCCTGATGGACGAGCCGCTCGGTGCGCTCGACAAGCAACTGCGCGAGCACATGCAGCTCGAACTGCGCGACCTGCACAGGAAGCTCGGCCTGACGGTGATCTTCGTCACCCACGACCAGTCCGAAGCGCTAACCATGTCGGACCGCATCGCCGTGTTCAATGCCGGCAAGATCGAGCAACTCGACACGCCGGAAGGCATCTATGATCGCCCGAAGACGCGCTTCGTTGCCGAGTTCATCGGCGAGACCAATCTGTTCGAAGGGGTAGTGCAGCGGGTCGAGGGTGATGTCGCCGAGGTCGCTCTGAAGGGCGGCCTGAACGTGAGGGCCACGGTCACGGCGCCGGTTGCGGCAGGCGCCTCCATCCTCGCCTCGGTCCGGCCGGAGCGCATGCATCTGCGCACGGAGGCAGGCAGCGCGAACGTCATTCCCGTCACCATCGCCGACAATGTCTATCAGGGCGACCATCTGCGCTCGCATCTGAGCGCCGACGGCATCACTCTCGTCGCCAAGGTCGAGCGGCGGGTTCCGGTCGGCCCAGTCGGCAGTTCGGCTTTCGCCTGCTTCGAGCCGGCCGAATGCACGCTGATCGTGCCATGAGCGGGGGACGCGCACGCTCGCGCATCGGCGCGCTGCTGCTGGTGGCGCCACTGTTCGCCTTCCTGGCGGTGTTCTTCATCTGGCCGCTGGTGATGATGACGCTGGTCTCGGTCACCGATGGCACGGTGCGCGCCGTGCTGCCCGATACCGCTGAGGCCATCATCCAGTGGGACGGTGCCGGGCTGCCGCCGAAGGCGGTGCAGGACGCGCTGGTCGCGGACCTGCGCCGGCCGACCGAGCAGATGGCGTTCGGCGATGCGGTGCGCCGGCTGAACAGCGAGGCCTCCGGTTTCCGCACGCTGCTGAGCCGCACCGCGACTGCCGTGCGCGATGCGCCGGCCGGCCAGCCGATCGATCTTAGCGCCGTCGACAAACGCTGGGGCGACGCGACCTTCTGGCAGGCAATGCAGCGCGCCATGCCGCGCTACACCGACCGCAACCTGCTCGCCGCGGTGGATCTCAAGCGCGATACCGACGGCAGCATCGTCGCCGACACCTCGGCGAACCGCACCATCATGGTGCGCACCTTCATCATTGCCGGACTGGTGACGCTGCTCTGCGCGCTGATCGGCCTGCCCTATGCGATGATCGCGGCCGCCGCCTCGGGCTGGGTCCGCAACCTGCTGCTGCTCGCCGTGCTGCTGCCGCTCTGGACCTCGCTGCTGGTGCGCACCGCGGCCTGGGTGATCCTGCTGCAGAATGAGGGGCTGATAAACGACTTCCTGATCGGGGTCGGCATCGTCAGCCAGCCCTTGCAGCTCATCTTCAACCGCACCGGCGTCGTCATCGCCATGACCCACGTGCTGCTGCCCTTCATGGTGCTGCCGATCTACAGCGTGCTGCTCGGCATTCCGCGCAACCTGATGCCGGCGGCCGCCTCGCTCGGCGCCACGCGGCTGCGCGCGTTCCGCCATGTGCTGCTGCCTTTGGTGCTGCCCGGGCTGCTCTCGGGCGCGTTGCTCGTCTTCATGGTGGCGCTCGGCTACTACATCACGCCGGCGCTGGTCGGCGGCGCGGAAGACCAGATGATCTCCTCGGTCATCGCCTTCTTCGCCACCGGCACCGCGAATTGGGGCATGGCCGGCGCGCTCGGGCTGATCCTCCTGGTGACGACGACCGCGCTCTATCTGGTCTATGGCCGGCTTTCGCGCGCCCCGCAGATGGTGGGGACCTGAGATGGCGGCACGTTCCCCGGGGCTGCGGGCGGCCCAGATCCTGTTCGGCGCCGCGGTGGTGTTCTTCCTGGTGGCGCCGATCGTCGCCATCCTGCCGCTCGCCTTCAATTCGAGCGTGTTCCTCAACTACCCGATCGAGAGCTTCTCCTCGCGCTGGTTCGTCGAATTGCAGACCAGCGAGACCTGGCGGCGCTCGATCGTGAACAGCCTGATCATCGGCTCCGGCGCCACAGTGCTGTCGACGGTGATCGGCACGCTTGCCTCGCTTGGGCTGCGCAATGCCCGATTGCCCTTCGCCGATCTGCTGCGGGTGGTGTTCCTGCTGCCGATGGTGGTGCCGGCCGTGGTGCTCGGCGTCGGCATGCAGATCCTCTATACCCGGATGGGGCTGGCGAGTTCGTATCTCGGCGTCATCGTCGCCCACGCGGTGCTGTGCGTGCCGTTCGTGGTCGTCAGCGTCACCGCCTCGCTGGGCGGCATCGACACCTCGGTCGAGCGGGCGGCGTCGAGTCTCGGCGCCAATCCGGCGACCGTCTTCCGCCGCATCACCTTGCCGCTCGCCATGCCCGGCGTGATCTCGGGGGCGGTGTTCGCCTTCGCCACGTCGCTCGACGAGGTGGTGATCACGCTGTTCGTCGCGGGGCCCAACCAGCGCACCCTGGCGCGGCAGATGTTCGCCAGCATCCGCGAGAACATCAGCCCGGCGGTCGCCGCCGCGGCCTTCCTGCTGATCCTCGGCACGCTCTGCCTGGCCGCGCTGGCCGGCCTGCTGCGCCAGCGCCAGAACCGCCTCGTCGCCACGCAGGTAGAATAGGCGGCGGTCAGGTCTCAGGCGCCATTTGGCGGTGGCTTGCTCCGCTCCAGGCAAGCCACCCCGCGACCACGAGGCCGACCAGCAGCAGGCCGGCGAGCAGCGTGACCACGCCCGGCCATGCGCCATGGAGCCAGAAAACCCCGCCGAGCGCGCCGATCGCGCTCGATCCCAGATAATAGGCGAACAGATAGAGCGAGGAGGCCTGCGCCTTGGCGTGGCGGGCATTGGCGCCGACCCAGCTGCTGGCGACCGAATGTGCGCCGAAGAAGCCGAAGGTGAGGATCGCCATGCCGGCGATGATGATGGGGAGTTCCGGCACCAGGGTCAGCAGCACGCCGCCGAGCATGAGCGCCATCGAACCGCAAAGCACCGGGCCGCGTCCGAGCCGGCTGCCGAGATCGCCGATGTAGGCGGACGAGAAGATGCCGACGATATAGACGCCGAAGATCAGGCTGACGGCGCCCTGGCTGAGCGAGAACGGCGCCTCCATCAGCCGATAGCCGGTGTAGTTGTAGACGCACACGAAGCTGCCCAGGAGCAGGAAGCCCTGCAGCAGCAGGGCGCGCTGGCGGCCATCGCGCAGGTGGCCGGCGAACGACGAAGCCAATGCCTTCAAGGACGGTGCCGAACGCTTGAAGTTCCGCGAGGCCGGCAGCGTCTGCCACAGGATCAGCGCGCAGACGACGCCGACCAGCCCGACCGCGAACAGCCCGCTGCGCCAGGACACGAAATCGGTGAGGACGCCGACGATGGTGCGCCCGCCAAGCCCGCCGAGGCCGCTACCGCCGATATATAGCCCCATGGCGAGGCCGACGGAGTCCGGGTGCATCTCCTCGCCGACATAGGCCATAGCCACCGCCGGCAGGCCGCTGAAGGTGATGCCGGCGAGAGCGCGCAAGAATACCAGCTGGTGCCAGCTCTCGACGAAGGTGCACGCCATCATCAGGAGGGAGGAGGCCAAGAGCGAGACGATCATCACCGGCTTGCGGCCGACGATCTCCGAGAGCGAACTCGCGATCAGCATGGCAAAGGCGAGCAGCCCCGTAGTGGCGGAGAGCGCGAGGCTGCTCTGCGCCGGGGTGATGCCGAACTCCTGGGAGAAGACCGGCATCAGCGGCTGAACGCAATAGATCAGCGCAAAGGTGGAAAAGCCGGCCGAGAACAGCGCGAGGTTCGTCAGGTGGAAGCCGGGCGTGCCACGTCTGACGCGCAGATCCGCCTCCATCTCTGCCAGTGGCAGATCGCGAGGAACGGCGCCGAGCGCAATAGTTTCGTCAGCGGGAAGGGAATTTGGGGAGACGCAGGCGGTCATCATCAAAAGTCCACGGGACGTCGGCAGCAGCGACGGCGTCGTGGGAGAGATGGCGTTTGTGATTGATATTGTCCAATATCGAGTTCGGCATGATCGATAGGCTCTGCGAATGGAACTGCGCCATCTCCGCTATTTCGTCGCGCTCGCCGAAGAGCTGCACTTCGGCCGCGCCGCGCAGCGCCTCGCCATTTCGCAGCCTCCGCTAAGCCAGCAGATCCAGCAGCTCGAAGTGGAGCTTGGCGGGCCGCTGTTCGCCCGCACCAGTCGCCGGGTCGAGCTCACCGAGGCCGGTCGGGTCTTTCTGCCCGAAGCGCGAGCCGCGCTCGCCCGCGCCGAGCAGGCCGGTGAGATCGGGCGGCGGGCGACGCGCGGCGAGATCGGCGAATTGCGGCTCGGCTTCACCGCGTCGGCGCCGCTCGCCAACGTCATGCCGGCGATCATCCGCGCCTTTCGTGAACGCCGGCCGGACGTCCATCTCACCTTGCAGGAGATGCTGAGCCATCAGCAGATGTTCGCGTTGCGCGACGGCGCGCTCGACGTCGCCTTCCTGCGCGCGCCGACCGACCCGACGGAGACCGACGCTCTCGTCACCGCAGTCGAACTGCATCGCGAGGAATTGCTGGTGTTCCTGCCGCGCAGCCATCGGCTCGCGCGCACTCCGGCCAGCCGGCGGATCGCGCTCTCCGAGCTTGCCGAGGACTTCTTCGTCCACTTCTCGCGCGAGTCCGGCGCCAGCACCTATGACCAGTTCATCGAACTGTGCCGCGCCGCCGGCTTCCAGCCGCGGATGCGGCAGGAGGCCCGCGAGGCGGCGACCATCATCGGCCTCGTCGCCGCTGATCTCGGCGTGACGCTGATGGCCGCCTCGTTCCGGAGCATCAATCTTCCCAATGTGGTGACGCGGCGCCTCGCCGACCCAGTACCGCATCTCTCCACCTGGCTGGCGCACCGCACCAGCGACGACTCCGCGGTGGTGCAGGCCTTCCTGGAGATCGCGGACCGGCACGCGTGAGGTCCTATCCACGTCAGGATGATGTTGCGTCAGATTTTCGTCATGGCGTGGCTTGTCCCGGCCATCCACGGTCGCTCCGAGCCCGGCGATGACAAGTCGACTGGTAATCGCCCGAAATCATTGACTCCACATTATTCGTATCCTATCTATTCGTGCATGAACGATATCGACCAGCTTCGCATCGCCTTCACCGCCGGCCTGCTGCAGGCCGGGCGGCAGTGGCGGCGTATTGCCGAGAAGGAGCTGGAGACGCTCGGCGTCTCCGAGGCCTGCGCCGCGCCGTTGCTGTGGATCGGCCGGCTCGGTGGCGGCGTGCGTCAGGTCACGCTCGCTTCCTATGTCGGCATCGAGGGTCCCTCATTGGTGCGGCTGCTCGACCAGCTTGCCGCGTCCGACCTTATCGAGCGCCGCGACGATCCGACCGATCGCCGCGCCAAGACCGTCTGGCTGACGCCCGATGGCGAGAAGCTCAGTGCCAAGATCGAGGCGCTGCTGGTGAGGGTGCGCGACCGCGTGCTCGCCGATATCGACAGGGACGATCTCAGCGCTGCGCTGCGCGTGCTCAAAGCCTTCGACGAGGCCAGTGTCCGCGCCTCCGTGCCGGAGGAGGCTGCGCCGTGAACGGTGCCGTGGCCTTGCGTTCCTGGCGGGACTGGCTGTTCTCCGGCAAGGCCTTCCTCGCCTCCATGTTGGCGCTCTACATCGCCTTGGCGTTCGATTTGCCGCGGCCCTATTGGGCGATGGCGGCGGTTTATGTCGTCGCCAATCCGCTGGCCGGCGCCACCAGCTCGAAGGGCCTCTACCGCGCGCTCGGCACGCTGATCGGCGCCAGCGCGGCGGTGTTCTTCGTGCCGCTCTTCATCAATGCGCCGGAACTGCTCAGCCTCGTCGTCGCGCTGTGGACCGGCTGCCTCCTCTATATCTCGATGCTCGACCCCACGCCGCGCAGCTATGTCTTCATGCTGGCGGGCTACAGCCTGCCATTGATCGCGCTGCCGGATGTCGGGGCGCCCGAGGCGATCTTCGACACCGCGCTGGCCCGCAGCGAGGAGATCATCATCGGCATCACCTGCGCCAGCGTTGTCGGCGCGGTGGTTTTCCCCACCAGCGTCGGCACCGCGCTCTCCGCGCGCATCACCACCTGGCTGGACGATGCGGCCTCCTGGGCCGACGAGATCCTGCGCGGCGAGGGGGCCATTCCGGCGACGCCGCTGCGCCGGCAGAAGCTCGCCGCCGACATTACCGGGCTCGACCTCGTCATCAGCCAACTTGCCTATGACGCCGCCGCCCGCGATGTCGAGCGCCATGCCCGGGAAGTCCGCGGCCGGCTGCTGATGCTGCTGCCGCTGTTCTCCTCGCTCGCCGATCGGCTGCATGCGCTGAAGGATGCGGAAGGCAGGCTGCCTGCCGGCCTTGCGCCGGTCCTGCTCGATGTCGCCGCCTTCCTCAAGCACGGCGGCGATGCCGATGACCTCACCGCCCGCATCGCCGAACTGGAGCCGGACGACGATGCCGATTGGGAAGGCATGATCCTGTCGAGCGCGCTCGCCCGCCTCACCGAGATCGTCAATCTCTGGCAAGACTGTCTGACACTGCGCGCCGAGATCGCGAAGGGCCACGCATCGGGGCAGGCGTCCAGCCGCTGGCGGCCGGCCTTCCGCCATCGCCGGGTGGTCGCCCGCTCGCGCCATTACGATCACGGCCTGCTGCTGTTCTCCGCCGGATCGGTGGTGGTGGGGACATTCCTCGCCAGCCTCATCTGGATCAGCATCGGCTGGGCCAATGGCGCCGGCTTCGTCATGATGACGGCGGTCGCCTGCTCCTTCTTCGCCGCGCTCGATCGCCCGGCACCGCTGATCCGCTCGATGTTCATCTGGTGCGCCGTCAGCCTAGTGATCTCCGGCATCTATCTGTTCGGCATACTGCCGCTGATCCACGACTACGAGATGCTGGTGCTGGTGTTCGCGCCGCCCTTCCTGCTGCTCGGCCTCATGATCCCGAAGCCGCAGTTCAACATGCTCGCGATGCTGCTGGCGGTGAACACCGCCTCCTTTGTCGCCCTGCAGAACCGCTACGGCGCCGACTTCGTCACCTTCGCCAATGAAGGCATCGCCGCCTCGTCCGGCGTCGGCTTCGCGCTGGTGTGGACGCTGATCACGCGCCCGTTCGGCGCCGAGATCGCAGCCCGCCGCCTGGCGCTCGCCGGCTGGGCCGACCTCGCCGAGACCGCAGCCGGGTCGCGCCGTCGGGACCAGGACCGCCTCGCGGGGCGCATGCTCGACCGGCTCGGCCAGTTGGTGCCGCGCCTCGCGGCGATCGAGGATCGCGAGCTGGCGAAGATCGACGGCTATGCCGAGGTCCGCATCGGGTTCAACATCATCGAGCTGCAGAAGGAACGCGGCCGGCTCGGCAGCGAGGCCGCGGAGGCGGTCGACGCCGTGCTCGCCGGCGTCTCCGAACTCTATCGCGAGCGCGTCGCGAGCGGCCGGCTGGTCGAACCCTCCGCCACGCTCTGCACCCGCATCGACGAGGCGCTCGCCGCCGCCGGTGCGCGCGGGCGAGAGGCGCGTGACGTCCTGGTCGGGCTGCGCCGGGTGTTCTTCCCCGAGACACCCGGTCCTTCCGGCGATTACGCACCGCGTGAATCCCTGCCACGCGAGACTGCGCCCCTGCCGATGGCGGCGGAATAGGTATACCCATGACCGGCGAGATCGACATTTACGGTGTCTATATACCGGGCCTGCTGGTGCTGATGCTGGCGACGCTCGTCGTCAGCCTCGTGGTGCGCCGGGCCCTCGCCTGGAGCGGGGCTTACGCCTTCGTCTGGCATCGCGGCCTGTTCGACGTCGCGCTCTATGTCGTGCTGCTCGGGGCTCTGTCCTCGTTTTCCCAATGGTTGCTGTCATGAAGACCCCTGTCCGAAGCCTTGTTCGTGTCGCCGTCACCCTCGCCATCGTCGTCGCCGCGCTTGCCGTCGGCCGCGAGCTGTGGGGGCACTATATGGACGACCCCTGGACCCGCGACGCCAAGGTGCGCGCCGATATTGTCGGCATCGCCCCTGATGTTTCCGGCTTCGTAAGTGAGGTGCTGGTGCAGGACAACCAGGCTGTGAAGAAGGGCGACGTGCTGTTTCGCATCGACTGCGCCCGTTTCGCCATTGCGCTGGAGCAGGCCGAGGCCGCCGTCGCCGGCCGCAAGGCGACGCTCGACCAGGCGATGCGCGACCGCGGCCGCTATGAGCAGCTGAAGGATGTCGTCTCGCAGCAGAAGACCGAGCAGATGCGCGCCAGCGAGGCCGAGGCGCAGGCCGCCTATCGCCAGGCGCAGGCCGATCGCGATCTCGCCCGGCTCAATCTCGACCGTTCCGAGGTGAAGGCCTCGGTCAATGGCGTCATCACCAATCTCAGCCTGCGTCCCGGCGACTATGTGAATGCCGGCCAGGCGGAGGTGGCGCTGGTCGATACCGACTCGCTGAGGGTGGAGGGCTATTTCGAGGAGACCAAGCTCTCCCGCATCAGGATTGGCAATCCGGTTTCGGTCAAGCTGATGGGGCGGTCCGAGGTGCTTGCCGGCCATGTCGAGAGCATCGCCGCCGGTATCGAGGATCGCGAGCGTACCGTGGGCAACGGCCTGCTCGCCAACATCAACCCGACCTTCAGCTGGGTGCGCCTCGCCCAGCGCGTCCCGGTGCGCATCGCCTTCGACCATGTGCCGGACGACGCCCGCCTCATCGCCGGCCTCACCGCCACGGTGGCGGTCGCCGACTGAGGCGCCCTAGATTCACAAGTCTGGAGCATTTTCTCATCGCAAAAGTCACTCAACTTTTGCGGAACTCTAACCGGCATCCTCGATCAGCGCCGCCACGCGCCTTATGTGCGCGCGCATCAGCGACTCGGCGAGGTCGGCATCGCGGGCCTGCATGGCGCGGCAGATTTGCCAGTGGTCGCGCGAATGGGCTCTTCCCTCCGGAACCCGGATGTGCGCGCTCCAGCGATACAGCCGGATGAGGTCGTAGAGCTCGCCGCTCAGCGTCTGCCGGATCTTGCTGTTGCCGCACGCATTGACGACGGCCTTGTGGAAATTGAACGGATAGTCGGTGTCGATGAGCGAGTAATTGTCGGGCCCCTTGGCCTGCTCGACTGCGGCCATCAGGTTGGCGAGCTCCTCGTCGCTCATCCTCACAGTGGCAAGGCGGCAGGCCATGCCCTCCAGGCACTCGCGCAATTCGTAGATCTCGCGGATCTGGCTGTAGTTGAGCTTCACCACCCGGGCGCGCTGATAAGGCTCGCGCGTGATCAGCTTGCGCCCCTGAAGCTGGCGCACCGCCTCGCGCACCGGGCCACGGCTGATGCCGAATTTCTTCGCCAGGTCGGTTTCGTTGACGACGTCGCCCGGATGCAGTTCGCCGCTGCGGATCAGGCCGATGATCTTGGTCATCGCCGCAAGCGACAAGGTGAGGTCTTCGGCCAGCGGCGCCGCTTCGCCCGTCTCGATCTGATCGTCGCCCAGGGCCATGTGTTCCGCGCGGGACGAAATGGGGTCCACCCCTGTGTCACCGAACTCCCGAATTGTGTCAACTCTTTCGCAGGTGCAGCGCGGGTTATTGGGTGTCTTTCGAGAAAAGTGTTGACTCTTTTTCCGCTCCCTCCCGAATATGGGAAAAATGCCGTGACAAAAAGCCACGGCTCGAGGGAGTGGAAGATGCTCAAGAAAGTGCCGAACGGCGAAATCCGTGTGCTTTCCGCCACCGGCGTTCTGGGCTCCGGTTTCCTCGAAAGCTCGTTTGAGAACGGGCTGAAGCGCGATCCCCATTTCATCGCCTCCGATGCCGGTTCGACCGATCCCGGACCCGCGCCGCTCGGCTCCGGCAAGCCCTCGTTTCCCGCTCGCGCCATCAAGCGCGACTTGCGCCTGATGCTGCTCGGCGCGCAACGCGCCGGCATCCCGCTGATCGTCGGCTCATGCGGAACTGCCGGCGGCGAGCCGCACCTGCAGTTCGTCTACGAGATCCTCAAGGAGATCGCGGCGGAGGAGGGGCTCAGCTTCCCGGCAGCCCTCATCCATGCTGAGCAGGACAAGGCCTATCTCAAGGCGAAACTGCGCGCGGGCAAGATCCGCCCATTGAGCCCCGCGCCGGAGTTCGACGAGAACACGATCGAGCGGAGCGAACGGATTGTCGGCATGATGGGCGCCGAGCCCATCCTTGCGGCGATCGAAGGCGGCGCACAGGTGGTGCTGGCGGGGCGCTCCAGCGACACCGCGATCTTCGCCGGATTGCCGACCCGTTTGGGTTTCCCGGAGGGACTGTCCTGGCACGCCGCGAAGATTCTCGAATGCGGCGCGGCGGCGGCGACCTTCCGCAAGAACCCGGATTGCATCATGGCCTCGATCAGCCATGACAGCTTCGTCATCGAGCCGCTCGATCCGGAATTGCGCTGCACTCCGCAGAGCATCGCCGCACACAGCCTCTATGAGAATGCCGACCCCTATCTCATCACCGAATCCTCCGGCACCATCGACCTGCACGGTGCCGAGTATGAGGCGGTCGACGATCGCTCGGTGCGGGTGCGCGGCAGCGCCTTCCGCCACGCCGACGGCTATACCGTGAAGCTCGAGGGCGCCGAGCTCGTCGGCTACCAGTCGCTCGTGCTGGGCTCGGTGCGCGATCCCTTCATCATCCGCCAGATCGACGACTGGCTGCGCCGTCTCGACGAGAAGGTGCGCGGCCGCATCAAGGAACTCTATGGCAATACGGTCAGCGACAATGCGATCACGCTGAACGTCCATGTCTACGGCAAGAACGGCACCATGGGCGAGCTCGAGCCCATCAAGGATGCGACGCCGCACGAGATCTGCCTGTTGTTCCTCGTCACCGCCCCGACCCAGGAAATCGCGAGCGCCATTGCCTCGGTCACCCGGCACCAGGCGCTGCATCTGCCGATCCCGGAATGGAGCGGGCTGATCACCGGCATCGCCTGCCCCTTCAGCCCGGCCTACCTCGACCGGGGCCCGGTCTACCGCTTCAACGTCAACCACGTCGTCGAGGTCGATGATCCGCTCGAGATGTTCGGCATCGAGCATGTCCAGGTGAACTGAGCAGGCCGAATTGAGCGGTTTTGAATTGAGGTTTCCATGACCAAGCTCGCCGATCTCGCCAGCCTGATCCGCAGCAAAAATGCCGGGCCGTTCTGCCTGACCATCGACATCATGTTCGACAATGCGGAAACCTACAGGCGAGTGAAGGATTCCGGGAAGATCTCGGCGTGGACGGTGGCCGGAATCTACGGTCTGTCGGAGAACAACGTGCAGTTCTTCTTTGTCGACAACGCGCTTGCCGTCAAAGCTTCCATTCCGCGACCTGCCACCCAAGGCGATCTCGGCGACGCCGACAGCCATGGCGGGCAGCAATATGCACCACTGATGGAGATCGACATCTGAACTGAACGCATTCGGACGAGCGCCGAAAAAAGAGCGCCGTTCGCTTAGGAGGAAACCATGGACAGACGCCAATTCATGATCGGCGCCGGCGGCCTCGGCCTGCTCGCGACGACCGGACGCGCCGCATTCGGCCAGAATGCCAAGCTGCCCGACTATTACCCGCAGGATTATTCCAAGATCATCGAGGGCTCGAAGGCCGAGAAGAACCTTCTGATCTATTCCAACATGTCGGTCGACATGTGGGCCGGGGTGATGGCGCGCTACAAGGCGCTCTATCCCTGGATGGACGTGCAGACGCTCGACCTTGAGAGCAGCGAGGTCATTGAGCGTTTCCTTGCCGAGCGTGGAACCGGAAGCAAGACCGCCGATCTGCTGGCGACCGTGGCGCCGGATTCCTGGATTAACGCGGTCCAGCGCAACGAGCTGTTGGACTACAAGTCCCCGGAAATCCCTTATGTGCCGAAATGGAGCCTGCCTTATCCAGGGCTCTACACCATCGCCATCGACCCGATGCTGTTCATCTGGAACAAGCTGCTGCTTCCTGAAGCAATGGTGCCGAAAAGCTTCCAGGACCTGGTCGAGAAGTGCAAGGCGAACCCTTCCATCTTCAAGGGCAAGATGAGCTGCTACGGCGCCCAGTTCGGCTCGTTCGGCTACACCTCGGCCTATTCCTTCATCAAGCACCATGGCGAGAAGGGCTGGGAATGGCTCGACACCGTGGGACCGATGACGCGGGTCGAGCGCTCCTCCGGCCCCATGGTCGAGAAGACGCTGACCGGCGAATACGTGTTCGGCTATCTCACCGGTTCGGGCAATCCCTGGCTCGCCGTACGCAACCCGCAGCGCGGCAAGGTGCTCGGCTGGAGCTTCATCTCCGACGGCACGCCGGTGATGATGCGCGGCTCCGCCATCCCGAAATCCTCCAATAGCCCGAACGCCGCCAAGCTGTGGCTCGACCTGATGATCTCGCATGAGGGTCAGATCGGCATGGCCAAGGGCGGGCGCACGCCGTACCGGCTCGATGTCTCTCCCGAAGAGGTCGACGGCGCCTACACCTACCAGACCGTCATCAAGGCCATCGGCGAGAAGAACGTGATCCCGGTCGACTACAACCCGGACATGATCACCGACCACGAAGCCTTCATGAAGCGTTGGACCAAGGCCTACAACCTCTGAGCGGGGGCCGCCTGCGTGCCGGCCCCGGCCGGCACGCATTTTCTTGCTGAACGCCTGATGTCGGCCGCGTGCAATCCGGCCGGCATCAGGATCGTCTCTCACGAGCGGGACCGTCGTCGCTGCCCATGGCCATCGTCCACGATCTAGCGCCGCCCGGCGCCTTGCCGGGCTACATCACCAATCCCCGGCCGATCACCCGCTCGACGGTGATCTACTGGTCGGTCTTCGTCGTCACCCTCGTGCTGGTGGTGGCGCCGATCCTGCCGATCGTCTACCAGTCCTTCATCGACCGGCCGCTCTATGACAGCGGTCAGGTGCTGACGCTGAAGAACTACAAGGACCTCTTCGCCAGCGAGCAGCTTCGGAAGGTCCTGTTCAACTCCTTCGTCTTTGCCACCATCACCACGCTGATCGCGCAGACGCTCGGCGCGCTGTTCGCGGTGCTGATCGGCCGCACCGACCTGCCGTGCCGCGGCTTCTTCGGCAGCATGCTGCTGTGGCCGCTCTTCATCTCCCACCTCGTCCTCGCCTTCGGCTGGTTCCTCGCCTACGGCTCGGCCGGGTTCGTGACGCTGTTCGTCAAGAGCTATATCGGCGTCGAACCGTGGACGCTCTATTCGCTCATCGGCATGTCGATCATCGCCGGCATCTCGCAGGTGCCGCTCGCGCTGCTCTATTGCCTCGGCTCCTCTGCGCTCGCCGATCCTTCACTGGAGGACGCCGCGCGCTCCTGCGGGGCGAAGCCGCTGCGCACGCTGTGGTCGATCACCTTGCCGCTGCTGATGCCCTCCATCCTCTATGGCGGCGTGCTGAACTTCACCGCGGCGCTGGAGATGCTGTCCATTCCGCTGATCTTCGGCGAGCCGGCCGGCATCAGCTTCTTCACCACCTTCCTGTTCACCCAGGGCCTCTCCACGCCGAAGCCGAATTACGGACTGGTCGGCACCGCGGCGGTGCTGCTGCTCGCCATCGTCATGCTGCTGGTGTTCCTCCAGGGCCGCATGCTGCGCAACAGCCGGCGCTTCGTCACGGTGGGCGGCAAGGCGACACGGCCGCGTCCCTTCAAGCTCGGCCAGCTGCGCTGGCCGGCTTTCATCTTCGTCGCCTCCTATGTCGTGCTCTTCATCCTGTTCCCGATCGGCGTGCTCGGTCTCCGGGCCTGCGTGAATTTCCTCACCCCGCTGGTGCCGTTCTGGGAGCTGCTGACTCCCGAGCATTTCCAAGAGGTGTTCTCGCTGGAGATCACGCGCCGCGCGATCCTCAACACCATTCTCGTCGCCGTCGGGGGCGCGGCGCTCGCGACCTTCTTCGTCGCGCTGATCGCGCTGATCGTGCACCGCTCGGATTTCCGCCTGCGCCGGCAGCTCGAATATCTTGCATTGTTCCCGCGGGCGCTGCCGGGCCTGATTGCCGGCATCGGCTTCTTCTATGCCGCGGTGTTCCTGCCGCCGCTCGGCTGGATGCGCAACACCATCCTGATCCTCGTGGTCGCCTATACGATGCGCTACATCCCCACCGGATTCGGCGCGCTCTCGCCCTCGCTGCTGCAGATCGGTCCCGACCTCGACCGCAGCGCTCGGGTCATGGGTGCCGACTGGTGGACGTCGGTGCGCGTCATCATCCTCAAGCTGATGACGCCGGCTTTGTTCACCTGCTTCACGCTGCTCTTCGTGTCTTTCTTCAAGGAATACTCCACGGCGCTCTTCCTGTTCGCGCCCGGAACCGAAGTCATCGGCACAGCTCTGATCCAGTTCTGGGTGCAGGGCGAGATGGGCCGCGTTGCTGCGCTTTCCTTCGTGCAGATCGTCTTCACCGTCATCTTCATCGCCGCCATGCGCCGCGCATTCGGGGTCAAGATCTATGGTTGAGCTCGTCGTCCAGAACCTCACCAAGCGCTTCGGCCTCGTCACTGCGGTCGACAATGTCAGCTTCCACATCGCCAATGGCGAATTCCTGACGCTGCTCGGGCCGAGCGGGTGCGGGAAGTCGACCACGCTGGCCGCGGTGGCCGGGCTCGATGTCCCGGATCAGGGCCTGATCCGCGCCGGCGACCGGGTGTTTTTCGACAGCGCCAAGGCCCAGGTCCTGCCGGCGGAGGCGCGCAATTGCGGCCTGGTATTCCAGTCCTATGCGCTCTGGCCGCACATGACGGTGCGCCAGAACCTCGCCTTCCCGTTGAAGCTCCGCAAGATCGGCTCCAAGGAGCAGCAACGCCGCATCGCCGAGGCCTTGGCGCTGGTCGAGATGGCGGACTATGCGGACCGCTATCCGCACCAGCTTTCCGGCGGCCAGCAGCAGCGCGTCGCGCTAGCCCGCACGCTGGTCTATCAGCCGCTGGTGCTGCTGCTCGACGAGCCGCTGTCCAATCTCGATGCCAAATTGCGCGAGCGGGCGCGGACCTGGCTCGACCATCTGCACCAGCGGGTGCGGCTCACCACGCTCTATGTCACGCATGACCAGATCGAGGCCCTGGCGCTCTCCGATCGTATCGCCGTGATGAATGGCGGGCGCATCGTCCAGCTCGGCACGCCGCGCGAGATCTATGAGCGCCCGGCCGATCCATTCGTCGCCGACTTCATCGGCACCAGCAATTTCTTCTCCGGTTCGATCGTCGGCACCGATGCCGGGCGCATGGCCATCGTGCGGCTCGATGGCGGGGCCGAGCTGCGCACCATGCTGCCGCGCGATCTCGCGCCCGGCGCGCGGGTCACGGTGGCGATCCGCCCGGAGAAGCTCGAACTCTCGACCTCCCCCGACAACGCACCGGGCGAGGAGGGCGTGGTGCTGGCCGCCAGCGTCACCACCCGCAGCTACATAGGCGGGCGCTGGCAATACCAGCTCGCCGTCGGCGGCGTCGTGGTGAAGGTCGAATCCCCGGCGGATTACGATCAGGAGCAGCTGTGGCTGCATGTTCCGATCGCCGGTTCGGTGGTCTTCCCCGCGAGCGAGACCCGTCGCGAGCCGGCTCCTCCCAACGGCCTTGCTGCCTAGGATTGCTTCATGCGCATTGCCCTGCTCGACGACTATCAGAACGTCGCCTTGTCCTGCGCCCCCTGGGGCAGGTTGCCGGCGGAATGCCGGGTCGTGGCCTTCGCCGACCATGAGAAGGACGAGGACCGGCTCGTTGCCCGGCTCGCCGATTTCGACGCGGTCGGCCGGGTGCGCGAGCGTACCTTGTTCCCGCGCCGCGTGCTGGAGCGGCTGCCGCGGCTGAAGCTGCTGCTGGCAACCGGCCTGCGCAATGATCGCTCCATCGACATCGCGGCGGCCGCGGAGCTCGGCATCACCGTGTGCGGGACCACGTCCCATTCCTTCCCGACCGTGGAGGTGACGTGGGCGATGATCCTGTCGCTGTTCCGCGGCATCCATCATGAGGTCGCCTCGGTCCGCAATGGCGGCTGGCAGGTGCAGCTCGGCTCCGCGGTGCGGGGCAAGACGCTCGGCATCCTCGGGCTCGGCACCATGGGCATCCCGGTGGCGAAGGTCGGCAACGCCTTCGGCATGAAGGTGATCGCCTGGAGCCCCAACCTCACGTCGGAGCGTGCCGCTCCGCACGGCGTCGAGGCGGTGGGGAAGGACGAGCTGTTCGCCCGCTCCGACGCCGTCACCATCCATATGCCGGAGAGCGAGCGCTCGATCGGCGTCGTCGGCGCGCGGGAGATCGCGCGCATGAAGAAGACCGCCTTCCTCATCAACACCTCGCGCATGCCGCTGGTCGACGAAGAGGCGATGATCGACGCGCTGCGCACCTGCGCCATCGGCGGTGCCGGGCTCGACGTCTACAATGACGAGCCGCTGCCGCGCGACCACCCGTATCGCCATCTGCCGAACGTGCTGGCGACGCCTCACATCGGCTACGTGATCCGCGAGAATTACGAGCTCTATTACGGCGAGACCGTCGAGAACATCGAAGCCTTCCTGGCCGGGCGCCCCATTCGCGTGCTCGGCCCGGACGGCAAGGTCAAATCATGAGGTGATGCCATGGGAGAGGTACGGGTACTGTCGGCTTCCGGCCAGATCGGGTCCGGATTCATGGAATCCTCCTTCGCGCGGGGGATTTCCATGAAGCCCGACGTCATCGCCTGCGACGGCGGTTCGAGCGATGCAGGGCCATACCATCTCGGCACCGGCGAGCCGCATTTCTCGCGCGAGGGCACCAAGCGCGACCTGAAGCTGATGCTGCAGGGCAGGGACACGCTCAAGGTTCCGCTCATCATCGGCTCGTGCGGCATGGCGGGCGGCGATGCCGGCGTCGCCTGGATGCGCGACATCGCGCTGGAGATCGCCCGGGAGGAGGGGCTGCGCTTCAAGCTCGGCCTGGTGCGCAGCGAGCAGGAGAAGGGCTTCCTCAAGGAGCAGTTGCGCGAGGGCCGCATCACCCCGCTCAATCCGGCGCCGGAGATCAGCGAGGCGATCATCGAGCGCAGCGCACACATCGTCGCGATGATGGGGCACGAGCCGATCGCGGAAGCGATCGAGGCCGGAGCCGACGTCATCCTTGCCGGGCGCGCCTCCGACACCGCGCTGTTCGCCGCGGTGCCGCTGATGAGGAAAGCCGATCCCGGATCGGCCTGGCACGCCGCCAAGATCCTCGAATGCGGCACCGCCTCGACCGTGCAGCGCAAGCGGCCCGACAGCATCTTCGCCTGGGTGCGCGACGATCATTTCGACATCGAGCCGCTCGACCCGGAAGCGCGCTGCACGCCGCAGAGCGTCGCCTCGCACTCGCTCTACGAGAATGCCGATCCGTTCCTCATCACCGAGCCGGGCGGCACGCTCGATACCTCGGAGTGCGAATATGAGGCCTTGAACGACCGCGCGGTCCGCGTCACCCGCTCGCACTTCCTGCCGAGCCAGCGGCCGACCTTCAAGCTGGAGGGCGCCGAGCTCGCCGGATACCAGGCGGCGATCATCGCCGGCATCCGCGAGCCCTATATCATTCGCCAGATCGACAGCTGGTTCGCCGGCATGTGCGAGCGCTTCGCCTCGCGGGTCCAGGAGATGTTCCAGGGCCGCGTCGGCGAGGGCGACTATTCCATCCGCATGCGGGTCTATGGCCGCGACGGTGTGATGGGCAAGCTGGAACCGCTCGCCGCAGAGGTCGGCCACGAGGTCGGCGTGCTGTTCACCATCCTCTCGCCGGAGCGCGGCGTGACCATGGCGATCGCCAAGACCTTCGCTCATTTCGCCCTGCATTATCCTATCCCGGAATGGCGCGGCCTGATCAGCGGTCTCGCCTTTCCGATGACCCCGGCGGAGACCGACCGCGGGCCGGTCTATCGCTTCAACCTCAACCACATCGTCGCGCCGCGCGAGCCGCGCACGATGTTCCGGCACGAATATATGGAGGTCGGATGATGGCGACGCTTGGCGAACTGGCGCGGCTGATCCGCTCGAAGAATGCCGGGCCCTATATGCTGACCTTTGACGTGATGTTCGACGACGAGGCTAGCTATCGCCGTGTTATCGACGCCCGGGTACTGACCAGGGAAGTCTTCGCCCGGCTCTACCACGTCGATAAGGGTGAGGTGATCTTCTTCCACCACGATGCGGCGAAGGCGATCAAGATCTCCATCCCCCGGCCCTATGTGCAGTGCGACCTCGATGACGGCGACGCCTATGGCGGCCAGCAGCACGCCCCGCTGGTCGAGCTGCAGGTGCCGGGCTGAGAGCCTTCAGGGGTGGACCATTCCGCCGTCATGGCCGGGCTTGTTCCGGCCATCCGCGGTTGTGCAATCGTCACGGACGTGGATCCCCGGGACAAGCCCGGGCATGACGACCCGACGTCATCCGAGCCGGCTCAGCATCGTCCTCGTGCCGAGCTGACAATAGTGCGCGAGCGCTCTGGCATGTCGCGGCCGGAGAGCCTTTACTCCCGCTCCGCGCATTTCGCCTGCAAGAGGATGATCCATGCCCGAATATCGCTATCTCGGTCGCAGCGGCCTGAAGGTCCCCAAGCTTGCCCTCGGCACCATGATGTTCGGCGGCCAGACCGACGAGCCGACCTCGCACCGCATCATCCACAAGGCCTATGATCAGGGCTTCAATTTCATCGACACCGCCGACACCTACAATGCCGGGCGCTCCGAAGAGATCGTCGGCCGTGCCGTGAAGGGCAATCGCGACCGCTTCACCATCGCCTCCAAGTTCACCAACACGGTGGGCAATGCCAAGGGCGTCAACCAGAGCGGCTCGTCGCGCAAATGGATCTTCGAGGCGGTGGAGAACAGCCTGGCCCGGCTCGATACCGACTACATCGACATCCTCTATATCCACCGCGCCAGCTATGACGAGCCGCTCGGGGAGGCGGTGCGCGCGCTCGCCGATCTCATCCGCCAGGGCAAGCTGCGCTATTTCGCGGTGTCGAATTTCCGCGGCTGGCGCATCGCCGAGGTCGCGCATCTCGCCGACCAGCTCAATATCGACCGGCCGGTCGCCAGCCAGCCGCTCTATAACCTCGTCGACCGCACGGTGGAGAGCGAGGCGCTCCCGGCCGCCAGCTTCTATGGGCTCGGCGTCGTCTCCTACAGCCCGCTGGCGCGGGGCGTGCTCACCGCGAAATACGATCCCGACACCCCGCCCGCCGCCGATTCACGCGCCGGCCGCGGCGACAAGCGGCTGCTGGAGACCGAATTCCGGCCGGAATCCCTGCGCATCGCGCAGCGCATCAAGCAGCATCTTGCACAGCGCCATATTGCGCCAAGCGCTTTCGCGCTCGGCTGGGTGCTGAACAACCGGCTGATTACGGCTGCCATAGGTGGTCCCCGTACCGAGCAGCAATGGGACGATTATGTCCGCGCGCTCGACTATGACTTCACGGCGGAGGATGAAGCGCTGGTCGACAGCCTGGTGGCACCAGGCCAGACCTCGACCTACGGCTATCTCGACCCGAGCCATCCGATGGAAGGGCGCGTGCCTCATGTCGGCGCGCCACCCGCGCTCGCGCGCGGTGTCCTCAACACGGTGGCCAAGGCTGGAGAAGCAGCCTGAGCGCCGCGTGACAGCGGGAGGCGCTGCCACCCGCTGTATCTCCAGCTTCGCGCCTCGCTGCCGGCGCAGTTGGCTTCCATCACGAGCGCGAAGCGTGCGGGAGGGCGAGCCATGGCGAATAAATTCACACGTTCGGCCATGGCGCTCCCTCTGCTGGCGGCGCTCGGCGGCGCGGCAGTACGCGCCGAAGAGCCGCTTCCGCTCCCGGACAAGCCGGCGACCACCACATCGGAACCGAGCTGGTTCACTCCGCCCGAAGGCGCCGCGTGCCGGCAATGGAGCGATGGCTGCCATGTCTGCATCCAGTCGAGCGCTGATGCTGTGCCGAGTTGCTCGACCCCTGCCATCGCCTGCGTGCAGACCGCCTCGCGCTGCCTGGAGCCGCTGCCTGCGCCGCAGTGAGATGGCCGGATCATAACCGACGCGTGCACCCGCTCGATCTCTCCCGCTTCGCATGTCTCAACGTCATGTGAAGCGCATTGCGCGTATTCGCATGATAGAGGTTGGCTCGTATCCGAGAATAAATCGAGCCATCTAACAAATATAGCGAAGGAGAGGTGCCTTGATCCTATCGCTTTACGCAAAATTGTCGCGCCGTTACATTTTGCGTCAATTCGAAAGACAAGACTATTGTATCAATGTGTCGCAAGATCGGTGGCGGATGCGTTCCTTGAGCGCGGCATTAATGGTATCGTTGCTCGCTCTTGCGCCGATCTCGCCGGTGCTTGCCGAGGGCCAGCCCACGACCGGCCAGTACGAGCCGGAATCCGGCCAGGCTGGAAAGGACGTGGTCTGGGTGCCGACGCCACAGGCCCTCGTCGACCGCATGCTCGACATGGCCAAGGTCACCCCCCAGGACTATCTGATCGACCTCGGCTCCGGCGACGGCCGCACCGTCATCACCGCCGCCGTGCGTGGCCTCAGGGCGCATGGCATCGAATACAATCCCGACATGGTCGCGCTTGCGCAACGCAATGCCGCCGGCCGCCGGCGTGAGCGCGCGCGCGACCTTCGCCAAGGCCGACCTGTTCGAGAGCGATTTCTCGAAGGCGCAGGTCATCACGCTGTTCCTGCTGCCGGAACTCAATGAGCAGCTGCGCCCGCAAATTCTCGGCTGGCGCCCGGCACGCGCATCGTCTCCAACACCTTCCGCATGGGCGACTGGGAGCCCGACGAGACCTCCCGGGTCACCCAGGATTGCGCCCAGTGGTGCACGGCGCTCATGTGGATCGTGCCGGCGAAGGTCGAGGGCAGCTGGCGGCTCGGCGAGCAGCAGCTCCGTCTGACGCAGCGCTATCAGGTTCTCAGCGGCACCCTCGGGACAAGGTCGGTCACCGATGCCCGCCTCGACGGCAAGGCCATCCGTTTCACCGTGGATGGTGTCAGATATTCCGGCACGGTCGACGGCGAGACGATGACCGGCAGCATCACCGGCGGGCCGGGCGGCAACTGGTCGGCCTCGCGCATCTGAGAGAACGGCCGCGTCGGGGAGGATGCTTCCCGGCGCTCGTCGCCCATCCCTGAAATCGGCATCCCGCCGCGAAGCCCGTACTTCGCGCGAACGCTGCCGCGCGATCATCTCACGGAGTGGAAACTTGGAACGCACCGCACCACGCGAGCTGGCGCTGCCGGCCGTCAACACGCAGGCCGGCGCGCCGCGCCCCAGCCTCGGCATGGTCGACGGCGTCGCCATGCTGGTCGGCATCGTCGTCGGCATCGGGATATTCCGCACCCCGCAGATCGTCGCCGCCAATGTCGGGAGCGAATGGGCCTTCATCGCCGTCTGGCTGGCCGGCGGGGTCATCACGCTGATCGGCGCCTTCATCTATGCCGAGCTCGGCTCGGCCTACCCGCACACCGGCGGCGAGTATCATTTCCTGCATCGCGGGATCGGCAAGCCGGCGGCGCTGCTGTTCGCCTGGGCGCGGCTCACCGTGATCCAGACTGGCGCCATCGCTGCGGTCGCCTTCGTGTTCGGCGATTATGCGCAGCAGATCCTCCCGCTCGGCGGCTTCGGCTCGGCGCTTTATGCGGCCGGCGCCATCGTGCTGTTCACGCTGGTCAATCTTTCGGGCTCGACGCAGAGCCGCGGCGCGCAGCGTCTGTTCACCGCGCTCACCGTCGGCGGCGTGCTGCTGATCGCGCTGCTGGGACTCATCCTCGGCGGTGCGCCGGCCACGCCTCCGGCGGCACCGGCGGACACCACCGGCGGCGCCGTGGGGCTCGCCATGGTGCTGGTCCTCCTCACCTATGGCGGCTGGAATGAGGCGGCCTATCTGTCGGCGGAGATGAAGGATGTCCGGCGCAACATGCCGCGTGTGCTGATGCTGAGCATCCTTGCCATCGTCGCGCTCTACCTGCTCATCAATCTCGCCTATCTGCGCGTCCTTGGGCTCGATGGCCTGCGGCAGAGCGATGTGGTGGGGGCCGACACCATGCGCAGCGTGTTGGGCGACAGCGGCTCGGTGGCGTTGGCGCTCGCTTTGTGCTGCGCGGCGCTGAGCACGCTCAATGCCACCATCTTCACCGGAGCGCGGCTTTATTATTCGATCGGCCGCGATCTGCCGCTGCTCGGCCGTATCGGCCTGTGGGAGGCGCGGGGCAACATGCCGATCAACGCGATCATCGCCCAGAGCGTCATCGCGCTGGCGCTGGTCGGCTTCGGTGCCTCCACCCGCGTCGGCTTCCAGGCGATCGTCGAATACACCGCGCCGGTGTTCTGGTTCTTCCTGCTGCTGGTGGGCATCGCCTTCTTCGTGCTGCGCCACCGCGCTCCCCCGCTTCGCGGTGCCTTCCGCGCCCCGCTCTATCCGCTGACGCCGGCGATATTCTGCCTCACCTGCGCCTATCTGTTCTATTCGAGCCTCGCTTATACCGGCCTCGGTGCGCTGGTAGGGGTGGCGGTGCTGCTGCTTGGGCTTCCGGTCATCCTGTTCGACCGGACGCTGCGCACCGTCCCCGGCGAAAAGGGAAGGCGCGGGACAGACGACGACGCTGGCTTTCCCCGCCCGCCGTCCATAATGGGCCATTGCGAATCGCCGATCGGGGGAGGGGCGGGAGCGTGGCGGAACCGAGCAAGTCCCGGTTGCCGGTCTATATACTCATTGGCGCCGCGCTCGGCCTCATTGCCGGCCTCGTGGTCGGCGAGCGCGCCGCCGTGCTGCAGCCGCTCGGCATCGCTTATGCGAAGCTGCTGGAGATCGCGGTCTTTCCCTATCTCATCTGCTCGCTGCTGGTCGGCCTCGGCGGGCTGGCTCGCGAGCGGGCAGGGCGCCTGCTGCGGGCGAGCTGGGTGGTCTATCTCGTGGTGTGGGGGCTCGCCTTCCTCACCATCTTCCTGATCGGCGCCCTCATCCCGCCGGCACCGGCGCCGAGCGTGATCACACCGGAGACCGCACGCGCCGCCGCCGACCTCCTCAACCTCCTGATCCCGGCCAATATCGCCCTCGCCCTCGACCGCAATTTCGTGCCCGCCGTGGTGGTGTTCGCCGCGCTCTATTCGGTGGCGATCCAGTCTCTGCCGCAGAAGGCGACCTTCCTCGAGAGCATGGAGGTGTTGCGCAAGGCGAGCGTCGTCATCTGGAACTGGATCGTCTATGTCGCCCCGCTCGGCGTCTTCGCGCTGTTCGCCAGCACCGCCGGCACGGTGGACGCGGCAGTTGCCGGCAGCCTTGCCGTCTATACGGTGCTGTTCCTGATCGGCACGGTGGTGCTCGGCTTCGTGATCCTGCCGTTCCTGCTGAGCCGTCTGGTGCCGCAAAGCTATGGCGCCATCCTGGCCGAGCTCAGGCCCGCCTTGACGCTCGCTCTGGTGACGACACTCTCGGTCGCCGCACTCCCCTTCATCCAGAAGGCGGCGGAGGAATTGTGCCGCCAGGAGAGGATCGAGAGCGAGGAGTCGGCCGATGTCATCAAGGCCAGCCTCTCCATTGCCTACGTGCTGAGCCAGCTCGGTAATTACTTCATCGCGCTGTTCCTGATCTTCGCCAGCTATCACCAGCGCGTTGTACTCACATTCTCGGAGTGGGTGCTGCTGCCGTTCATGACCCTGCTCTCCGGCATCGGCTCGCCTAGCGCCTCGGTGGATGCGGTGGCCTTCCTCGGTGAGTGGCTGCGGCTGCCGCCCGAGACCACCAATCTCTATGTCGAGACCATGACCATCACCCGGTACGGGCAGGTGGCGCTCTCGGTGATGGGCTTCGCCTTCGTCACCTTGACCGCGACCATGATCTATTTCGGCCGGGCGAAGATGCGCCTGAGGCCCGTGCTCGCCGCCTTCGCTCTCACCGCCATGCTATTCGGCGGTCTCGCCGTCGGCGGACGGCTGTTCTCCACACGCCTGTTTCCGCCGCCGAGCGACGCCGCCATCATGGCGCGCACGCTCGACCCCACGCTCACCGGCAGGGTCGATGCCGTGGTGCGGCGTGAGCGCCCGGGCGATCTCGCCCCGCTTGCCGGTGTCGCCACACTGGAGGGCATCCGCGCCCGCGGCCGCATGCGGATCGGCTACGGGCGGGACATATTGCCCTTCAGCTATTTCAACGGCGCCGGCGATCTTGTCGGCTACGACGTCGCGGCTGCCTATCGCTTCGCCCGTGACCTCCATGTCGGCGTCGAGTTCGTGCCGATCGACTGGGCGACGCTCGAGACCGACCTGCAGGCCGGCCTGTTCGACATGGTGATGGCCGGCGCCTATGCGACGCCGGAGCGGCTGCGCACGCTGAGCGTCTCGGATTTCTACATCGTCAATCCCGTGGCCTTCATCGTACGGGCGGGCCGGGTGAGCCACTTCATGAGCTTCGCCGACATTGTCGCCCAGCCGGATCTTCGTCTCGGCGTGTTCCAGGACCCGGTGCTGGTACCGCTGGCGCAGGCGCTGTTTCCGAAGGCGAAGCTCGCGGTGCTCGCCTCCTATGATGAGCTGCCCAGCCGGCCGGACATCGAGGCCGCGATCTGGACCCGGGACCAGGCCGCCGCCTGGACTTCGGCGCGCACCGGCTTCACTGCCGTGGTGCCGGCCCATATGGGCGCGCCGCTGCCCCTGTCCTATCTGCTGCCGCCGCGCTCGCAAGACATGCTGCGCTATGTCGATCTCTGGCTCCAGCTCGAGGAGGCGAGCGGCGTGCGCCAGCGTGCGCTCGACTACTGGGTCAAGGGCGTGCCGCGGGCCGAGCCGGCACTGCGCTGGAACCTGATCGACAATGTGCTGCTGCCCGCACTCGGGCGGTGACCCTGTTTAACCCATGATCAACCGATCAACCGGTCATCCCCGGGCTTGTCCCGGGGATCCACGTCCGTGCAAACGAACAACCGTGGATGGCCGGGACGAGCCCGGCCATGACGCGGGAGATGATGCGCGTTACTGCCACAGCCGATACGGCCGCGCCACGCCGACGCACTCTGCACAATCCGGCATCTTGCCTGTCGCGCGGGCAGGGCGGACGCGCTTATGCTGGCGGCCCGCGTTTCACCGCCGGTTCAGGAGTTGCTGCCCGATGACCAATCCGACCGATAACCTCCGCACCGATGGCGCCCGCTTGTGGGACAGCCTGATGGAGATGGCGAAGATCGGCCCCGGCGTGCGCGGCGGCAACAACCGGCAGACCCTTACCGATGCGGATCGCGAGGGGCGGCTGCTGTTCAAGTCGTGGTGCGAGGCGGCGGGGCTGACCATGGGCGTCGACGCCATGGGCACCATGTTCGCCCGTCGCGAGGGCACCGATCCCGAGGCGTTGCCGGTGATGATCGGCTCGCATCTCGACACCCAGCCGACCGGCGGCAAGTTCGACGGCGTGCTCGGCGTGCTCGGCGCGCTGGAAGTTGTGCGCACGCTGAACGATCTCGGCATCCGCACCAGGCACCCGGTCGAGGTGGTGAATTGGACCAATGAGGAGGGCGCGCGCTTCGCTCCCGCCATGGTGGCCTCCGGGGTCTATGCCGGGGTGTTCGATCTCGACTTCGCTTATGCTCGCACCGATGCCGAGGGCAAGGCGCTCGGCGCGGAGCTCGAGCGCATCGGATTCAAGGGCGACGAGCCGGTCGGCGCGCGCAGGGCGCACGCCTATTTCGAGTTGCATATCGAGCAGGGACCGATCCTGCAGGCCGAGGGTGTCGATATCGGCGTCGTCTCGCACGGCCAGGGCACCCGTTGGCTGGAGATCACGCTGACCGGGCGCGACGCCCACACCGGTTCGACGCCGATGCCGAAGCGGCTCAACGCCGGGCTCGGCATGGCGCGCATCACCGAACTGGTCGACAAGATCGCCTGGCACCATGCCCCGCTCGGCGTCGGCGCGGTCGGCCATGTCGAGGTCTATCCGAACTCGCGCAACATCATCGTCGGCAAGGCGGTGTTCACCGCCGATTTCCGCCACCCCGACCTCGCCACCCTCAACGCCATGGTGGCGGAATTGCACACCGGCGCCACCGCCATTGCCGAGGGCGCCGGGCTCGGCATCGAGATCCGCGAGGTCAACTCCTTCGATCCGGTGGCCTTCGACCCGAGCCTGGTCGGAAGGGTGCGCGAGGCGGCGCAGCGGCTCGGCTATTCGCACCGCGACATCGTCTCCGGCGCCGGGCACGATGCCTGCTGGATGAACCGCGTGGTGCCCTCCGCCATGATCTTCTGCCCCTGCGTCGACGGCCTCAGCCACAATGAGGACGAGACCATCACCCCGGAATGGGCCAAGGCCGGCACCGACGTGCTGCTGCACGCCGTCCTGCAGACCGCCGAGATCGTGTGAGCGAGGGGATAGCCCATGTCGACCGTGATCAAGGGAGGCACCGTTGTCGCCGCCGACCGCTCCTATGAGGCCGATGTCCTGATCGAGGGCGAGACCATCGCCGCCATCGGGCCCGACCTCAAAGGCGACACCGTGCTCGACGCCACCGGCGCCCTCGTCATGCCGGGCGGCATCGATCCGCACACTCATCTGGAGATGCCCTTCATGGGCACCACGGCGGCAGAGACCTGGGAGAGCGGCACCTTCGCCGCTTTGTCCGGCGGCACCACCATGGTGGTCGATTTCGTGATTCCCGACAGCGACGACATGCTCAAGGCACTCGATGCCTGGGAGGCGAAGGCGCGCCGGCAGGCCAGCGCCGACTATTCCTACCATATGTGCATCACCGGCTGGTCCGAGGCGATCTTCAATGCCATGGAGCAGGTGGTCGCGCGCGGCATCAACACTTTCAAGCACTTCATGGCCTACAAGGGCGCGCTGATGGTCGATGACGACCAGATGTTCGCCTCGTTCCAGCGCTGCGCCGCGCTCGGCGCGTTGCCGCTGGTGCATGCCGAGAATGGCGACATCGTCGCCGCGCTCCAGTAGAAATATCTGGCCGAGGGCCTCCACGGCCCGGAGGCGCATGCCTTCTCCCGCCCACCGGAAGTCGAGGGCGAAGCCACCAACCGCGCCATCATGATCGCCGATGCCGCCAATGTGCCGGTCTATATCGTCCACACCTCGTCCGAGCAGGCGCACGAGGCGATCCGCCGGGCGCGGCAGAAGGGCATGCGTGTCTATGGCGAGCCGCTGATACAGCATCTCACCCTCGACGAGAGCGT
The DNA here is from genome assembly GCA_029266425.1 of Xanthobacteraceae bacterium. Classification (GTDB taxonomy): domain Bacteria; phylum Pseudomonadota; class Alphaproteobacteria; order Rhizobiales; family Xanthobacteraceae; genus Ancylobacter. The sequence continues at coordinate 49,945 of JAQSWY010000023.1, forward strand.
TTATGCCAACCCGGACTGGGACCATGCCGCGCAGCGCGTGATGTCGCCGCCGTTTCGCGACAGGGCGCACCAGGACAGCCTGTGGGCCGGCCTTGCCGCCGGCTCGCTGCAGGTGGTGGCGACCGACCATTGCGCCTTCACCACCGAGCAGAAGCGCATGGGGCTCGGTGATTTCACCAGGATCCCCAACGGCACCGGCGGGTTGGAAGACCGGCTGCCCATGCTGTGGACCAAGGGCGTCGAGACCGGACGGCTGACGCCGAACGAGTTCGTCGCGGTCACCTCGACCAACATCGCGCGCATCCTCAACGTCTATCCGAAGAAGGGCGCCATCTTCCCCGGCGCCGACGCCGATATCGTCGTGCTCGACCCCAAGGCAGGCAAGACCATCGCGGCCGCGCGCCAGAAATCCATCATCGATTACAATGTGTTCGAGGGAATGGAGGTGCGCGGCCTGCCGCGCTACACGCTCTCGCGCGGCGAGGTGGTGTGGTCGGAAGGCCGCAACGATGCGCCGCGCCCCGGCCGCGGCCACTTCGTGCCGCGCCCGGCCTTCCACCCGGTGAACCGCGCGCTCTCCACCTGGAAGGCGCTGGTCGCCCCGCGCGCCGTGGAGCGCAGCGCCGCGCACATGCCGATCGGGGTGTAGCTTCCTCGCCTCTACCCATCGTCATTCCGGACGGCCGGAACGGCCGATCCGGGATCGTAGGAAGGTGGGACTTCACACGATCGCGGCTCTGCGGCTTCGCCTCCCGCCGGGATGACGCCGAATGTAATCACGAAATAAACAGCGCGAACGGCTCCTCGACGGTGCGCCGCAGATACTCCGCGTACTCCCCGTGAAGCACATCGCCTGGCGCAATGCGGCCGAAGGCGGGCTCCTTGAACCGGGCTTCCGGCACCAACACGATCGGCGTCGCCACCGGCGTCAATTGCGCACCGCGCCCGGCGATCAGGCTGGCGAGCACGCCATGCATCTCGCCGTCGATGGTCGGGCGCGACACGGTGATTAGCCGGTATTGCCCGTGCTTGTTGGTGACGAGATAGACATAGCCCGACTGGTTGGGCACCGAGACCACGCCTTCCTGGGTGAAGGCGGCATCTGAGCGATCCGACTCCCGGAAGATCAGATGTGAAGCGTGCTCGTCCCACGCGATCAGCGTCCGATAGGCGAAGATCGAGCCCCGGCCGCTGAAGGACGGGCGCAGCGTGACATAGGAGCCTTCCAACGGCGCCACCGAGGGCCGCGAATAATAGCCGAGCTCGCCCGGGGCCAGCCCAATGGCGCTGGCCGCTGAGGCCGAGCTGGCGGCCGGGGCAGGCGCCGGTTGCGGCCGGAGCGGCACGCCAATCGCCGCTTCCAGCCGGATCAGCGTCGCCAGCGTATAGGCGCGCCGGCCGGAGAGCGCCTTCTCCAAAGTCGAGATGCTGATGCCGGCGTGGTCGGCGAGGTATTGGCGCGAGATGCGCCGCCGCGCCAGTTCCTCGCGCAGGATCGCGGTGACGCGCCGGCCCTCATCCGCCGGCACGTCCTCGTCGAGAATCATTGCCATTGCCGTCGTCCCCGCCACGAATACGCACGTTTCCGCACAAATTTGCCCACGGTAAGGCGGGACGCGGCGCAGTCGTGCCGAACAATCCAGAACATGCCCGTGGCGGTACGCCATGGCCCGAGCGCACAGCATGGATGCCAGGAACCAATGGCGGGCACCGGACATCCACCATGAGCACCACGATCACTCTTGCGCAGCCTGCAAGATCCAGCTTCCAGAAATCTGCCAACTTCCGAAAATTTATCGGCCGCACCCTTCGTATCGCCGCTCTGGCCATCGCAGCGACAGCGCTCGTCGTCGCGCCGGCCTTTGGCGAGGAACTCGCGCTGCGTCCGGCGAGCACGGGCGAGATGCAGTCAGGCGCGCTGCTGATGAAGCGTGACGGGCAGGAGACGATGTTCGAGGCGATGCGCCTCGGCACCGATGTCGATATCACGGTCAGCGGGCCGACCGCCCGCGCCCGCATCACCCAGATCTTCCGCAATGACGGCAAGGACTGGGTCGAGGGCACCTACGTCTATCCGCTGCCCGAGGGCGGCGCCGTCGACACGCTGAAGATGGTGGTCGGCGAGCGGGTCATCGTCGGCGAGATCAAGGAGAAGCAGAAGGCCCGCGCCATCTATGAGCAGGCCAAGTCCGAGGGCAGGAAGGCAGGGCTAGTCGCGCAGGAGCGGCCGAACGTCTTCACCACCTCGGTCGCCAACATCGGCCCCGGCGAGACCGTGGTGGTGCAGATCGAATATCAGGAGCCGGTGCGCCAGGATGGCGACACCTTCTCCCTGCGCGTGCCGCTGGTGGTGGCGCCGCGCTACTCGCCGCCCGCTTTGGTGCAGCAGGTCGATTTGCCCACGCAGGGCAAGGGCTGGGGACATCTCTCCGCTTCGCCCACCATGGACGCGCCGGTGCTGGATCCCGACCAGCACGGCAAGGTCAATCCGGTGACGATCGCGGTGAAGCTGCAGGCCGGCTTCCCGCTCGACGAGGTGAAGAGCGCCTATCACATCGTGAAGGTCGAGAGCCAAGACGCCGGCACCCCCGCTGATACGCGTCTCGTCAAGCTTGACGGACCCGTTCCGGCCGATCGCGACTTCCAACTCAGCTGGACCGCCAAGACGGGCGCGGCACCGTCAGTCGGACTGTTCCGAGAGCGCGTCGGCAATGACGACTATCTGCTGGCCTTCGTCACCCCGCCGACCGCCGCCCAGCCGGCGGCGGCGCTGCCGCGCGAGATGATCTTCGTCATCGACAATTCCGGCTCGATGGGCGGCACTTCAATGCGCCAAGCGAAGGAAGGGCTGACTTATGGCCTCAGCCGGCTGAAGCCGGGCGACAGCTTCAATGTCATCCGCTTCGACGACACCATGGAGACGCTGTTCCCCGACACCGTCACGGCCGATGCCGGCAATGTCGCGGTGGCGCAGCGCTTCGTCGCCGGCCTCGATGCGCGCGGCGGCACCGAAATGCTGGCGCCGATGAAGGCGGCGCTGACCGATCCGCGCGCCAATGAGGGCACGCGTCTGCGCCAGGTGGTGTTCCTCACCGACGGCGCGGTGGAGAATGAACAGCAATTATTCGATGCCATCAGCGCGCTCCGCGGCAAGTCCCGGCTGTTCATGGTCGCCATCGGCTCGGCGCCCAACAGCTTCCTGATGACCCGGGCGGCCGAGCTCGGCCGCGGCAGCTTCGTCCATATCGGCGATGTCGCCGAGGTCGAGGAGCGCATGCGCACGCTGTTCGCCAAGCTGGAGAGCCCGGCGGTGACCGGCCTTGCCGCCAGCTTCTCTGCCGCCAAGGCGGATGTGACGCCGGCGCCGCTGCCCGACCTCTATAAGGGCGAGCCGCTGGTGATGGCGGCGAAGATCGACAAGCTGGCCGGCGACGTCACCCTGAGAGGACGCATCGGCGACCAGCCCTGGAGCGTGACACTGCCTCTCGCCAGCGCCGCCGAGGGCGCCGGCCTCTCCAAGCTGTGGGCGCGCCGCAAGATCGATGATGCCGAGGTGGCGAAGACCCTCAGTCACATAACGGCGGAGCAGGTCGACGCGCGCGTCCTCGATCTCGGCCTCGCCCACCACCTCGTCACGAGGCTGACAAGCCTGGTCGCCGTTGACCAGACGGTGAGCCGCCCGGCGGGCGAAAAGCTCACCCGCGCGGACGTGCCGCTGAACCTGCCGGCCGGCTGGGAGTTCGACAGGGTGTTCGGCGAAAGCGCCAAGGCTGTGCCGCCGCGCCTCGCGCCGGACAATGCCATGCCGCCCTCACGCCGCGCCTCTGCCGGCACCGCGCCCGCCTTCGCCAAGCTCGCCGCCGCTCCGGTTGCGATAAGCACGCCGGCGCAGACCGTCGACCTGCCGCAAACCGCGACGGACGCCGAGCTGCGCCTGATGGCCGGGCTGATGCTGCTGGCGCTCGCCACTCTGATGCTGCTGCTCTCGGGACGCCGCGAATGGCTCAGGGCTTGACCATCTCGACCAATCGCCGCTCCGGTCTCTGGACCGGGGCGGCGGCTCTGTTAGCGCTTCTCGGCTTGGTGCTGGTGGGGCAGGGGCTGTGGATCCACGCCAAGGCGCTGCTGGCGCAAGTGCTGCTGGAGCGCGCCTTCGAACAGACACTCGCCACCGGCGTGCCGGTGAAGCCGTGGCCCTGGGCCGACACCTGGCCGGTGGCACGGATCGAATTTCCTCGGCTAGGCAAGAGCGTCATCGTGCTGGCCGGCAGCAGCGGCCAGGCGCTCGCCTTCGGCCCCGCCCATGTCGAGGGCACGCCCGATGCGGGCGAGGGAGGCGTTGCGGTCTATGCCGCGCACCGGGACACGCACTTCGCCTTCCTGCGTAATGTCGTGGTGGGTGATGAGATCGTCGTCACCCGCACCGACGGCACGTCGGTCCGGTTCCGCATGAGCGGGAGCGACGTCGTGCGCTGGGACCGCTCCGGGATCAATGCTGCTGCCGGCGGCCGCCATCTGGTGCTGGCGACTTGCTGGCCGTTCGACGCGCGGACCCGCGGGCCGATGCGTTACGTGGTGGAGGCGGCGGCGGAGTGATATCCACTGTTTCAGCATCCTTCGAGGCTCGCTACGCTTGCACCTCAGGATGACGTCGCTTTTGCAACCACGTCATCCCTAGCGGTTGGCCAATGGCCAACCGCGGGGGTGCCCGACGCAGTCGGGCCTCGAAGGATGCCCGTCCCCGAGCACCCCTCATTCCGCCGCCGTATCCTCCGCGGCATCGAGCATCCCGCCGGACTGGCGGTCGAACAGCCGGCGATAGATGCCGCCCGAACGGCGCAGCAGGCTCTCGTGGTCGCCATCCTCCACGATGCGGCCCTGGTCGAACACCAGGATTCGATCGAGTGTGCGCACCGTCGACAGACGATGCGCGATCACGATCGCGGTGCGCCCGACCATCAGCCGGTCCATCGCCTGCTGGATCAGCGCCTCCGATTCCGAATCGAGGCTCGAGGTCGCCTCATCGAGGATCAGGATCGGCGCGTCTGCCAGGAAGGCGCGAGCGAGCGCCACGCGCTGGCGCTCGCCGCCCGAGAGCTTCACCCCGCGCTCGCCGACCAGCGTCTGGTAGCCGCGCGGCAGGCGGTTGATGAAGTCGTGGGCATTGGCGAGCTGGGCCGCATGCTCGATCTGCGCGCGCGTCGCGCCGGGCCGGGCATAGGCGATGTTCTCCGCCAGCGTGCGGTGGAACAGGATCGGCTCCTGCTGCACGATGGCGACCTGCGAGCGCAGCGACGACTGCGAGACGCGCGACACGTCCTGCCCGTCGATCAGCACCCGGCCGCCGGTGACGTCATAGAGCCGCTGAATCAGCTTCACGAACGTCGTCTTGCCGGAGCCGGAATGGCCGACGAGGCCGACCCGCTCGCCCGGCGCGATGCGCACGTCGAGGTCCTGATAGAGCGGCATGGCGTGGCTGCCATAGTGGAAGTCGACATGCTCGAAGCGCACCTCGCCGGCGCCGATGGCGAGCGCAGGGGCGTGGGGCATGTCGGCCACCCCGGTCGGCGCCTCATAGAGCCGTACCATCTCCTCCATCTCGTTCACCGAGCGCTGAAGGTGATGCACGTGCTGGCCGATGTCGCGCAGATAGCCGTGCACCACGAAATAGGTGGCGAGCACATAGGTGACGTCGCCCGGCGTCGCCCGGCCTTGCCACCACAGCCAGAGCGCGGTGCCGGTCACCGCGGTGCGCACCACCCAGAGCAAGGCGAGCTGGACCGTGCCGCTCCAGGTGTGCAGCATCCACGTGCGCCAGGTGCGTGCTCGCCAGCGCGAGATCAGCCAGGCGAGGCGGGCATCCTCGCGCTCCTCGGCGCCGAACGCCTTGACCACGGCGTTGGCCCCAAGTGCGTCGGAGAGCACGCCCCCCATGCGAGTGTCCCAGGCATTGGAGAGCCGCGAGGCCGGGGCGATGACCTGCGTCGCCAGCACAATGGTGAGTGCGCCATAGGCGAGCGCGCCGATCGCCATGACGAGGCCCATGATCGGCCATTGCAGGCCGAGCAGCACCACGGTGCCGACCAGCACCACCAGCGAGGGCAAGAGTGCCAGGAGCAGCACGTCGTCGAGCGAATCGAGCGCCCACATGCCGCGCGTGATCTTGCGCACGGTGGAGCCGGCGAAGCTGTTGGCGTGCCAGTCGGTGGAGAAGCGCTGCACCCGGCGGAACGCATCCTGCGCGACATCGCTCATGATGCCGAGCGTGAGCGGCACCACGCCCCACCAGGCGAGATGGCGCAGCCCCACCATGACGAGGCCGAGCGCCGCCATGACGAGGAAGGCTTCCAGCGCGACACTTCCGTTCGCCGGCCCGCCGGCGAGCGCGTCGACGAGGCGGCCGGCGAACAGCGGCACGAACACTTCCGTCAGCGTCGCAAGGCAGGTCGCGAGCGCGATGCCGCCGGCCAGCGCCTTGCGACGCGCCCAATGGCGGAAGGTGAAAGAAAGGACGACACGGAGCGTCTCGGCTCCGCTGGCGCGTTGCTTGAACATGGCGATGCGGCGCGAACGGGACGCGCCTCTCCTGCGAAGATCTGGGTTCAGTCGGCAGTGCCGGAAGCTGACGGGGGGCCTCGCGATGGAGGCCTCAGGACCTAGCGGCGGCCCGGAATATCCGGGAGGCGCGTGATTGAATTTGCCATCAATGCCCTCCCTATCTTCGCGTCAGATGGTGAGGACATAGCATTGTCGGAGCGTTGGGACAATGTCTCGACCCAATCACACCACCTCATCCTGAGGTGCTCGGCGATTGCCGGGCCCGAAGGATGCTCAGCCCAGATGGCCGTCTTCTGCTTCAGCATCCTTCGAGGCGGCTGCGCCGCACCTCAGGATGAGGTTGTCCCAGTGGATTACAGCCGCACCCGGAACAGGCTGATCGAAGGCGCGGCGCCGAAGGTGTGGCGGAAGTCCCTGTTGAAATGCGCCTGATCGAAAAAGCCGGCGGCATGTGCCGCCTCGGTGAAACTGCTTCCCGCCGCGATCTCGGCGATGGCGGCGCGCATGCGCATCCAGGCACGGTAGCGGCGGAACGGCACGCCGACCTCCTCGGTGAACAGGTGCTGGAAGCGTGACGGCGAAAGCTCCGCCGCCATCGCCGCCGTCTCCACCGAAACCGGCCTGTCCATAGCCGCCACGGCGTGGGCGATCCGCCCGTCGAATTCCCGCTGTGCCCGCGGCCGCGCAAAGCCGATGAGATCGTCGAGCGCTGCGCTGGCCCAGTTCAGGCTGGCGCCGTCCTCCCACAATTCGCGCATCAGCCCGAACTCGCCGGCGCGTCCGATCAGCACGCCATCCAGCGCTTCGCCCTCGCGCACCAGCGGCGCCAGCGCCAGGGCGCCGTCGAGGCTCGGCTCGATATAGAACACCCCGATCGGCTGCCCGCCGACATCGAGTTCATGCGACACGCCCGCGTGAATGACCGCGCTGCGGCAGGTGTGCCAGTCGCCCCCGGCAATGCGCAGCCCGAAGGGCCCATAGAGACCTGCGAGGAACACCGGCGCGCCGTGCTGGTGCGCGGCATTGTAGATCAGCGGACCGATGAAACAGGTGCGCCCCTGGTCGAGGAACCAGAAGGGGCGGAGCGGCTCGGGCGTTGGCGTAGCACGTTCGTACAAGTGCGCCGGAGCCGTCATCGCTAGCCTCCGAACCCGACAGCATCATGCCGCGCCAAGGCGACTGTCGGATTGAAGCACGAAAGGCGCCCGTCTCGAAGCGGGCCGCAGGAGGATTACATGCCACTTGGGCGAATCACGCCGAACCGCCGGACACTGCTCGGTTCAGCCGCGGCATTGCTCGCCGCCCCCGTACTGCTGAAGGGAGCGACGGCCGAGGCCAAGGCGCCGCTGCTCGGCCCGCAGGCGACGACTTTCTACCGCTTCCGCCTTGGCGAGTTCGAGATCACCAACATCCTCGATGCCAGCGTGATGATCGACGGTCCGTGGCCGATCGTCGGCGAGGACCGGCCGGCCGCCGAGGTCGAGCAATTGATGCAGGCGAACCTCTTGCCGCCGAAGCGCTTCCGTCCGGGCTTCACCCCGACGCTGGTCAATACCGGCAGTCAGCTCATCCTGTTCGACACCGGCAACGGCGAGGCCGGCTTCGTGCCGCCGCCGGTCGGCGGTTGGCTCGCAAAGGCGCTCGGGCCGGCCGGCTTCACGCCGGAGCAGGTCGACGTGGTGGTGCTCACCCACGCCCATCCCGACCACATGGGCGGCCTTCTCACCGGCGGCAAGCCCGCCTTCCCGAACGCCCGCTATGTGATCGGCGAGAAGGAATATGCCTATTGGAAGTCGGGCACGTCGGACTCCGCGCCGAAGGACAGCAACACCTACAAGTCCGGGCAGATGTTCCGCACCTATGTGCAGCCGCTCAGCGAGAGTATGAGCTTCCTGAAAAGTGAAGGCGAGGTCGCGACCGGCATCCGCGCTGTGGAAGCTCATGGCCACACGCCCGGCCATCTCGCCTTCCACATCGAGAGCAATGGCAAGCGGCTGCTGCTGTGGGGCGACTGCGCCCACCACGAGGTGGCCTCGCTGGCAAAGCCGGAATGGCACGCTTTGTTCGACATGGACAAGGAGCAGGGCGCCGCGACCCGCAAGCGCATCTACGACATGGCCGCCACCGAGCGCATCGCGGTCGCGGCCTATCACACCTCGTTCCCGTCGGTGGGCTTTGTGGAGCGCGACGGCACCGCCTATCGCTGGTTGCCGGTGACGTACCAGCTGGAGCTTTGAGGAGGCGCTTGGCGGGGGTCATCCCGGATGGAAGCGAAGCGGCTGCACTGGTTTGCGTGGAATCCAGTGCCGCAAACGTCATGCAATCGCGGCTTGTCCCGTCGACCGTCCGGGGCTGTTTGTGGGGAGGGCGAGAGGCGATACTCTGCGTGAGCATCCTTCGAGGCCCAGGATCAGCCCTGTGGCCATCGGGAACGACGGCTTGCGGGGCAGGAGGCATTGCCCCGCGGGGGCATCCTTCGAGGCCCGGCTTTGCCGGCATCTCCGCAGTTGGCCATTGGCCAACTGCTAGGGATGAGGTGGTTTCTTTAAACGCGACCTCGTCCTGAGGTGCTCGCGCCAGCGAGCCTCGAAGGATGCCGAAGCAGAGCGGCTTTCGTCGCCTTGCGGCTGACCGCGCTTCGGCCCTGCCGCCAGCCTCCTCCCTCGATCACTCCTCCATTTTCATCGGCCCTGCGCCGGCATGTCCTCGCCGACGCGGGGATACGCACGCCTGCGCCGGCCCTTCAAGGACATCTCGATGGCGCAGTATTCCAACGTGCCGCCGCCGGACGATCCCGGCGGTTGGAGCGCGGACGCGTTCTATTATCCGCCCGACGACCCTCGCCAAGCCGGAGTCCGGCCAGGCACCTTCTTCGCCCGGCTCGCCGATCCGCGGCTTCGTGGACTGGGCGTGCCGGAACGTGCGCGCCTGGACAGTTCCTGCCCTTCCTGCTGGGCGGGCTGGCGCGGATGCCGAGGCCGACCCCTCCCGGCCAGTTCCTCGCCTCGATCGGCGTGCCGCCGCCGCAGCCGATGAGCATTTCCGGCGACGGGCGGCTTCCTATGTCGCCGCTGGAGAAGCTGCTTTGGAGAGAGGCAGGTCCCGCCGCTACCGCTTGCCTCGACACCAGACCGGGCCGCCTATGCCGAGCTGACGAACCCGACGCCGGCCATGGCGCCCGGATCAGGCGAGCAGATTGCGGGCTTCGGCACCACCTCGCCGCAGCTGCCGATCCAATTCAATCCCGCGCGGTCAGCGCCGCCTGGGCAGGAGCCCGTGCCCTCCGCGCAAGATCCTGCCCTGCAAGGCGCCGGCTTCGCCACCACGACTCCACTCGAGGAAGGGCCGCCGGGTCCCGGCTTCGGTACCCTGACGTCGCCGTTGCCGGGTGAACTCGGGCCTGTCGAGGACGCCGGCGATGGCCTCGGCTGGAACGTCGCAGCGGGCTTCGAGCAGGGTGCCTACGACATTCTCGGCACCCCCTCCGACAGTCTCACCGCTACGATCAATCGTGGCATCGACGAAGCCGATGCTCTGTTCGGGACAGACCTTGCCGAGATCGATGGGCTCCCGCTCGGTTCGCACTGGATCGCCAGGAACGCCGAGAGCTCGCTCGGCATTCCGGACCCGACATATATCCGCGCCACCACGCCTGGCCAGCGTGTCGCGCACACGGTGGGCGAGGGCGCCGCGTACCTGGCAGCAATAAAGCTGGGCACCTGTAGACGAAGAATAATCGGCGGCGCCACAACGCTGTCGGCGGCCCCTCGCCTCGACGCTCCACCTCATCCTAGCCGAGGAACGGGTCCGGGATGACGTTAACCTAACGGACGACGTCATGCCCGGGCTTGTCCCGGGCATCCACGTCCTCGGCGACTGCGCGACCGTGGATGGCCGGGACGAGCCCGGCCATGACGCTCTCTAACCTGTTCCATCACGGCACTCGTAGGCACGGAATCCCTGCCGTCTTGACTCGCTGACCGTGGTCTATACTGTGGTCTTACCAAGGTCGGACACATGAGCGACACCTTCGAAATCACACGGCTCGACGAGCAGGGCGGCAAGGGCTTCGAGAAGGTCTTCGCCTTCCTGCGCGAGCGTCTGCTGGCCGGATCGCTGAAGCCCGGCGACCGGCTGATCCCGGAACGCGAGCTCGCCGCGCAGCTCGGCGTCAGCCGGCCGATCCTGCGCGAGGCGCTGCGGGCGCTCACCGTACTCGGCATCGTCGAGATCCGTGATCGCGTCGGCACCATCGTCCGCCGCCCCGACATCTCGGTGCTGCACGACTTTTTCACCTTTGCGCTGTCGCACCGCGTCGATCTCGTCGACGACGTGATGCAGGCCCGCATCGCTATCGAGTGCCAGGCCGTCCGCCTCGCCACTGAGCGCGCCAGCGTCGCCGATTTCGAGCGGCTGCAGGCGGCGCTCCGCACGATCGAGGCCACCATTGACGATGTCGAGGCCGGCGGGCGCGCCGATTTCGAGTTCCACCGCGCCATCGTCCGTGCCGGCGGCTCCGAGACGCTGATTGTGCTCTACGATTCCATGGCCGCGGTGCTGATGCGCTCGCATCTCGGGCGCCGCGAGCTGGTCAAGGTCTTCGACATGCGGACCTACCTCATCGAGGACCACAAACGCATCTTCGACGCCATCGTCGCCGGCGACCCCGAGGTCGCTGACCGGACGCTGCGCGAGCATTTCGCGATTGGCGACGAGTTCCGCCGCAAGCTTGCGATCGGGGGAGGGCGCAAGGCCGCGACGACCGAATAAGCGTTGAGTTCAAATCAGAAACGGAAAGACCATGGGACGGAAAGCAGAAGGACGCGTCGGCTTCATCGGCCTCGGCACGATGGGCCGCGAAATGGCTCGCAACCTCATCGAGGCCGGCTGCATCGTGCGCGCCTATGATGTGCGCCGCGAGGCGATCGACGAGTTGACCGCGCTCGGCGCCGAGGCCGCATCGAGCCCGGCGGACGCCGCCCGCGACGCCGACATCGCCATCACCATGCTGCCCGACACCCCGCAGGTGGAGGAGGTCGTCTATGGTGCAGGCGGCCCGAAATCTGGCCTGCTGACGAATCCACCGCGCGGGCGCCTCATCGCCGACATGAGCACCATCTCGCCGGTCGCGGTGCGGCGCATGGCGGCGGACCTGAAGGCGGCCGGCATCGATATGGTCGACGCCCCGGTCTCCGGCGGTCCGATCGGCGCCAAGAACGCCACGCTCTCCATCATGGCCGGCGGCGAGACCGATGCCTTCGCCCGCGCCAAGCCGTTCTTCGAAGCCATGGGCACCACCATCAACCATGTCGGCGCTCCCGGTGCCGGCCAGGCGGTGAAGCTTTGCAACCAGCTGATCTGCGGCATCAATATCCAGGCGATCTGCGAGGCCATCGCGCTCGGCCGCGCCTGCGGCGTCGACCTGCGCCAGCTGCGCGAGGTGCTGCTCGGCGGCTCGGCGGCGTCCTGGATGCTGGACAAGCTCGGTCCCTCCATGATCGAGGGCGAGACCGGCGCCGGCTTCCGCATCGATCTGATGCTGAAGGATCTGCGCCTCGTGCAGGAGCAGGCGCTCTCGCTCGCCGTCCCTCTGCCCGGCACCGCTCTCGTCACCAGCCAGTATCTCGAAGCGCGCGCCCATGGCGAGGGCGCCCATGGCAACCAGGCGCTGTTCCGCGTCTATGACCGCATGACCAACCAGTCCGCGCAGCCGACCGGCTGATGCGAGGGTCCAACCGGGTCGCGCGACATGGGTATTGAGCTCGATTTCTCCGTGGTGCTTGAGCGCTGGCGAAGCCTGCTCGACGGGGCGGTGCTGACGCTGGAGCTCGCCAGCATCGCCGTCGTGCTCGGCGGCGTGATCGGCGCGCTGGGCGCCATCGGCCGGCGCGGCTCCAATCCGCTGATCGCGCGCATCTGCGGCGCCTATGTCGAGGGCATCCGCAACACGCCGCTGCTGGTGCAGATCTTCCTGGTCTATTTCGGCCTCTCCAGTCTCGGGCTGAAATTCTCCGCCTTCACCGTGGCGGCGGTGGCGCTCACCATCAATGTCGGCGCCTACACCACCGAGATTATGCGCGCCGGCTTCGATTCCATCCACAAGGGGCAGGTCGAGGCGGCGGAGGGGCTCGCGCTCTCGAAGGCGCAGATCTACTGGCACGTCGTGCTGTGGCCGGCGGTGGAGCGGGTCTATCCCGCGCTCACCAGCCAGTTCGTGCTGCTGATGCTGGCCTCCTCGGTGACCTCGCAGATCTCTGCGGAGGAGCTGACCGCGGTCGCCAACTACATCCAGTCCGAGACCTACCGCTCCTTCGAGACCTACATCGTCGTGGCGCTGATCTATGTGGCGCTGTCGCTCATCATGCGGCTCGGCTTCTGGCTCATCGGCCAGTTGCTGTTCCCGCGCCGCCGCCGTCTCGGCACGCCGCTGTGAGGAGGGCGCGATGGGTGGAGCACTGAACGCCAATCATCTGATCTTCCTCGGCCATGGCGCGCTGTGGACCATCGGCCTGTCGCTGATCGCGCTGATCGGCGGCGGCACGGTCGGCTTCCTGATCGCGCTGTGCCGGGTCTCGCCGCTGCGCATCGTGCGCCTCGCGGCCGGCACCTATGTGCAACTGATCCAGGGCACGCCGCTGCTGGTCATCATGTTCCTGGCCTTCTTCGGGCTGGCGGCGATCGGCTTCAACATCTCGCCGCTGCTCGCCGCGGGTGCCTCCATGACCATCTATGTCGCCGCCTATCTCGGCGAGATCTGGCGCGGCTGCATCGAGGCGGTGCCGAAGCCGCAATGGGAGGCGGCGGAAGGGCTTGCGCTCACACGCGTGCAGCGCATGGTCAAGGTGATCCTGCCGCAGGCGATCCGCATCGCCACCCCGCCGAGCGTCGGCTTCATGGTGCAGATCATCAAGAACACCTCGCTCGCCTCGGTCGTCGGCTTCGTCGAGCTGACCCGCTCGGGACAGATCATCAACAACTCGCTGTTCGAGCCCTTCCTCATCTACTCGATCATCGCCGTCATCTATTTCGCGCTCTGCTACCCGGTCTCGCGGCTCAGCCGCCGGCTGGAAGTCTCCGCCGCCCAGAAGAAGCCGGCCTTCGCCTGAGCGGGGGGAAGAACGAGAAATGCCTGGAGGAATGCCAGATGCTTGCTCACGCCACGCTTGATGCCACGACCGCCGGGGGCACCGCCCCTGTCGTCGCGCTGCGCGACGTCCACAAGAGCTTCGGCACGCTGAAGGTGCTCGACGGCGTCGATTTCGAAGTGGCGCGCGGCGAGGTCACCGCCCTGATCGGGCGCAGCGGCTCCGGCAAGAGCACGGCGCTGCGCTGCATCGACCGCTTCGAGAAGATCGACCGCGGCGAAATCACGGTCTGCGGCCACCGCGTCGACGATCCGGCGCTCGATGTGCGGGCGCTTCGGCTCGATGTCGGCATCGTGTTCCAGAGCTACAATCTGTTTCCCCACCTCACCATCGAAGAGAACATCACGCTGGCGCCTCGCTCGGTGAAGAAGCTCGGCAAAAGCGAAGCCAACGCATTGGCCGAGCGCGTGCTGGCGCAGGTGGGGCTGGCCGAGAAGCTCCACGCCTATCCCGAGCAACTCTCCGGCGGCCAGCAGCAGCGCGCCGCCATCGCCCGCTCGCTCGCCATGCAGCCCAAGGTGATGCTGTTCGACGAGGTGACCTCGGCGCTCGATCCGGAGCTGACCGGCGAGGTGCTCAAGGTGATCGAGGCGCTCGCTGCCGACGGCATGACCATGGTGATGGTCACCCACGAGATGGGCTTCGCCCGCGGCATCGCCGACCAGGTGGTGTTCATGCACAAGGGCAAGGTCCACGAGGCGGGCTCCGCCGACATCCTCTCATCGCCCGCAACGCCCGAACTCGCGCAGTTCGTCGGCACCGGGCTCTGAGCCGACAAATCAATCAACAGGGAACCCAAGGGAGAAACACGATGAAGCATTCCATAGTCGCGGTGGCGCTCGCCGCCGCCTTCATGCTCGGCGGCACCGCGGCCAAGGCCGACCTGCTCGACAACATCATGGCGGCGAAGAAGATCCGCATCTCCACCGATCTCGCCATTCCGCCGTCGGGCATGATGGATGGCAGCATGAAGCCGGTCGGCTCGGACGTGGAGACCGCACAACTGCTCGCCAAGGATTGGGGGCTGGAGATCGAGTGGGTGCAGACCACCGGCGCCACCCGCATCCCGAACCTGCAGACCAACAAGGCCGACATCGTCATCTCCACCCTCTCGGTGACGCCCGAGCGCGCCAAGGTGATCGACTTCAGCGCACCCTATGCGGCGCTGCAGTCGGTGGTCGGCGGGCTGAAGACGGCGGATGTCAAGACCTGGGATGACCTCAAGGGCAAGACCATCGCGGTCTCGCGCGGCACCACCCAGGACACCGCGCTCACCAACCGCGCCAAGGAAGGCGGCGGCTTCAATGTCGCGCGCTACGACGACGACGCCACCATGGTGACCGCGGCGGTGACCGGCCAGGCTGATTTCGTCGCCACCTCGGCGACCATCGTCAACCAGATCGGCGTGAAGAATCCGGCGCGCGTGTTCGAGCCCAAGGTGCTCATCACCACCTTCGATCTCGCCATCGGCGTGAAGAAGGGCGAGCCGAAGCTCATGGCCAAGCTCAATGAGTGGATCGCCGCCAATCTCAAGAACGGCAAGCTCAACGAGATCTACAAGAAGTATCACGGCTCCGACCTGCCGCCGAACATGCGCGCCAGCTGAGCCGGCAACACATCGATCGGCGCCCGAGCCCGTGAGACTTGGGCGCCGCTTATTCTTCGGACATTTCAGAGGGACTTCACACATGCGTCTTGTCATCGGATCCGACCACGCCGGCTGGTCGCTCAAAGGGGCCGTCATCGAGCACATTCGGGGCCTCGGTCATGAGGTCGTCGATGTCGGCTCGTTCGACGACAAGCCGGTGGATTTCCCCGACATTGCCCGCCAGGTCGCCGCCAAGGTCACCTCCGGCGAGGCGGAGCGCGGCATCATGGTGTGCGGCACCGGCGTCGGCGCTTCCATCGCCGCCAACAAGATGAAGGGCATCCGCGCCGCGGTGTGCCATGACATCCATTCCGCCCATCAGTCGGTGGAGCATGACGACGTCAACGTCATGTGCATCGGGGCGCAGATCGTCGGTCCCTGGCTCGCCAAGGATCTCATCAGCTCGTATCTTGCCGCCGAATTCTCCACCGACGAGGATTTCCGCCGCCGCGTCGAGAAGCTGCACCAGATGGACGCCGAATAAACTCGCGCAGGCGGAGAGGGCAGGGCCGTGATCCTGGTGTTCGGTTCGATCAATATGGACCTCGTGGCCTCGGTCGCCGCCATACCGCGGCCGGGCGAGACTGTGCTGTCGCGCGGCTATCGCACGCTGTTCGGCGGCAAGGGTGCCAACCAGGCGGTCGCTGCGGCGCGGGTGTCAGCGGACACCGTCGCCATGGTGGCGAGGGTCGGCCGCGACGGCTTCGGCGAGGCCTGCCTCGCCAACCTCAAGGAGAATGGCGTCGTCATCGATCACGTCGTCACCGGCGAGGATCCCACCGGCTGCGCCTTCATCGCCGTTGATGCGGTGGGCGAGAACGCGATCACGGTGGCGAGCGGCGCCAATGGAGCGGTCTCGACCGCCGACCTGCCGGATGTCCTGGTGAGCGCGGACACGCTCGCCGTGATGCAGATGGAAGTGCCGCTCGAGGCGAGCCTCGCCACCGCACGGCGGGTGAGGGCCGCAGGCGGAAGGGTGATCTGGAATTTCGCGCCCGCGACCGACCTCTCCGCTTCCGAGCTCGCGGAAGTACTCGCGGCAACGGACATCTTCATCGTCAATGAGCACGAGGCGATGACCGCCGTGGGGTTGCTCGGCGCCGCGCCGCCTAGCCTCGAGGAGGCGGCGCGCATCATCGCCGCGGAAGGCCGCGTCACCTGCGTGGCGACCGCCGGCGCCGCCGGCGCGATTGCCTTCGGGCCGGAAGGCACGCGCCATCACGCCGCGGCTCTGGATATCCGCCCGGTGGACACCACCGGCGCCGGCGACACCTTCGTCGGCATATTGGCGGCGGAGGTCGCCGCCGGCTCCGCCCTCATCGAT
This sequence comes from Xanthobacteraceae bacterium, assembly GCA_029266425.1. Classification (GTDB taxonomy): domain Bacteria; phylum Pseudomonadota; class Alphaproteobacteria; order Rhizobiales; family Xanthobacteraceae; genus Ancylobacter. The sequence continues at coordinate 66,620 of JAQSWY010000023.1, forward strand.
GCGCTGCGCCTCGCCTCCATCGGCGCCTCGCTCGCCTGCCTCAAGGTCGGCGCCCAGGCCGGCATGCCGACGCGCGCGGAGCTTGAAGCGCAGGCGCGGGCGGGAGTGTGAGGGGCGCCGTTGCTCGGCTCCTCTCGAATGGCGTCATCCCGGCCGGAGCCCACGGGTCTTGCTTCGGCAAGCTCAAGGACAGGCTCCGCGGAGAGCCGGGATCGCTCACCATACCGTCACGCGATCCCGGATCGGCCTGCGGCCGTCCGGGATGACGACTTCAGCTGCTGGGGGCCACCCGCCGCAGCGCCAGCACCGTGACGTCGTCGAATTGCGGCGCGGCGTCGGCATGGGCGAAGACGCATGCGACCAGGTGCTCGGCGATGGTGCAGGCGGTGGAGCCGGGCACCTCGGTGAGGTCCTTCAATAGCCGGGCCGCCGAATACATGTTGCGGTTGGCGTCCTCCATCTCCGACAGGCCGTCGGTGATGAAGACCAGCGCATCCTCGAGATCGAGCTGGATCGCATTGTCGCGATAGCCGACCTCTTCGGCGACGCCGAGCGGCGGATCGACGGTGGAATCCACTTCGCGCGCGCCGGATGCGCGCAGCAGCAGCGGCGGCAAATGGCCGGCATTCACATAGGCAAAGCTGCCGCGGCCGAGGTCGAGAAATCCCACAATCAGCGTCATGAACATGCAGTCGTCATTGTTCTTGCACAGCTCCTCGTTCAGGAGCGTGGCAAGTTCGGACGGCCTCGGCGGCCTCCCGGCGATCGAGTGGAACTGCAGGGCGCCGGCGCGCAGCAGGCTGCGGGTGCGCGCCATGAACAGCGCCGCCGGCATGCCCTTGCCGGAGACGTCGCCAATGGCGACGCACACCACGTCCGGCGTCAGGAAGAAGAAGTCATAGAGGTCGCCCCCGACCTCATAGGCGGGGCGCATGATGGCGTGGATGTCGAGCTTGCCATCGAGCGCGTGGAAGTCGGTCGGCACCATGGCGAGCTGCTGGCGCCGTGCGTGGGCGAGCTCGGCCTCCAGCCGCTTGAGCTGCGCCCGCACCTCGGCGCGCAGGAACTTCTTCTCCAGCACCGAGCCGACCCGCGCCCGCAGGATCGCCGGATCGAACGGTTTCGGCAGATAGTCGTCGGCGCCGAGCTCGAGGCAGCGCACCACAGTGTCGATCTCCGAGGCCGCGGAGATCATGATGACCGAGGTGTCCTCCAGCCGGCCTTCCTGTCTCAAGGCCTCCAGCACCTCGACGCCGCCCATGCGCGGCATCATCACGTCGAGCAGCACCAGATCCACCGGGTTGGCGCGGATATGGTCCAGCGCCTCGATGCCGTCGGCGGCCTCGGCGCAGCCCTCGATGCCGAAGCGGCGCATGCGGCGGATCAATATGTTCCGATTATCCTCGATGTCGTCGACGACGAGGATATTGGCCTTGGCCGCGCTCACGCTGACGCCCGTAAATGTCGCGGCGTTACGTGGGACGAGGGACGAAGCATGGCGTCGCGCTGGATCATCGAACCGTCTTCGGCAGGCCGAACCGGGATAAAGGCGTAGCCGGATTGGGATTGATTTCAACCGCTCAGATCGCTTCGTCCACCGAATAGCGGACAATGTGAACCACGCGGCACACACCGGGGCGCGGCGCGGCGGGAGCATCCGCCGCAGAACCTGTATGCGACCCCATCCTGAGGTGCCGGCCGTAGGCCGGCCTCGATGGATGTTCGTCATGTGCAGTCGCACTCTGCTTGAGCATCCTTCGAGGCTCGCTGCGCTCGCACCTCAGGATGAGGTTATTCTCACGCGAGCCTACGCCGCCTTGTCCCATTCCGGCGCGAGGCCGGGCGGGCTGACGAGCCGGCCGTTCGGCCGCGCCAGGCCGTGGATCGCCTGCATCTCCGAAGGCGACAGCTCGAAGTCGAAGATCGCGAAATTTTCCGGCAGGCGGGAGACTTTCGCGGTCTTCGACAGCGCGATGACGCCATCCTGCTGGATCAGCCAGCGCAGCACCACTTGCGCTGCGGTCTTGTCCAGCCCGGTCGCGATCTCCCGCAAAGTCGGATCCGTGAGCACCGCGCCGTTGGCCATGGCGTAATAGGCGGTGATCGACAGGCCCGCCTGTCGCGCCGCCTCGATGACGACGCTCTGGTCGATATAGGGGTGGTACTCGATCTGATTGGTCACCAGCGGCGCATCGCTGAGCCGCACCGCCTCATCCATCAGCGCGGTGTTGTAATTGCTGAGCCCGATATGGCGCACCTTGCCAGCTTTCGCGACCGCGTTCAGCGCGCCGATCTGCTCGGCGAGCGGCACCGCCGGGTTCGGCCAGTGCAGCAGCAGGAGGTCGACATAGTCGGTCTTGAGCTTGGTGAGGCTCTCGTCGACCGAGGCGAGGAAGTCGGTGTGGCGGAACTTGTCCACCCACACCTTGGTGGTGAGAAAGATGTCGCCGCGCTTGACGCTCGAGCGGAGGATGGCCTCGCCGACCTCGGCTTCATTGCCGTAGATCTGCGCAGTATCGACATGGCGGAAGCCGAGCTTGAGGGCCTCCGGCACCACCTCGAGCACCTCATTGCCCGGCATGCGGAAGGTGCCGAAGCCGAGCGCCGGGATAGTGGCGCCATTGGCGGACACGATTTTCATGGGGATCTCCCTGCTATCTTGCATGCGTATGTAGGGTCGCTGCGGACGGTGTTCATCATTCCGCAGGGGCAGCCGCAGCCTCGACGCCCGCTTCGCGCCGGTCGAGCGCGCCGCTCCACAGCGTGAGCACCAGCGCCGCCGCGACGAGGATGGCGCCGACCCATGGAGTCGCCCGGAGGCCGAGCTGCGAGGCGACCACCAACCCGCCGATCCAGGCGCCAAGCGCGATGCCGAGATTGAAGGCGGCGATGTTGAGCGCCGAGGCGACATCGACGGCATTCGGCCGATACCGCTTGGCGAGCTCCACCACATAGAGCTGGAGGCCGGGCACATTGGCGAAGGACAGGAAGCCGAGCGCGGTGAGCGTCACCAGCGCCAGCACCGGCGAGCTCGCCGTGAAGCTGAAGACCACCAGCACCGCGGCCTGCACCGCGAACAGGCCGATCAGCGCCTTAACCGGGTGATGGTCGGCAATGCGCCCGCCGGCAATGTTGCCGGCCGCGATGGCGGCGCCATAGAGCACCAGGATCAGGCTGACGCTGCCGGCCGGAAAGCCGGTGATGTCCTGCAGGATTGTCGCCAGATAGGTGAAGGTGACGAAAGTGCCGCCATAGCCGAGCGCGGTCATGGCGAAGACGATGAGCAGTCGCCCGCTGCCGAGCACGCGGACCTGGTCGAGAAGGCTCGCCGGCGCCGAGCGGGCGAGATTGGATGGCAGCAGCGCGGCAATGCCGATGAAGGCGACGATGCCGAGCCCTGCAACCGCCCAGAAGGTGGCGCGCCAGCCGAAGCTCTGGCCGATGAAGGTGCCGAGCGGCACGCCGGTGACGATGGCCACCGTCAGCCCCATGAACATCATTGCGATGGCCGAGGCGCGCTTGTTCGCCGGCACCAGCTCGGCGGCGATGGTGGCGCCCACCGCGAAGAACACGCCATGGGCAAAGGCCGAGACGACGCGGGCAACCAGCAGCGTCTCATAGCCCGGGCTGAGCGCGGCGGCGGTGTTGCCGATGACGAACAGCGCCATCAGCCCCATCAGCAGCGGCTTGCGGGCAATGCGGCCGGTGAGCGCGGTGAGGATCGGCGCGCCGAAGGTGACGCCCAGCGCATAGACGCTGACGATCAGCCCGGCGAGCGGCAGGGTGATCTGGAGATCGTTCGCAACCGTGGGCAAGAGCCCAACAATGACGAACTCGGTGGTGCCGATCGCGTAGGCTGCGATCGTGAGCGCGAAGAGTGCGAGAGGCATGGCGATATCATCCTCGCCCGCGACTTGGCGGGCGTGCTGACGGCGAGCAAAGGCGCCGAGGGATTGCTTTTCGCAGTGCAATATGAGTCGGCGGGACTTGCGCGATAAGCCGGAGCGGGCGACGAGTAGCTTTGAACTCAATTCAAAAGCGACGCCCTAATGGATAATCGTGCAGGTGAGATGGAGGTGTTTGCGGCCGCCGTCGAGCTCGGCAGCTTTTCCGCCGCCGGACGCCATCTGCGGCTGACGCCTTCGGCGGTGAGCAAGCTGATCACGCGCATCGAGGATCGCCTCGGCGTGCGCTTGCTCCTGCGCTCGACCCGTGCGTTGCGCCTCACCCCGGAGGGCGAACGCTATCTCGCCCGCGCCCGGCGCATCCTCGGCGACATCGAGGACACCGAGAGGGAGATCGCGAGCGGCGCAGAGGCGGCGCCGCGCGGCCGGGTGCGGGTGAACGCTCTGGTCGGCTTCGGCGTGCGCTGCGTCGTGCCACTGATCCCGGAGTTCTTGGCGCGCTACCCGGAGGTCGAGCTCGATCTGACGCTCACCGACAGCATCGTCGACCTGATGGAAGGGCGCGTCGACGTCGCGCTGCGCTCCGGCGCGCTCCGCGATTCCACGCTCAAGGCACGCAAGATACTGGAGAGCCGGCGCGTGGTGATCGCCTCGCCCGCCTATCTCACCCGCCACGGCACGCCGCAGACGCCGGCGGATCTCGCCCGGCACAATTGCCTGCTCTTCAATTTCCGCCAGAACCCGTTTGAATGGCCGTTCCGCGACCCGGAGACGGGCGAGGTCGCGGCGCAGCAGGTCTCCGGCAAGTTCTTCGGCGACAATGGCCCGACCTTGCGCCAGCTCTGCCTCGAAGGGCTGGGGCTGGCGCGCCTCGGCGAGTTCCACGTCGCTCCGGATCTGGCCGCCGGCCGGCTGGTGCGGGTGCTGGAGCGCTACAATCCCGAGGACATCGAGCTGATCCACGCCATCTTCGCCGACCACCAACATCTGCCGGCGCGAGTGCGGGTGTTCGTGGACTTCCTGGCGGAACGGATGCGCAGGGAGCGGTAATCCTCGCATAACGTCATCCCGGCCGAAGCGAAGCGTGGTGCCGGGATCGCAAGAAGGTGTTGCTCGGCACCTTCACGCGATCCCGGATCGGCCTGCGGCCGTCCGGGATGACGGTGATGATGAACTACGCCAGCGCCCCGCCGCCATCGACCCGCAGCACCTCGCCGGTGCAATAGGTCTGGCGCATCAGATAGAGATAGGCCTGCGCGATCTCCTCGACCTCGCCTACGTGGCCGACCGGCACATGCTGCGCCGTCGCGCTATAGAGCCCTTCGCGCTCAAGCTCGCTCATGTTCGACCAGAGCGGGCTCCTCACGACGCCGGGCGAGACGATGTTCACCCGGATCGGTGCCAGCTCCATCGCCAGCGCCCGGGTCAGCCCTTCCATCGCCGAGCAGATGCTGGCGCCGAGCGACCAGCCGGGGTGCGGGCGGGCGCCGGCAAGCCCCGAGGTGAAGACGATGGAGCCGCCTTGCCGAATCGAGGGGCTGCCATACTTCGCCGCCATGAACGCCCCCCAGTAGCGCAGCGTGAAGAAGCCGCGCGCCGTTGCGATGTCGGTGTCCGCGAGCGTGCCGAGCTGAAGCGTCTCGCCGGCGGTGAACACCAGATGGTCGAAGGGGCCGAGCCCGGCGAACAGCGCTTTCACGGCCTCTTCATTGGTGAGATCGAGCGCGTGGCCCTGTGCACCTTTCGGGAGGGTCT
>JAQSWY010000098.1 GCA_029266425.1 Xanthobacteraceae bacterium
CAGCGCAAGGCCGTGATGGTTGATCGACACCATGCCGCTCTCGACGCGGCGGGCGAACTCGTCGGCGCGCGTGCCGGAGGTGGTGTAGGCATAGGCTGCCAATCCGTAGGGCAGGCGGTTCGCCTCCTCGATCACCGCCTCGGTGGAGGAGAACGGCATGATCGGCACAATCGGCCCGAAGGGCTCCTCGTTGAGGATGCGGGCGTCGGCCGGCAGGTCGGTCAGGACGGTCGGCTGGAAGAAATAGCCCTTGTTGCCGATGCGCGAGCCGCCGGTGCGCAGCGTGGCGCCCTTGGAGACGGCGTCGGCGGTGAGCGCTTCCATCGCCTCGACGCGGCGCGCATTGGCGAGCGGGCCCATGCGCACGCCGTCCTCCAGGCCGTTGCCGACCTTCACGCCCTGCACGGCCTCGGTGAAGCCGTCGACGAAGCGCGAATAGATGTCCTCATGCACCAGAAAGCGGGTCGGCGACACGCAGACCTGGCCGGCATTGCGGAACTTGGCGCCGGAGAGCAGCTTCACCGCCACCTCGACGTCGGCGTCCTCGAACACCACGGCCGGGGCATGGCCGCCGAGCTCCATGCTGACGCGCTTCATGTGCGCGCCGGCGAGCGCGGCGAGCTGCTTGCCCACCACGGTCGAGCCGGTGAAGGTGACCTTCTTCACGATCGGATGCGGGATCAGGTAGCTGGAGATCTCCGCCGGCACGCCGAAGACGAGGTTGACGACGCCCTTGGGGATGCCCGCATCCTCATAGGCTTTGATCAGCGCGGCGCAGCTCGCCGGCGTCTCCTCCGGGCCCTTCAGGATGATCGAGCAGCCGGCGGCGAGCGCGGCGGAGCACTTGCGCACCGCCTGGTTGATCGGGAAGTTCCACGGCGTGAAGGCGGCGACCACGCCGACCGGCTCGCGGTGGACGATCTGCTGCACGCCCGCCGCGCGGGCGGGGATCAGCCGACCATACTGGCGGCGGGCCTCCTCGGCGAACCAGTCGATGATGTCGGCGGCGGCCTGGGTCTCCATGCGCGCCTCGGGGAGCGGCTTGCCCTGCTCCATGGTCATGATGCGGGCGATGTCCTCGGTCCGCTCGCGCAGGATTTCGGCCGCCTTGCGCATCAGCTTGTAGCGCTCGTGCGGGGCGACGTGGCGCCAGGTGGCGAAACCCTTCTCGGCGGCGACGAGAGCGGCGTCGAGATCGGCGCGGCTCGCATGCGCCAGCGTGCCGATGACCTCCTCCGTCGCCGGATTGACGATCGGCTGGCTGGCGGCGGCGCCGTCATGCCCGCGTCCCTCGCGCCACTGGCCGTCGATGAACAGGAGGACGTCGGGATAGGAGACGGAAGGCTGCATGGCCGGACCTTTCGGGCGTGGGGGTGGGCCATACCTAATACCCCCGGCGCGCCGCGAAAAGAGGCAGATGCCGGCTGCCGTCCGGGAACCCGGCCCGGCTTTGCTCGTTGACCGGGGTAGGCCGCCGGTATCCGGCGGCTGAGCGCGAGGGTGACGATGACCCTGACCGATGCCGACGTCGACGCGCTGCTGCGCCTGACCGCCGCCGCCGTCATCGGCATGGTGATCGGCATCAACCGCGACCTGAAGGGCAAGCCGACGGGCATGCGCACGCTCGGCCTGGTCTGCATGGGGGCGACGTTGGTGTCGCTGGCGGCGATCCGCGTCACCGACCTCGCCCACCACGCCGACGCCATGAGCCGCGTGGTGCAGGGCATCCTGCAGGGCGTGCTCACCGGGGTCGGCTTCATCGGCGCCGGGGTCGTGCTGCGCGACCCGGAGGCGCTGGAGGTGCACGGCCTGACGACGGCCGCGACGGTGTGGGTGACGGCGGCGCTGGGCATCGCCTGCGCGCTGGGCGACTGGCACCTGATCCTGCTCGGCGTGGTCATCACGCTGGTGCTGCTGGTGGTGGTGAACCCGCTCGAGCGGGTGATCGAGCGCCGGGCTCGGAAGCCGAGGTCGCGGGCCTCGGACGAGAACCGGCATCCGCAGCCGGAAGGAAGAGGGACGACACATGCCGACCGTTGACCGCCTGCGCGAGGACATCAACCGGGGCCGCACCGGCGACAAGGTGCCGTTCCACGATCCCGCCGCTGCGCCGCTCGGCACCGACGACGAGGCCGCCGGCACGCCGCCGACGCCCGAGGACATTGCACGCGCCCACGCGGCCGAGATCGGCGGCGATGCGCGCCGCGGGCCGGCGGTGACCGACGAGCGCTCGCGCTCCTATGACGGGCAGGCGCCGGACACCTTGCCCGGCAAGGCGCCGACGCCCTGGCCCGGCGGGCGCCGCCGCAACCGGCGCGCCGCTTTCATGCTGCTGGGAGCGGTCATCGCCATGGGCGCCCTGCTGTCGGTCTGGGCGGCGCTGATGTCCTGATCCCCATTGTCCCGGCACCGATGAAGCGGGAAGATGCGGCAGGCCGGTACCGGCCGGTTCGCATTGGGGGGAAGGATGCATCGTTCGGGGGCGTTCAGCCGTCGCGCATTGCTGGTCGGCGGCGCGGCGAGCGCCGGTGCGGCGCTGGTCGGCCCGGGCCTTGCCGAGGAGGCGACGACCTCCGCTCCGCTGCCGCCGGCGCTCGACCGCTGGGACAGCCTGAACCGCCTCACCGATGGCGCGCTGCTGCGGCCGACCGACGCCCGCTTCGCCAATGAGGCGCTGCCCAACAATCTGCGCTACCGCCACATACGGCCCGAGGGCATCGCGCCCTGCGCCTCGCCGCAAATGGTGGCCGACGTGCTGCGCTGGTGTCGCGACTACGACATGCCCTTCGCGATACGCGGTGGCGGGCATTCCTATGGCGGCTACTCCTCCAGCCGCGGCTTGGTGATCGACCTCTCGCCGATGAACGGCATCGACTACGACGCCGCCACCGGCCAGGTGCGGGTCGAGGCGGGCGCGCTGAACCACGAGGTCTACGCCGCGCTCCGCGAGGCGGGGCGGATGATCACCCATGGCCGCTGCCCTTCCGTGGGCGTCGCCGGCTTCCTGCTCGGCGGGGGCATCGGCTTCAACATGCGCCGGCTCGGCGTCGGCTGCGACCTGCTCACGGGCGCCCAGATCGTCACCGCCGACGGCAAGGTGCGCGACGTCTCGGCTGACAAGGAGCCCGACCTGTTCTGGGCGCTGCGCGGCGGCGGGGGCGGCATTTTCGGCGTCAGCACCGCCTTTACGCTACGCACGGTGCCGGCCGACGAGCGCCTCACCGTCTTCCGCATCGTCTGGCGCGACAGGACGCTCGACATCGCCAAGGCGCTGTTCACTGCCGCCGAGATGGCGCCGCTCTCCTTCGGCTCGCGCATCGCGCTGGGCGGGGTGACGCCGGCGCTGGTGCAGAAGGGCCGGCAGGTGCCGGTCACGCTGCTCGGGCAGTTCGCCGGCAGCCAGGACGAGCTGATGCGCCTGCTCGCTCCGGTTTACGCCGTAGCGGCGCCGGACTTCGCCAACATCAAGGAACTGCCCTATTGGGAGGGGCAGGACTTCCTCGTCGAGGCCGGCGAGCCGGGCTGGTACCGCGAGCGCTCCGCCTTCCTGGCGGCGGCGCCCACGGCCGCGTTCCTCGAAGCCTCGTTCCAGCGCCTCCAGCAATGGCCCGGCACCGGCGCGCAGAGCTCGCTGTTCTTCTTCCAGACCGGCGGGCGGATCAACGAGAAGGCGCCGGACGAGACCGCCTTCGTGCATCGCCAGACCCGCTGGCTGGCGGTGGTCGGGGCGAACTGGAGCGAGGACGACAATCTGCGCCCCGAGGTGACGGGCCGGGCCTTCGAGTGGCAGGACGACCTCTTTGCCACGCTGGGCGGCCATGGCGGGCGGGGCGCCTTCGTGAACTTCCCCGATCCGGCGCTCGGCGACTGGCGCCGGCGCTATTACGGCACCAATCTCGACCGCCTCATGCAGGTGAAGCTGGCGGTCGACCCGAGCAAT
>JAQSWY010000099.1 GCA_029266425.1 Xanthobacteraceae bacterium
GTGCCTGCTGCCGCCGACCCGCCTGGCGCTGGGCGCCCTGCCGCCCGAGGCGGTGCCGGACGCCAGCGGCCTGTTCAACCTGATGCGCAACCTCGGCGGCGCCATCGGCATCGCGCTGATCGACACGGTGATGTTCGGGCGCAGCCCCATCCATGCCGAAGCGCTCAAGCAGCGCCTGCTCGCCGGAGACACGGTCGCTGCCGACCTCGTCGGGCTGCCGGCCGGCGCGCTGCACGGCCCGCTCGACCCGGCCATCGAGGCCTATGTCCGGCCGCTGATAGAGAAGGCCGCGCTGGTGCAGTCGATCAACGATGCCTGGCTCATGCTCGCCTGCTGCACCTTCGCCGGCTGCGCCCTGGCGCTGCTGGCACCCGCGCGAGCTGACGATCGCGCGCCGGAACGCCGGTCCGCGACCCGCGTTGAGGACGCGACGCCGGCGTGGCGTCCAATTGTCAGGGAGTATCCTCGATGCGCGCGAACATCATCGGCCTTGCCGCCGCGGCGGCGCTGCTTTCCGCCCCCGCGCTGGCGCAGACGCCGATCACCGAGACCGCCAACGTCGCCGTGAGCCCGAGCGACGCGCTCGCCTCCAACCTCGTCGGGCTCGACGTCAACAACGCGGCCAACGAGGATATCGGCGAGATCGAAGACCTCGTGCTCGACAGCTCGATGAAGGTGAAGGGCCTGGTGCTGTCGGTCGGCGGCTTCCTCGGCCTGGGCGACCGCTATGTCGTGGTCCCGCCCAGCGCCGTGAAGGTGACGTTCGACGGCACCGCCAAGGAATGGAAGGGCACCAGCACGCTGACGCGCGAGCAGCTCAAGGCGATGCCCGAGTTCAAATACGAGGGCAAGTTCGTCGACTGACCCCATTTCTTCCGGGCCGGTCATGACCCCGCTCTCCGCTGGAGGGCGGGGTTTTTTGCGTCCGGCCCGCCGTGCGCCGGTCACCATCCGCACCGTTCGGGAATAAACCGGTGCCGTCATCCGTTTGGCTGTTGACGCGATTGTACTCGGCTCATGTGGGCGGAGAGCGGACGAGTCTGTCCATTTTCAAGTAATTACAAAATAAAATCTCCTTCGGAACCATAGTCTCTGCAAACAATTCTCAAGATACTCTTTGCAATCTCAGGAGGATTCCATGAGGAAGGCAGTCTTCGTCGCGGCCTTTGCCGTATCCGCGCTCGTATTGCCCTCGACCGGCTTCGCGCAGGCCGTGGTCACCGTTCCCGGTGAGGTGGAGACCTACGTCACCAAGGAGAGCATGCCGTCCGTGACCGTCGAACGTGAAGTCATCGTCGGCTCGGAACTGCCGGACACGGTGGTTCTCCACCCGGTGCCCAAATTCGACACCTACAGCTACGCCGTCGTGAATAACCGGCGCGTCATCGTCGAGGCGAAGACCCGCAAGGTGGTGAAGGTCGTGGAGTGATCGACTTCCCGCCGCAAGATGCCGTGCGAGGCACCGCGAGCGGGAGGTCGGATCTTCGCACGCGTCTGGGCATGCGACGTGGTCACCATGTCTGTCTGTAACGTCGCGTGTCGGCCGGGCCTCGCTTTTCTTCGGAAGGGCGAGGCTCTGCTCGCTTTACACCTAATATTTCTAAATATATTTTGGCTCATTGAAAATAAAGTGCTCTCCGAAGTTATCAAGTTTCCATGATTTCCTGAAGATATAAACTTCGGATTGGAATAAATATCTCCGCCATTCGTTAAGAAGTCGGGACGTTGTGCTCGCCTCGCGCGAGGCAGGCCCGTCATATGTCTGCAAATCGATATGCATGGAGGAAATGATGCGGAAGATAATCCTCGCAGCAAGCACGGCGATTCCGGCGCTGATGCTCGCCACCACCTTGGCCGCGCAGAACCCGATCCCCCCGCAGGGAGGTCAGCAGGGCGCGTCGCCATCGACCGAATCGCCTTCCGGCTCGGGATCGACCGGGGGCACCGAGCAGTCCGGCGCCTCGGGGGCCGGCTCGGCGAAAGGCGCCAAACCGCCGCCGGAAGCGGGCGGAGCCCAGAAGCGTCCGGACGCCACAGGCGGCGAGAGGGCGCAGGACAACCAGCCGCCCATGAAGCGCCAGCAGAGCGGCGCCGGCACGCCGGACACGCAGATGCAGAAACAGGGCAAGACCAACGGCAAATCCGACACCGGCAAGTCCGAGGGCGGCACCTCGACCAAGCAGATGCAGGGCACCAAGCGCACCGAGCCCGCCACCGGCAACGCCCAGGGCCAGGAGCAGCAGAAATCCACCGGGCAGAACACCCAGCGCTCCACGACGGGTACCACCCAGAACACGCAGACCAAGGAGAGCGGGACGACGACGCAGCAGCGCACCGGTACCGGCCAGAACGTCGACACCACGACCACCGGCAGCGTCAACATCAGCTCGGAGAAGCGGACGACGATCCGCGAGACCATCACGCGCGAGCACGTGACGCCCATTCGCGATGTGAACTTCTCCGTGAATGTCGGCGTCGCGGTGCCGCGCACCGTCGAACTGCGCCCGCTGCCCGCGCGCGTCATCGAGATCGTGCCGCAGTACCGGACCTACCGGTTCTTCGTGCTCGCGGACGGGCGCATCGTCATCGTCGAGCCCGACACCTACAAGATCGTCTACATCATCACGGCCTGATCGGCCTACCTGCGCAGGACCGCCCGGGCGTTTCCGGGCGGTCTTCGTTGGATCGATTCCATCGGCAACTCGTTATCCGCTCAGCGTTCGCATAGGCGCGAGAGCGGATTCCTATGATCTTCTTCTGCAGCCGCCTTGGGGTCGCGCTGGTGATCGGCGCGGCGGGCCTCCTTCTCACTCCGCAGCCGGTGGTCACCGACCATTCCCTGGGCGTCGTCCCGAGCGCCGCGCAGGCCAAGCCCGGCAATGCCGGCGGCAACGGCAAGGGAGGCGGCAATGGCGGAAGCGGAAAGGGAAGCGGAAAGAGCGACGGCGGCAACGGCGCCGGCAACCGGGGGAGGGGCGGCAATGCGGGCGGCGCCTCGGCCGCCGCGCGCAACGGCTTCAACGGCAATCCATTCGCAGCGATGCAGTTGCTGTTCCCGCGCAGCGTCGAGCCGAAGCCCCGGTCCAATGTCGCCCGTCCGCGCGCGGTTTCCAGGAGCAAGGCCGCAGGGGCCGGAAGCGCGGGCGTCGGCGAGCGCGGGGCGCTCGCCTCGATAGGGCGGCCCGCGGCCGATGCGCGATCCGTCATCGCCGCCGGCCTGAGCGAGGGCGACATCCACCGCCTGTCCTCAAGGGGGCTGCGCGTCGTTGCCCGGGCCTCGATAGCGCAGACCTCGTTCGTGAAGTTCGGCCTGCCGGGCAGGCTCGATGCCGCCACGGCACGCCGATGGATCTCGGACGTGAACCACAGCGCCGTCGCGGATGCCGACACCTTCTATTACACTGACGAGGGGGACGAGGGCTGCGAAGGCACCGCCTGCGCGCGTACGCTCATCGGGTGGCGCCCGCCCTCGGGGTGCGGCGCCCCGCCGAAGATCGGCATGATCGACACGAGCATCGATCTCGGTCATGAGGCGCTGCGGGGACAGGACATCGAGGTGGTCACCCTCGATCCCTCGCCGTCCTCCGCCGGGCCGGGGCACGGAACCGCCATCGCGGCGCTGCTGGTCGGCAAGGCCGGCAGCGCCGCCGCCGGGCTTCTGCCGGAAGCCAAGCTGGTGGCGGTGAATGCCTTCAGCGCCCATGAAGGCACCGACAGGACGGACGTCCTGCGCGTCGTCGCAGCCCTGGAGGAACTCGAGCGGCGCGACGTGAAGGTTGTCAATCTGAGCTTTTCCGGCCCGCCCAACGAGGTTCTGAAGCAGGCGATCGACCACGCGCTGGCGCGCGGCATGACGCTCGTCGCCGCCGCCGGAAACGGCGGGCCCGGGGCCGACCCGGGCTATCCCGCGGCCTATCCCGGCGTGCTCGCGGTGACGGCTGTGGACGCGGAGATGCGCATCTACAAGCGCGCCACGCGCGGCGATTACATTTCCCTCGCGGCGCCGGGCGTCGCCGTCTCGACCGCCGCGGCGGGGGGCGGGGAAGCCACGAGGTCGGGCACCTCCTTCGCCGTGCCCTTCGTCACCGCGGCCGTCGCGCGCCTCGCCTCGAAGGACCCTCGTGCCGGCAGGATCCACATGGAGGACCTGCTCGCATCGGCCGCGCGCGACCTCGGTGCTCCCGGCCGGGACGAGGTCTTCGGC
>JAQSWY010000100.1 GCA_029266425.1 Xanthobacteraceae bacterium
CACGCGCACGCTCCCGGCGCGCGGCGACATCTCGCCGGCGATCAGCTTGAGGAGCGTCGACTTGCCGACGCCGTTGCGTCCGACGAGGCCGGTCCGCTCGGGGCCAAAGGAAAGATCGAGGCCGGTGAAGAGCGGGTGACCGTCGGGCGTGGTCCAGGAAAGCCCGGACAGGGTGATTGACATCATGGCCACGACGAACTGGATAACGGCACGATGCCGTGCTTTTATCAGAGGCGCTCGCGAATCGCAACGAAGGCGTGCCGTTTCGCACGTCGGGGGATAACGCATCATGGTGGAAAGCGCGCGCAGGCCGGGCGGCCGGCCGAGCAAGGAGGAAGCCGCACGCCTCGGCGAGAGCATCCTCGACGGCGCCCGCGCCGCCTTCGGCAGGAAGGGCATCACCAATGTGTCGCTGGAGGAGATCGCCTCCTCCCTCGGCGTGTCCAAGCACACGATCTACCGGCGTTACCCCGGCATGGCGGCCTTGCTCGACGCGGTCGTCGCCCGCGACATCGGGCATTTCCGGCAGAAGCTCGCTGCCGCCGCCGATGTGGCCGGGGATCCCCTCGATGCGGCGCGGCGGATATCCCGGAGCTATGTCGCGTTCGGCGCTTCCAGCGACTATGCCGCCTTCTATCTGTCGCTGAGCGCTGAGGCCGCGGTCGTCCCGGCGCTGCGCGAGCGGCTCGCCGCCTGGTCGGCGACGGCGCTCGAACCGCTGACGGCGGCGATCGCCGCGGCGCAGGCGGCGGGAGCCCTGCAGCCCGGAGATCCCCTCCCCGTCCGCGACGTCCTCGTCGACCTGCTGGAAGGCGTGAACAACCGGGTGCGTCTCGCCGCCGGCGAGACGCCGGACGTCGAGGCATTGTTCGAGACGCGCTGGCAGGTCTTCCTGGCGGCAATGGCGATGCCGGCGACCTCGTCAGCCAGGCCCAGCCTCGCCCCGTAGTCCGCCTCTCATCCCATGGCGGTGGCGACGGCGGGCAGGTCGACCGTCTGCACCAGCCCGCCGCCCGGCCGGTTGGCGATGGTGATGTCGCCGCCGGCCTTGCGGATGATCTCCCGCGAGATGGTGAGACCCAGCCCGGCGCCGGGGATGTTCTGGCTCCGCGCCCGGTCGGCGCGGAAGAACGGCTCGAACACCTGATCCACCATGTCGGGGGCGATCCCCGGCCCCTGATCGGCTATCGTGATCCGTGCCGTCGCGCCCGCCGTCACGGTGATCTTGCCCCGCAGCCCATGGGTCGCGGCGTTGATGCAGAGGTTTCGCAAGGCGCGGCTCAGGGTCAGGCGACAGGCCTTGACGTAGACCTCGCTGGTCCCGGCCAGCTCGATCTCGAGGTCCTGCTCCCGCAGTTCCGCCACGACGTTGCCGACCAGCTCGTCCAGGCGGAGCGTCTCCGCCGGTGTCTTGGTCGTCTCTTCATGCACAAGCTGGATGGCACTGTGCGCGATCCGCTGCAACTCGTCTATGTCCCTCAGCCACAGGCCCCGCTCCTCGCCGGCGACGAACTCCGCGCGCAACCTCATGCGCGTCAGGGGGGTGCGAAGATCATGGCCGGCCGCGGCGACCAGGCGCATCCGGCTCTCGATCGCCTGCTTCAGGCGGGCGGAAAGTGCGTTGATCGCCGCCGCGGTCGCGCGCACTTCCGCGGGCCCCTGCTCGGCGAGCATGGGAAGCGTTCCGTCCGCGTTGACGGATTCCACGGCGCTTTCGAGAAGCGCCAGCGGCTTGCTCATGCGATTGGCCGCCTTCACCGCGATCGCCCCGACGCCGAGGCTCATCAGGGCCAGCCACACCAGCAGTTCGGGATCGGACGGCGGATCGATGTCCACCATGACCCAGCGGTCCGGCCCGACGGGCAGCGAGACGGTGCGAACCCGGAAATCGTCAGGCCTGTGCGTCACGAGAAGCTCGAGACGCGTCCCGAGCCGCTCGGTCGCCGCGCGCAAGAGTTCAGTCTGCTCGCTGTCGAGGGCGCCGGCGGCGGGGCTTCGGGCCAGATCCGCCGTGTCCGGGGTCTGCTTTGCCAGCCGCTCCATGGTGATGAACTGCTTGGCGAAAAGGGCGACTTCGATCTCCTTGGGCGCCGTGAAGACATAGAGCACCGCGAGCGTGATCAGCACGACCACCAGGACGATCGAGGCCATGAGGAGCAGGGCGAACTTGGCACGAAGCGTCTTCATGGCAGCCTGTCGACGACGCCGACCTTGGCGGCGAGTTGGTAGCCGCCGTTGCGGATTGCCTTGAAGGTCTGGAAGGCCCCGTCACCCGACAGCTTGCGCCGCAGGCGGCTGACGAGAACGTCGATCGACCGGTCGAGCACGTCGCCGTCCTTCCGGCCCATCAGGTCGAGGAGCTGCTCGCGGGAGAGCACGCGGCCCGGCCGGTCGAGAAAGATCATCAGCAGGTCGAATTCCGCGCCCGTCAACGCGATGGTCGTGCCCGCCGCGTCGGTCACCGAGCGCAAGGACGGGTCGACGACGAAGCCCTCGAGCCGATAGAGGCTCATGGAGCGGGGTTCGGGCCGCGAGTTCACGCCACGACGCAGCACCGCACGCACCCTGGCAGCGAGTTCCCGGGGGTTGAAGGGCTTGCCGAGATAGTCGTCGGCGCCGATTTCGAGCCCGATGATGCGATCGACATCTTCCTGCAGGGCGGTGAGCAATATGATCGGTATGTTCGATCGCGCGGCCCGCAGATCGCGGCAGAGGTCCAGCCCCGACCCGTCCGGCAACATCACGTCGAGAATGATGAGATCGATCTTATAGACGGGGATCTTCTCGTTGACCTCTTCGCAACTCGACGCGAGCAGAACGCGAAAACCTTGATCGCGCATGTATCGGGCAAGGAGCTTGCGGATTTCGCTGTCATCGTCGGCAACGAGAATTTGCGGCGCTTGCGTGCTCATGGGCGGCTGAACGGCCTGTCGCTTCCACGTTTTGGGAGACTCTGCCGTAGCGGGCCAGTGAGGGCTTTTATATGTCCACGCCAGCCGAAAACGTTTCTAGACATGTTTCGACATCAAAATAATTCACGCAGACGCATTCGGACATTTAGAGACAGATTTTAATCCACAACGCCCGGTACCGATACCTCAGTGCAATACTAACCAGCACTGATGAACCCCGGGAGGCGCCGCATGCGCGCTATTTCTGAGACGAAAGCTGTCACCTCCGGCGCAAGGCGAAGAATTCACACCCGATCCGGCCCCTCGCAAGCACTCCAGGCACCAGTCTTTTACTTGTACGAGCGGATGTCGGCCAATGATTGGGCTCATGCAGGACCCGTCGCCGGCTTTTCCTCGGTTGCGGCGGCGCTGACATCGTTTGTCCTCCAGCGGCTCACCGGACATCTCGCGCGCAGCAGCGCAGGTCTGGCCGTCCCGGCGCGCAGGCGCATCCAACAGGCTCTCGGGCCGGACATTGCCTGCGTGCGGGGGGCGTCCGATGCGACCGCTTCGTGATGCCGGATATGCCGGCCTCGTGGCCGTCTCGGGCCTGCTGACCGGCTGCGCCCCCGCGCCGCTGGTGGAGGGCGTCGAGCTGTCGTCCTACGACGCCATGGTTCCTTCCGACGGGCTGGTCACCAAATCGCGCCTGAAGGTGCAGAAGGAGGCGGTCCTGGCTGCCAGGACCGTCAAGATCGTGCCCACGACATTTCCCCCCACCCTTGCGCCCAAGCTGACGCCCCAGCAGAGGGAGCTCATCGCCAATGCGGTCAACCGCGGGCTGTGCGTCAGCCTCAGCGACCGCTTCGAGCTGGTCCCCCTGGATCAGCCGGCGGATCTGACGGTGCGGGCCGCCGTCACCCAGGCGACGGAAACCGACGAGGTCGCCGCCGGCATTTCCGCTGCCGCGTCGATCGGCATGAACTTCGTCGACATGTCCGTGCCGGTCCCGACCCCGCGCATTCCGATCGG
>JAQSWY010000101.1 GCA_029266425.1 Xanthobacteraceae bacterium
CTCCAGATGGGCCGGCCAGTCCTCCAGCCGTCCGCGAAAGAGACGCGCGCGGGCGGGCCAGAAGACGAGGTCGCCGCCGCACAGATGCACCTTGACGATACGTACCCCGCGCCGGGCCAGCGCCTGCGCGAGGCGGAAGCCGAAGGGCGAGGCCGGCCCCTGCAGGAACAGGAAGCAGCGGCCGGAAAAATCGCCCGCCTCCTCAAGGGAGCGGACGGCCTGCGCGCCCTGCCCGGCCTGCGGCGCCGGCAGGGCCGTGCGCGCGGCGGCGAAGGCGAGAGCGGAACCGGCGCGATCCGCCGCCCCGCTCAATAGTCGATCCGATCGACGATCTCGGCCGGCAGCGGCCAGTTCATCTCGTCCGGCGATACCGCCAGCGGCAGCGGGAAGGCACGGATCAGCGGCCGGTCGTCATAGCTCAGCGGCCGCCATTTGCCGTGGACCCAGGACAGCACCGCGCCCCAGTCGGTCGGCTTGGAGCGGTCGAGGCAATAGGAGGACAGCGTCGTCCGGCCCACGCCCGAATAGAAGTCGCGCATGCGGTGGTCGATCTGGTGCTGCGGATTGCCGAGGTCGAGCATCCGCCCCTCCCCGTCGCCATAGGTGGCGAACCAGGCGCAGGGGATGCCGTAGGTCTCGGCGATGACGAGCCCGTGCAGGCTGGTCGAGACGATCGCCCGGCAGGAGACGATCTCTGCCACCTTCGCCCGCATCGCCTCGGCGGTCGGCGGGCAATGGGTATTGATCAGCCGGATGCGGTCCTTGAAGGCGTCCGGCACGTGGTAGCGCCTGAGCGAGAGCTTCGCGCTCGCTTCCGGCGTGCGCTCCTCCAGCTCGGTGATGTGGAGGATGACGCCGAGGTCGTGCGTCTTCTCCACCTCCTTCATCGGCCAGAAACGCGGCAGCATCCACACCGGGTCGCCGAAGATGTCGGGCACCTCGATGCCGGCGGCGCGCAGCGTGCGGGCACTGTTCGGCCCGCGCAGCGCATGCACGTTGAAATCGGTATCGGCCGGGCGGACATAGCCGCGCACCAGCGGGTCGACCGGGTTGCGCTCGGCATCGACACCGGTGCCCCAGAAATGCAGCACGCCGTTGCGCTGGTTGTGGCCGATGGTGCCCACCGCGACCATGCGCTCGATCGGCTGGTCGAAGCCGGCACGCCGCACGGTGACGCCGGCCATGCCGGCGACGATGAGGGCGCTCAGCGTATCGCCGAGATTCGCGTGCGGCGTCTCCCGTGTGGTCGCCGCCCAGGAGAGCGGGATGGAGATCCGGTCGGCATTCATTCGCAGGAGCGTGGAGAGCCCCGGCGTCAGCCCGGAGGCGGGCGCCTTCGGATAGCCGACGACCTTGGTCACCGTCGATGGGGCCGGACCGGGCACGCGCGCTCCCTTCGCTTCCGGCTCCAACGCCCGCGCTTCCGTTTGGTTCACCACGATCGGCCGACCGGCGTCGGCGTCACGATCCTGCTGACGCAGCAAGGCCACGTCGTGTTGCAAAACCAATCCCTTGATGACCGGATGCTCCCAGATGCTCTTGCCCGAGGGCGCCTTGAGGGGAGACGGCGTGAACGGGAAGGCATCGATCAGCCGCTCGGCGTCGAATTCGGCAGACTCCCAGGTGCGGTCCACCGCATCCATCAGCGCCTGCCAGTCGGTCGGCACGGCACGGTCCTGGAAATAGGCGGGGATGTGCCGGCGGCCGAGGCCGAGATAGAGGTCGACGATTCGCAGGTCCACCGGACCGTCAGGATCGAGCGCCAGCCGGCCGAGGCCGCGCGGCTCCGACAGCGGCGGGAAATACAGGCAGGGAATGCCATAGGCCTCGGCGACGACGAGGCCGTGCATGCTCATCGAGACGATGCGCTCGCAGGCGAGGATCTCGTCGAGCTTGGCCTTCAGCGCCGGCACGCCCAGCGGCGTCACCGTGGTGATGAGGTGGATATCGTCCTTGAGCTCGTCCGGGATGCGGTAGCGCGCGAAGGCCGGCAGCGGGTGCGCTTCATAGGAGCGGTCGGCGAGCTCGGAGAGGTGGAGGATCACGCCGAGCTTCCACTTCTTGCGGATGCGCGGGCGATAGAAGCGCGGCAACAGCCAGGCGGGGTCGCCATAGAGCCCGGGGCGTGCGTCGCCATTGGCCATCAGCCGCTCCGCCACCGGTCCGCTGGTGGCGTGCAGGACGATGCCGCCATGGCCGGCGGGCGCGAAGGCGATGCGCTGGTCGGCCGGCGCCGACGGGTTCTTCCACGGTGAGCAGCCGGTGCCCCAGACATGCACCTGCCCACCCTCGAAGGTGTGGCCGATGGCGCCGATGGCGGCCATGCGCACGGATTGCGACTTCGCCGGAACGCGCCGTACCGGCAGGCCACCGACCATGGCGGTCATGATCGGGCTGAGCGCGTCCTCGAAGTTCAGATAGTCCATCAGCGTCGTCGATCCGGCCCAGCCGAGCCGCACTTCGCCCTCGGACCGAACGATTGCTTCGAGCGGTGTCTTCATACTTCCTCACGCGCTGTAAGCAAAGCCAAAATATCTATGGCATGGGGTTCGGGCGTTCTGCCCGCATCGATAATAGAATTACGCGTTTCATTCATCATGTCCACTCCGGCATAAATATACGATCGAATGGAACCATCCGTGGCCGAGCGCGTTATGTCTCCCCTCAAGGAGCCCTGATACCTCCGTGCCGGCCGTAGCCGACAGCGGCAGCCATCCAGATGATGGTGGTATGCCAGGGCAGTTGCAGCGCACGCGAGATGCTGCCGCGACGCAACAGGTCACCCATGGTCATGCCGCCGAGTTCTCGCGGCAAATTGCTGTCGAGGGCTGGTATGTAAGCACCGTATGGGCCGGTTTCATGTTATCGCCGCAATCTAGTGAGTCTAATTAACCCAGACGATCAGCAAAGACTCCTTTGATAGCGGTAAGAGATTCATTCGAAAATCCATCAATTCACGATACGGAATCAAATACTGAGCGATTCTGGTGAATTGATACCGCTGTTGCCGAAAGTTGGTGCAACAATACAGAAAACAGCATCTAGACAGACCATCGTTTTTGATGCTGCAATGCACACCACGCGCATCATCTACGGGCACTTTGACGGTGTTCGAAGGCTGATCCCTCTCGAATCCGTCGACCAGCGAAAACGGGTGGCTCATGAATTTTGAGACCTTCGGACATCAGGCTGGACGCGATTTTGGGCGGGAGGGCCTAGCCTCTCCAATCCAGAATCTGCAGGAGACAGGGATGATCGGTGACGATCTGAAACCTGAAGAACAACTTAATGGCGCGTGGGAGTTGGCCGATTCGTGCCACAACTACTTAAGAATTGCAGATAATGCCGATGTGATCGGCGGCGTGTTCGTCGAGGACGGGCAGTGTGTCGCCTGGGGTTTCCACCGCGGCGACATCATGAAGCCGGTCACGCTGCGCCTCGAGGTCGACGGCATGACCGTGTTCGAGCGCACCACCGCGCCCGAGGCCTACATGCCCATCCACGTCACCGGCTATCGCCTCGCCTCGCATCGGCAGATGGTGCTGAGCGTCGACGGCGCGCGCGTTGCCGCCGGCGCCTTCGCGGCGCAGAGCTTCTGGCCGGACGCGGAGACGCGCGAGGACCTCACCCATTTCATCGTCGGCATCGGCCCCAGCGCCCGCGAGGCGCGGATGCGCCATCTCGTCTGGCACGAGATCCCCAACGTGACGCGGCGGCTGGAGACCTCCGACGAGCCGCCGGCGCGCTGGCGTGCTTCGGTCTACACCCGCTACATGGCGACGCGGCTGGAGCTGAAGGGCAAGCTCTCGGGCGGCCAGTCGGTCGCCAACTGGATCGTCTCCGAGGTGTTCGAGGACTGGTACAAGCGCCAGGTCTTCTGCCTGACCGAC
>JAQSWY010000102.1 GCA_029266425.1 Xanthobacteraceae bacterium
GCCCGCGGCCATGTGCTGGCGGTCTGCACCAACAAGCTGGAATATCTCTCGCGCCTGCTGCTCGAACGGCTCGGCCTCGCCGACCGCTTCGCGGTGATCGCCGGCGCCGACACCTTTCCTGTGTACAAGCCCGATGCCGGCCACCTGCTGGGCACGATCGAGCGGGCCGGCGGCTCGGCGCAGCGCGCGATCATGGTCGGCGACAGCATGACCGACGTGCTCACCGCCAAGAACGCGCGCGTGCCGGTGATCGTGGTGCCCTTCGGCTATACCGAGACGCCGGCGGCGGAGCTCGGCGGCGACGAGCTGATCGAGCATTACGACCTTCTGCCGGCGACGGTGGAGCGCCTGCTCGGCCTCGGCGAACGCGAGCGCGCTTGACACCCGGGGACCCGGCACACTAAATCCCGCCGCGATGGAAGACGCCCCTCGGAGAACCCGCCGAGGGTGACGGGCGATTAGCTCAGCGGGAGAGCACTCCCTTCACACGGGAGGGGTCGCAGGTTCAATCCCTGCATCGGTGCCGGGCGAAAGCGTAAACGCTACGCTGGGCGCAAGGCGATCTTGGCCGAGCCGACATCCATCACATTGTCGCAGACGACAAGGCCAGCTTCGCGAATCATTGCCGCATATTCCCAGGGCTGGAACGACTGCTCATAAGCGCCATGTTCAAGCTCGCGAATGTAGCCCACGTAGTTGCTCTCGGCGAACACGTGGCCGATGGGCTCGCACATCAAGAACATTCGCCCGTCCGTCGCGAGCTTTGTCCTGAGATGGCGCAGCAGGCCGATCGGATCCGGAAAGTGATGGAAGGTAGCGAACATCACGATCGCATCGAAGTAGCCATCTGCAAACGGTATATTCATGCCGTCGCCGACGATGTGGGTCACGTGCCCGCTTCTCCCGGCAAGTATGCTGGCTGTCATCAGCCCATACGGGTCAACGTCGAGGTTGAAGGCAGGAACACCGAGATGCCCGACCATTGGCGATCGGTTGCCGCCGATCTCCAGGATTGCGGATGTCCCGTTGCGACGTTCGCCCAGCCACTGCCACAGCAGGTCGAATGCATGGACATGATCGGATTGATAGTCGCGCGCGACCTCCGTAGGGTTCCAGACATCGCCGACGACGGAATCCTCAGGGACGACCTCGATCTCGAAGGAACACAATTCGTCGAGCCACCTCACCGTCTCTAACAGCGACAACACGGACAGCCGATAGCGACCGGGCGTCTCGGGCGCTCTGAACCGCACCGGCTGGGTGATGCCCCGTCCCGGCGGAAGATCGATCAGGAGGTCCGTTCGCTCGCCCTCGCTGGCAAGTCCCGATTCAAGCGACGCGATCTTGCAGGCGAGCCGGAACGGCGTCTCGCCACGGGAGGATAGGATCGCGCGCCCCGTATTGGCCATGCGGAGGTTGAAGGAACCCAACACGCCGGCGGGGACGGGTAGTGGCGGGCAAAGCGGCTCTGCCTCGGCAACAAGTTGTCCGTCGACGTCCTCGGACGCCGATGACAGCTCGCCTTGGGGAGACGGATAAGGATCGTCGATCTCCATTCCGCTGGAACGCAGGCGGTTGAGGAACTGCCCGGCCTCCGATTGCATCACAGGGTGCTCGAACCCGAATTCTAACGAGAAGGCGTGCCTCAATTTGCCGAGGATCGGCAAAGGCGCCGTTGGCTGCAGGGTGGCGATCTTCGTGGCGAATTCCAGCGGCGGAAGATGATCACGCTCCCGCACCGAAGTACCCCTCACCAAAATGTGGACATCGTGACAGGTGTGATAGCACTCCCCACAACTTGAACAGAAGAATCCAGACTTGAGCAACAACTCATGTAGCGATCCCCGACATTCTACACATCGAAAATCAGAGGGAGATACGAATCTCCCCGTTGAAAAATAATTATATATACACTTTACAAGTACCTTAATACCGTCTCGAGTTGATCTCGGTGCCATTTATACATCCGTCGGACATCCTGTATCAGGCATGATTCCGCAGATGCAGCCCAGCGTCAAAGCAATCCAAGGATCCAGAGCCGCTAGGAACGACCCTTTCGGCAGGAGCGGGAGGCGAGCAGCGCATCGAAGGCCGTGATAGGAACGCACCGAAACCGACGTCCTATTCTCTTCCGGGTCCGTACTCCCGCCATGCATCACCGCCTGCGCTACCGCGCCCACATCGACGGATTGCGCGCCATCGCCGTGCTCGGCGTGGTGCTGTTCCATTTCGGCGCGGACTGGCTGCCCGGCGGCTTCATCGGCGTCGACGTGTTCTTCGTCATCTCCGGCTTCCTGATCTCCAAGTCGATCTATGCCGAGACCACGGAAGGCAGCTTCTCGATCTTCGGCTTCTACGAGCGGCGGATGCGGCGCATCGTGCCGGCCTTCCTCGTGGTCAGCGCCGTCACCGCCGTCGTCGCGGTCTTCCTCCTGTTCCCGCCGCAGCTGGTCAGCTTCGCCCGTTCGCTGATCTGGTCGGCGCTCGCCTTCGGCAACGTCTATTTCTACCGCCGCGCCGACTATTTCGGCCCTTCGGCAGAGGAGATGCCGCTGCTGCACTACTGGTCGCTGGGCGTCGAGGAGCAGTTCTACCTCGTGTTCCCGGCACTGGTGATGCTCTGCCACCGGTGGCGGCCGAAGGCCCTGCCCTTCGTGATCGGCGGGCTGCTCCTCGTCTCGCTCATCGCCTGCGAGGCGGTGCTGCGGGTCGATCCGGCCGCGGCCTTCTACCTGCTGCCCTTCCGCGCCTTCGAACTGCTGATCGGTGCCGCGCTGGCTCTGCCGGGCGTACGCTTTCCCAAGAGCGCGACTGTGGGCGGCGTGGCGGTGACCGCCGGCGCCGCTCTCGTGCTCGCCGGCATGGCGTTCATCACCGAGCAGTCGCCCTTTCCCGGCCTGCTCGCCCTCGTGCCGTGTCTCGGCACGGCGCTGGCGATCTGGGGCGGCGAGCGCAGCGATAGCGCGGCCACTCGGCTGGTCGGCTCAAGCGTGCCGCGCTTCTTCGGCGCCATCTCCTATTCGCTCTACCTCGTGCACTGGCCCATCGTGGTCTTCGCCCGGCCGGCCTTCCCGGAGATCGATCCGCTCGTCTTCCTCGTCGGCGGGACAGCGGCCTCGACGCTGCTCGGCTGGCTGTCCTGGCGCTATGTCGAACAGCCGGTGCGACAGAACCGGGCGATCTTTCCCCGCCGCGTCGTGTTCGGCGGCACGGTCGCCGGCGCGGCGGTGCTGATCACCTTCGCCGGCATCACCACCGGCGAGCGCGGCTTCACAGGCCGGCTGCCGGCGGACGTGCAGCACGTGCTCGCCCAGACGCACTACCCGTTCCAGCCGATCCTGCGCGACGGCAAGTGCTTCCTGCGCGACGGGCGCGGCGGCGCGCGCGAGCTGGCGCCCGAATGCTTCCCGGCCGGCGAGCCGAGCATCGTGCTGTGGGGATCGAGCCATCTGGCGCAGTTCTACCAGGCGGTCGCGGCGGCGGCGAAGGCGCGCGGCTATTCAGTCGGCCAGTTCACCGGCGCGGCCTGCCTGCCGCTGGAAGGCTTCCGCAACGTGCCCTCGCCGCTCTGCGACGGGCTGAACGAATTCGCCCTCGACTGGTTGCTCAAGCACAAGCCGGCCATCGTCGTGCTCGGCGGCGACGCGCTCGTCTCGCCCGACCACCTCGCCTTGCTGGACAAAACCATCGCCAAGCTGACCGCCGCCGGAATCGAGGTGGTGGTGCTCGGCCCGGTGCCGATGTTCAAGCGCCCCGGGCCGGAGATCGTCGCCGAGCGCATGTACCGGCGCGATGCCGACATGAACGCCGGGCCGGACATGGACGACATGGTCTTCACCGCCGAGAAGCTGATGGCCCGGCATTTCGCTGGCCACCCCGATGCGCGCTTCATCTCCGTGCTCGAGGCCACCTGCCCGCAGATGAAGTGCCCGATGATGGTCGGCAACGAGCCTCTGCAATACGACGCGCGGCACTTCACGGCGGCCGGCGTCGACTATTATGCGAGGCCCCTCGCCGCGCTCATCTTCGGCGCCCATCACGCCGGCAGCCCGGCGGCCGCGGCCGCTCCTTAAGGCGTTGGCGCTGTTGCCCTTGCGCCATAGCGGCGCGGCAATCGGCGCGGTCACGTCATCGTAGGCTGCCATTTACCGCAGGCGGCGCAATACTGTGCGTCGAACCGTTCCGGCCGCTGGGGCAGGACGGGCCGTCCCGTGCCCCGCCGGGAAGCGTGGCCGGTTGTGTCCATGGATCGTATGGGGCTTACGATGCGA
>JAQSWY010000103.1 GCA_029266425.1 Xanthobacteraceae bacterium
CCTCGAAGTCCATGGCGAGCGCATGGTGAAGCGGACCTTCAATCCGGGCTTCCGCATCGAGCTGCACCAGAAGGACCTGAACCTCGCCCTGAACGGCGCGCGCCAGCTCGGCGTCGCGCTGCCGGCGACGGCGCTCGCCCAGCAGCTGTTCAGCGCCTGCGCGGCCCATGGCGGCTCGGCGTGGGACCACTCGGCCATGGTCAAGGCGCTGGAGATGCTGGCCAACCACACCGTGGCGCCGGACGCCTAATAATGAATTCAAATCTGCATGCGACTTCCCCCACCATTTTGTGGCGGGCGAGTGCGGTGCAGCAATAAGACGATGCGCCCCGGCAGTGGAACCCCGCTGCCGGGGTAGTCATTTGATGGTGGCAGCGAACAATTGTTCCGGCCTTTACACAAACGACAGGCCGGCCTTTACAAACTTAACTTGCCTGACGTCGCCGACTGCACGCCTCATCGTTGACCGGGCAAGCAAACGAGCCGCGACGTATTATCACGGCGATGTCATTGCGCTTGACTCAATCCGGATTCTACCCAATCATGGCATACAAAATACCAAACTAGGTGACCTATCGCCAAAGGGGCCGGTGATGGGCACGCAGGAGGGAGCACCATGAAGGTTTGCATCTACGGTGCCGGCGCGATCGGCGGCTATGTCGGGGTCCAGCTCAAGCGGGCTGGCGTGGACGTCAGCCTGGTGGCGCGCGGCGCCCATCTCGAAGCCATGAAGGCCAACGGCCTCAAGCTGCTGATCGAGGACGAGGAGCGCGTCGAGCACATCCCCTGCTCTGACAATCCGGCCGATCTCGGCCCGCAGGATTACGTCATCGTCGCGTTGAAGGCGCACTCGGTGCCGGGCGTCGTCGACGCCATGCAGCCGCTGCTCGGCAATGACACCGCCATCGTCACCGCGGTGAACGGCGTTCCCTACTGGTACTATTACAAGCACGGCGACCATCTCGAGAACCGCACCCTCGAGAGTATCGATCCGGGCGCGAAGCAGTGGAACGGCCTGCGCCCCGAGCGCGCCATCGGCTGCATCGTCTATCCAGCGACCGAGGTGATCGCGCCGGGCGTGATCAAGCACGTCTATGGCGACAAGTTCCCGCTCGGCGAGCCGTCGGGCGAGATCACCGAACGCGTCACCAAGCTGTCCGAGGCCTTCGCCGCCGGCTGCCTGCGCGCGCCGGTGCTGCCGAACATCCGCGACGAGCTGTGGCTGAAGCTGTGGGGCAATCTCTGCTTCAACCCGATCAGCGCGCTCACCCACGCGACGCTCGACACCATCGCCTCCGATCCCGGCACCCGCGCCATCGCCAAGGCGATGATGCTGGAGGCGCAGGAGATCGCGGTGCAGTCCGGCGTCAATTTCCGCGTCAGCGTGGAGCGCCGCATCGACGGCGCCGGCGCGGTTGGCGCGCACAAGACCTCGATGCTCCAGGATCTCGAGCGCTCGCGCGCCATGGAGATCGACCCGCTGGTCACCGTGGTGCAGGAGATGGGACGGCTCGCCGGCATCGCGACCCCGACCATCGACACCGTGCTCGCTCTGGTGCGCCAACGCGCCCAGATCGCCGGCTGCTACAACTGAGATCGGCGAGACGCACAGATGGCGCATTGGGTTCGCTTCACCCGCGCGGGCGCGGCCGGTTTCGGCACGCTCGTCGGCGGCAACATCTCCATCCATGCCGGCGACATGTTCGACGGCTCGCAGCCGACCGGTGAGCAGGTTGCGCTCACCGAGGTCGAGCTGCTGGCCCCGGCCGCGCCGACCAAGATCATCGCGCTGTGGAACAATTTCCACGCGCTGGCGGCCAAGCTGAATTCGCCGGTGCCGGCGGATCCGCTCTACCTCTTGAAGGCCGGCTCCAGCCTCGCCACGCCCGGTGCCGTCGTGCACCGGCCGCCCTCCTATGGCGGCAAGGTGGTCTATGAGGGCGAGCTCGGCATCGTCATCGGTAAGCCGGCGACCAATGTCTCCGAGGAAGAGGCCGAGGCCTGCATCTTCGGCTACACCTGCGTCAACGACATCACCGCCGCCGACATCATCAACAAGGATCCGACCTTCGCCCAATGGGTGCGGGCGAAAAGCTTCGACGGCTTCGGTCCGTTCGGCCCGGTGATCGCCACCGGCATCGATCCGTCGGCCCTGGTGGTGCGCACCGTGCTCAACGGCGAGGAGCGCCAGCGCTACCCGATCAGCGACATGGTGTTCTCGGCGCGCCAGCTCGTCAGCCGCATCTCGCACGACATGACGCTCAACCCCGGCGACGTCATCTGCTGCGGTACCTCGATCGGCGTCGGCTCGATGAAAGAGCCGACGAATACGGTCGACATAATCATCGAGGGCATCGGCACCCTCAGCAATACTTTTGTGCAGTAGCGAGTAGCGCAGTCGCACTGCAGCGCGCTATAGGGAAGGACGCGCCGTACCCGGCAGCGCGTGGTAGCGCGCGCCCGTGCCGCAGGCGTTTCGGAGGAGCGGGATTAATGAATATCCACGAATATCAGGCCAAGGGGGTACTCCGGGAATTCGGAGTGCCGGTGTCGAGCGGCATCGCCATTCTCGACGCATCTGAAGCGGATGCGGCGGCGGCAAAGGTCGCCGGCCCGGTGTGGGTGGTGAAGAGCCAGATACACGCCGGCGGCCGCGGCAAGGGCAAGTTCAAGGAAGCCGAGGCCGGGGAAAAGGGTGGCGTGCGCGTGGTGCGCTCCGCTGCCGAGGCGGCGGCCAATGCCAAGCAGATCCTCGGCAAGACGCTGGTGACGATCCAGACCGGCCCGGCCGGCAAGCAGGTCAACCGCGTCTATATCGAGGAAGGCTCCGACATCGAGAAGGAGTTCTACCTCTCCGCTCTGGTCGACCGCGCCACCTCGCGCATCTCCTTCGTGGTGTCGACCGAAGGCGGCATGGACATCGAGGAAGTCGCGCACTCGACCCCTGAGAAGATCCACACCTTCTCCGTCGATCCCGCCACCGGCGTCATGCCGCACCATGGCCGCACCGTGGCCCAGGCGCTCAGCCTCACCGGCGACCTCGCCAAGCAGGCCGGTGCGCTGGTCGACAAGCTCTATACCGCCTTTGTCGGCAAGGACATGGCGATGCTCGAGATCAATCCCCTCGTCGTCACCAAGGGCGGCGAGCTGAAGTGCCTCGACGCCAAGATCTCCTTCGATTCCAACGCGCTCTACCGCCACCCGGACATTCTCGCGCTGCGCGACGAGACCGAGGAGGACGCCAAGGAGATCGAGGCCTCGAAGTACGATCTCGCTTATATCGCGCTCGACGGCACCATCGGCTGCATGGTGAACGGCGCCGGCCTCGCCATGGCGACGCTGGACATCATCAAGCTTTACGGCGAATCCCCGGCGAACTTCCTCGACGTCGGCGGGGGCGCCAGCGAGGAGAAGGTCACCGCGGCCTTCAAGATCATCACCGCCGATCCGCAGGTGAAGGGCATCCTCGTCAACATCTTCGGCGGCATCATGAAGTGCGACGTCATCGCCCGCGGCGTGCTCGCCGCGGTGAAGACGGTCGGCCTGCAGGTTCCTCTCGTGGTGCGCCTCGAGGGCACCAATGTCGAGGAAGGCAAGACGATCATCCGCGAGAGCGGACTGAACGTCATCCCGGCGGACGATCTCGACGACGCCGCCCAGAAGATCGTCAAGGCCGTGAAGAAGGAGGCCGCGTGATGTCCATCCTCATCAATAAAGACACCAAGATCATCACCCAGGGCTTCACCGGCAAGAACGGCACCTTCCACTCCGAGCAGGCGCTGGCCTATGGCTCGAAGGTGGTC
>JAQSWY010000104.1 GCA_029266425.1 Xanthobacteraceae bacterium
GCTTCGATCGTGCTGACGGCGCAGATCGCCTTCGGACTGGTGTTCGACCCGCGCTACAAGGACTTCCAGTTCGCCGGGCTGACGCCGATCATCACCGCCTTCGCGTTCTACGCGCTGGTCTCCGCGCCGCGCCGACAGAGGGATGAGCGCCATGCCGAGATCATCGCCGGAGCGGTGCTGCTCGGCAGCGGTCTCTATGTCGCAGTGAACGAGACCTTCGCCAACTGGCAGGCGGTGTGGACGAGTGGATTGCTCGTCCTGTTCGGCCTCACGCTCTGGCGCTTCGCCAGGGCCGCGCGAAGGAGATGAGCAGCAGCCCGCCGGCGAGCGCGGCGAGGTTGTTGTTGAACATCACCACGCCCACCGCGGTGGCCATCAGCGCCAGGGTGAACATGACCGCCGACGGCCGGATCAGTTGGATGAGCGACGTCACCAGCGCGGCGATGCCGAACGCCGAATAGCCGAACAGGGTGACCACCAGCGCCCGCGTCTCGCAGGTCGCCGTCTCGAGGCCGCGGCAGGCGAGGCCGACCGCCGACTGCTCGACCAGCGCGTAGCGCACATAGATCGCCCAGCCGAGCGCGAAGCCGCCCAGCGCGATGATGACGTTGGTGGTGCGCGGTCCCGGCCGGAAGCTGCGATAGGCCATATGACGAACCTCCGAATATCCTGCCGGACGGCTCTGCATGGCACGGCCGGGCGAGGCGATCAATGCGCCTTCCTGGCCGGGCGGCGGGTCGCCAGCACCACGCCGCCGAGCACCAGCACGAAGCCAACCGCGTGGTAGAGGTGCAGTTCCTCGCCCAGCAGCAGCACCGCCAGCAGCACGCCGTAGACCGGCATCGTGTAGAGGAAATTCGCCGTCACCGGCGCACCCGCCATCCTCACGCAGTACAGGAACAGGGTGAAGGCCAATACCGAAGGGAAGATGGCGAGGAAGAGGATGGCGCCCCACGCTTCCAGCCCGTGCGGCTGTACGCCGCCATTCGCCGCCTCCCACAGCGCCAGCGGCGCCACCAGCGCCGTGCCGGCGATGGCGACGGTGGTGAAGGTGGCGGCTCCACCCATGCGGGTCAGCGGACCGTCGCGCAGCATCAGCGAATAGGCGGCCCAGGAGATCGCCGCCACGAGGATGCCGAGGTCGCCGTCGTTGAACTGCAGCTCCATGAGCCGCAGCGGCTCGCCGTGCACGGTGATCAGCGCGATGCCGGCAAAGCCCGCCAGCGTGCCCAGGAGCTGCACCAGCGGCAGGCGCCGGCGGGCCAGCACGGCGTCCATCACCACGATCATGATGGTGGAGGTGGTGTAGATCAGCGTCGCATTGGTGGCCGTGGTGGTCGCCAGCGCCGCATAGACATTGCCGCCGCACAGCACCATGCCGAGCAGGCCGAGCAGCAGGATCTGCTTCCATTGCGCCAGCAGCACATGGCGGTAGCGGATGAGGGTGGGGGCGGCGAAGGGCAGCAGCATCATGACCGCGAAGAGCCAGCGCCAGAAGGCGAGCGACCACGGCGCCACGGTGCCGACGACGGCGCGCCCGACGATCAGGTTGGTGGCGAAGAACAGCGGCATCGCCAGCAATGCGAACAGCGCCCGCGGGTTACGGGCGAGGGAGATGTGGGTGGGGGAGGGAGAATCGCCGGGGGCGGGCGAGGGGTCGGTCATGGCGCGTCCCTGATACACGTTCCGCCGGACGCCGTCGCCGCCTCATGTCGACGTCTTTCGTAGAGGCCCGTGGCAGGCTAGATACCGCCCACCATCTGTACGTCCTCGTGCCCGTTCGCCGCCCATTCTTGGCCGCCTGCCGGAGTTTCGCCGATGCGCCAGCTTCTCGTCATCGTTCTCGCGGCCGGGGAGGGCACGCGCATGCTCTCCGCGCTGCCGAAGGTGCTGCACAGGCTCGCCGGCCGTCCCATGGTCTCGCATGTGCTGGACACCGCGCTCGCCGCCGGGGCGGCGCATCTTGCCGTGGTGGTCGGCCCCGGCCATGAGGCAGTGGCCGCCGAGGTGCGCCGCGTGGCGCCGGGGGCGGAGCTGTTCGTGCAGGAGGATCGGCGCGGCACCGCCCACGCGGTGCTGGCGGCGCGCGAGGCGTTGGCGCGTGGTTATGACGACGTTGTGGTGATGTATGGCGACACGCCGCTGGTGCGGGTCGAGACCATAGGCGAGCTGCGCGGCCCGCTCGCCGGCGGCGCGGCGGTCTCCGTGCTCGGTTTCCGTCCCGACGATCCCACCGGCTACGGACGGCTGGTGACGGATGGCGACGGCGCACTGGTCGCCATACGCGAGCACAAGGAGGCGAGCCCTGAGGAGCTTGCCGTCGGCCTGTGCAATGCCGGCCTGATGGCACTCGACGGGCGCGCGGCGCTCGACATCCTCGAAAGCGTTGGCGACGCCAACGCCAAGAAGGAGTTCTACCTCACCGATGCGGTCGAGATCGCCCGCGCGCTCGGCCGCGCCGCGGCGGTGTGCGAGGCGGAGGTGGAGGAGGTGGTCGGCGTCAACAGCCGCGCCCAGCTCGCCGAAGCCGAGGCGATCCTGCAGGCTCGCCTGCGCCGCCACGCCATGGACAATGGTGCGACGCTGACCGCGCCGGAAACGGTGTTCTTCTCGGCCGACACCAAGCTCGGCCGCGACGTGGTGATCGAGCCCAACGTGTTCTTTGGTCCCGGCGTCAGCGTGGAGGAAGGCGCCACCATTCGTGCCTTCAGCCATGTCGAGGGTGCCCATGTCGGCGCAGGCGCCATCGTCGGCCCCTTCGCTCGGCTACGCCCGGGCGCCGAACTCGGCGAGGGCGTGCACGTCGGCAACTTCGTGGAGATCAAGGCGTCCGACCTCGCCCCTGGGGTTAAGGTCAACCACCTGTCCTATGTCGGCGATTCCAGCGTCGGGGCGAACACCAACATCGGCGCCGGCACCATCACCTGCAATTACGACGGCTTCCGCAAGCACCGCACCACCATCGGCGCCAACGCCTTCATCGGCACCAACAGCCTTCTGGTGGCGCCGGTGACGGTCGGCGATGGCGCCTATCTCGGCACCGGATCAGTCATCACCGAGGACGTGCCGGCCGACGCGCTCGCCATCGGCCGCGCCCGGCAGGTCAACAAGCCGGGGCTGGCGGCGCGGCTGCGCGCGCGACTCTCCGCCGGCCTCGCGCCGAAGAAATGACACGAAGCAGGCGATACGAAGCGACATTCGAATTGATTTCGACGAGGCAGTGACCGGCGGTTAAACCCTGTGTCGCAGAATCGTCGCCTTCAGACCGTCGCTTCCCGGAGAACGCCTGTCCATGTGTGGCATCATCGGCATTGTCGGCACCGCTCCGGTGGCCGATCGTCTCGTCGAATCCCTGAGGCGGCTGGAATATCGCGGCTATGACTCCGCCGGCCTCGCCACGCTGGAGACCGGGCGCCTCGCCCGCCGCCGCGCCGAGGGCAAGTTGCGCAACCTCGAAGCTGTGCTGCGCGAGGCGCCGCTGAAGGGCCATACCGGCATCGGCCATACCCGCTGGGCCACTCATGGCCGCCCGAGCGTCGCCAACGCCCACCCGCACGCGACGACGAATGTCGCGGTGGTCCATAACGGCATCATCGAGAACTTCCGCGAGCTGCGCGACGAGTTGCTCGGCGAGGGCGCCAATTTCGAGAGCGAGACCGACACCGAGGTCGTCGCCCACCTCGTCACCCGCGAAATGCGCGATGGCCGCAATCCGGTCGACGCGGTGGCGGCGACG
>JAQSWY010000057.1 GCA_029266425.1 Xanthobacteraceae bacterium
GCGACCCCGGCGTGTCTCTGCAAGATAAGTCACTGAAATATGTGGGATACGGTGGTGAGCCCGTCGGGATTCGAACCCGAGACCCCATGATTAAAAGTCACGTGCTCTACCGGCTGAGCTACGGGCTCACACTGTAATCATTGACGAATTTTACTCCGTCATCTGCTCTCCCACCTGCACTGTGTCACAAACTGTGTCACGGTTGAGTGTCGCTATTGCGCTTTTCAGCGCGTCGACACTCAGGTGGGTGTAGCGCTTCGTCATGCTCGACGTCTTGTGGCCCATCAGGTCCTGAGCGGCCTTCTCGGACACGCCACGCTGCGCCAACCAGGACGCAAACGTATGACGCAGATCATGAATTCGAACCTTGACTTTGGCGCGGGTCCGGATTGTCCGCCACCCCTTGCCAAGGTTGTTCATCGGCTTGCCTTCGATCCTCCCCGGAAACACCCATCCTGTGCGCCCCTCTTCGGGTGTGCTGCGCAGTGTGTCAAGGGCCTCCCTCGTGAGCGGGATCGTTCTTGCCTCCTGGTTCTTCGACTTGTCCTCTGGAAGGTCGATCAGACCGGCCTCCAGATCCACCTCATCCCAATGGAGCTTCAACAACTCCTGGTGGCGCATCCCAGTGTTGACGGCAAGGATTAAAAAGCGCCGATGGTTGTCCTGCTGACAGGCGGCCAGCAGCCGTTCGTACTCCTTCTGCCGGAGCCAGCGGTTGTGGGATTTTGCTTCCGGTATCCCTCTCCGGTCGTATCCCCTGACGGGGTTCTCAGTCACGTTGCAGTCCCAGTGCCGAGCTGTCGTATAGAGGC
Organism: Xanthobacteraceae bacterium; assembly: GCA_029266425.1. Lineage (GTDB taxonomy): Bacteria > Pseudomonadota > Alphaproteobacteria > Rhizobiales > Xanthobacteraceae > Ancylobacter. Next base: position 813 of record JAQSWY010000057.1, read on the forward strand.
TGCTGAGGAAGGCGAGATCCCGCCTCGCCGCCGAATTTGAGCCCGCCTATCAAGGCGCCACTAGATAATGCTGGCCCCACTCGTCCTTCGGGATGGGATCGCCCAGCGCGTATTGGAACGACTTGATCTCCAGCCCGTCGTCGCTGGTCTCGCACACGTATGACAAATGATACCAGGTGTCGCCGCTGCGGATCGCGGCGCCGGGCGCATTGATGATCGATCCCTTGATGCGGGTGTCGCGATAGGCGTAGGCGACCAACTCGTCCGGGTGTAGCGGCTTGTGCTCGCGCCCCACCACGCCCATGCCGCGGGCATTGCAGCGCTGCTCGATGCGGAAGCTCGGGTCGAGCGAGAGCATCTGCGCGTCGTTCGGCTTGCGGGCCTCGGCCGGGCAGGCGGCCGCAATGAGCAGGGGAATGGCGAGGAGGTGCGGTTTCAAGGCGATTCTCGCGGGCTCGTGGCAGGCGGCGCCCTGTTTCCACCAACGGCGCGGCGAGGGCAAATCGCGCGCGACCCACCCCGGTAATAAATCCGCGAGCGGAACGCCGCGCGGGGGTGCGCCGTTGTTCCTGACCTTGGGTTCGAGAGTGGGAGATAACCCATGAGCCGCACTACCGCCATGGAACGCCTGAAAGCCGACGCCAGCGGCAATACCGGGCTCAGCCATGTGTTGGCGGAAGCGATACCGGGCTTCGCGTCGCCGGAGGATGCGGTGAATTTCCTCACCGCGCGGGGCTTCGACGTCACGGCGCGCGACCTGGTCGAGGCTGCGGCGGATGAGGCCCGCGACGAGACCCCGGTCGGCGAAGGCGAGGGCGGCTACGGCGCGCTGATGCGCTTCATCATCGACCGGTAGCCCGGATCCGGAACGTGAAGGTGGAAGCGGATTTTGCTTCGCCTTCGAGTTGATGACCGGCCTGGCGGACGAGGGCGGGAATATCGATCACCGACATCGGGTCGGTGCATTCCACCTCGATCAGCGTGCCGGCGCTCGCGCGCTCCAGCGCCCGCCTGGTGTGCAAGGCGGGCAGGGGGCATTTGAGGCCCCTGAGATCGAGGCGCACGCTCGGCTCGGACATGTCGCGGTCTCCGGAGCGTGCGCTTAGACGGATGCGTGCGGCCATGCAAGCTTGACAGGCGCCGCCACGGCGGGAGATGTCGCGGTAGCAAGATCCACTTTTCGCAGGCTCGTCATGCGTATCATCGGTTTCGCGGGCTGGAGTGGTGCGGGCAAGACCACGCTGCTCGACGAATTGATCCCGGCGCTGGTCCGGCGCGGCATCAAGGTTTCCACCATCAAGCACGCGCATCACGAGTTCGATGTCGACAAACCCGGCAAGGATTCCCACCGCCACCGCATGGCGGGGGCCACCGAGGTGCTGGTCTCCTCGATGAATCGCTGGGCGCTGATCCACGAATTGCGCGGCGCGCCCGAGGCGGACCTGCCCGAATTGCTGGCTCACCTCGCCCCGGTCGATCTGGTGCTGGTCGAAGGCTTCAAGCGCAACCGGCATCCCAAGATCGAGATCTGGCGCGCGGAGGTCGGCAAGCCGTTCCTCCACCCGGATGACCCGTTCATCGTCGGCATCGCCTCAGATGCGCCGATCGCGGACGCGCCCTTGCCGGTGGTCGACCTCAACGACGCCGAGGCGCTGGCGGATTTCGTGATGATCCATGCAGCGCCCGCGGGCGACGTCGACTGGCTGACCGAGGCCGATCAGGCGTCGGGATAGCGCGCAATGATGCGCTCCGCATCGGCGAGGTCGTCCGGCGTATTGATGTTGAAGAACGGATCGTAGGGCTCAGCCGGCCATTCGACCCGCGCCGCCCCGCTTGCCTCGGCGAAACGCCCGGCGCGGCGCTCGCCGCCCTCCAGCAGATGCCGCAGCGGTCCGCGCAGGGCCACGCGCCACAGGCCGATGACGGGATGGCTGCGCCCGCCGGAGGCGGCAATGGCGGCCGGCACGGCGCCGCGTCCGGTGAGCAGGCGGGCCGCGAGGTCGGGCGGCAGGAAAGGGCAGTCGCCCGGCGCGGCCAGCACCCATTCGGCCCAGGGCCGGTTCGCGGCGACATGATCGAGGCCGGCAAGCAGACCGGCGAGCGGGCCGGGGTTGTCGGGCATCGCATCCGGCACCACGGTCAGCGTGCTGCCGAGGCGCGCGGGATCGCCATTGACGTTCAGCAGCAGCGCGTCGGTCTGCCCGGCGAGCCGGTCGGTCACGCGCTGCAATAGGGTACGCCCGCCAAGGACCGACAGCGACTTGTCGCCGCCGCCCATGCGCCGCGACAGCCCGCCGGCGAGGATCAGTCCGACGACACCCGCCATGGTCAGCCCGTCGGCCGGGTGAGGATGAAGGCGGCCACCGCGATGAAGAACAGGCCGGTCAGTATGAGCAGCGGCAGCGACATGCCCATCATGATGAGTATGCCGAAGCTGAACACCATGCTGACCGCGGAGAAATATTGCGCCGAGCGCGGAATAGCGCCGTTGTTCCGCCACGCCACCACCGCCGGGCCGAGCCGCGGGTGCCCCAGCAGCCAGGCCTCGAAGCGCGGCGAGGAGCGCGAGAACAGCCAGCCGGCGATGATGAGGAAGACCGTACCGGGCATCATCGGGGTGAAGATGCCGATGATGCCGAGCCCGACGCACACCCAGCCGAGCCCGAACAGCAGCCAGCGACCCGGCGCGACGGCAGACAGCGGTTTCTCGCGGGTATCGGTCATGCGTCCGGCATATACGCGCTGCGTGGCGAGAAGACGATAGCTGGGGTCAAGTTACGCCATGGCAAGGCTATGCTTGGGCTGTAGTAGGGCTGTGGCATTGCTTGAGCATCCTTCGAGGCTCGCTGTGCGAGCACCTCAGGATGAGGTTCAACTGTGAGAACAACCTCATCCTGAGGTGCCGCGAAGCGGCCTCGAAGGATGTTGCCGCCAAGCGTCTATCCCGCCCCGAGCAGCCGCACCGCGATATCCCGCTCGAACAGATGCAGCAGCAACCGCAGCGCGGGGCCGCGCGGGCCGATCAGGTCGGGATCGTCGGCCACCACCTTGAGCGCATCCTTCCGCGCCTTCTCCAGAAGCGCGCCGTGCACCTCCAGCCGGGCCAGCCTGAAGCCGGGAAAGCCGCTCTGCCGCGTGCCCAGCACGTCGCCTTCACCGCGCAGCTTGAGGTCCTGCTCGGCGAGGAAGAAGCCGTCCTCGCTTTCGCGCAGCGCCCGAAGGCGCTGGCCTGCCACCTCGCCGAGCGGCGGGCGATAGACCAGGAGGCAGGTCGAGGCGATGTCGCCGCGCCCGACCCGGCCGCGCAACTGATGGAGCTGGGCGAGCCCGAAACGCTCGGCATGCTCGATGACGATGATGCTCGCCTCCGGCACGTCCATGCCGACCTCGACCACCGTGGTGGCGACGAGAAGCTGCGTCTCGCCGCTGGCGAAGGCGGCCATGGCGGCATCCTTCTCCGCGCCCTTCATGCGGCCATGGACGAGACCGACGCGAGCGCCGAAATGCGCCGTGAGATCGGCGAAGCGGGCTTCGGCGGCGGCGAGGTCCGAGGTCTCGGATTCGTCGACCAGCGGGCAGATCCAGTAGACCCGGCGTCCCTCATCGAGCGCATGGCCGAGCCGCTCCACCACCTCATGCAGGCGTTCGGAGGAGACGGCGCGGGTGTCGATCGGCTGGCGGCCGGCCGGCTTCTCGCGCAACTCGCTAACATCCATGTCGCCGAAATAGGTGAGCACCAGCGTGCGCGGGATCGGCGTCGCCGTCATCACCAGCACGTCGACGGCGTCCCCCTTGGCGGCCAGCGCCAGGCGCTGATGCACGCCGAAGCGGTGCTGCTCGTCGACGATGGCGAGCGCGAGGTCGCGGAAGGCGACGCCTTCCTGGAACAGCGCATGGGTGCCGATCAGGAGGTCGATCTCGCCGGCTTTCAGCGCGGCCAATAGCTCGTTCCGGACTTTTCCCTTTTCGCGCCCGGTGAGCAGGCCGACCCTGAGGCCGGCAGCCTCGGCGAGCGGCGCAATGGTCTTCATGTGCTGGCGAGCGAGGATCTCGGTCGGCGCCATCAGCGCCGCCTGCCGCCCGGCTTCAATCGCGGTCGCTGCGGCAAGCAGCGCCACCACCGTCTTGCCGGAGCCGACGTCGCCCTGCAGCAGCCGCAGCATCCGGTCGTTCGAGCCCATGTCGGTCCGGATCGCCCTCAAGGCCTCGTGTTGCGAGCCGGTAAGGCTGAAGGGCAGGGCCTGCTCGATGCGCCGGGCGATCTCGCCGGTGCCGAGGCTCGGCCGCCCGACGTCGCGCACGGTGCGGGCGCGGACCAGGCAGAGCGCGAGCTGTCCGGCAAGCAGCTCGTCATAAGCGAGCCGGCGCCATGCGAGGCCCTCAGGCCCCGCCTCGGCCGGATCGGCGGGGTGGTGCACGGCTTCGAGCGCGGCGCGGAAGCCTGGCCAGCCCTCAAGCGCGAGCACCTCGTGGCCCTGCCATTCCGGCAAGTCGCGCACCAGATGCAGCGCGGCGTCCACGGCGCGGCGGACATGGCCGTGGCCGAGCCCCTCGACCAGCGGATAGAGCGGCTCGACCGGCGGCAGGCGGGCGAGGCCGGCGGCATCGACCACGCGGTCGGGATGCACCATCTGCCGCATGCCGTCATAGAGCGCGATCGAGCCCGACACCCAGCGCGTCTCGCCGATCGGCAGCAGGCGTTCCATCCGGCCGCGATCGGTATTGAAGAAGACGAGGGTGAGGTCGGCGGTGTCGTCACCCACCACCACGCGATAGGGCGCCCGGCTGCCGCGTGGCGTCGGGCGGTGCTGCTCGACCCGCACTTCCAGCGTCACCACCGTGTCGGGCATCGCCTCGGCGATGGTCGGGCGGGCGCGGCGGTCGATCGCGGAGGAGGGCAGGTGCATCAGCAGGTCGACAACCCGCGCGCCCTCGGGCCGGTCGAGCAGCCGGGCGAACGGCTTCGCCAGCTTCGGCCCGATGCCGGAAAGCTCGGTGAGCGATGCAAAATAGGGGTTGAGAAGGTCCGGCCGCATGGTTCGGCGAAGGTGGACGAGGCGCGGTTGGAGTGCAATGTGGCGGCCGAGATTGCCCACCGGGCATTCGCCGCGCTAAACACTGAGCCCTCTCGCATCTGCGAGCATCGAGGCCCATATGACCGGCACCACCCGCTCCAGCGCTGATCTCGACCCGCGCCGGCGGCGTATCCTCTATCGTTCCTGGCACCGCGGCACCCGCGAAATGGACCTGTTGATGGGCCGCTTCGCCGACGCGCTGATCGACAAGCTGTCGGAGGGGGACGTCGCGGATTTCGAGCGGCTGATCGAGGTGGAGGACCCGGAGCTGTTCGCCTGGATCGGCGGCATGACGCCGCCGCCCGAGCACGACACCCCGGTGTTCAAGCGTTTCAGGCAGTTCCATTTGTCGGGCGAAGGCGTTCCCGAAATATGAAGACGACGACGACCAATCTCGCCGCCCGGCTTGTGCCCGGCGGTACCATCACCCTTGCGAACGTCCCCGCCGGCATGCACGGCCTCGCGGCGGCCGACCTGGCGCGCGCGCTCGCGGCGAGGCCCGATGCGGCCTGGCCGACGCTCACCGTCGTCTGCCGCGACGCCGAGCGCATGGCAGAGCTTGAGCGCGGGCTTGCCTTCTTCGCCCCGGGCATAGAGGTGCTGCCGCTGCCGGCCTGGGACTGCCTGCCCTATGACCGCGCCTCGCCGGCCGGCCAGATCGTCGCCCGCCGGATGACGACGCTCGCCCGCCTCGCCCGGGTGAAGGGCCGCGAGGCCGGTACCATCGTGCTCACCACGGTCAACGCCGCGCTGCAGCGCGTGCCGGCGCGTGCGCTGGTCGCGACGCAGTCCTTCTCGGCGGCGCAGGGCAATGCGCTCTCGCTCGACGAGGTGGTCGGCTGGGCCGAGGTGAACGGCTTCCTGCGCACCCCCACAGTACGCGACACCGGCGAATATGCGGTGCGCGGCGGCATAGTCGATCTGTTCCCGCCCGGAATGCCGGCGCCGGTGCGGCTCGATTTCTTCGGCGACACGCTGGATTCGCTGCGTGCCTTCGATCCGGAGACGCAGCGCACCACCACGCAGATGCGCGCGCTGGACCTCGTCCCGATGAGCGAATTGCAGCTCACCACCGAGACCATGCGCCGCTTCCGTATGGGCTATGTCGCCGCCTTCGGCGCCTCGACCAAGGGCGATCCGCTCTACGAGGCGGTGAGCGAAGGCCGGCGCTTCCCCGGCATGGAGCACTGGCTGCCGCTGTACCACGAGAAGCTCGACACGCTGTTCGACTATCTGGAAGGCACGCCCATCCTGATCGAGGCGCAGGCCGAGGAAGCCGCGGGCGAGCGGCTGACCCAGATCGCCGATTACTACGAGGCGCGGCGCGAGGCGCTGGAGCATCCGGGGCAAGGCAGCGGCGCGCCCTACAAGCCCTTGAAGCCCGACGCGCTCTATCTCACCGCCGAGGAGTGGGAGGCCGGGCATCGGGGCCGGGCACTGGTGCGGCTCAGCCCGTTCGCACTGCCGGAAGCGCGAGATGTCGTCGATCTCGACGGCCGGCCGGCGCGTTCCTTCGCCCCGGAGCGGGCCGATCCCGAGATCAACCTGTTCGAGGCGGCGGCGACCTATCTGCGCGAACTGTCCGCCAAGAAGCGCACCGTGCTCGTCGCCTGGTCGGACGGCTCGCGCGATCGTCTCGCCACCGTGCTGGCCGACCATGGGCTGAAGGGCACCGAGCGGGTCGGCAGCCGCGACGCTGCCGAGGCGCTGCCCAAGGGCGCGATCGGCCTCGCGGTGCTCGGCATCGAGAGCGGCTTCGAGACCGACGGGCTTGCGATCATCGGCGAGCAGGACATTCTCGGCGACCGCCTGGTGCGACCGAAGCGCAAGGCGCGCCGCCCGCAGGACGTGATCGCCGAGCTCACCTCGCTCACGGCCGGCGATCTCGTGGTGCATGTCGACCACGGCATCGGCCGCTTCATCGGGCTGAAGACCATCGAGGCGATGGGCGCGCCGCACGACTGCCTCGAGATCCATTATGCGGAAGGCTCCAAGCTGTTCCTGCCGGTGGAGAATCTCGAGCTGCTGTCCCGCTACGGCTCGGAGGATACCGAGGCGCAGCTCGACCGGCTGGGCGGTGGCGGCTGGCAGGCGCGCAAGGCGAAGATGCGCAGCCGCATCCGGGAGATGGCGGCCGAGCTCATCAAGATCGCGGCCGAGCGCCAGCTGAAGGAGGCGCCGCGCCTCGTGCCGGCGGCCGGGCTCTATGACGAGTTCCGCGCCCGCTTCCCCTATGAGGAGACCGAGGACCAGGACGCCGCCATCGATGCGGTCTTCGATGATCTCGGCTCCGGCCATCCGATGGACCGGCTGGTGTGCGGCGACGTCGGCTTCGGCAAGACCGAGGTGGCGCTGCGTGCCGCCTTCGCGGTGGCGCTGAACGGCAAGCAGGTCGCCGTGGTGGTGCCGACCACGTTGTTGGCGCGCCAGCACTTCAAGACGTTTTCCGAGCGTTTCAAGGGGCTGCCCATCGTGGTGCGGCAGGCCTCGCGCCTCGTCTCCGCGAAGGACGTGTCGGAGACCAAGAAGGGCCTTGCCGACGGCACGGTCGACATCGTGGTCGGCACCCATGCGCTCCTGGGCAAGACCGTCTCCTTCAAGGATCTCGGCCTCGTCATCGTCGACGAGGAGCAGCATTTCGGTGTGAGCCATAAGGAGAAGCTGAAGCAGCTGCGCGCCGAGGTGCACGTGCTGACGCTGACCGCGACGCCGATTCCGCGCACCCTCCAGCTGGCCATGACGGGCGTGCGCGAGCTCTCCATCATCGCCTCGCCGCCGGTCGACCGGCTCGCGGTGCGCACGTTCGTCACCCCGTTCGATCCGCTGATCGTGCGCGAAGCCTTGCTGCGCGAGCGCTATCGCGGCGGGCAGAGCTTCTATGTCTGTCCGCGGATCGAGGACCTTGCCGAGGTCAAGGACTTTCTCGACAGGAACGTGCCCGAGGTGAAGGTCGCGGTCGCCCACGGCCAGATGGCGGCGAGCCAGCTCGAGGAGATCATGTCCGCCTTCTATGACGGGCAGTTCGACGTGCTGCTCTCCACCACCATCGTCGAGAGCGGGCTGGATATCCCGACCGCCAATACGCTGGTGATCCACCGCGCCGACATGTTCGGCCTCGCCCAGCTCTATCAGCTGCGCGGTCGCGTCGGCCGCTCCAAGACCCGGGCCTATGCCATCTTCACCCTGCCGGCGGAGAAGGCGATCACCGCGCAGGCGGAACGCCGGCTGAAGGTGCTGCAATCGCTCGATACGCTGGGCGCCGGCTTCCAGCTCGCCAGCCACGATCTGGACATCCGCGGCGCCGGCAATCTGCTCGGCGACGAGCAGTCAGGGCACATAAAGGAAGTCGGCTACGAACTTTATCAGGAGATGCTCGAGGAGGCGATCGCCAACCTCAAGGCCGGCATCACCGCGCCGGTTGCGGAGAAGTGGTCGCCGAACATCTCTATCGGCACGCCGGTGCTGATCCCGGAAGATTATGTCGCCGATCTGCATGTCCGGCTCGGCCTCTATCGTCGGCTGGCCGATATCGAGACTGACGGCGAGATCGAGGCGATCGGTGCCGAGTTGGTGGACCGCTTCGGCGAGGCGCCTGAGGAGGTCGACCAGTTGCTGAAGCTCGTCGCAATCAAGGCGATGTGCCGTCGGGCCAATGTCGAGAAGGTTGATGCCGGGCCGCGCGGGGCGGTGGTGAGCTTCCGCGATTCGAAGTTCCCGAATCCGGGCGGGCTCGTCGCCTATCTCGGCAAGCCGCACGTCATCGCCAAGGTGCGGCCGGACCTCAGGATCGTGTTCTCGGAAGACTGGCCGGATGCCAATGCCCGGCTGAAGGGTACGGGCGCGATCCTGAAGGAACTGGCGAAGATTGCCGAACAGACGGCGAAGGCGGCTTGAGGCTCTATTCTTCAAGTGTCATCCCGGACGGCCAAAGGCCGATCCGGGATCGCTGTAAGGTGATGCGCTGGACTTTGCGCGATCCCGGCTCGCGCCTCCGGCGCGTCCGGGATGACGGCGACTGAAATATCAGTTCTCGTCATACGCCCCGTCATTGTCGGGCATGAGGTCCGCGTCGACGTCGGAACCCGGGCCGGAATCGATCGGGTCGTTGCCGCCGGCCTGGTTCTGGTAGTCCTCGCTCTTGTCGGAGCCCGGCTTGTCGTCCAGCGGGCCGTAGTCGAGATAGTTCGGGTTGTTGTGGGTCGGGAAGGTGATCTCGGTGTCGCTGCCGCCGCCCGGATGGATCGTGATCCGCTCCTGCGCCTCCTGGGCGAGCGCGGGGGCGGCGGCGAAAGCGACGATCGCGACAAGGGCAGCGTAACGCATGGGTCCAACTCCGAGCGGGCACTGGATGCTCATTTGCCCTAAGGACGTGTTTCCGCTGCGTCTGTCCAGAGTGACGTTGCGCTTTGATGAATCGCGTGGCCGAAGCGGCACGCTCACGCTACATCAGCCGGCTTGCCACCAGCTCTCCGCCAGCGTGCCCGACAGCGAGACCTTTGACGGCCGGGCCACCTTGCGCCAGCGCGCAATCCATTGGCCGGGCGTGTAGAACAGCGGCACCGAGAACCGCGCCGAGATCAGCACCCGATCGAGCGCGCGCACGGCGGAAACGAAATCCGGCCGCTCCCGCGCGCTCAGGAGCGCAGTGATCATGGCGTCCGCCGCCGGGTTCTTCAGCCCCATGAAGTTGCGGGTGCCGGGCACATCGGCCGACGCCGAGCCGAAATAGAAGGACTGTTCATTGCCCGGCGACAGCGACTGGTCCCAGATATAGGGCACCAGGTCGTAATCATAGGTCTGCTTGCGGTTCTCGAACTGCACATTATCGACGAGACGGATGTCGAGCGTGATGCCGGCGCGCTTCAGCATGCGCTGATAGGCGAGCGCAAGCCGCTCCTGGTCCTTGGTGCCGACAATGAGTTCGGCGACGAACGGCTTGCCGGTTACGCGAGAGACGAGCGCGCCCTTCGCGACCTGCCAGCCCGCGGCATCGAGCAGATCGAGCGCACGTTTGAGGCTTTCGCGATCGCGCCCCGAACCGTCGGAGCGCGGGGGCTGCCAGGTGCCTTCCATCACGGCCGGCAGCACGGCATCAGGGAAGGGCGCGAGCAGTTCGCGCTCACGCTCATCCGCCGGGCGGCCGCGGGCGGAGAGTTCGGAGCCGTCATAGAAGCTGCCATTGCGCTCATAGACACCGAAATAGAGGTTGTGGTTGACCCATTCGAAGTCGAACAGCTCGGTGAAGGCGGCACGCACCCGCGCGTCCTTGAAGATGTCGCGGCGCATATTGAAGAGCAGCGCCGAATAGGGCTTGGGCTGGCCGTTCGCGACCTCCTCCTGCACGATGCGCCCGTCGCGCACTGCGGGGATGTCGTATCCGGTCTTCCAGCGGCCGGGATCGGTCTCGAAGCGGATGTCGGCGAGCCCGCGCTTGAAGGCTTCGAACTGGCTGTTGACGTCGCGATAGAAATCGTAGCGCAGGCTGTCGAAATTATAGTTGCCGCGGTTCGGCGCGAGATCCCGGCCCCAATAGTCCGGCGCGCGGGCGAGGATAACGGTTTCGCCCGGCTTCACCTGCGAGACGACATAGGGCCCGCTGCCGAGCGGCGCGGTGAAGCTGGTCTCCTCGAAGCTGGCCGGATTGGTGGCGTGCTCGGCGAGGATCGGCATCAGCGCCAGGATCAGCGGCAGCTCGCGGTCTTCCACACCGAAATCGAACCGCACGCCGCGGTCCCCGTGGAGCGCCGCCTTCGCCACCTTGCCGTAATAGCTGCGGTGGTTCGGCCGGCCGCGCGTCTTCAGCAGCTCAAAGGAGAACAGGACATCCTCGGGCCGCACCGGGCGGCCGTCGGAAAAGCGCGCCGCCGGATCGAGCTCGAAGGCGACATAGGAGCGGGCATCGTCGGTCTCGACGCTGCGCGCGATCAGGCCATAGAGGGTGAAGGGCTCGTCGGGGCTGCGCGCCATCAGGGTTTCGACGATGTTCCAGCGAACGAAGGGCAGCGCGGTGCCGCGCACGATGAAGGGGTTGAGGCTGTCGAAGGCGCCGACCACCGCCTGCACCAGCCGGCCGCCCTTCGGCGCATCCGGATTGACGCTGGCATAATGCCGGAAGCCGGGCGGGTAGAGCGGCGCACCATGCATCGCGATACCGTGGGCGAGAGCGGGCGCTGCCGACGCGACACGTGGTCCCAGCGCGAGCGCAGCCCCGGCGATGCTGTTGCGAATGAAGCGGCGTCGGGTAATACCGGCCAAGGGCGCAAGCTCCTCGTGGCACGTGGCGGTGAGAATATTTATCAGCTAGAACTAGCACGCCACGGTCGGGATAACTGCCGAAACGTCACGGTCCTGCCGTATTTGGCACCGAGACAGCCACCACCCGGAGAAGGCGCCCAGGCGTCCGCCGCCGTCGCGTGGCGATGGCTTGCACGACAGGAACTCGATATGACCAGACGCTCGACTTTTGCGCCGCGCCTCGCGCAATGTGCCGTTCTGGCGCTCGCCATCACTGGCGCGGCGACCATGGCCCAGGCCCAGCAGGCGCCCGCTCCCGCGCCCGCCAAGCCGGCCGCTCCCGCCAAACCGGCCCCGGCAAAGCCGGCCGCCCAGGCGAAACCTGCCACTCCCGCCAAGCCCGGAGCTGCCGCCGCCGGTGGCGCCGCGGCCGCGGCCGCTGCCGCCCCGGATGCGCAGGCTGCGCCGACCGCGGTGGCGCTGCCCTGGCTGAAGCGCTGCGCCGAGGATCCGCAGATCAAGAAGCAGATCTGCAGCATGGAGCAGACCATCCTCAGCGATGTCGGGCAGTTCATCGCCCGCTTCGGCGTCCTCGAAGTGAAGGACGACGACAAGCGGGCCTTCACGGTTGGCCTGCCGAACGGCGTGCTGCTGCGCCAGGGCTTCCGCGTGGTGCTCGCCAATGAGGAGCCCAAGGCCGGCAGCTATGTGCTGTGCGACGACAAGACCTGCCGCGGCGACGTGGTGGTCGATCAGGCCTTCGTCGACAAGATGAAGAAGGCGCCTGGCGTGACCCTGCAATATGCCAACGGCACTGGCCGCATCGTCTCGATCCCGGTCGGGCTCGGCGGCTTCGCCAAGGCTTATGACGGCGCGCCGACCGACCAGAAGGCGTTCACCGAGGAATTCTCGAAGATCGAAGCGACGATCAAGCAGAACATCGCCCAGCGCCAGTCCGCCATGCAGCAGCAGACGCAGCAGATGACCGAGGGCCTGGAGAAGCTCGGCGCCCAGCGCCAGCAGGGCGCCCCTCAGCAGTGACCGCTTGAGGCGACCACCGCATCTTACAAACGCCCGGCCAAGTGCCGGGCGTTTTGCTTTTTGGGACCCGCGATCACGAGCCACGTAATCCTGAGAGAGTCAGGCTCGCCATGCGGCGGCGGCGCGTTAAGCAGCCCCTTTCCCGCGTCATGGCCGGCCTTGTGCCGGCCATCTCGGCCTCTGATGCGCTGTTAGGAATCGGGATCCCCGGCACAAGGCCGGGGATGACGGTTGATCTGGGAATTATCGGTCAGTCTCTGAGGCGCTCGGGCAGAGCCCGAGCCTCGAAGGATGCTTATTGCAGCCGACCCTGGGGCTCGCTGGCGCTCGCAGCTCAGGATGAGGTGGCCACTATGCGTCCGTGCAGGATTGTCGGCTGCTCACTGCAGCCGGTCGGTCCGCACCCGCCAGCCGCCATCGCCATCGGCGGCGAGTATCTCTTCCACCTGGGGGTGGCGCACCGGCTCGCCGGAGGTGTCCGGCTCGAGGTTCTGTTCGGAGACATAGGCGACGTATTCGGTCTCCGCATTCTCCGCGAGCAGATGGTAGAAGGGCTGATCCTTGGTCGGGCGGATATCCTCGGGGATCGATTCCCACCACTCGTCCGTGTTGGCGAATTCCGGATCGACGTCGAAGACAACGCCACGGAACGGGTAGTGCCGATGCCGCACCACCTGTCCGATCCGATATTTGGCGTTCCGTTCCTTCATCATCCGTCGTTCCATCGTCGCAATAGGGCCGCCGCAGCGCGAGGATGGCCTCGGGAGCGGTCCTTGTTCGGCCGGCGGCATAACCGCCGACCCGTCATTCAGGCGCAACATATCCATTCGTACGCAAAGCTGAAAGACTCCCCACGAAGTGACGGATTGACCCGTGCCGAATCCCCCGATAGCTCGCGCTTATGGCTGAAGTCCTCGTCCTGGCGCTTCCCTTTTTCGGTGTGATCTTTCTCGGCTTCGGCTGCGGGCGCATCGCCCGCATTCCGGAGAGCGGGCTCGCCTGGCTCAGCTTCTTCATCATCTATGTCGCGCTGCCGGCGCTGTTCTTCACGCTGGTGGCGCGCACGCCGTTCCACGAGCTGACCAATGGCAGCTTCATCCTCGCCACCACGGCCTCGACCGCGATCTGCTTCGCGCTGTCCTTCGGCATCGGGCTGTGGCTCAGGCGCGGCAGCGTGCCGGAGGCGAGCATCGCCGCCATCGTCGGCTCCTATGCCAATGTCGGCTATATGGGCCCGGGCCTGACGCTCGGCGCACTCGGCGCCGCGGCATCGGTGCCGACCGCGCTGATCTTCGTGTTCGACAGCCTGTTCTTCTTCACCATCGTGCCGCTGCTGATGGCGACCTCCAGTCGCTACAGGCGCTCGCTCGTCGGGACCGTGCTGCTGGTGGTGAAGCGGGTGGTGACCCACCCGTTCAACATCGCAACCTTCCTCGGCGTCGCCGCCGCCTATTTCGAGCTTCATCCGCCCGCGGCCATCGAGCGGACGCTGGAATTCCTGAAGAATGCCGCGGCGCCCTGTGCCCTGTTCACGCTCGGCGTCTCGGTGGCGCTCCGGCCGATGGAGCGCTTCCAGTGGGAGGTGCCGCCCCTTATCGCGATCAAGCTGCTGCTGCACCCGTTCCTGGTGTTCACGGTGCTGTCGCTCGCCGGCGATTTCGACCCGGTGTGGGTGGCGACCGCGGTGCTGATGGCCGGCCTGCCGCCGGCGCTCAACGCCTTCATCATGGCCAAGCAATACGACACCTATGTCGAGGCGGCGTCCGGCGGCGTGCTGGTCGGCACCATGGTCTCGGTGCTGACCGTCACGGCATTGCTGTACGTGGTGCAGCACGACATGCTGCCGCGGACGCTGTTTCCATAGAGAAGCGGCCTGGACCCAGATCGACCGTCATCCCCGGCCTTGTGCCGGGGGTCTCGATTCCCGACAGCGCGTCAGAGGCCGAGATGGCCGGGACAAGCCCGGCCATGACGCTGAATTGGACGTCTAAAGCGGCCGTCCGGCGACCAGCCGCGGCACGTCGCGGGTCGGGCCGATGCCTTGGCGCATGACGGCGCGGCGCAGGCTCGGCGTGCTCTGCATCAACCATAAAGCGAGGCCGCGCAGGCCGTGGATCGGCACAATGCCGGTCAGCAGCGAGCGGTTGAACAGATCGACCGCGAAGCTGCGCGTCTCGATATCGGCGCGCCGGCGCCGTTCATAGGCTTCTGCGAGCGCCGCGCCGCCGATGTCGCCGTCGGCCCGGAGCGTATCGGCGACCAGCTCGGCGAGCGTTGCGCCGTCGCGAATGCCGAGATTGAGACCCTGGGCGCCGATCGGCGGGATGACGTGGGCGGCTTCGCCCAGCAGCGCCACTCGTCCGAAGCTGAGCCGATCCGCCGTGCCGGCGCTCAGCGGGAAGCTGCCACGTTCCGATTCCAGCCGCATGGAGCCGAGGATGGAGTGTGCCCGGCGCTCCATCTCGCCGGCGAAAGCTTCCGGATCGAGCCCGACCAGGCGCTCCGCCTCTGCGGCATCGACGACGCAGACGACGCTGGAGCGCTTGCCCGGCAGCGGCACCAAGGTGAAGGGACCGGTCTCAGTGTGGAACTCGGTGGAGACATCGCCATGGGCCCGGCTGTGCGCCAGCGTCGCGGTCACCGCCACCTGTGGGTAGGAGCGCGCGCGAACAGGGATGCCGAGGCTGCGACGGACCAGCGAATTGCGGCCGTCGGCGGCGGCGAGCAGGGCGGCGTGCAGGATGCGGCCGTCGTCGAGGGTCACCTCCACATGATCCGGACGGCTGACGACATGGGTGAGCTGAGCGGTGATGCGGTCGATCGGGGCCTCAGTCACCGCGGTGTCGAGGGCGGCGTTGAGGTTGAGATTCTCGACGTTCCAGGCGAAGGCATCGAGCTCCATCTCGCGGGCGGCGAAGGCGACTTCCGGCGCGCGCAGCAAGCGGCGGGTACCGTCGATCAGCCGCATCACCTTGAGCGCAGCCGCGTTTTCCTCGAGACGCGGCCAGACGCCGAGCGTCTTGAGGACATTGACCGATCCGTCCATCAGCGCCGTGGTGCGTGGATCGGGGCGTCGGTCGGGAGCAATCAGCGTTACCGAAGCGCCGGCGGCGGAGAGGCCCAGCGCCGCCACCAGCCCGGCCGCCCCGCCGCCGACGACGATAACCGTCCTTCGGACCGTCCGTTGGGCGTTCCCTTGGACCTTCCCTTGGGGTGTCGCCGGGTCAGCGTCGGTCACGCTTCATCTCTTTGTCATGCTACTCTGCCGGTGGGGATTTAAGCCGGCTCGCGAGTGTGGGATAAGCAGGTTGCGCCCGATGTGGCATTCCGCACGGGTGAGCGCAACGGTTTAACGTTGGGCGGGTTGATACGATAAGAGCAGCAGAACATACCTTGCTGTCGCGGGAGGAAGTGGTGCCGGCATCGACGAAGCTGACCGAAATGGTTCGGCCGGGGCGGCAAACGCTCGCTTTTGCCGTCCATCTCTTCACCGCGTCGGGGGCGGTGTGCGGTCTGCTGGCGCTCATAGCGGCCGTCGAGGGCGATTGGTCGCGCATGTTCGCGTGGCTCGGCGCGGCGCTGTTCATCGACGGTATCGACGGTTCCATCGCCCGGCGGGTGCGCGTGGTGGAGGTGCTGCCGCGCTGGTCCGGCGAGACGCTGGACCTTGTGGTGGACTATCTCACCTATGTGCTGGTGCCGGCCTTTGCCGTCGCGACCAGCGGCCTGATGCCCTACTGGATGGCGATGCCGGCCAGCGCAGCGATCCTGCTCACCAGCGCGCTCTATTTCGCCGACGTCGACATGAAGACCGAGGACAAGTATTTCCAGGGCTTCCCGGCGGTGTGGAACCTCGTGGTGTTCTACTTCTTCCTGGTGCCGCTCAATCCCTGGGCGATCCTCGGCATCATCGCGGCGCTCTCGGTCGCCACCTTCCTGCCGATCAAGTTCGTGCATCCGTTCCGCGTGGTGCGGCTGCGCTTGCTCACCCTCGGCCTGCTCAGCCTCTGGGGTCTGCTGGCACTCATCGCGGTGCTGGAGCACCTTACCCCTTCGCCGTGGGTGATCTACGGCCTGTGCGCGATCGCCCTCTATTTCCTGCTGTTCGGACTTATACGGCCGCGCAAGACGCCTATCTAAGGGCGCGGTATC
>JAQSWY010000024.1 GCA_029266425.1 Xanthobacteraceae bacterium
GCTCTCCGCGCTCGACCTCAAGCTGCGCCAGCACATGCGCACCGAACTGCGCGCCATCCAGAAGCGGGTCGGCATCACCTTCATCTACATCACCCACGATCAGGGCGAGGCGCTCACCATGTCGGACCGCATCGCGGTGATGAATGCCGGGGTGATCGAGCAGGTCGGCGGCGGGCGCAGCGTCAATGCCGAGCCGCGCACCCCGTTCGTCGCCTCCTTCGTCGGCGAGAACAACGCGATCCGCGGCCGGATCACTCAGGTCGCCGACGGCATGGCGCTGCTCGACACCTCGCTCGGCCCGCTCACGGGCCGCAATCCGGTGGGCCTTGGCCAGGGCGAGGAGGCGCTGCTGTTCGTGCGGCCGGAATCCTTGAGGCTCCGCGCCAATGGTTCCACCGTCGGCTTCGAGGGCGAGGCGATCGACGTCGCCTATGAGGGCAGCGTCACCCATGTGACGCTCAGGGCGCGCACCGGGCAGAAGATGACGGCGACGCTGAGCGCCGCCTCCGGCACTCACCTGCCGCAGCCGGGCGAGAACCTGCGCATCGGCTTCGAGGCGCAGGATGGCCTGCTCCTCGCGCGGCCGGCAGCCTCGTGAGCGGCGGGATCTCATGAGCGGAACCTCCGGCCTCGCCGTCGTCATCGGCCTGCCGCTTGCCGTGGCATTGCTCATGTTCGGCCTGGCAATGCTCGAGCGGCGCTATGGCATTGCCACCGGCCCCGGCTTCTTCCGCCGCAACGGCCTTCCCATCGGGCTCTATCTCGTCATCGCGGTCGGCTTCTGGGCCTTCTTCATCATCGTGCTGCCGCAGCTCGCTATGGTCGACATGTCGTTCCGCCCGAAGCTGCCGCTCTCGCAGATGGGCGGGCCGAAGGACATCTTCACCTTCGAGAACTACCGCTACTTCCTGTTCGGCTCGACCACCTCGACCGCGAGCTGGAACTATCTGCACATCAAGGCTTTCTTCCTCACCATCGGGGTGAGCATCCTCATCACCCTGTTCAATTTTGCCTTCTGCTATCCGCTCGCCTTCCACATGGCGCAATCGGCGCCGCTGGCGCGGCTGAGATTGCTGTTGCTCCTGCTCATCATCCCCTATTGGGTGAACGAGATATTGCGCGCCTTCGCCTTCCGCGTGCTGCTGTCCTCGGGCGGCGTCATCAATAAGGCGCTGCTCGGCGCCGGCCTCATTGGTGAGCCGATCGATTTCCTCGGCGCCGATGTCGGCCTCTATATGGGCCTCAGCTACGCCTACCTCTTGATGATGATCTTCCCGCTCTACAATGCCATCGAGAGCCTCGACAAGAACCAGATCGAGGCGGCGCGGGATCTCGGGGCACCCTGGTGGCACATCCACGCGTTCATCGTCATGCCGCACGCCAAGCCCGGCATCGCTTCCGGCTGCACCCTGGTCTTCATGCTCACCGCCGGCGCGCTGGCGGCGCCGCTGGTGCTCGGCGGGCCGCGCACGCTGTGGTTCACCCCGATCGTCTATGACCGCTTCTACCAGGCCTTCAACTGGCCGCAGGGCGCGGCCTATGCGCTGATCCTGCTGCTCACCTGCATCCTGTTCGTGCTGACGGTGCTGAGGCTGTTCCGCCTCAGCCTCGGGGAGATCACGCGATGAAGATGGGCGTGCTCGGCCGCATCATGTTCGCCATCTATGTGGCGGCGTTCTTCCTCTATCTTCTGGGGCCGCTGGCGGTGATGGGCGTCTCCGCCTTCAACACGCCGGAATATCCGCAGGTCTGGCCGTTCGAGGGCATCACCCTGAACTGGTTCGCCAACCTGTTCGCCGACCAGGACCTGATGATCGGCTTGCAGACCAGCCTCCTGATCGGCGTGCTGGTGGTGCTGGTCTCGGTGCCGATCGGACTCGCCGGCGCCATCGTGATGACGCAGATCAACGCCCGGCTGCGCTCGACCTATTATCTCATCGCGGTGTCGCCGGTACTGACCCCCGGCATCATCATCGGCATCTCGACCGTGGTGTTCTGGCGCGAGCTGACCACGGTGACCGGCATGCGCTTCATGTATGACGGCATCGTGCTGACCGTGCTCGGCCAGACGAGCTTCATCGCGGCCTTCAGCATGCTGGTCATCCTCGCTCGCCTGCAGCGCTTCGACCGGGCGCAGGAAGAAGCCGCGCTGGACTTGGGGGCATCCTATCCGCAGGTGTTCTTCCACATCCTGCTGCCCTTCCTGAAGCCGGCTCTGTTCTCGGCGGCGGTGCTGGCCTTCCTGTCCTCGTTCGAGAACTACAACACCACCACCTTCGCCATCCTGTCCGACAAGACCCTGACCACGGTGCTGGCCGGCCGCGTGCGCCAGGGCTCGACCCCGACGATCAGCGCGCTTGCCGTCATCATCGTCGGCGCCACCATTCTCGGCGCCATCGCCTATGAGTTGTGGAAGCGCCGCGAGGAGGCGCTTGCCGGCCGCCGTCGCCGCGCCGCCGCGCAGGCGGAGGTGGAAGAGGCGGGCGTGGGGTTCGTTCCCGCGCCGGCGGAGTGAATTTATGTCGTCATCCCGGCCGGGAGGCGCAGCCGGAGAGCCGGGTCGCGTGAAATTTCGCACCACACTTTCCTGCGATCCCGGATCGGCCTTTCCAGCCGTCCGGGATGACGGCTAGTGGGGAGGATCAATGAAACGACCGCGTCTTCACCTTGATGGGTTCGTCATCCGCCACCAGATGCTCCGCCTTCTCCCGTGAATTCGGCGCGCCGCCGCTCCGCGCGCCGTCGGCATGGGCATGCGGCACCGGGAAAACCTCGTCATGATTCCCGACCCCTTGCAGCAGGCCGGTGAGATCGGTGAGCCGGCGCGCCACCAGATGGATGACCTCGCCTTCGCGCTGCACCTGGCCTTCCGCCGCGATCATGCCGCCGGACAGCACGATCCGGCGCTGCGCCTCGAACAGCGAAGGCCAGACCACGAGATTGGCGATGCCGCCTTCATCCTCGATAGTGATGAAGGTCACCCCCTTGGCCGAGCCCGGCCGCTGCCGCACCAGAACGATGCCGGCCACGCTCAGCCATGAGCGGTCGCGCATGGTGGCGAGCTTTGCGCACGGGCTGATCCGCCGGCGCGCCAGCTCGCCGCGCAGGAAGCTCACCGGATGCCGGCGCAGGCTGAAGCCGGTGCTGGCATAATCCTCGACGACGTGGCGTCCCGAGGTCATCGGCGCGAGCGGAACCCGAGGCTCGTGCATGCGCTCCCCTGCGCCGGCCGCATCAGCGGCATCGAACAGCGGCAGCTTCTCGTCGCTGAGGCCGCGGATCGCCCACAGCGCCTCGCGCCGGGAAAGCTTCAGCGAAGGCTCGAAGGCATCGGCATTGGCGAGCTTCTCGATAGTGAGCACCGAGGCCCCCGAGCGATGCCATAGCTCCTCGACCGAACGATAGGGCTCCTCGCCCCGCGCCACCACGATGCGCGCGCCCTCCAGCTCCGCAACGCCCTTGGCCATGCGCAGGCCGAGCCGCACCGCGAAGCGCTTCTCGTCCTTGTCTTTGGTTCTGTCCTCAGGCTTCTCCTCAATCTCCTCCAGCGTGCAGTCCCAGCGCGAGGCATTGACGCACACCGGGCGCACCTCGACACCATGGGCGCGGGCATCACGCACGATCTGGGCGGGCGCGTAGAAGCCCATGGGCTGGGCGTTGAGCAGCGCCGCGCAGAACACGTCCGGATGGGTGCACTTCATCCAGGACGAGGCATAGGCGATCAGCGCGAAGC
Organism: Xanthobacteraceae bacterium; assembly: GCA_029266425.1. Taxonomy (GTDB): domain Bacteria; phylum Pseudomonadota; class Alphaproteobacteria; order Rhizobiales; family Xanthobacteraceae; genus Ancylobacter. The sequence goes on from JAQSWY010000024.1 coordinate 3,734, forward strand.
TCGCTGCATGGCTTTCCGGGAAGCCATAGGAGCCGAAGCCCTCGAGCTGCTTGAAGATGCGCTCGGCGAAATCCCGCGGATAGCCGCGCCCTACCATGCCTTCGATCAGATCGTCGCGGAAGGTGCTGATGGTGCCGGTGTCCTTGAAGGTCGCCATCGAGCGGCGCAGCTTGTCGGCCTTGTCGGCGGAGAAGCCGGCGCCGACCATCGCCACCTGCATCGCCTGCTCCTGGAACAGCGGGATGCCGAGCGTCTTCTCCAGCACCTTCTTCAGCTCCTCGCTGACATAGCTCGGCTCCTTGCCCTGCTCCTTCTCCTGGCGCCGCTTCAGATAGGGATGCACCATGTCGCCCTGGATCGGACCGGGCCGGACGATGGCGACCTCGATGGTGAGGTCGTAGAGATGCTTGGGCTTCAGCCGCGGCAGCATGGACATCTGCGCCCGGCTCTCGATCTGGAACACGCCGACGGTGTCGGCCCGCTGGATCATGGCATAGGTGGCCGGGTCGCCCGCCGGGATGGTGTCCAGAGCAAGCTCTATGCCCTTGTGCTCCGCCAGGAGGTCGAACGCCCGGCGCATGCAGCCGAGCATGCCGAGGCCCAGAACATCGACCTTCATGAACTTCACGACGTCGATGTCGTCCTTGTCCCATTCGATCACCTGCCGGTCGTCCATGGCGGCGGGCTCGATCGGCACCAGCTCGTCGAGCCGGTCATTGGTAAGCACGAAGCCGCCGGGATGCTGGGAGAGATGGCGCGGGAAGCCGACCAGCTGGCGCGTCAGTTCGATGGTCAAGGCAAGCCGCCGATCCTTCAGATTGAGATTGAGCCCGTTGGTCTCCTTCTCGGTGACGCCGTCCATCGACCAGCCCCACACCTGATTGGCCATCAAGGCGGTTACGTCCTCCGATAGCCCCATCACCTTGCCGACCTCGCGCACCGCGCGGCGGGTGCGGTAGCGAACCACCGTGGCGCACAGCGCCGCGCGCTCGCGGCCATACTCCTCATAGATCCACTGGATCACCTTCTCGCGCTGCTCATGCTCGAAATCGACATCGATGTCGGGCGGCTCGTTGCGATCCTTGGAGACGAAGCGCTCGAACAGGAGCTTGCTCTTCACCGGGTCGATGGCGGTGATGCCGAGCACATAGCAGACCGCGCTGTTAGCGGCCGAGCCACGACCCTGGCAGAGGATCTTCAATTCGTCCTTGGCCTGGCGAACAATGGCATGCACGGTGAGGAAATAGGGCGCGTAGCCCATCTCGCCGATCAGCCGCAATTCCTTGTGCAGCAGGTCGATCATCTCCGGATCGGCACCTTCCGGGAAGCGCCGCGCCACCGCCTCCCAGGTCAGCTTCTCCAGGGCTTGCTGCGCGGTGAGGCCGGGAATGCGCACCTCGTGCGGATATTGATATTCCGCGGCGAGTTCGGCGACCGAGAAGCGGCAGCGCCGGACAATCTCCATGGAGCGCGCCACCGCTTGTCTGTGCCGCTCGAACAGCCGCTCCATCTCCTCCGGCTCCTTTAGGTGGCGGTCGGCGAAGCGGTTGCGACGGAAGCCGGCATCGTCGATGGTGCAGCCCTCGCGAATGCAGGTCACGACATCCTGCAGGATGCGCCGCTCGGGCGCATGGAACAGCACGTCATTGGTGACGACATCCGGCACGCCGGCTTGCGCGGCGAGATCGGCGAGGGCTTTGAGCCGCTCGGCATCCTTCGGCCGGCGGCGCAAGGTCAGCGCCATATAGCAGCGATCCGGAAACTCCTCGCGCAGCCGCTGCAGCCATGAGGCAAGCGCCGCATCCGCAGCATCCGGCACCAGCATGACCAGCTGGCCCTCGCCGAATTCGACGAGATCGGCGAAGGCGAGTTCGCAGGCGCCCTTGCCGGCACGGCCCTTGCCCAAGGTGAGTAGCCGGCAAAGCCTCGCATAGGCGGGCCTGTCGGTCGGATAGACCAGCACGGTGACGCCATCGGTCAGGTCCAGCCGGCAGCCGACCACGAGGCGCACGCCGGTCTCCTCCGCCGCCACATGCGCCCGGACCATGCCGGCGAGCGAGTGCAGGTCGGTGATGGCGAGCGCGGCGATGCCGAGCGCCTTCGCCTGCTCGAAATACTCGTGCGGATGCGAGCCGCCGCGCAGGAAGGAGAAATTGGTGGTCACCTGCAGTTCGGCGTAGCTGCAAGCTGACTGGCTCATGTGAACAGCCCGTGCAGGAACCAGCGGTGCGAGCCGGTTTCACGGTCGCTGCCGTCACCGCTGCGGAACAGCCAGAAGCGGGCGCCGGCCTCGTCCTCCACCGCGAAATAATCGCGCACCGCGGCGCTCTCGGCTTTGCTCCGCCACCATTCGCCGAACACCCGCTCCGGCCCGTCGGCATGGGTGACGCGGTGACGCCGGCCGCGCCAGATGAATTGTTTGGGCGGATGGTCCGGCAGCACCGCCAGCGTCTGCACCTCCTCCGGCGGATCGAGGAGCCGCACCGGGCGCGGCAACTCGGCCGGCCAGGCGGCCTTGAGCATCGGCGCGAGCGGGGCCACGGTCCTGACCGCGCGCTCGGGGAGGTCGCTTTCCACCGGCGCTGCGCGATAGAGCCGGTGCGCGCCGAGCCGGTTGGCCAGCGTATCGACCAGGAGCGCGATATCGCCGCCCGCTTCGTCGGCAAAGCCCGCCGCAATCTGCCGGGCGTCGAGCGGTTCGGTGAGCGGCGCGGAGAGCGTCATGGTCTCGACGCCGAAGCCGGGATCGACGCTTGCCAACCGCTCGACGAGCAGGCGCACCAGATGCCGCGGCTCGCGGTTCGGCGCCGCGGTGCCGGCGCGGACGATTTCGACGCGGCCGTCGACCCGGGCGAAGGCGAGGTCGAGCCGCCGCACGCCGAGCCCCTCCTCGCCCAGCAGCACGCACAGCATGTCGGCGAGATCGGCAATGGCGCGCGCCAGATGTTCCGGCGTGCCGATCGGCTCGATGAAGCCGAGCTTCACCCGTGGCATGTCGGGCGGCTCGATCGGGTCGAGCGGCTCGGCCGCCGCACCGGAGACCTGGTCGAGGCGGCGCACCACCTCCATGCCGAAGCGCCGGACCAGCGGCGCGCGCGGCACCGCGACGAGCTGGCCGATCATGTCGAAGCCGAGCCGCCGGAGTCCCGCGACAACGTCATCGGGGAGCCGCAGCGCCGCCAGCGGCAGCGCGTCCACCGCCGCGCCCTGCCCGCCCGGCGGGACGATGGTGACCGGCTCCTTGCCGAAGCGGGCGAGCGCATGAGCGGCCCCAAGAGTGCCGGCGAGCGCGACCCGGCAGGAAAAGCCTATGGCATGAAGACAGCGGCGCAGATCGGCGAGCATGGCCGCCTCAGAGCCGAACAGATGATCGCAGCCGGTGGTGTCGATCCACAGCCCGTCCGGCGCATCGAGCGCGACGATCGGGCTGTAGCGGCACAGCATCTGGATGGCGAGCGCTTCGAGCGCTTCCTGGTCGCGCTCCGGCTCGGCCTCGATTAGGACAAGTCCGGGGAGCAAGGCCTGCGCCTGCGCCACCGGCATGCCGACATGAAGCCCGGCCTTGCGTGCCGCGGTATCGACCGCACAGAGGATGCGTCGCGAGCCGTCACGCCCGGCGGTGGCGAATGGCACTCCCACCGGCGGCAAATCCGTCGAGGGTCTTCGGGAATGGCAATGGCTGCGCAGCCGGTCGGTCTGAAAGCTCGGCAGGAACAGCGACAGGAGCCTGCGCTGGGGTTGCCGGCGCCGGAACTGTCGTTGCAACGTCTGCCGTTGCGACGTCTGCCAATGTGATGCGGCCTTGCTCATCGCATGCCTCCACAAGCCATTGCGCGGCTTCGCCATTGCGGCAGCGGGTCAGTTCCAGCCGCCACAGCGCGCGCGGGAGCCCCGGCACTTCGAGCGCACGGGACGGCATGGCGGCGACCCGCCAGCGGGTGTGCGCGGCGCTCGGCTCCTCCCGCTCGACATCGCCAGGACGCCAGCCGCGCTTCAGCGCGAAGGCGACGACGCCGGATGCCTCCGCCGCCAGATTGAGCCGGCGCGAGGCGGTGAGCCCCATGCGGTCGATCTCGCCGACCACGCCGGCGAGCGGCGCATGGCGCAGCCCCTCCTCCATGGCGAGCAGCACGTTCTTCGCGTCGCCGGCCTCGGCATAGATGACGCGGTCCGGATCGAGCCCGGCATTGGCGAGCCCCGGCGCGAACAGGTCGCGGCGGCGCAGGCACCACAGCACCGGGCCGTCGAGCCGCGCCAGCACTCCGGCGATGAACAGCGCCGCCGCGGCGCCATGGGTGAAGTCCTCGCCCGTCCCGCTCACCTCGTGCAGCGCGCCGCGCGAGAGCCCGCCCCCCGGCAGGTGCCGGTCGATCGCCTCGACTTCGAACGGCAGGTGTGGGCGCGCCCGCACGCCGCCGCCGTCGAGATGCGCGATGCGCTCCCGCAACTCGGCCAATAATGGGGCGTGGCCGGACATGCATGCCCTTCCCAAGACCTCTTCAATCCACTAATGTTCTCTATATGTTCCCATCGACGAAAAAGAGTCAACCGACTCTTCCGCCGAGGTTTTTAGCCACCGGCGGCGCGTGGGATACGCCGCCGGAGCCGACTTCAGGAATTGCCGAGATAATCCGTCTTGCCGATGCCGACGCCCTTGTGGCGCAGGATGTCGTAGGCGGTGGTGACGTGGAAGAAGAAGTTCGGCAGCGCGAAGGTGAGGAGATACGTGCTGCCCTTCATCGTCACCGGCTGCCGGCGGACATTGAGGGTCACGTCGCGCTCGCCGGCGCCCTCGAACGCCGCGGGCGGCAGGCTGTTGAGATAATCGACCGTCCTGGCAATGCGCGCCTGCAATTCCGGGAAGGTCGTCTCGGTGTCGGGAAAGCTCGGATTCTCGCCGCCGGTGAGCCGCGCGCCCGCGCCCTTGGCGGAATCGCTGGCGCGCTGGATCTGGCCGGCGAGCGTGAGCATGTCCGGCGCGAGCCGCGCCTCTATGAGCTCCGCCTCGTCGAGGCCGTTCGCCTTGGCGTGCTCGACCGCTTTGTCGAGGATCGCCGACAGATTGCCGAAGGCCCGGACAAAGACCGGGACCGAAACGTCATGGATGGAAAGAGACACGGCATTCGCTCCGTGATGAGTGGGAGGATCGGAGTGATGGACTAACGCCCCTCCGAGGAATGTCCAGATCACCAACCGTCACGAATTCGAGTGACGTCCGCGAAGCGGCCCCCGAAGAATGCTGAAGCAGAGGACGCTCGCGTGAGCATCCTTCGAGGCTCGCGGAGCTCGCACCTCAGAGTCTGCCCCGTAATTGGCGAAGTGCGCCAAACTCCCTCTCCCCGTCGGGGAGAGGGCGGGGGTGAGGGGTTCTTCGGCTCCGCAATCGTGCTCCCCCCACGGACCCGCTGCGCGGGCCACCTCTCCCCAATGGGGAGAGGGAATTTCGAGCTAGGCTCTCAGGTGACGTGGCTATTTCTCACATCGCCGCCGGCCGCACCCGGCGCAGCCGGACCGTGCTCCACAGGCTCCAGACCAGGATCGCCAGCGTAAGGCCCAGCACCACGCCGCTCACCGGGCGGTGGAACAAAGCGAGGAAATCGCCGTCGGCCACCAGCATGGCGCGGCGGAAATGCTCCTCCATCATCGGCCCCAGCACGAAGCCGAGCAGCACCGGCGCCGCCGGCAGATCGGCGATGCGCATCGCATAGCCGAGCACGCCGAACAGCACGACCATCCACACGTCGAAGGTGTTGGTGTTGACGGTGTAGACGCCGATGCACACGAACATCAGGATCGCCGGGTAGAGCAGCTGGTAGGGCACGGTGAGGATGCGCACCCACAACCCGATCAGCGGGATGTTCAGCACCACCAATATGACATTGCCGATCCAGAAGCTCATCACCAGCCCCCAGAAGATATCCGGGTGCTCGGTCATCAGCTTCGGCCCGGGCGTGATGCCCTGGATCATCAGTGCGCCGAGCATGATCGCCATGGTGGCGCTGCCGGGGATGCCGAGCGTCATGGTGGGGATGAAGGCGGTCTGGTCGGCGGCGTTGTTCGCCGTCTCCGGCGCCACCACGCCCTCGATCGCGCCCTTGCCGAAACGCTCCGGCTCGCGCGCCACCCGCTTCTCCACCGCATAGGACAGGAAGGCGGCGATTGCCGGCCCGGTGCCGGGCAGCGCACCGAAGAAGGAGCCGATGGCGGTGCCGCGCACCATTGGCGCGATCGAGCGCTTCACATCGTCCCGGCCGGGGATCATCGAGCGCAGCGTGATCGCCTTGCCGCGCATCTCCGCGGCGTGCACCGCGCGGATGCTGGTGATGACCTCGGAGACGCCGAACAGCCCCATCGCCAGCGCGGCGATGCTGATCCCGTCATAAAGGCTCGCCTGGCCGAAGGTGAAGCGCTCGCCGCCGGTATAGACATCGATGCCGACCGTGCCGAACATGATGCCGAGCACCACCATGGCGAGGCTCTTCACCACGGATTCGCCAGCGACGGTGGAGGCGGCGACGAGGCCGAGCGTCATCAGCGCGAAATATTCGGCTGACGTGAACTCCAGCGCATAGCCGACGATCAAAGGCGAGAACAGCATCATCAAAAGGATGCCGACGCTGCCGCCGAAGAACGAGCCGACCGTCGTCATCATCAGCGCGATGCCGGCGCGGCCTTGCTTCGCCATCGGGTAGCCGTCGAGGCAGGCCACCGCCGAGGAGGTCGATCCCGGCACATTCAGCAGAATCGCCGCGGTCGAGCCGCCATAGGCGGTGCCGTACCAGATGCCGGCGAGCAGGATCAGCGCCGAGGTCGGCGGCAGGCTCAAGGTGAGCGGGAACAGCATCGACATCGCCGCCACCGCGCCGATGCCGGGCAGCACTCCGACCAGCATGCCGGCGAACACGCCGATGAAGCAATAGAGCAGGTTCGCCGGGCTGAAGGCGGTGGCGAGCCCGATCCCGATATTGCCGCTGAGGGTGGCGAATACATCCATCATAGCGGCCACCGCACCAGCGGGATCAGCATGCCCAGGCCGACGACGAAGATCAGCGCCGCCATCGCGGTAACCCCGGCGGCGAGGAGGAGCGCACCGCGCAGCCCGAGCTTGTCGTCGGCGAGCGTGGCAATGAGGGTGAGCGCGAGAACCGCCGGCACCAGCCCGAAGGGACGGATCAGCAAGCCGAACACCACGATGCTGGCGACCACGGCGAGGGCTTGGCGCCACTCGACATCAACGGGCTCGCCGGCCCGGGCAATCGCCGGCAGCGCAATCATGACGCCGAACCCGGCCAGCATCAGGCCGAGCCCGAGCGGGAACATGCCCGGCCCCATCTCGCTGATGGTGCCGATGTCGTACTTCGTCCCCGCATAGCAGGCATAGATCAGCCCGGCGAGCGTGAGCACCGCTCCGGCGACGATGTCGCGATAGTCCCGCGAGAGCATGACGGTCTCTCTTTTTATCCGAGAACCGAACCACCTCATCCTGAGGTGCCCGGCGCGAGCCGGGCCTCGAAGGATGTTCACCGCAGAGGTCGCCCTCTGCTTCGGCATCCTTCGAGGCTCGCTGATCGCTCGCACCTCAGGATGAGGCCGTTCAATTGAAGATGAGTCCTACTGCCCCGGCAGCTTGATCTCGTTTTCGGCGAGCACGGTGCCCCACTTGGCCGTCTCGGCCTTCACGAAGCTGGCGAAATCGGCCGCCGACTTGCTCGGCACCAGCTTGAGATACTGGTTGGCGGTCTTCTGCTTGATGTCGGGATCGGCCAGCACCTCGACCACGGCGGCCTGCAGCTTGTCGACGTTCTGCTTCGGCGTGCCGCCGGTGACGAACATGCCGTGCCAGGCCGAGGTGCCGATGCCGGCATAGCCGAGCTCGGTCATGGTCGGCACGTCCGAGAGTTCGGGCAGCCGCTCGGACCAGGTGACGGCATAGGGCTTCAGCTTGCCGTCCTTGATCTGGCCGATAGCGGTCGATTCATTGAGGAACTCGACCTGGATCTCGTTGGCCAGCAAAGCGGGGAGGATCTGCGCCGCACCCTTGTAGGGGATGTGGGTCGCCTTCACGCCTTCCTTCTTGAACAGCATCAAGGCGTCGAGCTGCGGATAGGTGCCGATGCCCGGCGAACCGTATTTGATGCTCTTGATGGTGCCGGAGCGCAGCCCCTCGATCAGTTCCTTCGCCGAGTTCGCCGGCACCGTGGTGTTGCCGACGAACACGCCCGGCACCTGGATCAGATTGGTCACCGGGATCAGGCTCGCCGCCGCCTTGCGGTCCGGATAGGCGGCGACGTTGATGGCATTGGTCGAGACATTGCCGACGAGCACCGTATGGCCGTCGGCGGCCGCGGCGGCGACATCCTCATTGGCGATGATGCCGGAGGCGCCGGGCTTGTTCTCGACGACGACCGCCTGGCCCCATTTCTTCTGCAGGCCTTCGGCGACGAGGCGGGCGATGATGTCGGTCGGGCCGCCCGGCGGCACCGGCACCACGATGCGTACCGGCTTGTTCGGATAGTCGGCGGCGCCGGCGCCGCCCGGCAGCATGCCGAGCATCGCAGCGGACGACGCGGCCGCGATCAGCAGCCGGCGTGAGACGATCATGGTCTTCCTCCCGTTCTGGTTCTGGCGTTTCGTCCCTTGGCAGTCTTTTTGTCGTGTTGGTGGTCGCGGCGGCACGTCAGGCTTGGTCGCGCAATTTGTGCGTCGACGAATGGAACAGCCTCTCCGGCTCGATCACCTCGGCGGTGAGCCCGTCATTGGCGGCGTAGCGCAGCATGGCCTCGACCTCGTGCCGGCTCTCCTCCAGCCCGTAGGCCCACATGCTTTTGCCGAGTACGGCGCGGGTCTCGGCGGCGTCCTCGGCGATCCAGGCGAGGCTGACGCGCGCCACGTTCATCTGCGCCAATTCGTTGAGCGCGTGGGCCTTGGCCTTGGCGAAAGCACGGAACAGTTCGGTCGGCAGCCAGGGGTTCTGGTCGACGAGGGTGCGCCGCACCAGCACGCAATGCATGATCGGGAACATGCCGGAGGCCTTGAAATAGGCGATCTCGGCGGCGCGATAGTCCGGGAACATCCGCGCCACCTTCTCCTGGCCGGCCTTGAAGCTGGGTGGCGGGCGCGTCGCGATCACCGCATCGAGCCGGCCGTCCGCCAGCATGGCGTCCAGCGTCTCGGTCTTCGCGATCGGCTCGAGCCGGATATCGGCGGGCAGGCTGAGCGCGAGGCGCTCGCCGCCGGCGCCGGGCACGTCCAGGCCGCCATTGCGCCAGCTCACATCCTGCGTGCGCACGCCGTACTGGTCGGCGAGGATGCCCCGCAGCCAGAGGCCGACGGTCTGCTGGAACTGCTCGATGCCGACCGTCTTGCCGGCAAGGTCGGCGGGGCTCTCGATGCCGCGATCGGTGCGGATATAGAGCGAAGCGTGGCGGAAGGCGCGCGACAGGAAGACCGGCAAACCGACATAGTCCTCGACACCGCGGCCGCACTGCACGATGTGGCTCGACATCGACATCTCGGAGACGTCGAACGCCCGTTCGTTGAGGGTACGGCGGAAGATGTCCTGGGTCTCGCCAGGATGGGGGATGATTTCGCAGCCCGGGATGGTGATGCGGCCATCGAGCAGCGGCGCGCTACGGTCGGTCTGGACGCAGGCCAGCGACAGTCGGAGCTTGGTCATGCTTGTTCTCGTTGCCGCGTCGCTGCGCGGCCCTCCCGGCGATTCTTTTCATTGATGCCGGCGCGCCGGCAGGGCTGCGGTCAGCCTACAACCCAGCGGCAAGCTGACCTGAAAAGCGCGCGCGTGAGAAGACGCCAATCACGGCCAATTGTGCTATTGGTCGCAGCATGTCGCTGTCCTCAGAGCTCTCTTCCGCCAACTCCCCCGGCAACTCTCCCGCCCCGGGCGACACGCTGCTGCGCCTGCGCGCCTATCTCAGCGAGCAGACGCTGGGGCTGAACGAACGCCTGCCGCCGGAGCGCGAGCTGAGCGCGCTGCTCGGCGTCACCCGGGCCGAATTGCGCAAGGCGATGGGCGTGCTGGAATCCGAGGGCCAGGTGTGGCGGCATGTCGGCCGCGGCACCTTCATCGGCGCCCGGCCGGTGCTGAACCTCGACGACGTGCAATTCCTCTCGGGCATCACCAGCGCAGTCCAGATCATGGAGGCGCGGCTCGCCTTCGAGCCGGAGCTGGCCCGGCTCGCCGCCGTCCATGGCGTGAAGTCCGACTTTGCCGAGCTTCGGCTGTGCAACCGGCGCTGCCGCGAGGCGAAGAGCTGGGGAATGTACGAATCCTGGGACAATCGCTTCCATTATGCGATTGCCGCGGCGAGCAAGAACAAGCTTCTGATGACGCTGTTCGAGACCCTGAACGCGGTGCGCCGCTCGCTGGTGTGGCAGACGCTGCGCACCGACACCACGCCGCCTGCCGACCATGTCAGCTTCGCCGAGCATGATGTGGTGTGCGAGGCGATCATGCGTCACGACACCGTTGCCGCAACCGAGCACATGCGCGCCCACCTGCTCTCCATCCGCTCCCGCCTGCTCGCCGGCCCGGCGGAGGGAAAAGTGCGGGCGTGATGCTCCGGGGCCGCCTCGGCAAATGGCATTAAATTCTGGGATGATCGTCATCCCCGGGCTTGTCCCGGGGATCCACGTCTGTGACGAGGCGCGACCCGTGGATGGCCGGCAAAGCTGAGGCGGTTGCCTCAGCGTTTCCATAAAGACGGCGACCAGAGGTCGCCTTTGCCGGTCATGACGCGACGCTCACGCCCCCGGATCGGCGCTCAAGCCGGCGGCCTCGATCCCGTGCATCGCGGCGGCTTCGTCATTGTCGCCGGTGTCGCCGGAAATGCCGACCGCGCCGATCACGTGCCCGGCCGTGTTGCGGATCAGCACGCCGCCCGGCACCGGCACGATGCGTCCCTCGGCAGCGGCGGAGACTGCGGTGAAGAACATCGGCACCTTGGCGGCGCGGCCGGCGAGGGTCCGCGAGCCGAAGCCGAAGCCAAGCGCGCCATAGGCTTTGCCGAAGGCGATCTCGTAACGCAGGATGCCGCTGCCATCCTCGCGCTTGGCGGCGACGGGATGACCGCCGGCGTCGAGCATCACCACGGTCAGCGGCTCGAACGCGCTCTCGCGGGCCTTGGCCAGGGCCGCCCCGATGATGGTGTCGGCCTCAGCCAAACTGACGTCGGACATCGCTGCTGCTCCGTTCGGCAGGTGGATCGATGGCGGGCAAGGGCAGGCCGGCCAGCAGCGCGCGGGTCCGGGTCAGGCCCTCAAGGGCGACCTCAGCGGCCGGGCGTTGCCACAGCACCGGGTTCGGCGCCTCATAGGAGAGATAGCCGCGATAGCCGATGGTGCGCAGCAGGCCGAGCAGTTCCTCCCAATCGACCACGCCGTCGCCGGGCGCCAGGCGGTCGATCGGCCGGCGCACCCCCGCTTCCGGAACGGGCGGGACATCGCTGTACTGGAAGACGAAGATCTCCTCGCCGCGGACGCCGTCGAGGCCCGCCGCCACGCCCGGGCCGCGGTGCAGATGGTAGGCATCGAGCAGCAGGCCGCACTGGGGATGCCCGGCTCCGGCCACGATCTCGTGCAGCACGTCGGTGCTGTTGACCACCGGATGCTGAGAATTGAATTCCAGCGCGAGGCGCAGCCCATACTCGCCGACAATGTCGCCGGCGATCTTCGTCGCCGCGATCGCGTCCTCTATCGTGCCGACCAATTGTCCCGGCGCGCTCATGATCATGTCGCAGCCGAGCTCGACCGCAATCTCGCAACTCTCGCGCAGGACGCCGAACAGCCGGCGCTGCTCCTCTCCAGCCGCGAAGAACCAGCCATATTCGGTGCCGAGAATGCCGAGCGGGATGCCGCTGCCGGCAATCGTCGCGACCACCTCGTCGCGGCTCTGGCCCTGTTCGAAGCAACGGACGAAATCGAGGCGACGCAGCTCGACCGCGTCATAGCCGGCCTCCCGCGCGGCCTCGAGCACCATGGGCAACGGCGTCGTGTCAGCGGTCCAGCTATGCAGCGCCAATCGGAACGCGTCGCTCACTCGCGCCACTCCTGCAGCCCAAAAGTGAATGCATATTAGCGGCGGGCGCCGGCAATGGACGCTGCGGAGCAAAAACCAATTGACCAATTGGGTATTCGCGCGCGCGCGCGTACTGCCTATGATCCGGCCCGAGCGCGCCGCCAGTAGAGGACAGACCATGCATTTAGCCAGCTATTTTAGCCGCGAGGGCGGCATCCCGACGGTCGGCGTCGTGGAGTGGACGGAGGTGATCGCGGTCCGCGACCTAGTGCCTGAGGCGCCCGGCGACATGATCGGCCTCATCGGGCAATGGCCGGCGCTGAAGGAGAAGATCGCCGCCGCGCTGCCGCAGGCGCCGGCCTCGGTGCGCCAGGCACTGTCTTCGCTCACTTTGCTGCCACCGGTGCCGCAGCCGGGCAAGATCCTCTGCATCGGCCTCAACTACGCGCTGCACGCCAAAGAGGGTGGCAATCCGATCCCGGATTATCCGGCCTTCTTCATCCGCGTGCAGTCCTCGCTGGTGGCGCCCGGCGCACCGGTGCTGCGCCCGCGGGTCTCGGAGAAGCTCGATTATGAGTGCGAGCTCACCATCGTCATCGGCCGCACGGCGCACGACGTCCCCGAGGCCGAGGCGCTGGAGTACGTGTTCGGCTACACCATTATGAATGACGTCTCGGTGCGCGATTACCAGCGCAAATCGACGCAATGGACCGCCGGCAAGAACTTCAACGCCACCGGTCCGCTCGGGCCGGTCATCGCGACTGCCGACGCCTTGCCGCCCGGCGCCCACGGCCTCGGTATCCGCACCCGGCTCAATGGTCTCGTCATGCAGGAGAGCGACACCTCCGACATGATCTTCAGCGTCGCCCGCACCGTCTCGCTATTGTCCGAGATCATGACGCTGGAGCCCGGCGACGTGATTGCCACCGGTACACCCTCGGGCGTCGGCTATGCCCGCACCCCGCCGGTCTGGATGAAGCCGGGCGACGTCGTCGAGGTCGAGGTCGACGGCATCGGCACGCTGAGCAATCCCGTCGCGGACGCGTGAGAAGCCGACCCGCAATCAACCGTCATCCCGGGGCTTGTCCCGGGGATCCACACCCGTGACGTGAAAGCAACCGCGGATGGCCGGGACAAGCCCGGCCATGACAGCTTATGGGAAAAGCAGTCGTGACCTAGCCCACCGGCAGCCGCGCCGCGAACTCGGCTGCAATCCAGTCGATGAACACCCGCACTCGCGGCGAGAGTTGGCGGCTGTGGGGATAGAGCACATAGACCGGCGAGGGTGATGGCGGGAAATCGACCAGCACCTCGACGAGTTCGCCGGATACCAGCTCGCGAGCCACCCGGTAGCGCGGCACCTGGATCAGCCCGAGCCCTAGCATTGCTGCGGCGACATTGGTCTCCGCCGCCGTCACCGTCAGTGCGGCCGGGATCATCAGGTGCTGCAGCTGGCCGCCGACGGTGAATTCGAGCGGGATCACATTGCCCGTCGCTGACGACATGAAGCCGATCATGCGGTGGCCGTCGAGCTGATCCGGCGATTGCGGCGGCCCGCGGCGGGCGAGATAGGCCGGGCTGGCGAAGGTGCCCTCTTCGAGCAGCCCGATCCGCCTCCCCACCATCGAGGCGTCCGCCGGCTGGCCGACCCGCAGCACGCAGTCGACCCCTTCATGAACCAGATCGACGAAGCGGTCGCCCTCCCCGATATGGAGTTGGATGTCTGGATAGCGCTCGAGAAAACGCGGCAAGCCCGGCAGCATGAAATGCCGCGCCAGCGTGCCGTGGACATCGATGCGCAAGGCACCCTTCGGCGTCGCCCCGGTGAAGGCGGCCTCGGCCTCCTCGATATCCGCGAGGATCGCGAGGCAGCGCCGGTGATAGGCCTCGCCATCAAGGGTCGGCCGTACCTGGCGGGTCGTCCGCTGCAGCAGCCGCACGCCGAGCCGCGCCTCCATCTGCTGCACAGCCTCGGTCAGCGTCGAGCGTGGCAGGCGGAGATCGGCCGCCGCCAAAGTGAAGCTGCGCCGCTCGACAATCCGGGTGAAGGCGCGCATGGCGTCGGATGCGCGGCGGAGCGGCGCTTCATTCCTTGAGCCGCCCGGCCAGCCAGCCGAACGCGGCGAGGACCGCGCCGCCCGCAACGGCACCGATGCCACCGCCCCACAGGGCGCCGTCGGAGCCGGCGATCAGATGGCCGCCAAGAATGCCGGCGATAGCCAGGATCAGAGGAGCAAGACAACCGATCGCGATCATGAGCCGTTGTCCTCGCAAGACAGGCTATTGCGGCCGCGATCGGCGCCCGCGTCAATCGCGACACCTATCTGCTCCGGCTCGCTCGGCTCTTGATCCGCCTCCGCGATCCGATCATAAGCGTTGTGCCGTGCGATCACCTCGCCGGCGCACGCACGCATCGGTTAGTCCCGGTAGCTCAGCAGGATAGAGCAGCGGTTTCCTAAACCGCAGGTCAGGGGTTCGAATCCCTTCCGGGACACCATGTCATTCCGACAAGCTGTGCTGCTTTGTTCTGAAGTCGCGGCGCTTCGCGGCCGCGGTCTGACGCTGTGCGCGCGTGCGCTTCGCGTAAATGTCGAGGATCTCCGCCGTCTTGTGCCCGCTCAGCGCCATCATCTGACGGTCGGTCAGATCAGCGTCGCCGGACTCCGTCACCCCACCATGGCGGAACGACGCGAAACTGACCCCTTTCGGCAGGCCCGCAGTATCCATGATGCCGCGGACGGTATGTCGGAAGTAGGAGAGATCGCCCGTCGGGGTCACCCACGGGAGATGCACGCCGGTTTTGCGATCGGGCATGTCGCGCATGATGACAAATGGCCCATGGCGGGGCGCGGCGTCGAGGCGAGCCACGAGATCGGGGAATAGCTCGACGCCGGCCGCGTCGAGCAGCGGCATGGCGACATCAACGCCGGTTTTGTGGTGGTGGAGCAGGACCGACTGTCCATCCGTGGCGGGCCGATAGTTCGACCAAGGCAACGCCCGAATGCCGCCGTCGCGCTTTTGCCCGAGGATGTGTTCCTCGCGCAGGCACCAATGCCAGGCGATCATCGCGGCCGTGCCGATGCTTGGCTGGCCCGCCTTGTCGCAAGCCCCCACAAAGACGATGAGCTGCTCATAGGTCGCCGCCGCGGTGACCCCTCTTGGCTGCTGTCGCTCCATCGCGGCGAAAGGGTTCGCGATCGGAACGTGCTCCGGATGGAGGCGCCGGACGACATTCCACGAGCGCTGGCATGAAGCCATCATGTGATTGACGGTTGTCAGCCGTTCGCGCTGGCGCTCGCTACCGTCTGGGAGCGTTTCGGTGACATAGCGCAGCTTCTCATAGAGCCGGTCCACGACTCCTTCGTTGACCTTGAAGAGCGGGAGATCGCCGAAGCGCCGACCATCCTTGAGCTTGTAGTCGGCAACGGTCTTGAGGCGCCGATCGTGGTCGCGCCTATCTCTCGGAGTTAGCCGCTCGAATTTCGGCGAATTCCTGTACTCCGCCGCCATCCAATCGAAGCTTCCGACCGGCGGCCCTGCGGGCACGAGATCCGATGCACCTCCCGTATGCCAAGAGCGGAAGAGCGGGAGCAGAACGGTCTCGACGCGCTCCACCGCTCGCGCGTAATCCGTTCCCAATGCTTCGGACTGGACGGTGCAGCCCGCATTCCGTGCCCAGGTCGGGGGTTCGAAGTAGTAGGCCCAACGCTTGCTGCCGTGCAGCCATTTGCGACGCATGTAGTCGGCGAGCGGGAGGGCGGATCGAGGCTTCTTCATATCAGGCTCGCGACGTCGTCATCATTACCAGGGGCAAACACCGCTCCGCTGGGCGCGACATCAAAGTTATGCCGCTGAGCGACCCAGCTCTCACAGACCGCTCTCGCCCAAACCGGCTCCCTTTTGCGGCCGCGCTGCGCGGTCGGGCGGGGAGCCTCGCCGCGGCTGACGGCCCCAAAAAGCTCTCCAGTGTCAGCATAATCGAGAAACGCCGCGGCCGTCGGCGCGCGCATCTCCGCCGGCCACGGGCCGGCAGGAGGAGAAGCGGGCAGACGACGCAGCGGCATCGTTCACACCTCTCGGCTGCTCATAAGAACATGGGGCGCCTTACGCTCGATCTGACGGCGCGAGGTGCAGGCCTGCTGGCCACCCGTCGTGGACGGCTGCTCGACAGAGCACAACGCGCGTCTGAAGTTGGCCGAGGATATTCCGAGCCCGCAGCCGACCTGCTTCGCTACCGGAAGGGTTCTAGGCATTATCATCGGCGTCCTCCGACGCGGGGGGGTCTCTAACGGCATTGTTCCGCAGCCAGCTCGCTGCAACGCGTCGGATAGCAAAACCCGGCGCTTCATCAGCTAGGCATTCGCCGATGACCTCGAAAACCTCGCGCCGCATCGTGCGCTCGATCTCGTAATAGTCCGACGGACCATCAAAGAGGGCATCTCGGCTCTTCAGCCAATCGCCACGATGATTGGCGATGCTTCCGAAATCCTTGGGCTCGGTAAAGCCGGAGCGGTTGATCACCTCCGGGTGTACATAGTGGGCAGTGAAGCTCCATTCCTCGTATTCGCTCTGCCCCAACACCGTGATTCTCGCCCGCGGCCAAGGTCGACGAACGGCGATGGACAGAGGCAAAGCAGAAGTTCCATCGATCGGCGCGAACCCGCACGCCGCACTTTGGACAAGCGCCTCGACCGCTTCGGCAAATGTGTGCTGAGTGGGAAGCCCAAAAAACGCTGCAGCTGAGGGGGCCTCGATGTCAGCCGTTTCTTGGGGGTTCGAGAACCTATCGATCACCATGGCCGAGCACAAATTGACCGTCCGTGCAGCATTGATGACGTCCCGACTGTCTCCAGCGCCGACAAGTGCGATTACCGCCACGGCCGCGTCACGAGCATCCATGTCGGCACCGCCATAGCGGCCTCCCACGCCCGTCTTGATGAGACGAGCTTCCCGAAGACGGCGAGTAGTCTCACGGATGCTCTTCGGGTCGAGGCCGGTCTTACCGAGCGCGCGGTTCAGATCACTTAATTTGTGGGCCATCCGTCTATTCCGTGTACAGCACACGATAGATATCGCTGACGCGGCTCGTCCGCAAGCGAATTGCGTGTCATGCACACGATTGCCAGGCGGATGCCGTCGAACTCGGACACTCAAGTTCGGACGCGACGCATAGAGATCGATAGCAAAGCGCCTTGGTGCCGCGATCTACTGCGTCTGGAGGTCGCCGCAGTCAGCAACTCGCCGACGGTCATCAGCCCGGTCGCACCATCCGTCAAATCGCAGCGAGTGCGCCATCGTGGCGAAGAATTCAACCCAAGCTTGGCGAGAGCATCAACATACATTCCCGTGGTATGTGCATTTGACAATAGAAATGTACGCTGCCTCCCGTGCATTCTTGATATAGTTTGGATTTGAGTTCAATATAAACAGCAACCTATTCTTTGATTACACACTGCCTAATAGTGACTTTACAATCACATTTGGAAAGCTGCCTTACAACCAGCGGCAGACGGACCTTTAGACAGGCGAAAATTACGCTCAGTGAACGGTGACTGGCCAAAGGTCTGTGGGATCAGGCGGCGTCCGGTTCTGACCCATAGGCGAAGTTAGGAATGTCCGGTTATTGGTACTTCGCCCGCTTGACGGGTACGTCAAAGATGGGGCCGACTTCGGACTGTCCGGTTTTCGCTGAGATACTGAGAAAGCTGACCTTTCGCCAACCGACCCCATATCGGTCATCCAGAACTCAAGTGGGCTTCCTGAAAGCTGCCATTCGTCCAGCGGCCCGAGGAGACCGGCGGCGGTTCCCAGGGCGGCACCTCCTCTTCGATGTCGCGCTTAGCTGCTCGAACGGAACGCGCCCCTTATCGTAGAACGGCCGAATGATGTTGGTGCGCTTAGACGAAATAGCTGAGATCTACCCCTTACTCTCCCACAATGGCCTTCAGCCACGCCGTACCCAGCTCCTTCTGCGTGCAGTTGATCCGCTCGCCTGTCGTACGCTTGGCGTCTAGAAGCTCAAACACCTTCTGCTCCATGGCGTGCGCGGTAATGGCGTCCGGCCACTTCTGCTGCAGCTCTACCTTCCACTGCGCTATGCCGATCTCATGAGGAATGTGCTTGTTAATTTCGGCCAGTCGGCCCGACACCGACATGGCATGGCCGACCTTCCAGATCGACGTGCTGCCGAACCGCATGGCGTAGGTGAAGCTTGCCTCCATAGCCGAACGTTCTGCCTCATACGATGAGTTCGAAGGCGTCGGGCCGGTCGTTGGCTTCAGCGCATCGTTGATCCGGCGCATCTGGTCGAACTGCTGGTTCGGAGGCGGCTCGAAGGCGGTGGCCGGCAGCGCCATGATCTTCGCGATGTCATCAGAATCTATCAGCTCCTCGACGCCCGGGGTCGCCAGCATGGTCAACCGCTGCTTGAGCACGTTGTTGACGAAGGGCTGTGGATCAAAGACCCATCCCCGCACAATCGGTACGCCATGGGGAAACTTGAAGTTGCCGCGCGCATCAAAATCGCGGGGGTCGAGTTCGTCCTTGCTGAAGTAGTCTAGGGTCCGCAGGCGAAGGCGGCCGAATTCGGCCATGCTCAAGATACGTCCCTGCAGTTCGGGCGACGTTCTTTCCGTTTTGGTGCCAATGAACACCAGCCGGTCACCCGGTTTGGATATCGCCAGCAGCCGGGCCATGTGGCCTTCGCTGCCGAACGTCGCCATCGGTATGTTGCCGCCCACTGGATTGCCCCAGACGCGTGTCGCGAATAGTCGCATCGTGTCCGCCCTAGATTGGATATAGATCCGTCACCCGAGCGAATGGCTGCCGCCGCTCCGAGTGGTGCCGCACTTTACGCCGGATCACGTCGCCCAGATCCAGCCGCTTGCGCAGCGAGTGGTAGATGTCGGCACCATCCATCATGATCAGCCGGCGCGCGGTGAACGCGTTGAAGCTTTCGCCCGAGAAGCCGCCGTAGCTGACGTATAGCCCTCGCGTCCAATCCGGCCGTTCCATCAGCTTGCCCTGGAAGCCGTGCAGCATGGCCGCGTCGACAGGCCTGTTGTTCCACTTGGCCTCGACGAGATACGTGCTGCCGTCGTGCAGGAAGCTGCCGTCTATCTGCTCGCCGGTAGTCCGAAACGAGGCATGGGCATCGAGACCCCATGTGTCGCACCAGCGCCTCAAGAAACGCTCGAGCGCATAGCCGCGCTGCTGCGGCGCCTCGTCCATTTGCGTCATCGCCATGAATTCCTGCAGCAGAGCATCGAGCACGCCCTCGCTCGGCCCGTTGGGCGCTTCGGGCGGCGGCGGTGATGGCGGAGCGGCATTCGGACCAAGCGGCAACGCCTCGCCCCCGAGCTTGACCAGCACGTTGCTCAAGCGCTGGCGGGCATTCGCGACTGTCTCGGCTTCGCCGCGGTCGAGCATGCCTACCTCGCGATACTCCCACAGCGCTGTCAGGGCGCGCACGACGTCCGCATTTGGAGCCAGCTCAAGGAATGCCCTGAAGTGCTTACCCTTCGACGTTCCGTAGATGCCGTATCTGTCGTGGTAGATGTCGATCTTTAGGTCGCGGTTGAAGAATGCCGCGAAACGGTCATTGCTGAAATCCAGCACGTAGCCGCCGTAGATCCCGAAGATGCTGTCGATCAGCGACATGTCCGTTGTGGAGAGCTGTGCCATCCGTCGATTCGTCCACTGAATTGTTTGATCTCTCTTCGTAAGCGCTGGCGCGGTGGCGAGTCTCGGCTGAGGAGTACATTTCCACACCTAGCACCCCTTTTTTCTCACAGAGATTAGCGCATCGTCCCGGAAACGCTGAGCTTCCAGTCACCACGGAGGGCCAAGGGCACCGTCAAGCGCAACGCCTCCGCCGCCGGGAGCCTGCGGGGGCCTTGCGCTGTTCCGTTGACGGTCCTGTCCGTTCCAGCCGCCCAATGCAGCGCAATGCGCAAGACGGTCGACGTCGGAAACCGTAAGTTGACCGCTATCGTCGCCACGACACCTTGTGATTGGCCGATTGTGAAACGCGCGAGTCATAATCGTTCGGGGGCCATCTCCGGACGGTCCGCTATCGGGTAGCGAATGCCGTGTAGTTGCCCTTCTGCACCCGACTCCATTTCGGCCATTCGACGGTTGGTGGCAAAATTCCAAAAGCTGCCGCGGTTATGCATAACAGCTTTTGGGAGGCGAAAGTCTAGCGGGGCAACTGCTCAACAACGGCTCAAGACTGCAAAGATTGGGGACTTAGGTATCGGTTCCTGGAAAGCGGGGCTCGCTTCGTCAACTTGGGCTGAGTCCAGACTTCGCAACGGCCATAATATGTGTTTGTTGTTTCTAGGCTGATGACCCGCCATTGCGCTCGCCCTCCTAGGCACGCGGCTGCACTTTTGGCAGGGCGATTCCGCGTTGACACGATTTCCTGAGCTTCGCCACCAACATCCGGATGCACTATGTTTGAGGTAGTTCCCTCTCAGATTGAAGCGCTTGAGAGTAAGCAGCTCGTTCAACTGCTTGGACGATTGCTTCACGCAGAGGCCCAACGAGCCGGTCTGGCTTTGGCCGGCATCTCGGTCCCGCTCCAGATCACAGTTGCCGACGGTGGTGAGGACGGTCGTATCAAATGGGAAGGAGGCTTGGCTTCGACGGATTACCTGCTGTCCCGGGCCAACCATTTCCAGTGCAAGGCGAGCAAGATTGGGGCGGCGGGCTGGAAGAAGGAATGCTGGGTCAAGAGCACGCAGCGAAAGGGGAAGGTCAAGCAGCTTACACCCTTGCTTGCCGACCTGGTGGCTGCTTCCGGAGGCAGTTATATCGGGTTCACCACCGAGGCCCTTACGTCTCAGAAGGTGGACGACTGCGTGGCCGCCATCAAGGCCGGGATCACGGAGGCGAGCGGCGACCCAGCTTCATTGGCCGCCATCGACGTATACGACGCCAACAGAATCGCAGGATGGGCAAGCCATCATCCCGCGGTGGGGATCTGGCTCGCCGAGTTGGCGCATGGGCAACCGCTGTCCGGTTTTGAGACGGTGGTCGGCTGGGGCAGGCGCAGTGATTTTATCGCCACGCCCCATGTTGTGGACACAGAAGCCCGTTTTCAGTTGGGAACGACCAAGGGGGTGGATGCCGCTGGCGCTGACAACAAGATTCCAGCCGAGACCATGCGCTTGCGCATCATGGAGCATGTGTCGAGGCCTCGCGCTTCGGTTCGCGTGATCGGCCCGTCCGGTCTCGGAAAAAGCCGGTTCATGTACGAGGCTCTGCGATCGACTTCCGATCAGCTGTCCAGCATCTTGGCCAGCAGCGCGGTGTTTGCTGATTACCGGGTCGTTGCCGGCACGCTACTGGGGGTAGCCACCCACCTGGCGGGAACTGGCCAACGCATTCTGCTTATCGTGGACGAATGCCCCCGCGAAACAGCTCTCGATCTGGTGCGGATCGCGACCGCGGAGGCGAGCGGCCTCAGCGTCATTACGATAGACACCGATGTCCGCCCCCTAGACGGAACCGATGTTCTTCACATCACGGCCACGCAAAGCGAAGGGGCGTTGATACAAGCGCTTATCAAGCGCAAGCATCCGACGATCAAGGCGGAAGTCCTGGCCCGGCTCAGCGAGTTGTGCGGAGGTTTTCCTCGGTTCGCTGTCCTGCTGGCAGAGGCGCCAGATTTCAACCCTTCCGAGTTTCACACTGTCGATGACATCGTCGACCGCATCCTGTGTGGTGCCAATATGCTGGGCGCTGAAGAACGGCGGGCACTGGAAGCGCTCAGCCTGTTCGAAGATGTCGACTTCGACGCGAGCAACGGGGTTTCGGGTCTCGACCATGTCGCAAAAATCATCGCGAGAATGGATGGCGACGAGATGTTCGAGCATCTCGCCAAGGCGCAACAACACGACCTCGTCGGCCGCAGGCGAACAAGAATGGCGGCTCAACCACTGCCGGTCGCGTTGAACCTGGCGTTGCGGCGCCTCAAGCTCTTGCGCCCATCGACCTTGTGGCGGTTCATGGCCGAGCAAGATGCTCAGTTGGTCCTCTCGATGTTGCGCCGCTGGCGGTACTTCGATCGCAACGTCCTCGCCGTGGAACCGGCGCGGCGCCTCTTGCAGACCGGCGGCAGGCTTTCCGAACCGAGTACGATGCTGACGCCGACGGAAGCGGAATTGATCGATGCGCTTGTCCACATCGTTCCGGATCAGGTCGCTCTGCGGCTCGAGCACGACCTCCTGTCCAATGAACTGGATGCATCGACGATAACGGGCGAAACGCGGCGGAACCTTGTTCACGCACTGGAGAAGCTGGTGTTTCGTGCCGACTCCTTCGGTACCGCGGCCCGCATCTTGTTGAAATTGGCTGCGAGCGAGACCGAGAACTATGTGAACAACGCAACAGGCATCTTCAAGCAGCTGTTCCAACTCGAGCTTGGTGGAACCGAGGCCCCGCCAAGCGAGCGATTCCGGATCCTGGACGATGCCATCGAGAGCGGTGATGAAGCCGTGCTGGCAGTCTGCGTGGACGCCTTGTCGAACGCTTTCAACCAATTTCCGCTGCGGTTCGGCAATGCCGATGAGATCGGGTCCGGAGCGCCGTTGAAGGAGTGGTTGCCGCAGGCCACCGATGACTACGACGACTTCTACAGGCAGGCGCTCGACCGGCTAGTCAGCCTGCGATCTAGCCATTCGTCGCTCGCACCGACTGTGGAGTCGGTGATGACGAGCGCGACGAGGTTCATGCTGAGCTCCCCGCAATACCGGGAATATGGCGAGCGCCTCACCGCCATTGCGGGTGAGAAGGGTTGGTGGCCCGAGGCGGTGGAGAGCGTGGGTGACTGGCTCTATTTCGATCGCGCAGGATACCCGAAGCAGCAGCAAGCCTATGTTCGAGAGCTCTACGACCGTCTGTTCCCCTCGAACGCGATCGACAAAGCGATCCTTTTCACCCAGTTCTGGAGCGCGGATATTCGGGACCCGGACACCGTGTACACCCAAAGCGAGAGCGATTTTGGATATTCGGAGCGCGCTGCCCGGGTTCTTGCCTCCGAGATCGCGTCGGACGAGCTGCTGGCGATCGAGGCGGTGCAGCGCATGGGGCGGATGGACCTCAAGAACGTCGTGCCATTCGCTGAGCAGCTCGCCATGGACATCGGCAACAAGCTGGCCGTCTTCGACGCAGCCCTCGATCTCCTGAACGACCAAGCACCCAATCAAGGTGTCGCGATGATCAGAGGATTGCTCCGAGGTATCGACCGGAGCGACCAACAACTCGCCGATGAGTGCCTGACGCGCGCAAAGCAACTCATGGGAGAGCGTCCATGGGTCGATCTCTACACCTCGCTGTCGATCGATGAGTATCGCTTGGCCCAGGCGATAGAGGACGTGAGATGGGGGCGAATCACCCCTTCGCACGCCGTCCTGTTGTCTTATGGCCAAGGCCTGAACGGCCTTTCCGAGACCCAAGTGGCAATGCTTCTGGAAGTATTGGCCAAGCAAGGCCGGGACGGCGTGTGGGCCGCCCTGGAGGTCTCCATGATGTACAAGTACGGGGAGCAGTTCGGGGCGGTGCATGCCCAGTCCATCGTAACGCTCCTTGTGCACCCTTCTCTCCTCGAAAGCGGTACCGGACGGGAGCGCAACGCCCACGTGCTGGAATCCTCCATCCAGAGCGTGCGCAGGATGATCGGGGTCGACGGCGATTTCGCCGACGGCCTCTGCGTGCAGCTCCGCAGGTTTGTGAAGAGCGAGGATGGCGATCTGCTTCGGTCGCTGATGGAGGCGATGCGGATGATCGTGACCTTCCTGCGGGAGGATGCGCCGGACCAGCTCTGGTCCGAGATCGCAACGCTTCATGACTCGGCCACTCCCGTCGAGCGCAACCGGCTTGCGCAAGTCGTAGGTTCCACGCCCAACCCTTACGACGGCAAATTGAGAAGCGGGCCTGGCCCACTCTTTGGTCTCGATGAGGATATGGTCTTCGTCTGGGCCGACGAGGACGAAGACCGCATCGGGCTCCTTGTCACCTTCTATCCATTGCTTGACGATGAGGACGTCCACGCTTGGCATCCGGCGTTCTTGCGACTGGCCGAGCGCTACGGAAGCACCAAGACCTTCCAGGCGGCGCTGGAGAGGCGCATCCATCCCCGCTCTTGGTCGGGTTCGCTCGTGCCCATGCTGGAAGCCTATCAGAAACCAATCGAGGCCTGGTTCGGCCATCCGCATAGACGACTGGCCAGTTGGGCCAAGGATCAGCACAAGAAAATTCAGCGTCGTATCGAATC
Source organism: Xanthobacteraceae bacterium (assembly GCA_029266425.1). Taxonomy (GTDB): domain Bacteria; phylum Pseudomonadota; class Alphaproteobacteria; order Rhizobiales; family Xanthobacteraceae; genus Ancylobacter. The sequence continues at coordinate 28,045 of JAQSWY010000024.1, forward strand.
CGAAAATGCCTATGCGGCTGAACGTGGGTGGTAAGCTATCTCGTGCATGGCAGTTTCTTGGCCAGTCCCTCCGTTTGCTTTTCGGCAATTGGATACAAAAGGAGAATGGCGGCTCACCACCCTTAGTGCTTGGCCGCTTGCTACCCCAATTCCGGTCGCTCAGCATCGCCCTGTTGAGCTTAAAGGCGTCGGTCATCCTGCGGATAATTCCGCCCGAAACTTGAAGGTCGTCATCGGCAGCAGGGTCGAGCAGCCGAAGAAGCGCTAGCGCCACATGCTGTCCTGGTTTTGCCTGACCACCTTGAAGTCAGCGAAGTCGCCCCGGGACATGAAGATGTCGACGTCCCCTGCGATCGGTCCAAGTGCCTTGACGATCTGTGACTTCTTCAACGGGGTGCGAGGACCAACAATGACTTCGATCGGCATGAAGTTGTCGTTCATAAGCTGAAAGTAGTTATCGCCTTCCTTGACGACACCATTCTGCCCAAGGTTGATAAAGGAGCGATACTCCTGCTCGTACCGCCAGCCTGACGCCTTGACACGCGTCATTTCCTTCATCTGCTCGATGCTAATGTCTTCATATTTCGTTATACCGAGGTCGGCCTTCGTCGGGCGCTTCTTCACGTAGTTTACCTTGTAGAAGGCTTTGCTCGGCACCTCGAAGCCGATCGCCATGCCCTTATAGCTGTCAGCGTAGTGAGCCCACATGAGCGGGCTCGACCAATTTTTCGCCATACAGATGATGCCTGACCGTGAGTGCATCCGGTCCCTTACTGCGCGTTGCTGTTTACGCTCGGCTTTATCGTCTAAGGCGATACCGATAAACTCGAAGTCGTCGTTCAGTTCTGCAATCCTGCCAATGCGGATACGCTTTTCCTGCAGGGCGACTAGACCCCAATGGGCGTTCAGGAACCTATATAGCCTCATTCCAACCGGGCGCCTGTGCTGGCAGCCCCCCTAGTGCGTGTTAAAGTCGTTGTAGGGCGTTTCGAGGGCTATGCAGACGTAGGCCTCCAGCAGAGCCTGTCGCATCTGGTCGTTCTCCTCGACAAAGCGATAGTCCATGGCCCGGATGCGGGCCTTGGCTGCTGTGAAGGCATCAGCATAGTCCGGACGTAATATCATGTCGGCCCGGCCCTCGCCCTGTCGGTACGTCGCCTTGTGGCCAACGACCTCCGCCATCAGCTTCCATGCAAAAGAGGCCTGGTTTTGCTTCGCGGAAACGCCGCAGTGTAGGCCGTACCTGTAGGCGATACGGTTCGAGCGCCCAACGTAAAGATGGCGGTCGTCCTCGCTGAAGAGGTAGATGCCGCTCTTGGGCGTGGACACCCGCGATGGTGGAGTTCCGCGCAGCGGTTCCATGGCCATCAGCCGCTCAAATGAGGGGTGAAGGCTCTCCACCACCTCGGCAAATTTCGGGTGCATCAATATCCCCCAAGGTTCCGAGCTTCCTTCGCGTCTCGGCAACCATATGGTCTTGGGTGCCATACTTGGCTTCGAAAGTCAGCATCCCATTTTTGACGCACTCTCCAAAGTTTCCGCTAGTATGACCCTTTTCACAGGGCGCACTGTTTTTGACCAATGTGCCTTCCTACCATACCGACCCCAGTTTTTGTGGACCTGCACCCGACGTGTCCACGGACAGCACACGGAAGCCGAGCGACCGTAGGATTTGTCGAACGGCAGCTTTCGGGAAACTGACGAGGTTGTCGGAATGGCCGGAATGGGGCGAGAAGCCGAACGGCCGCTATAGCGCAACCAGGCAATTTCTGTTCTTGGCGCGTAGCGACAAGGGCGCTTGAACCGGATATGGCCAACGGAGACGATGGTGCCGGCGCTACTGCCGAGCGAGACTCGGGAGATCCGCGCCAGTCACCCGGCCGGAATGAAACGCAGGGTGCCGGCCCGGCGCGTCGGCTTTCCGGTGTCGCCGGTGTGGTTGACGCCGTCCATGACGGGCACCTCGAGGAAATCGAACGGGCTTACTCCGTCGAGGCAGGCGACGTTGACCGCATATAGGCTCTGATCGGACCGTCGTTGATGGTGGGTGTAAATCCCGCAGCGCGAACAGAAGAAGTGCTGCGCGGCTCCGGTATGGAAGCGGTAGCTCGTCAGCATCTCCTCGCCCTTGAGGATGCGGATCCCGCCAATTTCGGCCATCGCGACGACCGCTCCGCGCATGCGGCAGTAAGAGCAGGTGCAGCGCCGGATCGAGTTGAAGCCGTCGCTGAGCGTCACCTCGAAGCGCACGGCCCCGCAATGGCACCGGCCCGTCCGGGCATTCGTATCTCTTGCCATGTCACTCGCCGTGTCTCTTGCCAGATCGTTCCTTGTCGAATCCTCACGCGGGCAGTGTAGGCGCGACGATCGCCGCTCACCGCCTTGCCAGCCGTGGCCCGAGGGCAAGGGCGAGCGGCAGATTCACGAGCGCCGCGGCGGCGGTCGCCAGCGTTGCGGCGACGGGGCCGGCCTGATCGCCTACCACACCGAACAGCAACGGCGACAGCGCGCCGGAGCCGATCACCCCCGTGTAAAAGACGGCGAAGGCGCGCTCGGTTCGGTCGGCGGGCGCCAGTTCCGGCACGGTGCCGTAGAGCACCGAGGAGGTGCCGTTCAAGCTGAGCCCCAGGAGCGGCAAGAGAACCAGCAGCGCTGCCAGTGGAAGGATAGCAGCGAGGGCGATCATGAGGGCCGTCATCCCCTCGGTGCACATGGTGACGACGACGATGCCCCAGCGCTGGGCGAGCCAGCCGCAGGCGAGCTTGCCTGCCGCGCCGCCCAGGAAGACAAGGGCGAGCGCCGTCCCGATGAGCGGCTGTGACGCGCCCTTTAGCTGCAGCAGAAACGGCAGGAAGGTCAGGAAACCCATGCGTACGCCGGTATCGATCACCCCGATGGACAGCAGGAGCGGAAAGCCACGCCCGCCGTGCCGCGCGGGCCCGGGTACGGAGGCAGAGATTGGGGGCGCCGGTTCGATGCTCGGCATGAACAGAGCGAGCAATGCGGCTACAGCGACACCGGCGAGGGCGAGCAGCCACAGCGAGGGCCGCCACGGCGCGATGGACAGGCCGAGCGACAGCGCGGCCGGGATGATGGCCTTGCCGAGGTCGCCCGTGAAATTATAGGTGCCGAGCGGCCCGCGCGCCGCCGACCCATAGGCGCGCGCCACCGCGCTGGAGGCGATCGGATGCTGGACGCTGGAGCCGGCGCCGGAGACGAGCAGCGCGGCATACAGGCCCATCGCGCCGCCACTGAAGCCGGCCAGTGCATAGCCAGTCGCGGCGAGCACCGTCCCGAGGATCAACACCGCCCGGCCGCCGACATGATCGGCGAGCCAGCTCGCGGGCATCTGCAACGCGGCCATGGCGCCAGCATAGAGACCGCGCAGCAGCGCGAGCGCGACATAGTCCAGGCCGAACTCGGCCCGCCATACCGGAAGGAGCACGTAGATCGCATCGGTGTAGCCGTCATGCAGCGCGTGCGCGAGGCCGGAAAGGGCCAGCGTGCGCCGGCGGGTCCGGGGCGCTGAGGGCTGCGCCGACGATGGAGCGGACGAGGCTATGCTGGATGATTTTGTCACCTCACGACCTTGCTCCTGCTAGAATGCGCCGCGCAAACGACTAATTCTGCCTATCGATGTCAGCTAAACTCACATGACGGCTCCCTCAAGCCACCGGCCTCTGCCGCCTCTCAATGCCGTGCGTGCGTTTGAGGCTGCCGCGCGCCGGTCGAGCTTCAAGGACGCCGCGGCGGAGCTCGGCGTCACCCATGGCGCGGTCAGCCGGCAGATCCGACTTCTGGAGGAGTGGCTCGGGCCGCCGGCGCTGTTCCGCCGCCTGAGCCACGGGGTTGCCCTCACGGCGGAGGGGCGGGCTCTGCTCGCCGACATCCAGCCCGCGCTGGAGCGTATCGCCGGGGCGGCGGCACGTCACGGCCGGGAGGCCAGCGGCACTGTGATGCTTCGGGTCAACGCGCTCGCCACCTTCAGCCTGCGCTGGCTGGTGCCGAAACTCGGCATGCTACGGGAGGCGCATCCCGACATTGAGATCGAACTGACGACCGGCAACGAGCCGGTGGACGAGCTGGTCGACGACTACGACCTGATCATCCGCGGCGGACCGGACGCCTTTCACGGCTTCGAGGCCCGCCTTCTGCTCCCGGAGAGGCGGCTTCCCGCTTGCAGTCCCGCCCTGCTGCGACGCCAGCCGCTCGACGAGGTGGGCGATCTCGCAGGGCACACGCTTCTCCATGTTGCCAGCATGCCGCGGCTCTGGCGCGATTGGTTGGCACAAGCCGGGCACGGCTCGCTCGAACCGGCGGCCACGCTGACGCTGGACCACTTCTATTTGTCGATTCAGGCGGCCGTAGACGGCCTTGGCGTGGCAATGGCGCCATCCACCCTCATCGAGCAGGACCTGAGCACGGGGCGGCTGTTGACGCCCTTTCCGCACATCTCGCTGCCGTCGCGCAGCTATTTTGCCTATACGCCTCTGGACTCGTCGCTGCGCGCCGCCAGCGAGCGCGCATGCGCATGGATCGAGGGCTTTGGCGGTGCGTCTTGAGCTCGCATGTATGCATTCCACACCTCGCGGCGCCACCGTCCGCGCGAGCGCGCCAGCACCGATCTTGGAGCTTCTACGGGAATCTCGAGTCATTTCAGGGCCGCACATCATGCCGTTGCATTCACCAGATGGTCCGACACCGTCGAGATGAACGCGCGAAGACGCTTAAGACGCCGTAGGTCCCGGTGGTATCCCATCCAAATTTCTCGCGTCGGCGGCGGCGTCGGCAGTTCCAGTCTACGGATGCCGGGGATCTGATTGCCGACCACGCGGGGCAGGACGGCGATGCCGACGCCTTGCCTGCACATGCGCCCCTGGACGTTGCGGTTGTTTGATCGCAGGACCGGTCTCGCGTTGGGGAAACTCTCGATGAGCCACGCGATGTCAGGGAAATGGCCCGTGGATGTTTCATGGGTGATCAGCCGGAAGCCGGTCCCATCGCCATATTCGGGATCAACTGCCTCCTCGGCGATGTAGACGCCGTATTCGAGCCTGAAGAGCCGCCGCTGAACGACATCGGCGGTGTCGAACGGAACGATACGAAAAGCGACGTCGGCCTCCCGTTGGGCAAGGTTGAACAAGCGCGTGCCGGTCAGGATCTCGACGTCGACATTGGGATAGGCCTTCGAGAAATCCGCCAGGATGGGAGGGAGCACATAGGCCCCAAACCAATCCGCTGACGAAATGCGGAGATTGCCTTTAAGAGTCTGCTCCTGCCCCGCAAGGCGGCGCTCCATGGCCAGCGCCCCTTCTTCCATTTGCTCGGCCAGCGCGATGATCCCGTGGCCCTCTTCGGTCAGGACAAGACCGTCCGCCGTGCGCTGGAAGAGCGTGTGACCGATCGCCTGCTCAAATGCGCGCAGGCGCCTGCCGACGGTCGGATGGCTTGTCCGAAGCGAACGCGCGGCACCGCCGAGCGTGCCGGATCGCACAACAGCGAGGAAGATCCTTACGTCACTCCATTCCATCGCGGCCCCCGCACAAAACTGAACGCCGAGAGTACAGCTATGTCACTTAACGAACGAATCTAAGCACCTAGATTCCCGCCATCGTCTGGGGCGCGTCGCTTTGGGGGATTCCGCCACCCCATGAGGGCGGCTGCGTGGGTGAAACAACTCGGAGAAGAAGTTATGAAAACCTGGCTTATCACAGGCTGTTCGAGCGGCTTCGGCCAGCGGCTCGCGCTCGCCGCGGCACAGCGCGGCGAGCGGGTTATAGCGACGGCCCGCAATGTCAGGACGATCGAGAAGATGGCCGAACCTTTCGGCGATCGCATGATCACTATGCCGCTCGACGTGACCGATGCGGCGGCAGCCAAGGCAGCTGTCGCCAAGGCGGTCGAGACCTTTGGCGGGTTAGACGTGCTCGTGAACAATGCCGGCTACGCACTGTTCGGCGCGATCGAGGAAGGCACGCCCGAAGAATATCGGCCGATGTTCGATGTAAACGTGTTCGGTCTGATCGAAACCACCAGAGCCGCGCTACCCGTCCTGCGACGTTCGGGTGGAACGATCGTCAACATGTCGTCCGGTGCGGGTATCGAGGGCCGCGGCGGCGGAGGCTATTACCACGCCGCCAAGTTTGCTGTGGAAGGAATTTCCGAAGCGCTCGCCGGCGAGCTGAAGCCGTTCGGAGTTCGCGTGCTGATCGTCGAACCCGGGCCGTTTCGCACCGATTTCCTTGGCCGATCGATCACGATGGCGGCCAACGAGATGCCCGAATATGCCGCAAGCTCACGCAAACACTATCGCGAAACCAGCGACGGCAATCAGGCCGGCGATCCCGACAAGGCGATCGCTGTGATCCTGCAGGCAGTCGACGCCGAGGACGCCCCGCTCCATCTACCGCTCGGCCCGGCCGCGCACGCGATCGCCGAGCGGAAGCTGGCAGCCTTTCGCAGCGACATTGACGCCTGGCGTGACATCACGATCGCCACCGATTTCGACCGGCCCTGAGCGCCGGCGGCGGACTCTGTTTGACCGTCGACATCGATTGGAAAGCGATCATGATCGCAGCTTTGAAGGGGTTTACCCAGCAGCTGGTGCCGGTGAACGGCATCAAGATCAACGCCGTGACGGGAGGCTCAGGCCCGCCGATCCTTCTGCTTCACGGCTGGCCGGAGACATGGTGGGAATGGCACCATGTGATGCCGCTGCTGGTCGAGCATTTCAGCGTGGTGACTATCGACCTGCGCGGCGCGGGTTTTTCCGACTGCCCGCAGGGCGGCTATGACAAGGCGACGATGGCGCGCGATGCGCATGAAGTGATGCTTGCCCTTGGGCATGAACGCTATGCCGTGTGCGGTCATGACATTGGCGGAATGGTGGCATTGCCCCAGGCCGCCATCTATCGGGAGGCTGTTACACACCTGGCCGTCCTCGACGTTCCACTTCCTGGCTGGACGCAATGGGAGTCGACGACGGCAAGGATCTGGCACTTCAGTTTTCATATGAACCGGGATCTACCCGAGCGCCTGATCCATGGCCGGGAATATGACTATGTTTCGGCGTTCATGGCGGAGCGGTTCTACGATCACAGCACTTTCGATCCGGCGGACATCGAGGTCTACGCGAAAGCAATGGCCCTTCCTGGCCGCACGCGCGGCGGCATGGAATGGTATCGAGCCCTCGCGGCCGACCACGCCGCCGCGCTCGAGTATAAGAAGCGACCGCTGGAAATACCGGTGCTAGGTCTCGGCGGGGAGCAGCGCTTCGGTGCGCATATGGTTCCGATGCTTCAGGAGTTTGCCAGCAACGTGACGGGCGGCTCGATTGCGCGGTGCAGCCACTATGTCGCTGACGAGCGGCCGAATGAAGTCGCAGCCGCTCTGATCGATTTCATCAAGGCCAATTGAAACTCTGCGCCCGCGCCGTCGTAAGCCGGGCGGATCACGAGACTGCAGGCGAGTTGCGCCCGCACCCATCGCGTTCGATCAACCAGACAAGAAAGGAAGACTATCATGACCGCACCTGTCATTCGCGGCGTCAATCATATCGGCATCACGGTGCCCGACATCGAAGCAGCAAAATCGTTCCTGGTGGAAGCTTTCGGCGGCCAGCTGATCTATCAGTCCTTCGGACCGCAGGACCCTCCGCGACAGGGACCCGAATTCGAGCGAGCCACTGGCGCTTGTCCCGGAACGGTCGTGCGGGCGCAGGCGATGGTCAAGATTGGAAGCGGACCGGACATCGAGCTCTTTGAAATGCATGGCCCCGAACAAGCCCAGCCGGTTCGAGCCAGCGACTTCGGCATTACGCACTTCGGCGTCTACACTGACGACATCGACGCTTCGGTTGAGCGCTTTGAGAAGGCCGGTGGCACAGTCCTTACCGCGCCGCGCGCTATTCCCTACGCAACCGAAAAAGGTCCTGGAAACAGGGTCTGCTATTGCCGCATGCCATGGGGCACGACGATTGAGTTCATCACCACGCCTGACCGGATGGCCTATCATGACCAGACGGATCTGCGCAGGTGGCAGGACGAGGACTGAGCAGGACGCGAAAAGGGATCCGCATCAGTTCAGTCGCGGCGATGTTGACGCTGTCGGAAGGCTTGACGAGTGCGCAACCGCGACGGCTATTGTGACGGCCGCGATGCGCCGCGAGCGGCTAAGTTCGTACGACTCCGATGCGCGTGAACCATCGAGAGTGTCGGGGCGGGCAGCAAGAACGATGGCCGCCGCCGTATCATGTCACCAATTATCTGACCCGCTACTGTTGCCCTGCGTGATGCGGTGTGTGTCACTAGTCGGACAGTCCGAAGAGGCAGCATAGGAACGCAAAGCACGATAGGCTGCCGTTCGCTGATCAACGCCAGTGTCAGCTAGTGCCCTCGACGCTGCGTTACCCTACGCGTTCTCCATCTCGACCAATCTTGGCCTTGGAGAACAACTATGGCGTAGTCTCGATTTGACCCAGCAGGGCAGCCCCGGTCGGCTTGGAATGCTGGCAAGACAGTCGGAACAAAGCGCCCGTTAACCCAGAACCAAATCTGGGCGGTCGCTTCCATCTCTATCGCGAAGGCAGGCTGAGGGACAAAGCTCTTCTTTCGGCCTCGCGATCGACAGCAAGTTGCCGTGGGCCGGACATTCGTTCTTGGCCCTACCGCGTCAGCGGTCTGATGGTGATTGTCTGGAGCTCCGCCAAGACCCGACAATCCGATTCCGGCCCTCTATGCCGACGATTGACGGCGCAAGAACGGCAGCTTCCGCGAAGCCGTTAGTGACCGTCGAACGACTGCAACGGCGTTGGCTACGGAACGGCAGCCTTCCGCCATCCGTTCGCCTAAGCGGACCGACAGCCCTCGGCCCCAAACCGGCCATTCGTCGTCGCCGCAGCGAACTTCTGCTTATGGCGCGGAGGTCGCGTCGGAGAGAGCAATGGCCGCCACAGCTCGCAGATGATAATCCGCCGCCCGAGGCGTGATCGAAGCGCAACCTCATCGCCCTTGGCTAAACAACCCACGCGCATCACGTTTAACGGGCGCGCATCATTGCATCCCACGGCGGATCGGCTGGGAAAATATCGGTCAGGAAGCCGACGAAGGCTTTGACGTTAGGATTCGCGCGTCGGCCTTCCGGCCAAAGCGCAGTGATGGTCGAGCGCGGCACGAAATAGTCCCGCAGAAGCGGCACCAGCAGGCCGCGCTCGACATAAGGCGCGGCCGCGAAGGTCGGCGAGATGCCGATGCCGCCTCCAGCCGCGATGACCGCTGCCACCGCGTCGCTGACATCGGTGGTGATCGCGGCATCCGGCATGATCTCCAGCGTGCGGTCGCCGAGCTGAAACGACCAGCGCAGCGCCTGACCCGAGCTCTGGAAGCGAAAATTCACGCAATCATGGCCGTCGAGCTCGCCGGGATGCTGCGGCGTGCCGCGCCGGGCGAGATAGTCCGGCGAAGCGAAGGCGCAGATATTGTGCGGCGCCAGCGCGCGCGAGATCAGGCGGGAATCGGCAAGGTCGCCGACGCGGATCGCGACATCGATGCCCTCCTCGATGAGGTCGACGAAGCGGTCGCCCAGCCTCAGATCGATCGCCAGCTTCGGATAGCGCGCGCGAAAGCGCGGCAGCGCGGGCGCGAGGATATGTACGCCGATCGGCAAGGGCGCGGCGATCTTCAGCATACCCGCCGGCTCCGAGCGCGCGGCCACCGCCGCCTGCTCGATGGCTTCGGTCTCGCGCAGCAGGCGCAGCGCCCGCTCGTGCAGATCCCGCCCCTCGGGCGTAAGGGTCAGGGAACGTGTGGTGCGGCTGAACAGGCGGATGCCGAGACGATGCTCGAGCCGCTGCACGCTCTTGCTGATCGCGGAGGGCGAGACCCCGAGGGCCCGCGCCGCCGCAGTGTAGCTGCCCAGCGAGCCGGCCCGCGCGAAGGCGATGAGCCCGGTGAGGCGGTCAAGACTGATATGTTCCATCATGGAACAACAAAAGCGAGTACTGGCCTGATTATCAAGAGAAGAGCTGCTGAGTAAGTTCCTCGCAACAGGCGCACAGCACGCGCCGCCCCTTTGAAAGGAACCTTCAAATGACCGACACTCTCAGGGATCGCTCCGTCGTCATCTTCGGCGGCACCTCAGGCATCGGGCTCTCCGCCGCCCGGCAGGCCAAGGCCGCGGGCGCCAGGGTAACCGTGATCGGCTTCGATGCCGCTGGCGCCGAGCGCATCGGCACCGAGAACGGCTTCGCCGGCTGGCGCGCCGCCGATGTCACCAAGCCGGAAACCATCGCGGCGGCGCTCGCCGATATCGACCACGTCGATCATCTCGTGCTGCTCGCCGGAACCTTCGTGGCGGGCACGATCCTAGAGGCGGATGTCGGCTATCTGCACCGTGCCTTTGACGAACGCATCTGGGCGGCGATGCACGCGCTGCGCGCCCTCGGCGATCGGCTCGACTCTGATGGCTCGGTGACCTTCATCTCCGGCGCGCTGTCGGATCGGCCGAACGCCTATGGAACGGCGGTGCTGGCCGCCGCGTCTGCAGCCATGGAAGCCTTCGCCCGCGGCCTCGCGCTGGAGCTTGCGCCCCGACGCTTCAACACCGTCTCGCCCGGCACCACCGACACGCCGCTGCTGACCCGCACCTTGGGTGACGGCCGCGAGGCCTATGTGGACGCGCTTAAGGAGAAGCTGCCGCTGCACCGTCTCGGCACGGCCGAGGAGGTCGGGGCCGCCGTGGTCTTCCTCATGAGCAACGGCTTCATGAATGGCGAGACCCTCCACGTCGACGGCGGCGCACGCCTCGTCTGAACACCGCGGAGATCCATTATGCCCACGCTTTTCGATCCGTTCCGGCTCGGTGCCATCACCGCGCCGAACTGCATCCTTATGGCGCCAATGACTCGCGCCCGTGGCTCCCGCAAGCACCTGCCGACGCCGATCATGGCCGAGTATTACGCCCAGCGCGCCTCGGCCGGGCTAATCATCAGCGAAGCCATCGGCATCTCGCGGCAGGGCCTTGGCTGGCCCTATGCGACCGGCCTGTGGAGCCGCGAGCATATCGCCGGCTGGCGTGAGGTGACGGACGCCGTGCACGGAGCGGGCGGTCGCATCATTGCCCAGCTCTGGCACATGGGGCGTGTGGTGCATCCGAGCTTCCTCGATGGCGCGCAGCCGGTCTCGGCCTCGGTCACCACCGCTCCGGGCCACGCCCACACCTATGCCGGCAAGCAGCCCTATGCCGCGGCGCGCTGCCTGAAGGCGGACGAGATCGCGAGCATCGTCGCGGACTACGCGACCGCCGCCCGTAATGCGCGGGACGCCGGCTTCGATGGCGTCCAGATTCACGCCTCCAATGGCTATCTGATCGACCAGTTTCTGCGCGACAGCGCCAATTTCCGTGGCGATGCCTATGGCGGCTCGATCGCCAACCGCATCCGCCTGCTGAGCGAGGCGACCCAGGCGGTGGCCGATGCCATTGGCGCTGATCGGACCGGGGTCCGGCTCTCGCCCAATGGCGAGACGCAAGGGGTGCGCGACAGCAATCCGCTGGCGCTGTTCATCGCGGCGGCGCAGGTCCTCTCGGCGATCGGCATCGCTCATCTCGAACTGCGCGAGCCGCCGCTCGACGGCACCTTCGGGGCCGGCTACCTCGATCCGCTGGCCGCGCAGATCCGCCCCTACTTCAACGGGCCGCTGCTGCTGAACTCCGATTTCGATGCGGCACGCGCCGCCGCCGGGATCGCGGTCGGTACCGGCGACGCCGTCACGTTCGGGCGGCCCTTCATCGCCAATCCCGATCTGCCCCGCCGCCTGGCGGAGGGGCTTGCACTGGTGCCGGATGACCGCGAGACATGGTTCACCCAGGGGCCGAAAGGCTATCTCGACTACCCGCCCACAGGCCACGCATCCGTGAAGGAGCACGCAAATGTCGAGTGAGACCGACTATGACGGGCTGCTGCGCGCCAATCTCGCGCGCGTGTTCAACGAGCGCGACGCCGTCAAACGCGACGCCGCCATCGCGGAGCTCTTCGTCGCCAATCCGGTGATGTATGAGCCGGACAGTGTGGTGGAGGGCCGGTCCGCCATCTCGGCCGTCGCCGGACATCTGCTCGAGCAGTTCGGCCCAAGCTTCCGCTTCACCCCGGCTGGACCTGCTGTCGGGCATCACGGACTAGCAGTGCTTCGGTGGGAGGCTGGCCCCGTGGGCGAACCCGTCGCCGTCACTGGGTCGGATGCCGCTCAAATCGTCGACGGCAGAATCGCGTGTCTCTGGGTGCTATTGAACACGTCGGCCGTCTGAAGTGGCTTGGATCTCGTAGGAACTCTACGGAGTCTGCTTTATGGACGTACTTCAGCGTCTGTTACTGGCGCGAGGCCGACTTGGCGGGCTCCGTGTCGAAGCCATCCGCCGCCAACCCGAATGGCCCGAGAACAATGTGCACGAATGCCGACAACCCACCCTAACGCCGCGTCCAACGAAAGTCTTCAAACCCTTAGCCAGCCCGCCACCCGTTCATCATTCGCATCCACCCACAAGCGCGCGGCCTCGCGCGGCGAGAGCCCTTGGACATTGACCAAGCGGTCCATTTCCGTAACCCCGTCAATGCCGAGATCGATGCGCGTCAATGCGGCGCGTGTCGGTTCCGGAAGCGCGTCGAAGCGTGCGCGCGGCGCCACGAGGGAAGCATAATTGGCGCCGCCGAGTACACCCCGCGGATCGGCGAGCGGACGCAACGCATTGCCATGATTGAGATACTGCGGCGCCCATGTGGGGAACACGAGCCAACGGCGCTCAGCAAGGGCCGAATTCAATGCGCCGACCCATTCAACCTGTGTTCCAGGCCGCAGTGAGTAACCGAGAGGCGCGAGACCATATTCCTGCACAGCATTTCTGGACACAGCCGTGATTGTGGCACCAGCACCGATCCCCTGGATGAGCTTGGTCATGCGGGCCGCCACTGGTGGCTTTGCCAGATCCTGAATCGAGCTCACATCATCCCCTGGCACAAAACTCGGCACCGCCCAGAAGAACCTGGCGCCTTCGTAGAGCCGTGCGACCTCCATCGCCTGCGCGCCATAGCGCCGCCAATAGGCCCCATGCCCCTCGGGAAGCCATGCGGCGGCCATCAGGTCGATCTGCCCCTCGCTGAGCATCGGAAACATCTGCTCGTGAGGCCCTTGCAGCACCTCGACATGATGCCCGAGGCGCTCGAGCACGTCTTGTACGACGGCCCCCGTGACCGCGTAGAAGCTGAGGGACACCTGACCGAGGATGACGGGGCGGGGACCCGCCGTCTTGGCTCCGGCCGCCTTGGTGGCTAGAGCGCCTGTTCCGCCGATCAGGAGCGATCGCCGGGACAATCCCGCGCGGTCACGCGAAAAAGTCGGAGAGGTGGATCGTGACGTGCCTGCCCCGTTGGGCGAGCCTCTGTAATGTGCCATGGCGCTTCCTTGAGCGGAGTGGCGGGGTAGGCAAGGCGAGTTGAAGTCCGTCGGCACGGCCGCAACATACGTGCTCGTCAGCCCCCGTTGGCGCTCGCCAAACGTCGCCTCGCCGCCAACGCATCGTCGAACGTCTTCTTTACCGGGCCGAGGGCCTGGACGAATTCCAGCTGCTCGCCCTCGCACCCCTTGCAGTAGATCAGCGTCCAGCCGGCCGACTGCCCCTCGGTGATCGGGTTGGAATTGGAATCGAGGGGCGCGGCCAGGCGCGCCTGCTCCGAGGTGACGGTGACGACGCGATTCGCCCTCACCTGCGTCATCCCGCGGCGCGCGGCATCCGCTTCCAGATCGCGGATGAACAGGTTGAAATCGACATCGTCGCGAAGGTGGAAGCAGATGTGCATCATGCGCGGGAAGGCCGGGCTCATATGATCGAGCGGCTCGGCGAAGCTGTTTCCGCCTCCCATCGGCTGCGCCGCGTCGCGATACTGCAGGAGCTCGATCACGACATTGTCGAACTGGATGAAGCGGACGTCGAGACGCTGCGTGCCGCCCTTGAGGTCGGGCACGCCGATCGTGCGCGGATTCACGCCCCGTTCGCGCGAGACGATTTCCTGATCCGTTAGCAACGTGTTGTGAATGCGCTCGCCGTGGAAGTCGCCGTCGCGCATCACCTCGGTGCCGCCGAGCACTTCGGTGTAGAATTCGAAGGCGCGGTCCATGTTCTGGACCGTCAGGCCGAAATGCTGCACGCCCTGAAGCCTGGCGCCAAGCGCGAGGGCGTTGCGGTTCCCCGCGGCGGCGGTCGCCGGACTGGTGCTGGCGGCATTCTGGGCGGCGGCGGCGTTCATCGCGAGGGCGGTGCTCGCGATCCCGCCAATGGCAACGCCGCTTGCCGCTCGCAGGATCACACGCCGATCAAGATCCACTAACTCACGGAGTGCTTTGGGATTGTCCGACATGACATCTCCTGCGTTGCTGAGGCTGCGCTGCGTTGAAGCTTGCCTAGGATTACGCTGAGGAAGGCGGTGCCGGTCGTTAAGAGTGGTCAAATTGGGTGAAGCGACCGCAGGTCCTTTCGCCCAGCGCCGCGAGGATTCTGCCCTCCTTCAAAGCGGTTGGCGCGACAGTTCCATTTTCGCGGGGCGGGTATTTTGATACACTTGCGGCGGAGCCGGGCGGCAAGGGGTGCGGGTCGGATCGGATGGCATGACGCATATAGCCGGACAGGTGATGCTGGTGCTGGGCGCCGGCCTCGGCATGTATGTCAGCATCGGGATCGTGCTGATCCACGGCTTCAGCGTCTTCATCGTGCCGATTGTCGAGGACACAGGCTGGAATCGTACCCATATCGCCGCCCTCTTGACGCCGGTCGCCGTTGTCAACGGGTTCATGTCGCCTGTGGTCGGCGCCCTGACGGACAGGATCGGACCGCGCCGAGTGCTCCTGATTTCGTCGATGACGACCGGGGCCGGTCTGATCGGGATCGGGCTTAGCTCGGATGCCTTCTCCAGTTTCGCCATTGCGCTCGTCGTGGCGAGCATCCTTGGCGGCGCACAAACGGGGGTGCCCTACACCTATGTCATTGTCGGGTGGTTCGAGGCGCGGCGAGGGCTGGCGCTGGGAGTCATGCTCTCCTTTGTCGGCCTTGGGATCGCGACGGTTCCCCCGATCCTGTCGGCCGTCATTGCGATGTGGGGCTGGCGCTCCGCCTATATCGCGGCCGGTGTCGCGACGGCGCTGCTGACGCTGCTGATCGCGTTGCTGATCATCCGCGATCCGCCCGTGCGTCCGACAGCGGGTACCGGCGACGGCCACACGCTGGGCGAAGCCGCGGCAACGTCGAGCTTCTGGCTGATGCTCGGTGCATTCCTCTTGAACTATCTTGTCGCCGCGGCCGGATCGATCTCACTTCCGGTCATCCTGGCGGATCGAGGCGTCTCCCTTGCCAATGCCGCTATGGCCATGAGCCTTGTCGGCGCGACGTTCACCGTCACTCGACTTGGGTTCGGCGTACTGCTCGATCGATTTCCGGCCGGTCTTCTGACCAGCGTCGTCTTTCTCGCGCCCGTCATCGGACATCTGCTGCTCGCAGGCACCGATAACGCTTTGCCAGCCTATGTCAGCGCCATGTTTTTCGGGGTCGCCCTGGGAGCGGAGGGCGACGCGATGGGCTATCTGCTCGCCCAGCGCTTCGGAAGACGCAGCTTCGGGAAGATATTCGGGATCAACTACTTTGCGTTCACGGTCGGAGCCGGTCTTGGCCCGGCGCTTCTCCACTTCATCGCGGACGAGGGAAGGGAGTACTTCGCGGCCTTCACGACTTTTGCGGTGCTCGGCGCAGTGGCCCCGGTCCTGCTGGTCACGGATTGGAGTCGCTCTCGCCGTCGACTTTGACCGTCGGATAGACATCGTTTGCGGCAGGGCAGGCAACAGGCCTTCTTGCGCGGGTGCTGATCGTCGCGACCGTGCGCCGGCCGCGAACGCGTCGCATATCATCGAGAAACCAACGGGCTTTCCGGACATCCCGCGTGCCGAAGCCTTCTCCGAAGCGGCTATAGGCCGATGACAGAACCCGTTCCGCCTGCTCGTGTTTGCCTGACCTATGCCAAAGTCCCGCGAGGCTGATGGCCGTGCGCAGTTCCCACGACGCTCCGCCCTGGCGACGCGCCCATTCGAGAGCCTGAAGGTAGTGTTCCTCCGCGGCGGCGCATGTCGCTTCCGCAGAACACAGCACGTCGCCCTTGATCCGCAGCAACTCCGGCATGCACCAGACTTCCGCGGTGCTTGCCGACAAGGCGATCGCATCATCGATGGCCACACGTGCCGCCTCCACCTCGCCGTGAGCGGCGAGCCCTTCGGCAAGATTTGCCAAATGCGCCGGATAACGCATCCGCATACCCACATCGAAGAGCTCCTGGAGGGCGTCGCGAAAGATGGGCAAGCCAGATGCATCGCCACGCTTGAGGAGCCACTCTCCGCGCAGGCATCGCCCCATCGCGGCCCAGACGGTCATCGCGTGCCGTGCAACATGATCCTCGATCATCGCCAGCAACCGTTCCGCAGTGGCGAGATCCCCGACGAAAAGGGCGATGGGACATGCGGTGTGGACGAGGGCATTGCAGAGCGCGAGGGCATGGCCCGTGGCCTGCGCCTCCGCGAGCTGGCCGCGTGCCGTCTGGATAGCCTGGTCGGGGTATCCCTGCAGCCACAGGACATTCGCCAGGGTACCGCGCGCGGCAAGTCGCGGATCGAACTGAAACCGAGCGATGTCCGCCTGCACCAGCGGAGGGACATAGCGGTTGATCATCCGCTCCAGATGGTCCCGTGCTCCCGCAAAATCCCCCAGATAGCGGAGGGCGGTGCCGGCCTGCCGATCGATGTTGACGCTCGCGGCGAAATCTCTCCTGGCGATGGCGACAGCGCGGATTCTCTCGACGATGGCGAGTGCCGAACGATGGTCTCCGGTCCAGGTGTGATAATCGCAAAGCCCCCAGAGGCATCGCAGTTGATACTCGCCATCGTCGAGCTGCTCGGCGAGTTGCAGCGCCCTCGTCCAAACCTGTTTGACCTCCGGAAGCGGGCCGCGCGTATGGAGCAGCGCGGTGCCGAGCGCCGTGCGGAGTTTCATTTCGTCGCGGGCGCACAGGGATCCGTCTTTATCGCTTTCTAGTGCCTGCTCGACGCAGGCTCGGCACTCCTCGACGAGTGAAAGATGGTCCCAAAAGGGCATTGCAGCTACGGTCAGCGCGATCCCGATTGGAAGATCGCGATTGCCGGCAAAGGCCCAGCTCAGCGCGCTGCGGATATCGTCTATCTTGCGTCCGTAGCTGGCGAACCACTGGGGAGCGGGCCGGGTTCCCCATTCCGTCGCGGCCCGTTCGGCGACAGCACGAAGGTGCTCGGCGTGCCGCCGGCGGGAACGGTCGAGTTCGCCGTGTTCCGTCAGCTTGATGAGAGCGTACTGGCGGGTGGTGTCGAGCAGGCGGTAGTGTGTTTCCGTTCCGCCAGCTTCAGCGGATACAAGAGATTTGCTGACGAGACCTGCCAGAGCTTCGACGACCGCTATATTGTCCAGCTTGTCATCCGTCCCGACGGCGCATGCCGATTCAAGCCCGAACGTGCCAGCAAAAACGGAGAGCCGCTGAAAGAGCTGGCGTTCGGTGTCGGACAGGAGATGGTAGCTCCAGTCCAACGTCGCTGCGAGGGTCTGATGTCGCTCCGGGCCCGTCCGCGGCCCCTTCAGCAGGCGAAAGCGATCATCAAGCAGGTTCAGTATCTCGCGTACCGTGAACGCATCGACGTGGCTGGCGGCGAGTTCGATCGCGAGAGCCATTCCGTCAAGCTTGCGGCAAATCTCGGCGATCGCCGGCGCCTGATCGTCATCGGCGGTGAAATCCTTCGAGCATGCCGCGGCGCGTTCGATGAAGAGCCGGACCGCAGGGAAGGCAATGACGTCGGCGATTCCCAGCTCACGCGAATCCGGCGGCGTCTCCAGGGGTGACAGGCGGTATATCTGCTCGCCGCGCGCTCGAAGCGGCTCGCGGCTTGTCGCGAGGATGCGTGCGCCGGCGGCATCGGCGAGGATCTGTTCAGCGCTGGATGCGACGGCGTCGATCACGTGCTCGCAATTGTCGAGCACGAGCATAACGCTCTTCTCCTTCAAGTAAGCGCTCAAAGCCGTCTGAATATTGGCTGAGTGAACGGGAAGGCGGATGGCGGTGGCGATTGCGCTCGGCACCAATGTCGGGTCACTCAAGGTCGCGAGGTCGACAAACCAGACGCCATGCTCGGCGGACGGAATCGCCCGCTCGGCCACCGCGAGGGCGACGGTCGTCTTTCCGATGCCGCCGGCACCGACGATCGTGACCAGCCGCGTCGCCTCACATTGCCGGTAAACGGCGTCGATTACCTCGTCTCGTCCGACAATGCGGCTTGTCGCACTCGGCAGATTGTGCGTGTGCGAACTCGTCGAGGCGGTGTGACGCAATAGGGCGTCACGCTCGGACGTATGCACGGCAGAGACGAAACGATAACCCCTGCCGCTCACGGTCGCTATGTAACGGACACCGCCTTGCCCTTCCCTGAGGGCTCGTCGAAGTGCGGCGATGTTGACCTTGAGGTTGCTGTGCTCGACGAAGGTATTCGGCCAAGCCCGCGAGAACAGTTCGCTTTTGCTGACGAGTTCGCCTGGACGCTCGACGAGGGCGGTCAAAAGCTCCAGCGCGCGGCCACCGACGCGGACCTGTGTCTCGCCCTCCGTGAGCAGCTGAAGCTCGGGGACAAGAACAAAAGGCCCGAAAGAAAAAGAACGCTGGGGCGAGCCGGTAGAACGCTCCGTCACACTCGGCCCATCTCCGTTTCCGAATAGAAGGATAACCACGCGACAAGCGCAGTGGCGCGAAAGCATTGATTTCTACCATCCCGACCACCCATTGGCGAGAGCAGGCGAGGGTACCATTCCTGCATTGCCGAGCATGCCCGTTCTTCCGACAATCGACATTCCTGATGAAGTGGTTGCCGTCGGCGTCCGTGGCGGCGCGATCCGAAATTGGCTTCGCCCCTGCCCGCCGGACGGCAGCGCCAATATCGCGGCGCGACGGACGTGGCACGAAGAGGAGCGAAGTGCCGAGGTCGGTTCACCGAATTTTACGGAAAGCGACTTCGCCCCTCGGCAGCCTCGTTCTAGCAATGGGTGTTCGCAGCCGCGCGCGTCGACGACCGCCAAGACGTGATCCATATGAGCAGACCGGAGGAGCCAACATGCCGCTGAAAGATATCCTGCCTGGTAAGCTCGGGTTCGGCGCCGCGCCGCTCGGCAACATGTTCCGCGACATCCCCCAGCAGGAGGCTCTCGCAACGGTGGAGGCCGCCTGGACTGAGGGCATACGCTATTTCGACAGCGCACCTTTCTATGGCGCCGGCCTCGCGGAGATCCGCATGGGCGAGGCGTTGGCCAGTCGGCCGCGTGACGAATACGTCATCAGCACCAAGGTCGGGCGTATCATCCTTGACGAGATCGAAGATGTGAGCGCGCGCGATCTCGGCGAGAAGGGCGAGGTCTTCAAATACGGCCGCCCCAACCGCATCGTGAATGATTATTCGGAAGAGGCGACGTTACGCTCCATCGAGGACAGCCTGAAGCGCCTGAAGACCGACCGCATCGAGATCGCGTTCGTCCATGACGTGGCGCAGGACTTCTATGGCGATGAATGGCTCGGCGTCTTCGAAAGCGCGCGGAAGGGAGCTTTCAAGGCGCTTGACCGCCTGCGCGACGAAGGGGTGATCAAGGCATGGGGGCTGGGCGTCAACCGCGTCGAACCTGTAGAATTGCTTCTGGAGCTCGAAGGCCCAAGCCCGGACGGCTTCCTGCTGGCGGGGCGCTACACCCTGCTCGACCATGGCCGTGCTCTGCAGCGCGTGATGCCCAAGGTGGCGGAACGGGGTCTCGGCGTCGTCGTCGGCGGCCCCTATAGTTCGGGGGCGCTCGTGGGCGGACCGAACTTCGAGTACGCTCCGATGACACCGGCGATCCGCGAAAAGGTGGCGCGCATAAAGGCCATCGCCGAACGGCACGGCATCAGCATGAAGGCGGCCGGCCTGCAGTTCTCGCTTGCGAACCCGGCGGTGTTGGCGGTTATCCCCGGCGCCAGCCAGCCGAGCCGCATTGCCGAGGATCGCGCGGCACTGGAGGAGGTGATTCCCGCGGAGTTCTGGGGAGCGTTGCGCGAGAACGGTCTGGTTCATCCGGACGCGCCGCTACCCGGCGCAAACTGAATGTCGAGTGGCAGTGTAGCAGCTAGCCGAATGATAGGGCGTCGCCGCCTTTTCAGCTTCTCGCCGCAGGCCGCAGCGCGGGCGCTTCGCTACTCCGCCGCTTTGACGATCAGCTCAGCGACCTCCTTCGGAAACGAAAGCATCGCGACATGGCTGGACGGCACTTCTATGGCCGTGGCGTTGGCCGCTTTGACCTGGTCCCTTTCCAGTTCTGGCGAAATGATTGCGTCCTTCGCCGCAACGACCATGAATGTCGGCTTCTCACGCCAGGCGGCACGGCTTACGGGAGTTGTCGCCGTCCTGACGTGGAACGGACCTTGGGTCGCCGCCACGACACCCTGCTCCTCCGGCGAGAGATCCGGAGCGAAGTATTTCCTGATGCCTTCGTCGCTGATCCTGAGGTAATCGTCGGCATCCTTGACGAACGATTTTCGGCCTTCCAGGGCTGGGTATTTCGAAGCCACGCTCTGTAACGACTCGCCTTTGTCGGGCGCGTAGGCGGCGACATAGACGAGCGATTTGACCTTTTCGTCGTGCCCAGCTTCCGTGATGACGACACCGGCCCATGAATGCCCGACGAGGACGACAGGGCCCTCCGCGTTCCGGATTGCCCGCTTCGTGGCGGCAACGTCGTTCTCCAGCGAGTCGAGTGGGTTCTGGACCGCAATGACTTTCAGGCCGGCCTTTTCGAGGTGTGGAATGACCTTGCGCCAGGATGACCCGTCGGCAAATGCGCCATGAACGAGCACTGCCGTCTTGGCTTTCAGTCCAGTTGCTGAGGCTTGCGGACCGATCATTGCGATTGCGCTCAGGACCAGGCCGAGGGCGATCAGCCCCCTCCCGATCACGGAGCGGATCGTGTGAGCCTTGGCCATGGATAGCACGGTGCCTTGACCGGCATGCCCCATGCCGCCCTGCACCTCGATGCGGGTGGCGTCCGAGCCGATGACAAGCAATTTTCCCATGCTCATGAAGCCTCCGCATTGACTGAGCGTCAAATCGCCGATGGGCTATGCCGCGATGTGAGACTCGCGTGCTTTCGCGTCGCCGCCGGTGAGGGGATAGATTTGCTGCGCCTTAAGCAAGTCATAGCTTAGATAGGGGCCAAGCGGCAGTTAAAATCGGTAAAAGATCTTCTTCTACGGTCAGAGCAATTCAGATGGCTGGATTTGCCGGCAAGATTGAAGCGTTTAGTTTGAGCGCCCTCAATCGGGTCTGCTCGCCAGTTGGACGTCTTGCCAAGGACTCAGCCGTTCCACGTCACAAGTCTTAATTTCAGCTGCTGTCGCCGGCGCTGTTCCGCGTTGCGCGATTTGTTGCAACCGACAGGATCAATGCCCCGATGATCGCCGACAAGATCGAAGCCACGAACACAGCGATCTTCGCAGCGGCGAAATCGGTGGCTTCGGGAAATGCCTGCCCGGCGATAAACAGCGACATCGTGAACCCGATCCCGGCCAGTGCGCCGGCGCCGATCAGCTGAACCCATGAATAGGCATCCGGCTTGATCGCGATCCCCAGCCCAACAGCAAGCGCACAGGCCGTAACGATGCCAATCGGCTTGCCTATGAACAGGCCGGCGGCGATGGCAAGCATCAGGCTCTCATGCCCGCTCCAGATATCGGTCGTGATTTCGACCCCGGCATTCGCGAGCGCAAAGATCGGCAAGATGGCGTAGCTCGACCGGGCACCGGCATGGCGGAGCAGTCGGTCCGCGGGCGACTCGATGCGCTCATGGATCGCATCGAGCGCTCTCAATGCCGGCAGCGACGGCCCGTGCCGCAAAGCCTCTCCCTGATGGGCTTCCGCCGCGATGATTGTGTCGGCCTGGAGCGTCAGCGCCCTGAGGTTCGCCGGTGGCCGCGTCGGTATCGCAAGGGCGAGGATCACCCCCGCCATGGTCGCGTGCAGGCCGCTGGCGTGAACACAAGCCCAAAGCGCGATGCCGAGCAGAACATAGGGCGTTACGCGATAGACGTGCGAGCGGCTGAGCCCCCAGAGACACAGCGTGATCGCGGCAGCGGCCGCCATATATTCCGGACGAAGCTCGCCGGAATAGAAGAGTGCGACCACCGCGATGGAGCCGATGTCATCGACGATGGCAGCGGCAGTGAGGAAGATGCGCAATTCGACCGGCACCCGGCGGCCCATCATCACGATCAGAGCGACGGCGAACGCGGTGTCGGTCGCCATTGGTACGCCCCAGCCGTGCGCCCAGGGACCACTCGGGATGATGAAGGCGTAGATCAGTGCCGGGGCGACCATGCCACCGATCGCAGCTGCGATCGGCAGCGCCGCCGTGCTTCGACTGGCGAGACGGCCGACCGTCATCTCACGCTTGATCTCGAGCCCGACGACGAGGAAGAAGATGGTCAGGAGACCGTCATTGATCCAGTGCAGCACCGACATCTCGAACGATGCCGCACCGATCAGCACGCCGACATTCTGGTGCAGAAACTGATCGAATGCCGGGCCGAGCCGGGAGTTGCTCAGGATGACGGCGAAAACCGTTGCGAGCAGTAGGAGAATGCCGGCGGAAGGACCCCAGCTCGCGAAGTCGACGGCAGCCGAATGCACGCGATGCCCCAGACGCCCGAGCATAGCGTCGGAGAGCGAACTCTCATCCCAGGGACCGTCGTAACGGCGGCCATTGATGAAGAATGTCGGCGTGAGCCTGACGCCGCTCGCCCGGGCGCTCTCGATATCGGCGTCGACGCGCGCCCTGGCGCCGGCCGCTTCTGTCGCTGACGATCTAGGATCCCGGGTGGCGAGCCCGAGATCATCCGCCACGGCGATGAGGTCATCCTCCGTCAGGGTCGCGGACCGCGTCATCAGCTTCACATGCGCGTCCCAGAAGCTGTCGGCGTCGGCCGCACGCTCCGCCAGTTCTGCTGCCCTGAGGGCCAGGTCGCTGCTGGCGATCGGGCGGTGACGGAACACATAGCGGACGCGTGCCCCGAAATGATCCCGGACACGACCGATCTCCTCATTGGCCGCACGGCAATAGGGGCAGGCGTAGCTGCCATATTCGACGAGCGTGATTTCGGCCCCTGGCGGTCCGAGAACATGGTCAAAAGCATCGTCGACCGGTCGATCCAGTCGATTTGCGATTTCCGCCTGTATCATCGGGCACTTCGACTTGGCTGTTGCACCGGTCCCGCTCCGCCGATCGATAGCCCGAGATAGCGATGCGCTCAGCCCCGCGACGCCACGCTCGCAAGCCAATTGTGGACCGCATGGACGACCACCGAGCCTTCGCCAACGCTCGAAGCGACGCGCTTCACCGAATCGGCCCGCACGTCGCCGACGGCGAAGATGCCGGGAATGCTCGTCGCATGCTGAGCGATGGCAACCCGACCGTCATGAACGTAGCCGGTTCTCACGAACCCCTTTGGGTCGAGCGCAACGCAGCCGCTCAGCCAGTCGGAGTTCGGCACGGCACCGATCATCTGGAACAGGTTCGACACGCCCCGCTCCGTCTCGCCACTCTCCCGCTGATGCCAACGCACCGCCTCCAGACAACTATTGCCGATCAGCGCAGTGATCTCGCATTGGGGATGAAGCGTGATGAGCGGCGATTCCTTGATCCGCTGCACGAGATAGTCCGACATCGTATCCGTGAGCCCATCGCCGCGCACGACGATATGGACATGACGGGCTTTGCCCGAGAGGAAGACGGCGGCCTGACCGGCGGAGTTGCCGCCACCGACGACCACGACCTCGCTGTCCAGGCAAAGCCGCGCTTCCAGCGATGTTGCAGCATAGTGCACGCCCTGGCCCTCAAACCTCTCGAGGTTCGGAACGTCGAGGCGCCGGTAGCGAGCGCCGGTCGCAACCACGACCGCTCGTGCCGCGACAGTATCCATGCCTTCAAGGCGGACCTTGTAGGGAAAGCCGCTGCAATCGAGACCCGTCGCCGCCCTCGCGACGACGATGCGTGCGCCGAACTTCTGGGCCTGCACCTGCGCCCGTCCCGCCAGCGCTTGGCCTGAAATCCCTGTCGGGAAGCCGAGATAGTTCTCGATGCGGGAACTGGTGCCGGCCTGTCCGCCCGGGCCGACCGCCTCGATGACGATGGTGTCCAAACCTTCCGACGCCGCATAGACGGCCGCGGCGAGACCCGCGGGACCCGCGCCGACGATCGCGACATCATAGACATGATCGGGGGCGAGCTCTTCGGTGATGCCGAGCGCGTCGGCCAGATCACGGTTCGTCGGGTGCGCGAGCACCTGCTCGCCACTCAGGATGACAACAGGCAAGTCATCGGCGCCGAGGTGAAAGGACTCGAGTGCCTGCTGTGCGCCCGCATCGCGCCCGATGTCGAGCAATCGATGTGGATAGCCGTTGCGCGTGAGGAAGCTCTGGATTCGGAGCGCACTCGCCGAATGCGCGCTTCCAACGATAATCGTCCCCCCCTCCGCGTGCTGTATCAATCCAACGCGTCGGAGAATGAAGGCACGCAGGATGATCTCGCCGATATCCGGCTCGGCGCTGACCATGCGCCGGAACGAGGATCTGCTTACCCGGATGGCCGCCGTCGGCCGTGCCGCGCGCGCGCAGACGAGCACGGCTCGTCCTGTGACATGGGTGAGCTCGCCTGTGAAACCGCCCGCCTCATGGGTGGTGATCAGGACATGGCCATCCCGGCCATCGCTCTCCAAAACGTCGACGGCACCGTCCAGAACAAGGAAGAAATCCACGTCGCGGTCGCCGAACTCATAGAGATAGTCGCCGCCGTCAAAACTGCTGCGCTCGCCATACTTCGCGATTCTTTCGACCATTGCGGGCGGCAATTTCGGGAAGGTCTGTCCCGGCCGATCGTAGGGATCCGTTGCCATCCCGCCGTCGCCCGTGAAGCCGCGCTGAATCGGTCGGGTCGCATTCATCGTCGATATCGCTTCATTGTCAGAGGTCGAGACATTGACGCTACCATGCGAAGATCGATTGGAAATGCCAGCTTCGGGGTTTCCTGTGCCGTCATGGCGCTCATGCCGTTGCAAGTTGAGACGATCTCGGCAAGGTGAGCACGAAGATGAGGAGGCCGAGAAACGTCAGGGCAAAGCCTGCCCATGCGGCGGAGAGCAATCCGTAGCCCGCGGCAATCGTCATCCCACCGGCCCAGGCACCGATCGCATTGGCAACATTGAGCGAGGCAAGATTCATCGCTCCCATGAGCGTGGGTGCCTCCGGAGCAGAGCGCGTGAGGCGCACCTGGATCGTAGGGATGGCGACCATCATCGTCATGCCGACACAAAACAGCATCGGCATAAGGATCCACACATTGCTTCCGCCGACGGCGAGGAGCGCCAGCACGACCAAGGCACCGCCGAAGCCGAAAACCAGTCCGCGCGCCGGATACGCGTCCGCTAGTTTCCCGCCGATCAGGTTGCCTGCCGTCATGCCGAGGCCGAACAGGGCGAGCGCGATCGGTGTCCACGTCTGGCCCAGCATCGCCACGTCGGTGACGAACGGGCCGACAAACGTGTAAACGGCAAAAATGCTTGCTACACCGAGCGCGGCAACGAGCATCGTGGCCCAGACGGCCGGTTTTCGCAGCGAGCCGAGTTCCTGCACTACCGGCCCGCCATGCAGCGATTCCGTGCGAGGCACCCAGTTCCATAAGGCAAGGAAAGCCAGGACCGCGAGAGCGGCCACCGCAAGGTACGTGTTGCGCCAACCCAAATTCTGGCCAAGAAAGGTCGCCAGCGGCGAACCGAAGATGGTCGCGACGGTCAATCCAGTCATGACGAGCGCGAATGCCTTCCCGCCATGACCGGGACCGACGATGTATGAGGCCACCACCGCGCCGGCGCCGAAATAGGCTCCCTGGGGCATGCCGCTGATGAAGCGGGCCAGTGCGAACATGCCGAGATCCGTCGCTATCGCCGACAGGACGTTGCCGACGATGAAGAGGCCCATCAGGCACAACAACAGCGTTCGGCGATTGAGCTGCGCCGCCACCAGAGTGACGAGAGGAGCGCCGACGACGACGCCGATGGCGTAGGCGGTGATCGCGTTCGTGGCCGTCGGGATGTCGATGCCGAGGTTCGCCGAGAAAAGCTGGATGATGCCCATGCTCGCGAACTCGGACGTCCCGATGCAGAAGCTCCCGAGCGTCAGAGCGAATAGCGTCAAGCCCCGTCTGCTCTGTTCCAAAGCTTTCGTGCAATGCACCTTTACGGCAGCGCACTGAGCGCTATAGGCGTTTTCCAGCATTCCTTGCGCCTTCTTTTCATGCGGTTCGCCGGCGTAGAAGGTCGTGCTGTCGGGATCGGCACGCAGCGAGTCGCAGCGTGATTGACCTTAGCGCGCCGAGCGCCGCACACCCGTTAAGCTTGGTGAAAAGAGGTAAAGCGCCTCTCTCGTGATCGACCTCTCTGCTGGTCGAGAACAGCCCACCAAGCTAACCCGCCCTTTTCAGCATTTGACCAAATTTAACTCGTGGCCATGCGCCCCGAATACTAACGTCCCGCTGCGATCCAGATCCCGTCAGGCAGCGTTCAGAGAGGCGACCTCCAGATGGCTTATTCGCTCAATGTGAACGGCAGGAGCCATTCGGTCGACGTGGATGGCGATACGCCGCTGTTGTGGGTGCTGCGCGATGTCCTCGGCCTTACGGGCACCAAGTTCGGCTGCGGCGTCGCGCAATGTGGCGCATGCACGGTCCACCTCGAGGGATTGGCGGTACGGTCCTGCGTGACCACTGTCGAAAGTGCCGGTTCCGCGCCGATCATGACGATCGAAGCCGTTGGAGCGACACCGGTCGGAAATCTCGTCCAGCGCGCTTGGCTGGATCAGGAAGTGGTGCAGTGCGGCTACTGCCAATCCGGGCAGATCATGTCCGCGACGGCGCTGCTGAACGAGCATCCGGCTCCGACCGACGATGACATTGACGCGGTCATGTCCGGCAATATCTGCCGATGCGGCACTTATCCGCGTATCCGCGCGGCGATCAAGCAGGTCGCGGCCGGCACCCGGACCTTCGGTAATGGAGGCTGAAATGGGCATCCTCACCAAGGTCGAGGCCTCGCAGCTCTCCCGCCGCGGCTTCGTGATGTCGGCACTCTTTGCCGGCGGAAGCCTCATCATCGCGCCACGGCTGATCGGCTCGGCACGGGCCGCCGGCGCGGCGGCACTCAACCCGTTCATCCGCATCCCTTCGAGCGGGAAGGTCGAACTGATTATCGCATCGGTGGAGATGGGCCAGGGTGTCTATATGGGCCTCGCGACGCTGCTCGCCGAAGAACTGGAGGTGAGGCTCGATCAGATCGTCGCCGTTCCGGCGCCTGCCGATCCCGTGCGCTACTCCCACCCGGCGCTCGGCGACCAGATCACTGGCGGCTCGGTGACCATTCGCGGCTTCTGGGAGCCGATGCGGCGTGCTGGCGCCACGGCGCGTACCATGCTGATCGCTGCCGCCGCCGATGAATGGGGCGTTGCGCCCGCAAGCTGCCGGGCCGAGGCGGGCGATGTCATTCATGAGCCTAGTGGACGTCGCCTTGCCTATGGCGCGCTGGCCGAGAAAGCGGCCGGCCTTCGCGTGCCGCAAGACGTCCCGTTGAAGCCGGCGAGTGCGTTCAAGCTCATCGGCAAGTCGACCCGGCGTATCGACACGCCGGCGAAAGTGGATGGCACCGCCAAGTTCGGTCTCGACGCGCGTCCGCCGGGAGTGAAGTTCGCCGCCATCAGCATCTGCCCGACCTTCGGCGGCACGCTCCAGGCCGTAGACGACAGGGAAGCGCTGAAGGTCAAGGGAGTGCGCCAGGTCGTCAGGCTGAGCGACGCGGTGGCGGTGGTTGCCGACCATACCGGGGCCGCCCGCAAGGGGCTGGCGGCGCTGAACATCTCCTGGGATCGCGGCGCCAATGGCACGCTCAACACCGCGGAACTGGAACGCCGCGCCGAGGCCGCCATGGCGGGCGACGCAGTCGTGGCGCAAAACGAGGGCGATGTCGCCGCGGCGGAGGCTGTGCAGGGCGCCGGGATCGAGGCTGTCTACCGCCTGCCGATCCTCCCGCACACGACGATGGAGCCGATGAATTGCACGGTCCATGTACGCCGCGACGCCTGCGATGTCTGGGTCGGAACGCAGGTTGCAGGCCGCGCCCGCCAGACCGCGGCCGAGATGACAGGACTGCCGCTCGAAAAGGTCACCATCCACAATCAGCTACTGGGCGGAGGCTTCGGCCGCCGGCTCGACCATGATGTCGTGACCATGGCGGTGCGCGTGGCGCAGCAGGTCGAGGGACCGGTTCAAGTCGTATGGAGCCGCGAGGAGGACGTCCGGCACGATTCCTACCGCTATCTCAATCTCAGCCAGATCCGCATTCGGCTGGGGCCGGACGGCATGCCGGTGTCGTGGCGGCACCGCGTGGTCGGTCCGGCAATCATGGCCCGCTTCCTCCCGATCTTTTTCAAGGATGGTATCGACCTCGACATCATCGATGCTGCCGAGAGCCCCTATGCCATCGCCAACAAGCGGGTGGAGTTCGTGCGTCATGAGGCGCCGGCGGGCATGCTGACCGGCAACTGGCGCGGCGTCGGCCCGACGCGCAATGCGCCGGCCGTCGAGGGTGGGATCGACGAGGCGGCCCACTTCGCCGGAATCGATCCGGTGGAATATCGCCGCAGGCTCCTCTCTAGCAATCCACGCCTCAGGACCGTGCTCGACCTCGCCGCCCAGCGGGCCGGGTGGGACAGCGCTCTCGGGCCGGAGCGCGGCCGCGGCGTCGCGCTGTTGTCCGCCTTCGGTAGCTTCGCGGCGATGGTCGTGCAGGTCCATGTCGACCCGGGAGGCGCATTGAAGGTGGAGCGCATCGTCTGCGCTGTCGATTGTGGGCAGCTGGTCAATCCTGACGTGCTGCGCCAGCAGGTCGAGAGCGGGATTGTCTATGGCCTTAGCGCGGCTCTCTATGGGCGCCTCACCATCGAGAAGGGCGCGATCGTCGAAAGCAATTTCGACGACCAGCCGGTGTTGCGCATGAACGAATGCCCGCCGATAGAGGTCCATGTCGTCGAGAGTGCGGAAGCGCCGGGCGGCATCGGCGAACTCGGAACGCCCGGCGTCGCACCGGCGCTGATGAACGCAATCTTCGCGGCGACCGGCAGGCGCCTGCGCACCCTGCCGATCCGTGATGCTCTGTTGCGCGGGAGCTGACGATGATCATGCGACAACTGCGTGAGATCTGGCCCATGGCCCTCGCAGCAATGGCCGCGGGAACGGCCATCGCCGCCGTGATCGCCATCGAAGCCGGCGTGGCCGACAACCCGAGCGGGCGACCTGTTCGAGGCGCCACGTTGAAGGGAGTCGCGGAGTTCCAGGCGATCACCGATGCCGGGATGCGTTCGCGCGCTCTCTTCACCGAAGCGGCCAAGGTCATCACCGATCCGCGCTGCATCAATTGCCACCCGGCATCGCGCAGCCCGACGCAGGGCGACGCCATGCATCCGCATATGCCGCCGATCCAGGCAGGCAAGAGCGGCACGGGCATTGCGGGTCTCAATTGTCATTCGTGCCACCGCTTCACCAACACTACCCTCCCGGGTAGCCGCGTTGGCTCGGTTCCGGGTGCCGAACACTGGCTGCTCGCCCCGGCAAGCATGGCCTGGCAGGGCCTCACCCTTGGCGAGATTTGCAAGCAGCTCAAGGACCCTGCCCGCAATGGCGGACGTTCCCTTGCCGATATTCACCGGCACATGAGCACGGATCACCTGGTCAGTTGGGCGTGGCATCCAGGCGAAGGCCGCCGCCCGGCTCCGGGATCCCAGGAGGAGTTCGGTGCGCTGATCGAGGCATGGATCACGACCGGCGCCGAATGTCCTTGATGACACATGTTCGGGCGACGGTCGGCGGAAAACTCGCGGGCACCCAGGGGCCGCTAGTTCCAAGCCAATGTTGCCGTAAACGTCAGTTGCCGCTCGCGGGGCTTACCTTGGGCCGTCGCTTAGCGTCTTCGATCGAGGACAGGGCTACGAAGCCGACCCGTCTCCGAGATATGCCTTGACCGAGCGCACAATCGGGTTCGCTCTAGCTCTCCATTTCTGCGATGTCGCCAAAAAAAAGATTACGCCAATTTCGCGCCGACAAATGCGATGTTGGGGCACCGGTTCGGAGTCAGAGGTGGTGAACTTTGATGCACCCCCTCCCGGGAAAAAAGCATACTGTACTTGGAGGGTGGCTCCCTTAACTTATTGATCGGCCGTACGTTTCCACAATCCGGAACGACCTCACTGACGGAAATTCAACCGGCGCAGGAAAAAAACTCGGCACGGCGGAGACGCGGGTCGGAAGGGGCAAGTTCCTCCAGACTTTTGTACCCCCCGAGCCGCCGCCACCTCCGGTCCAAAAGTGGTCGCCTGACCGGCTCCCAGTCGCGGTAGTCAGCATCGACGCGAGACTTTTCCTATCAGCGGGGATCATCTCCCGGGTCGCCACCTTTCCCGATAGCCGCGTAATCTTCTTCCGTACTCGTTTCGTAACGAGCCACATCTGATGCCTGAACATCTCGGCTCCAAGCTTTGGCGGCCGGCAAGACCAGACCGGCGCCGACGCCGTGTTGGAAGGTATCAATCAACGCCCTGTGACACCCCCCGACGCTTCCTCACCTCGTCTCGAAAGATGGGATGAACTGAGTACACCTCTTTTCCGAAGGACTTTCTTTCTTCTCTGCTCTTCGTGGAGCTCACCATTTTGAGCGTTTTGGACCCTATTGGCCGATGAGCGGAGGGGCCGCGCTTGAGCCAGGTAAGCCACTCCGAGGACAAGATGCTCACGATGTTCGTCAGGCTGCGCCGGCCGCGCTGCGGTCGTGACTTGATGGAGATAAGCCCCCGCCGCCGCGCTTCATGCAGCGTGGTTTGCACCGTGGTGCGGCACACACCAGCTAGCGCGGCAAGTCGATCAAGCGCGAGGTCGCACTGGCCGTGGTGCTTCACCTCGCCCGACAAGATAGCGAGAACCGCCCGTTGCCCTTCGGTGAACAGCATGGGCAGTGCAGGAGGCATGTTGCCGCCGCCGCCCAGCATCCTCCGCCGGTCCCGCGACGCCTTGCGATCGGGCCAGCGCGGACGCTGCCGCGGCTTGAACATGCTCAAGATCCGCGGACGCATTCCCTTGGCGGGGCCGAGAATGGGGCGCCGCAGCGCAATCGCCGCGTCCAGTGCCTCGGATTCGGCCTCCGAGATCTGACCCGCATCGAAGCTCTGCCAGAGGTCCTTGGTGAGGGCAGTGATCTCGTCGGCGGTCATAACCGACATCAGCCTAAAGCGGATCGCTTCGGCCGTGGGCGACATGGCAAAGGCGCTCATGACACGCCTCCCGCGATAGCCAGAGAGACGCACGTCGCCGCGGCTTTCGCACTCTTGAAGTGGCCTATCAGCGCTCCCGCAAGGTCGAACGCATCGTAGCCACCATCCTCACATTTGAAGATCGATCCGAGACGCGTCCGCCCGTCATAGACGGCGCTCCCGTAGCTAAGAAAAACCGTTCCGACTGGGGAAAATTTGCCAATCTGATCAATATCCGGCCAGTGCCAGCCGTTGTCGGAAAGCTTTTTGGAAGGGCTCGTTTCCTTGGCGCTTCCTAAACCGCAGGTCAGGGGTTCGAATCCCTTCCGGGACGCCAGTTCAACACGTTGCAAATGCCTGGATTGCTTAACTATGAGCGGCCTGCTTAGCGGCCTCGACTTCAGACCGGTCCAGGGGATGCCGACTCCGCGTATAGCATTGAAAGGGCATTGGCACGGCAGCGGCTGGTAGCGTCCGACAGACAGCGCCGGCTTCGTGCCTCACCGCTTCCGCTCCAACTCGCACGAGCACTGGAGCCACAGGTGCGGCGACGAAGAGCAGGAAGAGCAGCATGACGCCCAAGACGATCCGCCAGAGGCGGGCTTCGGATGCGATGGGTTCGTCGATACTGGCGCTTTCTCGTCTTCCGCGCTCTATTCCTATCGGTGTGGCTAGGCTACGGCCTCACAACCGCGCAAAAAAGGCATGATCCGTCCTTCCGGTTGAACGGCTGGAATGAACGTTGCCACCGAGATGTTGTTCCGCATTCTGCCGGCCCTTGACGCTCCAAAAAGCAACACCCAAATCACCTGTGCCGGTCGTCTGATTGGACCCGGGATGTCATTGAGCGCCGAGAAGGCCGACAGCGAGGACGTCCGCGTCGAAGGCAACGTAGCGGCCTGACCACACATCGCTGCCTGACCTTTCAATTATTGCGCTAACAGGTGCAGGAAAGCGCTCTTCGAAGAGGAAGGAGAAACAACGAGAAGAAGGAAAGGAAACGATCATGACCGTACGTGACCTGATCCCCTGGAGCCGGGGCAGCAATCAGGCTCCGACCGTTTCTCGCGGTGACGAGATGGATCCGTTTCTGTCGTTGCACCGCGATGTGAATCGGCTGTTCGACGAGGTCTTTCGCGGCTTCGACACTCCATCGCTCTTCGGCCCGATGCGGATCGCAAACCGCGGCTGGCCCAGCGTGGAAGTATCGGAAACGGACAAGGAAATCCGCGTGGCAGCTGAGGTGCCTGGCCTCGAGGAGAACGACATAGAAGTGCTGCTGGAGGATGGCGTGCTGACCCTTCGCGGCGAGAAGAAGTCTGAAACCGAAGACACCGGCCGCCAGTTCAGTGAGCGTTACTATGGTCGCTTCGAGCGGCGCTTCGCGCTCGGCCGCGAGGTCGAGGAGGACAAAGTGGCCGCGACATTCAAGAACGGTGTTCTGACGGTGACCTTACCAAAGACGGCCAAGGCGCAGGCGAACTCCAAGCGGGTCGCGATCAACAGTGGCAACTGAAAGCCGTGGCTGGCAACTCGCCGGGCGCGGCGTCAGCGCCCGGTGATGCTGTCCTCCTGCCCGTTCTGGTCAACTCGGCCCCCTGACGCGAATCTATCGACCCTGTCGTTCTGCCGGGTTGCCCGCCGAGCTTAGGAACTAACCTTTGAGAGGCGGACGCCGCCAAGGTCCGCTCCAGGCGCCAGCGCGACGCGCGACTATGACACTCCCTCAACGCTGACCAGACGAGCCGAACTGCAGTCATCTCGGAGTGCCTTCAGGCCCGCATAGACAGGGCCATAGTAGAAATTTTCGAACGCTGCCACCGACGGAAATTCCATTAGAACAATCCGCCTGGGCGTCCAGTCACCCTCGTAGACCCTATGCGTGCCACCGCGGGCGAGATAGCGGCCACCAGCGGCCTCAAGCGCGGGCTTCACCTGGGCCATGAAATCCGCGTACTTCGTGGCGTCATGAATGTCGACATCGAAGATGGCATAGGCCGACATCGCGTTCGTATCCCTTGTTCCTAAACGGCATGGCGCATCTCTCCGGAATCCGCTCATGAAGCGGCATTCAAATAACGCGCAAGCCACTGCGCAATATCATTTTGAATTTCTGGCGGTTCAAGTACGCTTTATCGCTGTCGGCGCCTACCGGCCCCACGGCCGCGCGATATGGCCGGGCAGTGTAACGCTTGGTCGCTCCAGAGGAACCGCCAGCACCTTCGTTTGCTTGGCGGCGGCGACGAATGCGGCTCTGGCGTCGTGGTCAACAGCCGCCGGACGCCGATTCCTCCCAAACTGCGACCGGTTCCATCTGCATGGCGAACTCACCCCGAGGCGGGCGGGTCGGTTCAAGGCGCGACAGGCCCGCGCTTGCGATCTTCGGTTTCAATGCGAGGTGCGACGAAGTGGTGTTCATTGGAGCCCACAAACGCGGCCCACACACAGGCCGACAATCCCCGAGTCCCAAACTGGCAAGCCTCAGGCGCAACTTATCAAGCACGCCGTCTTGGTGTTCCTAGGGTTACCCCACCAATTGGCCAGCGCAGCCACCGGGCACCGGAGCGCGCCGCACGGGGAGATAGGCCATGCCTCAGACAATCACCGCGATTCAAGGGCCGGTCCTAACCTTCACTGGCGACCCATTCCAAAAGGGATTGGACCAAACGCTGGTCTATGAACCCGATGCAATCGTCGCCATGGAGGACGGGCTAATCACACACTTCGGGCCAGCCGATCAAGTGAAAGGACTGCTCCCGCCAAATTGCGACGTGAAGAGCTATGGCAAGGATGCCTTGATTTCTGCGGGCTTTATCGACAGCCACGTCCATTTTCCACAGACTCCCATGATTGCCGCCTACGGCGAGCAGCTTCTGGATTGGCTGAACAAGTACACTTTTCCTACGGAGCAGAAATTTGCCGATAAGGAGTTTGCTCGCAGCGTAGCCAAAGTCTTTCTACAGGAGAATTTGCGAAATGGCATAACGTGTGGGTGCGTCTATTGCACCGTTTACCCGCAATCAGTCGACGCGCTGTTTGAGGAGGCAGAGAAGCTCGGCATGCGGCTGGCGGCGGGCAAGGTCCTGATGAACCGCAATGCGCCCCAAAGCCTCCTCGACACGACGCAAAGCGGCTACGACGAATCCAAAGCGCTCATAGGCAAATGGCACAACCGGGGCCGGCTGATGTACGCCATCACACCACGCTTTGCGCCGACAAGCACGGGTGATCAACTCGAGGCCGCAGGGACGCTCTGGCAGGAGCATCCCGACTGCTTCATGCAGACCCACCTCTCTGAGAACAAGGGAGAGGTTGCCTGGGTGAAAGAGCTATTCCCCGATCGAGCGGGCTATCTGGACGTCTACGACCATTACAAGCTCTGCGGACATCGGGCCATCTTCGGACACGGCATCCATCTCACTGATAGTGAGTTGCAGCGTATGCATGTCACGGGCTCTGCCGTTGCCCACTGTCCGACGTCCAATTTCTTCCTGGGCAGCGGATTCTTCAACATCGCGCATGCAATGAAGCGTGAACGCCCAGTTCGTGTGGGTCTCGGCACTGACCTAGGAGCCGGAACGTCCTTCTCGATCCTTGCGACCCTCAATGAGGCGTACAAGGCGGCACAGCTCAACAGTTACGCGCTGTCCGCCGCGCACGCCTACTACCTCGCCACCCGCGGCACCGCACATGCGATGTATCTCGATGACAAGATAGGGAGCATAGCCCCCGGCATGGAAGCCGACCTCGTCGTGCTCGACATGCGCTCTACGCCCATCATCGATTACAGGATGCGCTTCGCCGAAAGCTTCGAAGAGGCGCTCTTCATCCAGATGACGCTGGGGGATGATCGAGCCGTGCAGGCCACTTATGTGGCTGGCCAGCTCGTCTACACCCGGGACCAAACCCGGGAAGTTGCGGATACCGGCCAGATTGCCGCCGAGTGAGTGCGGTTCGAAGATGGAGTAGCATCAATGGCAGATATCAGTTCGGTTTCACCGAGCCTGTCTCCGCCGACGCCGGAGGCTCGTCTCGGAAGCGCGTACGCATGGTGGGTATGGATTCTCGCGGTGGCGTTTGTCGTCTATCTGTTCAGCTTCCAGACTGGGTATTCCATCGTGAACGCAAATGTTCAGCAGGATACCGGTTTGTCAGTTGCTCAGGTAGCCACGATAGCTGCGGTCTATACTTGGGTATTCGCGATATGCCAGTTTTTCGGGGGTGCACTCCTGGATCGCCTGGGGTCCAAGAAGGTTTTACCTATCTCGATCGCTCTAGTTGTACTCGGAGTATTTGTCTTCGCGAACGCAACGAGCTACGAAATGCTCCTGCTTTCCCAGATCATCGTTGCCGTCGGTTCGTGTACCGGCTTCGTCGGAGCCGGTTACGTCGGCGGCCAATGGTTCGGAATGGCCAAGTTCAGCCTTATGTTCGGCTTGGTGCAGGTGGTCGCGGCCCTGACCTCCGCCTTCTCTCAAAACATAATTGAGCTCACGCTCGGTCATATGACCTGGCGCACATTGTTCAATGGCTACGGTGTCATGGGCATTGTGCTGCTGGTTGTAGGCGCGATCTATATTCGAAACCCCAAGCCAGTGGCGGCACATCCCGGCGAGGGCATGGGCGCCTTCTTCTCAGGCGTTTTGCAGAGCATGGCGGAGGTGGCCAAGATTCCGCATGTCTGGCTCGCAGCAATTCTCGGCGCCGCGCAGTTCGGCGTTATGCTCGCGCTCGGTGTGGTCTGGGCTCCGAAGCTCCTGATGGTGCACGGCTTGAGCCAATCGGCCGCCAGCTTCGGCGCGTCGCTACTCTGGCTTGGGCTTGCCGCCGGAAGCGCGGCCATTCCCTGGTGGTCGGACCATATCAAGGCCCGCAAACTGCCACTACTGCTCGGCGGTGTCGTGCAGCTCGCGTGCCTGCTCCCCCTGCTCTATATGACCGGCTTGGGCGCAGGCCTCATAATGGCCCTCTGCTTTATCTTCGGCTTTGCCAATGCTAGCCATATGCTCGCCTTCAGTACTGCCGCGGACGTCGTGAAGCCGACCCAGATTGGCACGTCGGCAGCGGTCGTGAACGGCATCATGTTCATCCTTGGCGGCATAATGATTAGCCGGCCGGGAGCTCGGATAGGTCAAGGCGTCGAATCCGGCATCGAGCCACGCTCGCTTGAACTTGCTCAATATGCCGGTTGGCCTCTGGTCATCGCCATGGTTCTCGCCGTGGTGCTCGCTCTCGTCATTCGAGAGACATACCCAAGGCACTGATCCAAACGGCCTGCGCGCCGATCGGATGCGCAGGCCGTCCTGCAAGCCAGGGACGAGTCAGAATGACTGTTGCCGCCCCCACGATTCCGAGTGCAAACGTGACCAAGGCGCATGCCTGGTTCGTTTGGGCTTTGTCGGTCACTTTCGTCATCTATTATTTTAGCTTCCAGACTGGATACGCCATCGTAAACGTCAGCGTTCAGAGGGATCTAGCTCTAACCGTGGCGCAGATTGCAACGGTGGCGGCGGTCTACACGTGGGTGTTCGCGTTCTGCCAGTTCCTCAGCGGCGCGCTTCTGGACCGTCTCGGTGCCAATCGCGTCATTCCACCGGCGATTGCCCTCGTTACCGTCGGCGTTTTCCTATTCGCCAACGCCGAGAGCTACGGAATGCTGCTGCTGTCGCAGCTAACCATCGCGATAGGTGCATGCACGGGCTTCGTAGGTGCTGGCTATATTGGCGGCCAGTGGTTCGGTTTCGCCCGATTCAGCTTCATGTTCGGGCTCGTGCAATTTGCTGCCGCGTTCTTTTCCGCGTTCAATCAGAATCTCCTAAGCCTCACGCTAGAGTGGTTATCCTGGCGTGAGCTGTTCAACTATGTGGGCCTTTTCGGCATTGCCCTGGCCATCATTGGAGCCATCTACATACGAAACCCGAAGCCGGTCCCCGCGATGAGGAAAGGCGGCGGGGCGTTCTTCGCGGACCTTCTCTCCGCCATCTTCGCGGTAGCCAAAATCCCGCACGTATGGATCGCTGCGGCCTATGGAGCCCTGTGCTTCGGGACCATGCTAGCACTTGGAGTCGTCTGGGCACCCAAACTGCTCGCAGCGCGGGGACTGGACCCCGCCACGGCGAACTGGTCGGCATCATTCCTTTGGTTTGGCCTCGCTGCGGGCTGCTTCGTTGTACCGGCCTGGTCGGATGCATTGAAACGGCGGAAGCTGCCCATCATCGTCTGCACCGCAATTCAGGTTCTAGCCCTATTGGCCCTCCTCCATGCGCCCGAAGTGGGGGTGACTGGGGCCATGCTGCTGTGCGCGATTTTTGGTGCGGCGAACGCATCGCATATGCTCGCCTTCAGCACTGCGGCCGATGTAGTGGAGCCATCTCGGATCGGCACTTCAGCAGCCATCGTGAATGGCATCATGTTTTTGTTCGGCGGCCTGATGATTCAGAGGCCAGGAGTCCGTATCGGGCAAGGCCTTGAAGCGGGCCTCCAGGCAGGTAGCCTGGATCTCGCGCAGTACGCTGCGTGGCCAATGACACTCGCACTGCTTCTGGCGCTGGCGGTGGCAGCGTTCATGCGTGAGACCTACCGCCGAGACGACTGATAAGGCGTACCGTTCTACCTATAAAGCCGTTGCTGTGTCCCAAACTGTCAAGTCCTTGTCACGTTGCGTCAAGCAGCGCAAGTTCACCGGGTCACTATCCCAAAAGCTGACATCCGGCACGGCACGACCATCATCGGACGGTATAGTGCGGGGGAGTTATGTCGGGCAACGATGAGTACGATCCGACGGTTTCGAACTCGTCGCGGCAGGTGGCGCCCGCACGTCGTACTCTTGGCCCCGGATACATTCGCGTCGGAGCAGCAATCCACATCCCGGCCACACTCCGGCAATTCGGCATTGATCCGGATCAGCTAATCCATGAGGCGGGCCTCGATCCGCAGTCGTTTCAGGACATTGACGGCATTATATCGCATGCAGGTCTGGGAAAGCTGCTGACGCTTTGCGTTGCACGCACCAGGTGCGCACATTTCGGGCTTCTGGTCGGCAGGCAGGCCACGATACTGTCGTATGGCCTAATTGGCCGATTGATGCAGCATTCAGCTACACTCGGCGACGCTCTGAGAAGTCTCGCCGCAAACCTGCATATTCAGAATCGAGGGGCAGTTCCGTACCTTCATGTGGCCGGGGACACCGCCATTTTCAGCTATGCGGTGAATCAGCCCCAGAGCAAAGGGTCGGACCAAATCTCTGATGCCGCACTCGCCTGCGCGGTTGTCGCCATTCGGGCGCTTCGCGGTTCGAGTTGGTCACCGACGGAAACGCTCCTCGCGCGGTCTGTCCCGGCTGATCAGGAGCCTTATCGGCGGCACTTTCGGGCACCTATCAGCTTCAATCGAGAGACTGGTGCCCTTGTATTCCCGGTCTCAGACTTGGGCGCGCCCGTACCGGGCGCTGATCCATTCTTGAAGGCGCTTCTAGAGGAGCGCCTCACAAGGATGAAGACGTCCGCCCACGCGGACTTCAGCGACGACGTTCGCCGCATTGTCCGGGTTCAGCTTTCATCAAGCCACTGCACTGCGGGAGGCATCGCACAAACGTTCGACATGAACAGGCGCACGCTCCTTCGCCATCTGAACCATGAAGGCGTGTCCTTCAGAGTGCTCAACAATGAGATAAGGTTCGAGGTCGCTTGTCAGCTTCTGGCTGATACCGACATGTCGCTGATCGAGATTGCAACGACCTTGGGATACTCGGAGGCGAGCGCATTCACGCGCGCATTCCGACGCTGGGCGGATCGGACTCCAAGTTCCTGGCGAGCTACGCACCAGCAAAGCGGCGCGCTGTAAGCCAGATTTCACTCCTCCACATAGCGCCGTCCGGCGTTCCTCTGGAGATGGCGAGATGTCCATTCGAAGCCACATGCAGATCATGGCTCTGCTGGCCTTGCTCGGGTTGGGCAGCAGTGCTGCTGCCGTCGCCGAACCTGTAGTGACGCGCGCTTTCATCGAATCTCAGTTCCTTCAGTACGACAAGGATAGGGCTAACAAAAAGGCCCAGAGAGTGGAGCGCCTCTCCGCGTTGCAAACGCGCTTATTCGATTTGCAATCTCGCGGATACTCCATGCAATGTTCAGCGCAGATGTTGAATGAAACCGATTGGCTACTTGATTCCACTTCCAATTTTGCACGCGCGGATAAGAATTTGTGGTTACTCGAACTGACGCTCGGTAATAGGGAACAAGATTTCGCGCTCGGACAATTGGAGGTCGACGGGTCGTGGGGGGTTTGTTACGATGAGTGGTTCAAGAAACTAGACCCAATGATAAATGCAATTAATCAGTTCTCGGAGATTGGAACCCCGCTAAGGTACAGCATAGTGTCGTTTCTAAAGCCAATTTCAACTCCGGAATTGCTGCGCGTTTATCTAAGCAATATTCTTGTTTCTGACATCTCTAAAACAGGCATTAGCTCGCGCGACGAATTGAACGCGACGACCTCTCTTATTGCGGAGGTACTGTACAAGGAGCGGATTAGAGATTATTTTGTCCGCAATATAACAGGACGCCCGATAGCCTCTTCTTATATGGAAGCCTTCGATGCGTTCATCGAAAACTGGCAGGACCAAGAAACAGGCTACTGGGGTGCCTGGTATCGGTCCGGTGACCAAGTGCTCAAGTCGCGTGACCTGAGTATGACGTACCATATAATTGCCTATCGTAGCGGTGACGTGAAGTTGTGGGATAAAATATTCGACACGACCCTCCAGATCTCCGATGATGAGTATCCGTACGGGTGGCTTCAGAATGGAACCTTGACTAATCACCACGCTTACGACGTGGCGCGGATACTGAAGTTGGGTTGGAACAAGGTGTCAGGCGAGCGCCGAGAAAAAGCGGTGCCGGCACTGGAGAGGCTGCTCGCCTATGGCTTGTCCCAAGGCATCAATGCCGACAATAGCGTGACGCCTCAAGCGCGGTTTTCACATGGGATAGACGACGCTTATTATTACGCAGTCTCTCTTCTCACGACGATCGGCTATTGCTCCACTGAACGCCCTTTCTGGACGGACGCGACGTGGCCGGAGGCGACGACAAGATGCTGTGCACTTGCCGGCCATATCGAGGCACAGAATGCACGAACGCCGACGGTTGAGGCGGCACTGCAGAGACTGCGCGGCGCGGTTTCCAACTGTGTCTCGGCTGAGGTGCAGTCCGCGGATGATTCCACCGATAGCCTCAAGCTCGATGATCAAGGAGGGCGATGACGCGTGTGGCGCCGTCGACAACAGCATCTCACCTTGCATCGTACTGCGATGTGCTGAAGTCAGCCCGTTGATCGAACCGTAGCAGCTGTAGCAAGTGTAGCAGGGTTGCTCGTGGAAATTCGCGCGTGGGGTCACCCTGGATCGCTCGCGCTGCATCCTCAAACGATGAAGATGACCGCACGCTTTACCACGAGGCAGCGTCGTTTCGTGATGCGGCGGCTATTTCGCGGCAAACTCCGCGCTACGGATCAAGGCCAATCCCTTTTCCGTCACCCGAACTTGCGCTGCATTGCCCGGTAGCGCGGCCACGCGCTCAACTAGCCCTTCGCTCAGCGCGTCTTCCCAAATGGTCAGACGAGGGCACGACGTTCGCCAAGCCTCAGCCGTCTCCGCATAACCGCGCGGCTGTTCGCCGATCCACTCCAAAAGCTGAACGATCAATGCTTCGTTCGGCATGTGGGCGCACCTCATGTTGAAGCGACGCGCACCCAGCGCGTCAATCAGACATGTCGCACTGTCGCAGATGTCGCAACTGTCGCAAGGGGGGCTCAGGCATGCAGGGGCACCAACTTGTTGTCGGCCGTCCCGGTCACGCACTCCTCCCAGGCGAGGAAGCAACTCGCCGCTCTCTATCCGTTCATTTAAGATAACGTGCAATGTTTGGCGAAAGATTGCCTGGCGGAATGGCGTCACAGTCACCTCAATGAAGCGCCCTTTCGAGAGGGAGTGCCGAAGGAGAGTTCCGACATGGCAACCTATCTGATCAATCACCTACGCATTCCCGGTGACATTCCGAATGAGGCTGGCCTCTCATATCTCGAGCAAGTTGAGGCGACAGTCGCCCCCTATGGAGGCAGGTGGCTCGCTCAAGGAGTAGGCGACGTCGTTGAAGGGGCGTGGCCCGGCGCCGTTGTGCTGATGGAGTTCCCGGACAACGCAGCGGCGAAAGCCTGGTATGGCTCCGCCGCGTATCAGCAGATCCTGCCACTACGCGTTCACAACGCCATATCGGATCTTATACTGATCGACTCCTTGGCCGATGGCTTCACGGTCAAAGCCTTCGCCGAAGACGTGCGTCGGAAATTAGCGGACGTCTGAGCATAGGGTCCCGGGAAAGCAGCGGACGCTGTCCCGGGGTTGATGAAACGACGTTGTCGACCTTGGCGCCGCAGACGAACTGCTCCCAGGCGAGCATGAGCTTGCGGCGCTGCGTCGCCGCGGCGAGAGGGGTTAGCGCCGCCGCATCGGCACCACTTCGCCGTCGCCCCTCGACTTGTCACCCATGGCCGCCGATCGCTCGCGATGCGCTCTGATGCCTTGCCCAGCGGATCGTTCGTGAGGTGCGCATAGCGCGCGGTCCTGGTCGCCTGGGTATGCCCGACCAGCTTACCAATTCGCGGTTGATTGTTGAGCAGCGAGCCGCCAGAGTGAGCGTCGTCTGACGATGGGCAACGTGGCGCATCGCTTTGGTTGGGGGGTATCGTCGATGAAAGTTTGGTCGGGACTAAGGATCGGACTCCTCGCATTGGCAACGCTGTTCGGCGCGGTATCAATGGCGAGCGCCGCTGATGGCTCTATCCGCATCCGTATCTATAAGGCCGGGTTCGTGATAGGCGGATCAGCCGGAGAGGGCGTGCTGACGTTTCAGGGCCGCAAATATCCGCTGTCGGTCGGGGGGCTGAGTTATGGCTTCACCTTCGGCGCTTCGGAGACCCGATTTCATGGAACGGTCAGGAATATACGACGTCCGTCCGACGTTTCTGGGGTCTATGCCCAAGGCGGTGCCGGCGCCGCCCTTGGAAGGGGCGCGCAAGTCATCGTCCTAACTAACCAGAACGGCGCCATTTTGGAGCTAAGTGGCGAGCAAAAGGGCGTAATCGTCAGTCTTGATTTGAGCGGACTGGCTTTGTCGCTGAAGTGAAAATTGTCATGGAGTTTCGGCGCCCTCAATGAACTCCGCCCACGCTGCCATCAGCCTCCGGCGCTTGTCCAGTGCGTCGCCCCCAGCGATGGGCGCGCTCCACCTCGTCACCACCCTGCGCAAAATTGCGCAGGCCTCCGCTGACAATTAGGCACGGGGTCTGCCGGCATTTCCGCGGACCCCGGCGCTGATGCCGGATGCCTGCGGAATCGCTCCCACCAAGCCGTTGCGGCTGCTGGATTTGGCTACTGCAGAAGCCTCAGATTTCCCGAGTGGAATCGCTCGCACTGCCCGTCTATGTGCGCTTGAACCCAG
Source organism: Xanthobacteraceae bacterium (assembly GCA_029266425.1). Lineage (GTDB taxonomy): Bacteria > Pseudomonadota > Alphaproteobacteria > Rhizobiales > Xanthobacteraceae > Ancylobacter. Next base: position 71,045 of record JAQSWY010000024.1, read on the forward strand.
CAAGTATCCAGGCGAGCAACGCTCCGAGTGCCAGAACTCCCAAAGGTGGGCCAATCCCAATCGCCAACCAAGTCCAAGCGGCGATAGCCGCCGCTCGCCGGCTGCTTGCCGAGAACGCTCATAAGTTTGACGGCACCTTCACTGTCGACGCCCAAATTAGATGCGAGTTGGAGTGGGAACCGAGTTCGATCGACCACTGATACTTAACGCCGCCGCATCGGCAGCACCTCGCCGCCCTCTGGCGCCTTGTCGCCCATGGCCGCGGCGATGTCGCCGCCAATCCTTTTCGACGCCTTCCGCACCGGGTCATTGGCGAGATGCGCATGGCGTGCGGTTGTGGTCGCCTGGGTGCACCGCCACAGCCGGCGCGTTCAATACGATGGTCTTCTCTCCGGTCTTGGAATCCGGCAGCAACAGCAAGCCGCGGCCTACATCGTAATGCGCCCATTCGAGGTTGAGGATTTCGCTCAGCCGGGCGCCCGTGAACAGCAGAAGGCGCAGTGCAGCGGCGGCAAACTGGTCGATCGTCGTCCGCCGGACCCACGCCGACAGGTCCAGGGCAAGTATCGTTGGCTGAGCGGCGCTCGATATCCTTACTTCGGCAGAAATATTCGCACGGGACTGTCGGGGTGGCTCGGCCTGCTGCGTCCTAGAGCGGAGATGATCAAGCTGCTCTGTTGGAGACAAGCGATGAACACGCCGGCGATGCTCTGGACGGGTCGGGTACTCAGCGGCCTTTTTGCCTTGTTCATGCTCGGGGCCTCGATCGCGCCCAAGCTGCTCGGCCTGCCTGTGGCTGAGGAAACCATGGCTCAGCTCGGCTGGCCGCCGGGCTATGCCTTGTTGATCGGCGTCATCGAGTTGGTCTGCGTCGTGCTCTACCTCATCCCGCGGACAAGCGTGCTCGGCGCGGTGCTCATGATGGGCCTGCTGGGCGGAGCTATGGCGACGCAGATCCGGGTGGACAATCCGCTCTTCAGCCACATCCTGTTCAGCCTCTATCTCGGGCTGTTCATGTGGGGCGGCCTATGGCTTCGCAGCCAGCGCGTCAGAGCCCTCTTTCCCATCCAGCAGGAAGCCTAGGACCGGCTCCGCGGGTCTGGGTCCGTGGCATTCGTCGCGGCACCTGCCGTTTCACTGGATCCTGGCCGACCACAGCTCCAGTCGCCGGACCGTATCCTCGTACTCGGACGCGAGCGCATTGAGAGAGTTCGAGGTGCCCTCGTCGACATAGTCAGCGAGCCTGCGGTAGCGACGTACCTGGTCCTGCAGGAAGTTCGCCGACGCCTCGCCTTCAACGCCAACCAGGACGTTGATGGCGCCGACCATTTCATAATCACGGAAGAGCGGGGTCGGGAATGGCAGAAACGCCGTCTTCGTTCCGTCCGGCTTTTCGGCGATGGCGGCAGCCCCGCGCACCATCCGCTTCTGCCGTATCGCAATCGCCATCGGGCATTCGTCGTGCGGAAGATGCGCACCATCGAGGGTCAGCAAGCGCCACGTGACGCACCAGAGATCATGCGTCAGCGCCGGCGTGCGGCCGGCGAAGGCGATGCAGGCGGGGTTGTAATAGGTCAACGCGCCATGCGGGTCGGTCGTGTAGATCGGGACCGACGCATCGTCGAACTCGGCAAACCCCTCCCCACGAGAGACAAGCTCGGCCGCTCTCCGCGCAATCTCGTCAGTAAGCTGAACGATCTGCATCCAGGTTCCCAAGCGAGCTGACTCGCACCTCGCACCTTGGTCTATCGATGCTCCCAGAGGGAAGATGTCGGTGGACCACGCGCAGCCGAACCAGCTGCAGGATAGCAGCAGGGGCTATCGACTGCCACCACGCAGACGCTCGATGGCGGCCGACCTCCCGCTTTGGATGGCCGGAGCTGACGCCGTCAGGTCTGCGGTGGCCTCTCGCGCGCGGCTGCCTCTTCCACCGGCCGGTAATATGCGGGCGTGAAGTTCAATGAGCGTCCATCGGTGTCGTACCACCCCGAGGTAGGCCGCAGATCGTCGTCACCGTTCTCAGATCGAGCGCTGAGGTCGCAATAAAAGCCCATGGCTTCCTCATCGCCGTTCCTCAGCCAGAGCGTCTCGCTCAGCCCTTCGACGTCGAGGTCCAGCTTCAGGTGAGATATCGATCGCCAACCGTGGTTCATTGTGACCCGTATCCTGACTTCCGGACGCACCAGGGCGCGCCCTGCTCGGGCTCCGGAGCGATCAGATCCATGCGCCTCAGGCGGCGGCGCATCAAGCGCCGTGAATATCCGCGCCAACCACAAGTGCGGCCGCGTGGCTGACACTTGCAGTCGCCGACGCAGCAGCGACCATTGCAGACAGGTCGCGTCAGATAACCGACGATCGACATGGGGAAAGTGGCGCACGAGCGAGCGTCGCAGGGAACGACATCTTCCTCTCCATCGTTGCGGCCCACCGGCCGCGGAAGGAGACATGCCGCGACGCGTATAAAGCGGCGATTGGATTCGTGGTGGGATGCGTAAGGGCGCCGTAAAATCGGGCGGAACCCCCGAGCCGGTGCCTTGCGCCAGCGCCCCTGTTTTGCTGCGTTGCAACGGTCTTCGGTGGCCTTGCCACCGGAGGTCCGATGCCGCTTCCCCTCCCAGCCCCCGGGGAGGCGGCACTGGCGCCGTGACGCCGGCGCTAGTCTTCGCGCCCGATCCTCGGACCTGCAGCTTGATCCCGAAACGGGTCACCGGCGATGAAAGGTCCGCGCGTCCATGCCTGGGCCGATCGACACCGCGCGCCTTGCCGCTGTAAGGGTGCGTGACGAAGACCCCTCAGACTAGGACGAATCCGCCATCCACCCCGAGCACCTGTCCGGTGATCCAGCCGGCGCTGGGCATGGCGAGGGCGACGATCCACGATGCAACGTCATCGGGCTCGCCGCGCCGTCCCAACGGGATGGTGGAGCGCTCCTCGGCCTTGACGGCTTCTGCTGCCTCCTCCGACAACCCCATCCGTTCGCGAAGGAAAGCCGTTTCGACAGGACCGGACGCAACCGCGTTGACGCGGATGCCCTTTGGGGCCAGCTCGAGCGCCCAACAGCGGGTCAACTGCTCAAGGGCGGCCTTGCTCGCCGCGTAATCGGCGAACCCGGGCGTCGGCCTCTGGGCAAGCGTGCTCGACACGTTGACGATGGAGCCGCGAGCAGCCGCGAGGTGCTGAAGCGCCGCGGCCGCGAGCAAGGTTGGGCCGACGACGTTCACCGAATAGATCGCATTGATCCGATCGGCCGTCGCGTCTGCGAGCCCCATCGGCACCCCGGCGCCTGCATTGTTCACCAGCACGTCGAGCCGCCCCCATAATGTCAGCGCCTTCTCAACGGTCCGGTGGACGTCCTTCGGGTCGCTCGCGTCGGCAACCAGGCCCTCGATGCCTGCGGCATCGGCCGTGACCTCGTCGAGCGCGCCCTGCCGGCGACCGGTGATGAGCACCTTGGCGCCAGCAGCAGAAAAGCGACGCGCCGCGGCGAGACCGATCCCTCCGCCGCCGCCCGTGACGATGACAACCCGGTCCTTCAAGGTTTCCATGCTCTTCAGTTCCATGAGGCGGCTGCATAAGGCGGCGCAGATACGGCCGCATGATGGGACTTGGCCCAACCGTTCGTGTGTCGTGAACCGGATGCGGGCAGCTGAGATCCGCCCGCCCGCAATCTTTGCGAAACGTGCCCGATCCCGAGTCGAGCTCAGGATCGGAAACCACCGCTTCAGCCCTTGATGAATGCCAGAAGGTCCGGGTTCACCACCTCGGCGTAAGTGGTGCACATCCCGTGCGGGAACGTCTCATAGACCTTGAGTGTCCCCTTCTTCAGCAGCTTCACCGACAGCAGCGCGGAATCCGCGATCGGCACGATCTGATCATCGTCGCCGTGCATGACGAGCGTCGGGACGTCGATGGCCCTCAGATCTTCGGTGAAGTCGGTTTCCGAGAAGGCTTTGATGCCGTCATAGTGGGCCTTGGCACCACCCATCATGCCCTGCCGCCACCAGTTCTGGATGACGCCCGGGATCGGCTTCGCGCCCGGCCGATTGAAGCCGTAGAACGGACCTGAGGGGAAATCCAGATAGAATTGCGCCCGGTTGTCGGCGAGCGCCTTGCGCAGGCCGTCGAACACCTCGACCGGAAGGCCGCCGGGGTTCGCCTCCGTCTTCACCATGATCGGCGGCACGGCGCCGATAATGATGAGCTTGGCGACGCGGCCTTGGGGCTGGCCGTAGCGAGCCACATAGCGCGTTGCCTCGCCGCCTCCGGTCGAATGGCCGATATGGATGGCGTTCCCGAGGGCGAGATGCTCGACGACGGCCGCGACATCCGCGGCATAGTGGTCCATGTCATGACCTTCACCGGCCTGCTCCGAGCGGCCGTGGCCCCGTCGATCGTGCGCCACCACACGATATCCCTTGCCGACGAAGAAGAGCATCTGAGCATCCCAATCGTCGGAGCTCAACGGCCAGCCGTGATGAAAGACGATCGGCTGAGCGCTCTTGGGGCCCCAGTCCTTGTAGAAGATCTCGACGCCGTCCTTCGTGGTGATCGTGTCCACGTTCCTGTCTCCGCTTTTCGGATTGATTGGCTGGTTTGCCTGAGCGAGCGCTGGAAGCACCGGTAAGCCGGCGAGTATTCCCGAGCTCAGGGCGAACGCGAGGATATCGCGGCGAGCCGGGCCCGACGGACCAGGCAATTCTGGTTCGGCCATTTGCCGCTCCGTTGTTGGTTGATGTCTTCTCGTGGCGTGGGGCGGTAACGTGACGTGGGCGCTAATCGGTGAGCACAGGCTCGCAAACCGCCCACGGCCGCCGGCATCCGCTGCCCCCGGCGTTGGCAGGACGCCGCTCCAGCGCACGCCGGCTACTGTGGGACGTCTCACTTGATGGGAAACGCCAGTTCCTTCTCTTTCGTGTCGACGACGAAGACCGCAAGCAACCGTGCGGGCTCGGTTTTGCTGGCGTTCTCGCTCACGCCATGCCGGTCGCCGGGGTATTCGGAGAAGCTCTCGCCCGCGCGATAGGTCTTGACGGGACCTTCATTGACCTGACTGCGGATCGCCCCTTCGAGGACGGTCGCGTAGATGAAGGCCGAATCAGGGTGGGTATGGGCCGCGTCGACCCCGCCGCCCACGTACTCGACAAGAACACCCTTGATGCTCTTGCCGGGCACGTTGGGAAGCTCGTGCTCATAGACGAGGGTGACCTTGGACGGGGGTCCACTGGCGCTCGTGTCGTGAGCACTTGCGACGCCAACCGTTACCAGGAGCGCGATAAGCGCGCTGACTGTCACGACAAGCACGCCTGCAGCATTTCGTGGTTCACTGGCCATTGTGACCGCCTTTTCCTGTCAAAACTGACGTCGAACGATCCCGCGCGTGCAGCTCAAGCTGCCACGGCGCGAGAGGCGAACCATTGCTCGAAACTGATCTTTCCGAGGTGCGGATCGTTGTCCGAAACGAGGCTCGACTCGCCAAGCTTCACCCCGAAATAGCGAGCCTCGGGCGATGCTTCGACCGGCCGCTTGTCGCCGGTCGCCGTCAGGTACTTGGCGAGCAGATCACTCATCCGGAAGCGTTCGGGGCCGGAGATCTCGATCATCGCGTTTCGCGGCGGCGCCAGCGCCACATCGGCCATGATGTCCGCGACGTCGTCGGAGGCGATGGGCTGAATCAGGGTTGCGGGCACAACCACCTTGTCGTCTGCCGATGCGGACTTGGCGATCGCGCCAAGGAACTCGAGGAACTGCGTGGAATGGATGATCGTATAGGGGATATCTGACTCCCTGATCATCGTTTCCTGCACGAGCTTTGCCCGGAAATAGCCGCTGTCCTGGAGCCGCTCGGTGCCGACCACCGAGAGCGCGACGTAGTGCCCGATACCGTGCGCCTTTGCCGACGCAATCAGGTTTCCGGTCGACGTGCGGAAGAACTCGAGGGCGGGCTCGTCTTCGAACGAGGGAGAGTTCGAAAGATCAATGAGGATCTGGGCCCCACTGAGCGCTTTATCGAGTCCTTCGCCGGTCAGCGAATTGAGCCCGGTCTGCGGCGAGCCGGCGACCACCTCGTGCCCGGCGCGGCGCAAACGCTCGACGGTCTTCGATCCGATAAGGCCGGTGCCACCATTCACAACGATCTTCATGAAGTGCCTCCTTCAATTCTTCTGGGTAGTAGCCGTCGGTGGAAAGGGCGGAAACGAGGGCGCCCAGTCGAAATGCCCCCCCGCCGGGAAGTCGACGCCGACGTCCGCACTCGTCTTCGCCAATATTCTCGCGTTCGACGTGTACTATTGAAATCTCTACTCGCTGCTTGCGGCCGGTCTCATCGCGGGGCAACCGCGCAACAAGACTGGATGCTGCTGCGAGCAACGAGCCGAAGTATCTCATCGAAGACAGCAGGCGGGCTATTACGCCAACGAACGGCGTGCCTAGTGTCGGAGTCTAGGAAAACACGACCTGGGTCTAGGTTCGAGACCTGACGACGTTCGAGCGGGCACGTGGCTCGATCCGAACGGAACGGCACTAGGCGCGGAGAATCGTCTGGATCGCGTTCAGGAAGACGCGTGCACCGCGTTGCTGCTTATGATCCGGAGAATCGGCGGGGGTGCCTGCCTGGCTCCGCTGAGCCAAGATCTCGGCGAGCTTCTCGGCGATGATCGGGCGCCGGGCGAGGATCGCCGCACACACCTTTTCGTCGATCTCGTAAAGGGCAACGTCGGTCAAAGCTTTCAGAGTTCCGGGCTCGGCATCGGCCCAGAGGCCGGTCTGCCCGAGGTAGTCACCGGGCGCGAGCCGTCCGCCATCGCGATCGCCAATCGATATCGCCACGACACCGCGCTGAACGATCATCAGGCTCGCCACCTTGTCCCCCTGGTGGGCGATCGCTTCACCCTTGCGGAACTCCCGCGAAACAGCAGCGTCCGCGAATTCCCTTTGCTCGTCCGCCGTCAGCGGCTCAAATGCGGGGATCGCCCTTATCAGCTCGAGCGGCGTCGCCGGGGACGGAGCAGTCTCGTCCGTTGGAATGTGCGCCAGGTAGGACACCGAGGAGAGCGGCGCGGCAAACAGCAGGCCCATCGACTTCGCGTGCCGATAGGCGAGATCGAACACCTCGTTCTTTGCCAGTACCCCCTGCGAGGGAGCTGCGACCCAGAACTGCAGCTCGACCTCGATAGCCACGGCATCCAGCGCCTTTAGAGCGACCACGGGTTGGGGTTCGGTCAGGATCGTGCCGGAATTCAGCAGCGCGTCACGCATGATAGCAATCACGCTCGATGGCAGGCGCGTGGGCGCAATTCGAACCGATAGACTTACGCGGTGATGTTCATCCGGGCGACTGACATTGGTCAATTCCAGCTTGGCGAGGGAACTGTTCGGCACAACGACCACGTTGCTTTCCGGCGTCAAAATGTTGGTCGAACGCCAGGTGCTTTCTACTACTCGACCCTGGACGCCATTGTTGAGAAGTATCCAGTCGCCCAAGGCGTAAGGTCGGCCCAGAGTGAGGGCTATACCCGAGAAGACGTCACTCAGCGTATTTTGAAGTGCCAGGCCGACAATGATCGCGACGGCGCCGGATGTCGCGATCAATGTCCCGATCGGCGCCCCGAACACGAAGGCGAGCACCGAGAGGGCCATGCCGAGATAGACGATCCCGACGACGAGATCCTGAAGTAGTCTCGCCTCGCGCGGCTTGCCTTCCAGCACAAGATAGATCCGCACCACGCCGATGATCGCCCAGGCGAGATGGAGCCACCAAAGGAATTTGGCCGCAGCGATGAGCAGCAGCGCGCCGGTATCCGTGGTGCCGCTGTCCTCATAGCGGAACGGGACCAGGTCCGCGGAGACCAGGATCGCCGTCATCACACCGAAGAATGCAAGCTGTGCCAGCATCCTGGTGTTCGCCCGATACTGCGGCACCAGATGCCAGACAACGATTCCGGCGACGCCGACAACGATCAATTGCCAGATCGGCGACCAGTAGAGTGAGCTCGGCATGGAGGACTCTGATCATCTTGATGGGGCGAGAGGCAATTGCCACGATTTCGCGGGGAGGAATCCTCCCTCTCTGGCCTCGACAAGCAATCTATCCGTCGGTCTTGGGAGAGAGCTCGGGCTCCTATCCGAAGGTGTAGATGACGCATTATTCCACAGTCTTTGGTAACGGCCGGCCATGACAGGTATTTGGAACCGGCTATCGAGGCGAGAAAACTTCAGCTCCAAGGTTTCCTCCGGGAGACAGCAATCACGACTGCCGGGGGGCAAGGACACCTACACGTTGGTATGGGCTCGGCTGGACTCCGAGGCCGTAGCCGCGCGGCCCGCCGCGATCGTAAAGCTACGGCAACAAACACAGGCACGCTTGAGCAAATCTCGGACGGCGACTGCGCCGGCGCCCGTGCAAGGGAACAATTGTCATGTTGCTTTACTACGCCATCGGCACCTCCAGTCTTGCGAGCCACGTTGCCATGGAAGAGGCGAAGCTCGAATTTCGTCTCTCGAAGGTGGACCTGAAGACGAGACGTGACGAAGGCGGGGACGACTTCACTCAGATAAATCCGAAGGGATATGTGCCGGCACTTGAGTTCCCCAATGGCGAGCTCTTGACCGAGAACATCGCAATTCTCTCATGGGTCGCCGAGAAAGCGCCGCAGCTGGCTCCATCCGGAACATTGGCACGAATCCGGCTCATTGAGACGCTCGCCTATATCTCCACGGAAATACACAACAACTTCAAGCCGTTTGACCGGCCCGATGCTGGCTCGAACGAACGAAATGGGGCTCGGGCCATCATCGCAGAGCGGCTCAGACTCATCGCGGCAACGATCGGGGAAGAGGGGTACGTGCTGGGAAGTCACTTCACCGTGGCTGACGTCTATCTGTTCGTCACCCTGCAATGGGTCGTGAAATTCGACGTGCCGCTTAGCGTGAAGCTCAAGAACTACATGAGCCGGATCAATCGCCGACCCGCGGTGTCACAAGCGCTCGCAAGAGAAGACGCCCGGGAAATGGCCCCCATTGCGTCGTGAGGACTGCGCATCGAGCTATCCATACTCGCTACGAGGAGTGATATCGATGAGAATAGTGGTGGTTGGGGGAACGGGCCTGATCGGCTCCAGGCTCATCACGCTACTGGGCAAGGGCAATCACTAAGTGAGGTCCGCCTCCCGGTCGTCTGGCGTGGATACGATCACCGGCGAAGGTCTGGCAGATGCACTGGCCGGAATGGATGTCGTGGTCGGCGGAGCCGGAGGCGGCCCTGCGGTTCTTCCAGGCATCGACAGGCAATCTCCTCGCTGCGGAGCGCATCGCCGGCGTAGGGCACCATGTCGCTCTGTCGGTTGTCGGAACCGACAGGCAGCCCGACAGCGGATTTTTCCGGGCGAAGACGGCGCAGGAAGATCTGATCCGCGCCTCGAACCGGCCCTACACGATCCTGAAGTCGACCCCGTTCTTCGAATATATTCCCGGGATCGTCGAGGCCGCGTCGGACGGTGATGTGCTTCGGGTGTCCACTGCGTCCATCCAGCCGATTGCGGCCGACGATGTGGTGATCGCCCTGCGCGATGTTGCGCTGGGCGGTCCGCAGAACCGCGAAATCGAGGTGGTCGGCCCCGATCGATTCCATCTGAACGAGCTCGCCGAGCAAATCCTTGCGGCCAATTCCGATCCACGCGCCGTGATCGCCGGCGGCCGGATCGGCCTCGGCTACCTCGGCAGCCAGCCGGCGCAGGGCGGCTATGTGATCGCCTCGCAGGTGCTCACCGCGCTGTATTTCGGGTACCTTATCGTGCTGTTTTTCGTCGGATACTTCGAGCGAGCGAAGCCACGCCCGAATTCCATCGCCGAGGCCATATTGTCCGACGGCAAGCGTCACGCGCCCCGTCGCATCTCCGGTCGAGAGCGGCAAGTGAGCAAGCGCGCCTAGCCACGCCTTAAGCCCGCGTCTCGCTGGCCGGCAGCCAGGCTTTTGCGACGAAATCCCCGACGACTGGCCATCAGAAACACGGACTATTTCAGTCCGCGTTTTGCTTGCCTGCCATAACGCGGACTGTTATTGTCCGCGTTATGGCGCACATCACGGCGAGCGTTGAGTACGGGATCCACAGCCTCCTATGGCTGGCCGCATCCGATGCGGCCCCTTTGAGCAGCCGTGACCTGGCGGAGTTTCAGGGACTCTCCCCGAGCTTCGTCGCCAAGATATTTCCCAAGCTTGAGAAGGCCGGGATCTTGAAGGCAACGGAGGGGGTGCGCGGAGGGTATGTCCTCGCCAAGGCTCCCGAAGAGATCAGCGTACTCGAGATCGTTGATGCGATAGAGGGCCGTAAACCTCTGTTCGACTGCCTTGATATCCGTGGGCGTTGCGTGGTCTTCGGAGAGGATCCTCCGGCTTGGGCGACGGCGGGCGTCTGTTCGATACATGCGGTGATGTTGAGAGCTGAGAAGGCGATGCGCGAGTCCCTCGCGAGCCAATCCTTGGCCAATGTCGCGCGGGCCGTGGGTCGCAAGGCCCCTGCTGGTTTCTCCGATGAGGTGCGCAATTGCCTGCAAGCCAGGGTCGTTGCGCGTGCCGGGAGATCGAAAGCCTGAGTTTCTTCCTGAATGGCGGGAGGATCTTTGCGTATTGCAACGTCTGTGTCCGGCTGCGGCAGGTGTCGCATCCGGGGGCGGACAACGGATGCAGCGCCCCGTGACTCGTCATCGGCATGCCCGGTGAGAGTTGGCATGGCGCGCGGATCAGTGGAGCTGACGACATGGATGTACTGGAACGGCAACAGGCGGTCCGATCGCCTTCACGGCTGGCCACGCTCGGAGATGGATTCATGCCTGCGACGCGTGCGGAGGCAACTGAGCCGGTCGTGTTCATCGTCGACGACGACGAGGATGTCCGGACTTCGCTTCAGGAGTTGATGTTGTCGGTCGACATCGAGACGAGTTGTTTCGCCTCATCCCGGGAGTTCCTGGAAGCGACGCTCCCGGAGCGGCCGGGCTGTCTGTTGCTCGATGTACGTATGCCCGGAACCAGCGGGCTCGATGTCCAGCAACAGCTCGCCTTGAGAGGGAATACGAAGCCGGTCATATTCATCACCGGCTATGGCGATATTCCCATGACCGTCCAGGCCATGAAGGCTGGGGCGGTCGACTTCCTGACCAAACCGTTCCGGGATCAGACCGTCCTCGACGCTGTTGTGGCGGCGATCGAACTTGATGTCGCGCAGCAAGCAGGAACCCGGACCACCCGGCACAATCTTGCAAAGTTTGCGACCCTCACGCGGCGCGAGCAACAAGTCATGCGCGCGGTTTCGCTTGGTCGATTGAACAAACAGATCGCCCACGACCTCGGCATCACCGAGGTCACGGTCAAGCTCCACCGCGGCAATGTAATGCGCAAGATGCACGCTGCTTCGATTGGAGAGCTTATCCGGGCGTGGGAATCACTGCCGTGCGACGTTCGCGGGAAAGAACAATCCTAGACGTTGGTATGGTTCAAAGGCGGGGGCATTTAAGCCAGACCTTGGTGCGACGGGCCGATCGGCCGCAATAGCAAAGGCTGCCCCTTGTTCGATCCGCATACCATCGCGATCGTCGATGATGACGACGCCATGCGCGAGGCCCTATCGGAGCTCCTTCAGGTCTTCGGTCTCAAATGCCGCGTCTTCGATAGAGCCGAAGCTTTTCTCCTCGCTCACGGTTCGGGGAGTTTCGATTGCCTCATCACCGATATCCGGATGCCCGGTATCGGTGGATTGGAGCTCCTCCGACGCCTCAGAACGACGGGTTCGACCATGCCGGTGATCGTCGTCACATCCTACGCCGATCCAGCGGTGCGCGAGCGTGCCATGGACTATGGCGCGTGCGCATATCTGACGAAACCACTGGCAGACGAGACCCTTCTCCAGAGCCTCAGATCCGCGCTGTGCGAGAGGGAAGGCCGGGTTGACGGAGGCGCGCAATCCGATGGTTGAAAGCGCTGCGAGGCAGCTTCGTGCTCGGAGCGAGCCTGACCCTGGCGCGTCTGATCCGGCGCTGGCGGACCACGCATCCGAGAGCATCGTCGTCTTCGATCTCGCGGGAAAGATCCGGTACTGGAATCCTGCCTCGGAGCGGCTCTATGGTTGGCCTGCCATTGGCGCGGTCGGTCGCAACATCGCGGATCTCCATTCGGACGAGGCGTTTCACAGCAAGGATTGGCACTCGCTGCTTCAGGAAGGTCGATGGCAGGGGGTGATCCGCCGGCGCACCTCGTGGGGCAGCCACGTCACCGCGGCGGTCAGGCAGATCGTAAGGTGCGATCCGGAAGGTCATCCGCGGGACGTCGTCGAATATGGAGCCATCGACAGCACAGGCGCCGACCAGTCCTTGCGCGATCCCGACCCGCATCGCCTTGCCGCCGCCAGCTGGGAACTCGACACGTCGGGTGCGCGCGCTCTGCTGGATGCAATCTCGCAGAGAACATTTGACCGGCTGGAGCAGGCGGACTGGACCGACGAACTCCTGGCCCACACCCGCATTGTCGACGTCAATGAACGCGCCGCGCACCTCGTCGGTGCCTATGCCGGCCGGGCGAGGATGATCGGCAAGGCGATTCACACATTCTGGCCGCCGGAAAGCCGCGGCGTCCTCGCCGAGCTGATCGCCGAAGTGGCGGCAGATCGCCTGGGCGACATGCCCCGCACCCGCAGGCTTGCTTCGGATGGCATATTGCGCGACCCCATCGTCACCGTATGGCGCTGCAAGGCATGGGAGCGTTCTGACACGGTCTTTGTTGCCGTTAATGGCGAGGCCGATGATGATCGCTCGTTCTGGTATCTCCGGGCCAGCGAACAGCGCTATCGCAACCTCATACATCACTTGCCGACTGCCTTGCTGCAAGTCGATGCAAGTCGAATGGCACTCGTGTATGCCGGATTGAAGGCTAACGGGGTTCGTGATCTCGGCGCATATATCGATACGCACCCCGAGTTGCTCGATTTTGCAGAAGACGCGGTCCGGATTACCGAAGTAAATCAAAGAGCGGTGACACTCCTCGGCGGAGCTGCGCCGGCGGACGTCATAAGGCCGATCAGCTTCCTGTTCGCCGCCTCTCCGGACACACCCCAACGGTTGATGGCCGCCCGCTTCGAGGGAAGGCGGAACTTCGAAGAGATCATGAAGGTCAGGACGTTGAACGGCGATACGCTCGACGTTCAACTGTCAGCCACGTTCCCGGCGCCACCAGAGATGCTCGATGTAACGCTGATTGCATTGGAGGACGTCACAGAGAAGTTGCGCACCGAGAGGCGCCTTCGCCAGCTGGAGGCAGACTTTGCCCATGCTGCGCGGATATCGACACTCGGGGAGCTCGCGACCTCGATCGCCCACGAGGTCAATCAGCCGCTTTCCGCCATAGTGACCAATGGTGAGACGAGTCTTCGGTGGCTGATACGGGAGATTCCGAATCTGGCAAAGGTCGAACAGCTCACGGCACGGATCGTGGCGAGCGCACGTCGTGCAAGCGAGATCATTCAACGCCTGCGAGCCATGGCGGTACGAGACGCACCGGAACGGACGATGCTCGACCTCAACGAAGTCGTGGAGGAGGCGCTATTGTTCGTTCGCCATGACCTCGAGGCGAGGTCGATCGAACTCTCGCTCAAGCTCGGCACGGAGCTTTCCCCGATCATCGCGGATCGCGTCCAACTGCAGCAGGTAATCGTAAATCTGCTCGTGAACAGTATTCATGCGATCTCACTCGGCAATCGCGCTATCCGAAAGATAGACATTGCCACCGACGACGACGGCGCCGGTTCGATAATTTTCTCCATTCGGGATAGTGGGCCAGGGATTGTCGAAGACGATCTGGATCGCATCTTCGATAGTTTTTTCAGCACGAAGAGCGACGGAATGGGGATCGGCCTGGCGATCTGCAAATCGATCGTCACGTCGCATGGCGGCAGCATCATAGCCTCGAACCATGCTGATGGCGGAGCGCTGTTCGAGTTCAGCCTTCCCGTCGCACTGGCAGGAGCGGCGTAACGATCCTCTCCCCCACTAGGCCGTGTCGCAGCATCAGTTGGGACCAGACCGACGGGGAGGTTTTGTCGCCGCATCCTAGACCTCAGGCTTGGAAGTCTACACCAACTCGGTAAGCGCCTGAGTCACCCGCACGATAGCGCCGTCTCCGCGGGCCATGCGATGCTTCATCTGCAATGAGCGTGCAATACCAAACACGGCGGCCGATGGGAGGCTCCGTCTCGACGGGCCGCACTCAGCTGAACCGTGACCTCCCTTCGATCCGCACTCGTCGCTTGGGAAGCGCGAACCCAACCAGGAGATAGCCAATGAGATCCCTACTTTGTGCGCTGGCGCTCGCCGGCCTCGGCGCGGCCGCTGCCCACGCTGACGACAAGAGCGCCAAGGTGACGCCTGTCTACGAACACGCGCTCCCGAATGTTCCCGGCAAGAGCATCAGGGGCGTGCTGGTGGAGTATGGACCGGGAGGCTCGTCGCCCGCCCACAGGCATCCGAACTCGGCCTTCATCTATGCGACCGTGCTCGAGGGGGCGATCCGGAGCCAGGTGAATGACGGGCCGGTCAAGACCTATCGGGCGGGCGAGAACTGGTCGGAGTCTCCCGGTGACGTGCACAAGGTGAGCGCCAATGCGAGCACCACCGAACCGGCCAAGCTTCTCGCCGTGTTCGTCGTGGACAGCGGCGAGCGGGATATTGTCCTGCCGTACGGCAAGTGACGCTGGTAACGGAGAAGATCATGACCCCGCGCCTGAAAGAGCCCTTCAAAGCCGCGCCTGCCGCCATCAAGGCATTGATGTCGCTGGAAGCCGCGCTCAGTGCCAGCGGCCTCGATCAACGCCTGATTGAACTGGTGAAGATGCGGGCCTCGCAGATCAATGGCTGTGCCTTCTGCATTCATCTGCACGCCACCGACATGCGCAAGCTGGGCGAAAGCGAAATGCGCATCTACATGCTCGATGCCTGGCGCGAATCCTCGCTCTACACCCCACGCGAGCGGGCGGCGCTCGCCTGGACCGAGGCACTCACCCGGCTTGCCGACACCCACGCTCCCGATGCCGACTATGAGCTGGTGAAGGCCGAATTCACCGAAGAGGAACAGGTGAACCTGACGCTCGCGATCGGTGCCATCAATGTCTGGAACCGGCTCCAGGTCGGCTTCAGGGTGGCCCCGCCGGAACGAGTAGCGAGTGCGGCTTGATCTTCCAGCATCATGGATCACGCGGTGGCAACGACGCCCGTCTTGCTCTACGTCATCAGCTTGCCGGCATTAATCCGACGCCCGCCCTGCACTCGTCATGGGCGGGCTTGTCCCGGCCATCTCGATTCTCGATGCACAGTCAGCAATCGAGATCCCCGGCACCAGGCCGGGGATGACGAGTTCGGATATGCCAAACGCAGGATGAAGCGCGATCCCGGATCGCGCTTGCGCGCGTCCGGGATGACGTTGTCGTTCGAGCGCGGACAGCTCAGTTTGTGGTCTTCTTCGGCGGGGTTGCGGGCCAGCTCTTGATGAGGGTGTCGTAGTCCACCGTCTCGCCCTGCGGCTTCTCGTTGGCGAGCTTGCGGGGCCAGCGTGCCGTTCTTCTTGGCCTGCTCGACCCAGTACGCCATGCTCTCCTTCTTGTTCATCTTCGGCCCGCAGTCGCCCTGCACCCCGGAGCGCTCCAGCCGCTCCAGCACCGAGTCCTGCGCCGCGGCGAGGCTATCCATCGCCGCCTGCGGGGTCTTGGCACCGGACGAGGCGTCGCCGATGTTCTGCCACCACAGCTGGGCAAGCTTCGGATAGTCCGGGATGTTCACCCCCGTGGGGGTCCACTGCACCCGCGCCGGCGAGCGGTAGAACTCGACCAGGCCGCCGAGCTTCGGCGCCCGCTCGGTGAAGCTCTTGTCCCAGATGTCGCTCTCGCGGATGAAGGTCAGCCCGACATGGCTCTTCTTCAGCGAGACCGACTTCGAGGTGACGAACTGGGCGTAGAGCCAGGCCGCCTTGCGGCGCTCCAGCGGGGTCGACTTCAGAAGCGTCCAGGAACCGGCGTCCTGGTAGCCGAGCTTCATGCCCTCTTTCCAATACGAGCCGTGCGGCGAGGGGGCCATGCGCCACTTCGGGGTGCCGTCGGCGTTCACCACCGGCAGCCCGGGCTTCACCATGTCGGCGGTGAAGGCGGTGTACCAGAACATCTGCTGGGCGATGTTGCCCTGCGCCGGCACCGGGCCGGCCTCCGAGAAGGTCATCCCGGCGGCCTGGGTCGGCGTGTATTTCTTCAGCCACTCGATGTACTTGGTGATGGCGTAGACCGCCGCCGGGCCGTTGGTGTCGCCGCCGCGGTCGACCGAGGAGCCGGTCGGCCGGCAGCCCTCCATGCGGATGCCCCACTCGTCCACCGGCTTGCCGTTGGGGATGCCCTTGTCGCCATTGCCGGCCATCGACAGCCAGGCATCGGTGAAGCGCCAGCCGAGCGAGGGGTCCTTCTTGCCGTAGTCCATGTTGCCATAGACCTTGACGCCGTCGATGGTGCCGATGTCGTTGGAGAAGAACTCGGCGATGTCCTCATAGGCCGACCAGTTCACCGGCACGCCGAGCTCGTAGCCGTACTTCGCCTTGAACTTGGCCTTCAGGTCGGGGTTGGTGAACCAGTCGTAGCGGAACCAGTACAGGTTGGCGAACTGCTGGTCCGGCAGCTGGTACATCTTGCCGTCGGGGGCGGTGGTGAAGGACTTGCCGATGAAGTCGTCGACGTCGAGCGTCGGCAGGGTGACGTCCTTGCCCTCGCCACTCATCCAGTCGGTCAGGTTCACCGCCTGCTTGTAGCGGAAGTGGGTGCCGATCAGGTCGCTGTCGTTCACCCAGGCATCGTAGATGTTCTTGCCCGACTGCATCTGGGTCTGGATCTTCTCCACCACGTCGCCCTCCTGGATGAGGTCGTGGGTGAGCTTGATCCCGGTGATCTCGGAGAACGCCCTGGCCAGTGTCTTGGCCTCGTATTCATGGGTGGTGATGGTCTCGGAGACGACATTGATCTCCATGCCGGCATAGGGCTTGGCGGCATTGATGAACCACTGCATCTCCTTCATCTGGTCCTCCTTCGACAGCGTCGAAGGCTGGAACTCCTCGTCGACCCACTTCCTGGCGGCGGCCTCGTCGGCCCGCGCCGCGCCGGCGCACGCGAGGAGCGCCATGGCGCTCACTGCCACCATCAGCCGCATTCTCGTTCGTGACTGCAACATGGTCTTCCTCCCGTTTCTGATGACTTGTCGTCACTGCTATTTGCCCCGACGCGCCGAGACGCGGCGGGGTATTCACACCAGGCGGAACACCGCCAGCGCGTAGGCGAGGCACACCGCGAGCGCCCAGGTCAGGTCGGGACCGGCAAGGCCGATCCAGGCCAGGCAGATGAAGGCGCTGCCGAGCAGGCAGATGAACAGGCGGTCGCCGCGCGTGGTCGGGATGCGCAGCACCCCGACCCGCTCGCGCTCCGGGAACCAGACGGCGAGCAGGGTGAAGACGATGAGCAGACCGACGATGGCGGCGAAGAACAGCCCGGTCTGCCAGGTCCAGGCCATCCAGGCGAAGCTCTCGGAGAGGTGTTCCATGGTCCCCGCCTCCTCACACCCGCCCGAGGGCGAAGCCCTTGGCGATGTAGTTGCGCACGAACCAGATCACCAGCGCCCCGGGGATGATGGTCAGCACCGGCAGACACCGTGCGGGTCATGGTGACGGCGATCGGCTTGGCATTGGCGGCGGTCAGCGTGCGCGCCAGCAGGAGTTCCACCCAGGAGAACATGAAGCAGAAGAAGGCGGCGACGCCGACGCCGGAGGCGATCAGCGGCATGAATATCCGCACGAAGAAGCGCGGGAACGAGTAGCCGTCGATCGCCGCGGTCTCGTCGATCTCGCGCGGCACGCCAGACATGAAGCCTTCCAGGATCCACACCGCCAGCGGCACATTGAACAGGCAGTGTGCCAAAGCCACCGCCCACGGCGTGTCGAACAGGCCAATGGCGGAATAGAGATTGAAGAAGGGCAGCGCGAACACCGCCGGCGGCGCCATGCGGTTCGACAGCAGCCAGAAGAACAGGTGCTTGTCGCCGACGAAGCGATAGCGCGAGAAGGCATAGGCCGCGGGCAGTGCCAGCGTGACCGAGATGATGGTGTTGAGCACCACATAGGTCAGCGAGTTGATATAGCCCGAATACCAGCTCCGATCGGTGAAGATCTTCACATAATGCTCGAAGGTCACCTCGCGCGGCCACAGCGTCAGCGTGGTGTTGATCTCGAAATTGGTCTTCAGGCTCATATTCACGAGCCAGTAGATCGGCAGCATCAGGAAGACGAGATACAGCACCATGACAAAGGCGCCGGAGCGGGACTGGGTCATGACCGCTCTCCCAAGTTCGACGTCATGGCCGGACTTGTTCCGGCCATCCACGAACGGGTCGGGCGCGCGAGCAAGAAGGTCGTGGATCCCCGGGGAACGCTGAGGCTGCCGCCTCGGCGTCTCCCGATAAGACGGCGACCCAATAGGTCGCCTTTGCCCCGGAATGACAGATTGGAGCCGTTGAGCGGGTTCATGCCTCGCTCCTGCGTTCCATGCCGGCATTGGTCATCACGGTGTAGAACACCCAGCAGACCGCCAGCACGATGAGATTGTAGACCAGCGACATCGCCGCCGCCTTGCCGAGATCGAACTGGCCGAGCGCGAGCTTGACGAGGTCGATCGACAGGAAGGTCGTCGCGTTGCCCGGGCCGCCGCCGGTGAGCACGAAGGGCTCGGTGTAGATCATGAATGAGTCCATGAAGCGCAGCAGTACGGCGATCAGCAGGACGCGGCGCATCTTCGGCAGCTGGATGGTGCGGAACACCGCCCAGCGCGAGGCGCCGTCGATGCGCGCCGCCTGGTAATAGGCGTCGGGGATCGACTTCAGGCCGGCATAGCAGAGCAGCGCGACGAGGCTGGTCCAGTGCCAGACATCCATCACGATGATGGTGATCCAGGCCGAGACCGTGTCGGCCGTGTAATTGTACGGAAGGCCGAGCCAGTTCACCGCATAGCCGAGGAGGCCGATGTCGGAACGGGCGAACACCTGCCAGATGGTGCCGACGACGTTCCATGGAATGAGCAGCGGCAGCGCCATCAGCACCAGCGTCGCCGCGACCTTCCAGCCGTGGCGCGGCATGGAGAGCGCGACCAGGATGCCGAGCGGCACCTCGATGGCGAGGATGATGGCGGAGAAGAGAAGGTTGCGCCACAGTGCCTCGAAGAAGCGCCCGCCCAGCTCGGTCGAGGGATCGAGCAGTTCGGAGAACCAGCCCAGCCCGTTCCAGAAGAACTGATTGTTGCCGAAGGTATCCTGCACCGAATAGTTCACCACCGTCATGATCGGCAGGATCGCCGAGAAAGCGACGATGCCGAACACCGGCATGACCAGCAGCCAGGCCTTGTTGTTGAGGGTCTTTTCCATGGATCAGGCCCTCTTTTCTTTCTTCACCCTCTCCCCGACGGGGAGAGGGGTGGGGTGAGGGGTCTGCGCGGAAACTGCCGGCCTACCGGCCCCCTCACCCGGATTGCTCTGCAATCCGACCTCTCCCCCACGGGGAGAGGTGAAAGGAAGGAGTGCGCTCATCCCACCCCTCCCTCGCCGACCACCAGCTTGCCGGCGGCATAGATGTGGAGCTGGCGCTGCTCGAAGCCGAGGCCGGCGACGTCGCCGCTGATGCTCAAGCCCTCTGGCACCGTCGCCGCCATCGCGTGCCCGTCGAGCTCGACCCGCGCGATGCGGGCGCGGCCGATATCGTCGATGCGCTTCACCTTCACCGGCACGCCCTGCCCCGCAGGCATGAGGCGGGCGAATTCGGGGCGGACGCCGAGCTCGACGCGTTCCTCCTCCGGCAGCTTCGGATAGGTGCGGGGCAGCGTGATCCTCTGCTGGCCGACATAGGCGGTGTGACCCTCGACCTTCGCCGGCAAAACATTCATCCCCGGCGAGCCGATGAAGTGGCCGACGAAGGTGTGCTCCGGCCGCTCGAACAGCTCTTCTGGTGTGCCGGTCTGCACTACCGCGCCGTCGTGCATCACCACGACGGTGTCGGCGAAGGTCATCGCCTCGGTCTGGTCGTGGGTGACATAGATCATGGTGAGGTCGAGCGAGCGATGCAGTTCCTTCAGCGTCGAGCGCAGCTGCCATTTCAGATGCGGGTCGATGACGGTCAGCGGCTCGTCGAACAGGATCGCGGCGACATCGGAGCGCACCAGGCCGCGGCCGAGCGAGATCTTCTGCTTGGCGTCCGCAGTGAGGTTCGCCGCCTTGCGATCGAGCGACTTGGACAGGCCCAGCCGGTCGGCAATCTCCTCGCACCGGCGCGTGACCGCGTCCCTGGCGACCCCGCGGTTCTTCAGCGGGAAGGCGAGATTCTCGCGCACCGTCATGGTGTCGTAGACCACCGGGAACTGGAACACCTGCGCGATGTTGCGGTCTTCCGTCGGCAGATGCGTCACGTCGCGGCCGTCGAACAATATGCGCCCGCGGGTCGGCACCACGAGGCCGGAAATGATGTTGAGCAGGGTGGTCTTGCCGCAACCCGAGGGGCCGAGCAGCGCATAGGCGCCGCCCTGCTGCCAGACATGGTCGATGCGCTTCAGCGCATAGTCCTGCGGGCCCTTCGGATCGGGCCGGTAGGCATGGGCGAGACCGTCGAGGGTGATGCTGGCCATGTCGCCTTCCTCAAGCCGCCGCGTCGAGCACGCGGCCGGCGCTGCGGCCTTCGCTATCGAACAGCAACAAGTGCCGGGGATCGATCAGCACATCGACATAGGCGCCGGGCTCCAGACGCCTGACGCCGGGCACCAGCGCGATGAGGCGTTCATTGCCGACATCCATATGGACGAAGCTCTCCGATCCGGTGATCTCGGATACCGACACGGTGGCGTTGAGCCGGATGAAACCGTTATCCCCCTCGCCGGACGCGGCGGATCCATGCCCGTTGCTGTCGAAGACGGTGTCGTCGACGCCCAGATGGTGGGCGCGCACGCCCATGGTGTAGCTGCCGTCCGGCACGGTGGCGAAGACGCCGGTCGCCGGCGCGGTGATGCCGCTCTCCAGCCGGATGCGCGGCCCGATCCGGGTGACGCGCAGCGTGTTGAGCGGCGGATCGGAGAAGACGCCGGCGGTCGCGAGATCCTGCGGGCGGCGATAGACCAGCGGCGTCGGGCCGAACTGCGTCACCGCGCCCTCCAGCAGGGTCGCTGTATTGCCGCCGAGCAGCAGTGCCTCGGTCGGCTCGGTGGTGGCATAGACGAAGATCGCGCCGCTCTCGGCGAAGATGCGCGGCAGCTCTTCGCGCAGTTCCTCGCGCAGCTTGTAGTCGAGATTGGCCAGCGGCTCGTCGAGCAGCACCAGATCCGCTCCCTTCACCAGGGCGCGGGCGATGGCGGTGCGCTGCTGCTGGCCGCCGGAAAGCTCCAGCGGGCGGCGCTGCAAATAGGGCTCGAGCTTGAGCAGCTTCGCCGCCTCCTTGACGCGCCTGTCGATCTCGGCCCGTTTGAGGCCGGCGACGCGCAGCGGGGAAGCGATGTTCTCATAGACGCTGAGCGCCGGGTAATTGATGAATTGCTGGTAGACCATGGCGACGCTGCGCCGCTTCACCGGCACCCCGGTGACGTCGCGCCCCTCCACCAGCACCCGGCCCGACGTCGGTACGTCGAGCCCGGCCATCAGCCGCATCAGGGTGGTCTTGCCGGCAAGCGTGGCGCCGAGCAGCACATTGAGCGAGCCGCGGGCCAATTCCAGCGACACGTCGCGGATGTGGACCTGGCCGGCGACTTCGCGGCGCACGTTTTCGAGGACGAGGCTCATCGTGCCGCGCTCCTCAGCATCGCCGCCGCGCTCCGGCCGTTGCCGGCGGCGTGCATATAGGCGTCGAGCGCCTGGATCTCATCGCCGCTGAAGCGCAGGCCGAGCTTGGAGCGGCGCCAGAGCACGTCCGCAGCGGTGCGCGCCCACTCCTCGCGCATGAGATAGAGCACCTCCGCCTCCGTGAGGTCGGCGCCAAAGACGCGGCCGAGATCGTCCGCGCTGCGTGCGCCGCCGAGCAGGCGCAACGCTCGCGTACCGTAAGCCACCACGAGGCGGCGGGCGAGGCCTGCCTCGAGGAAGGGATAGGCGCGCAGCACCTGCGCCACCACGCGGGACTGGTCGGTCACCGCGAAATCGCCGCCGGGCAGCGGGGTCTCGCCGGTCCAGGACGGCTTCTCGGCACCGGGCAGATGATCCTTCAGCTTCTGGATGGCGTGCTCGGCGAGGCGGCGATAGGTGGTGATCTTGCCACCGAACACCGAAAGGATCGCCGGCTTGCCATCGGCGGCGTCGAGCTCCAGCACATAGTCGCGGGTGGCTTCCTGCGCCTTGGAGGCGCCGTCATCATAGAGCGGGCGCACGCCGGAATAGGTCCACACCACATCGGCGGGGGCGACCGGCTTCTTCAGATATTCGCTCGCCGCGGCGCAGAGATAGGCGATCTCGTCAGTGCTCGCCGCAACCTTGTCGGGGGCGCCCTGGTAGTCGCGATCGGTGGTGCCGATCAAGGTGAAGTCGTGCTCATAGGGAATGGCGAAGATGATCCGGCCGTCGGCGTTCTGGAAGATGTAGGCGCGGTCGTGCTCGAACAGCCGGCGCACCACGATGTGGCTGCCCTGGACCAGGCGGACGCCGGCCGGCTCGTCGGTGCGCGCGATCTTGGCCAGCACCTGGTGCACCCAGGGCCCCGCCGCATTGACCAGCACCCGGGCCCGCACCGTCTCGCGCGCGCCGTCCTCGGTGCGCTCGACATCGACGGTCCAGTACTCGGACCCGCGGTCGGCGGAGATGACGCGAAAGCCGGGGCGAATATCGGCGCCGCGCTCGGCGGCATCGAGCGCGTTCAGCACCACCAGCCGGCTGTCCTCGACCCAGCAGTCGGAATATTCGAAGGCGCGGGTGAAATCGGACCTGAGCGCGATGCCAGCGGGATCGCTGGCGAGGTCCAGGGTGCGGGTGGGTGGAAGCAGCTTGCGCCCGCCGAGATGGTCGTAGAGGAACAGGCCGAGGCGCAACAGCCAGGCCGGGCGCAGGCCCGCATGATGCGGCAGCACGAAGCGCAGCGGGCGGATGATGTGGGGGGCGATGCTCCACAGCACCTCGCGCTCCATCAGCGCTTCGCGCACCAGCCGGAACTCGTAATGCTCCAGATAGCGCAGGCCGCCATGGATCAGCTTGGTGGAGGCGGAGGACGTGGCGCCCGCGAGATCGCCCTGCTCGAACAGCACGACGGAGGCGCCGCGGCCGGCGGCATCGCGGGCAATACCGCACCCATTCACCCCGCCGCCGATGACGGCGAGATCATAGACGGCATCCAGGCTGCGCGCGGCCAAACTCATCTCCCACGGCGCATTCCCTTAAGTCAGGAATGCTTTCGTTTTTATCTTCACATGGAACCTAAGCGAACCATTACGAACCTGCAATAGGGGGAAACGAAAGCCTGGAGGTTTCGTTTGGATGCAATGCAGCAATTCAGCACCATTATCCCAACGCGCTGTCATCCCCGGTCTGTGCCGGGGGTCTCGATTCCGGCAGCGGATCAGAGGCCGAGATGGCCGGCACAAGGCCGGCCATGACGACCTGATGTGCGTCGGGGATTAAGCTCAGAAGACCTCTTCCTCGGCACCGCCGACCTCGATCAGTTCGACCGCGTGGCGCGCGCAGACCTCGCGCAGGCCGGCGGATGGCACCATGTCGGTGACGAAGGTGTCGATCTCGCTCATATCGCCGATGCGCACCGGCGCGGTGCGCTCCAGTTTGGAGCGGTCGGCGACGAGGATCACCTGGCGGGCATTGTCGATGATGGCGCGCGCCACCTGCACCTCGCGGTAGTCGAAATCGAGCAGCGTGCCGTCCTCCTCGATCGCGGAGGCGCCGATCACCGCATAGTCGACGCGGAACTGGCGGACGAAATCCACCGCCGCCGAGCCAATGACCGCGCCGTCGGCGTGGCGCACCGGACCGCCGGCCATGATCAGCTCGATCCTCGGATGCCGGTAGAGCAGCGTCGCAACATTGAGGTTGTTGGTGATGACCAGCAGATCCTCATGGTCGCCGAGCGCGCGCGCCACCTCCTCGGTGGTGGTGCCGATATTGATGAAGAGCGAAGCGCGGTTCGGCACCATACGCGCCGCGGCATCGCCAATGGCGCGCTTGGCGTCCTGGGCCATGATGCGACGCGCCTCATAGGCGACGTTCTCGACGCCGGAGGCCACTACGGCGCCGCCATGGACGCGCGACATCAGCCGGCGCACGCACAGATCGTTCAGGTCCTTGCGGATGGTCTGCGGCGAGACCTCGAAGCGCGTCGCGAGATCATCGACACTGACCCGCCCCTGGGCGCGCGCCAGCACCAATATGTCCTGCTGGCGGGAAGAGATGGCGTTCATGAGGATCGGCCGACGAAACGCGAACTGGAAAGATTCGCGATTCATTCCTGCACAATCGCGCCCTGCGGGCAAACTTACTCGTTGCTGCGCAGCAACATGGCGGTGGCGAGCCCGCCTGCCGCGGCAATCGCGGCGAGGCCGGTATTGCCGCCGGGCGCAGCGCGCATCTCATGGAACAGCCGTACCGCGAGAATGGCGCCGGAAGCGCCGACCGGATGGCCACGGGCAAGCGCGCCGCCACCGATATTGAGGCGCGCGCGATTGAGGCCCAGATGCGCGCTGTTCGCCAGCGCCTGCACGGCGAATGCCTCCATCAGCTCGACGATATCGAGGTCGGTCGCGGCCAGGCCATTGCGGTCGAGAAGCCGGCGAACGACCGGGACAAGCGCCATCGCCGGCTGCTCCGGCGCGGCGCCGAGGGCAAGGGCGTCGAGAATCTCAAGCCGGTGAGGATGGTCGCGCGCGATGTCCTCTGACACGACGAGGACGGCGGCGGCCGCATCGGCCTCGACCGCGACGCCCGCCGCATCGACGGCATGCTCGCCCTCGCCGGCGAGCACCGGCGCACGGGCGCAGAGCCGCGGTGTGAGGTTGCGGGTGAAGGCATCGTGTGCGAGTGGCGCTTCGGGGATGAGGACGATTTCGTCGTGAAGCGCGCCCTCAGTGCCAGAGCGGGAAGCCCTCCCCCCTTCGGGGAGAGGGAGCTTTTGGTGTGCTAGAGCTTTCCGGTGGCTTTCAACCGCGAATTCGTCCTGCGCCGCGCGCGTAATCCCCTCGATCCGTGCCAGCTCGGCCGCCGCCTCGACCATATCCCGATCGCGCTCCGGCCAGGGCGTGAAGGGCGGCGTGTCGTAGAAGTCGGGCGCCTCGCCTTCCTTGCGCGGGCGATGGGCGCGGATGGCGGAGCGGCTCCAGCTCTCGGTGCCGCCGGCGAGCACGGCCCGCGCTGCGCCGGCCTCAACCAGCCGCGCCGCGAGCATGATCGCGTCGAGCCCCGAGCAGCATTGCCGGTCGATGGTCAGTGCCGGCACGCGCTCCGGCAGCCCCGCCGCCAGCGCCGCCAGCCGGGCGACATTGCCGCCACCGGACAGGGCATTGCCGAGGATCACCTCGTCGACCACGTCCACGCCAACACGGGCGTCGGTGAGGCAGGCCTGCAGGACGGGAGCAGCGAGCTGCCAGGCCTCAAGCTTTCCGAACGCGCCCCGCCGCGGCCCGACCGCGCTACGACGGGCGGCGATGATGAAGGCGCGGCTCATGATGGCCCACACCTCCCCTCGATGTGGCGGCGCAGCGCGGCGAGGTCCGCCTTGCCGCCTGCGGTGCGCGGCCAGTCATCGAGGATGAGGAATCGACGCGGCACCTTCGCCGCCGGCAGATAGTCCCGGCAAAACGCCCGAAGCGTGGCTTCGCCCGGCTCGCCCTCGGCCCGCAGCACCGCGACGAGCTCGGTGCCGCGCAGCGGGTCGGGAATCCCGAACACCGCGGCCTCGTGAACGCCGGGCATCGTCACCAGAACCCGCTCCACCTCCTCCGGATAGACATTGAGGCCGGCGGTGACGAGCATGCGCTTCTCGCGGCCGTGCAGAGTGAGGAAACCCGCCTCGTCCAGCGCGCCATGGTCGCCGACCGTCATCCACGCACCCTCGCGGCGGATCTCCTCGCCGCCGCCGCAGGCATAATCGTCGAAGATCATGCCGCTCTTCACCCAGATGGCGCCGATCTCGCCCGTCGGCAGGTCGTGCCCCTCGGCATTGCGGATGCGCAGTGAGACGCCGTGCGCGGCGCGCCCGACCGAGCCCGGCGGCACATGCTCGCGCGCATGACCGATGGTGACGAAGCTGAGCTCCGAGGCGCCGTAGAATTCAGCGATCTCCGCATTGGGGAAGAGCCGAGCGGTGGCGGCGCGGGTCGCCGCCTGCCATTTGGCGCCGCTGACCATGAGCACGCGCAGCGACGGGCAGATGCCGTCATCCGCCGCGTCGAGCAGCAATTGCAATTGGGTCGGCGTCACATAGAGCGCGGTCACGCGGCGCTCCGCGATCAGCGCCAGCGCCCGGCGCGGATGGAAGCGGCGCATCATCACCGCCTCCGCGCCGATGTGCAGGGCATGGACGATGCCATAAAGATGCAGCGAGGCGGCGAGCCCGCCGGGCGCCATGATCACGTCGGCTTCGCTCAAGCCGAACTCGACCCGGCTGACCTCGAAGCTCTCGATCCAGGAGCGGTGCGAGCGCCGATACCCCTTGGGAAGTCCGGTCGAGCCCGAGGTGAAGCCGACATAGAAGGGCGTGTCCGGCGATGGGGACGGCGGGGCAGCGGCGGCGCCCTGGAACGCCCCGCGCAGCCACGGCTCGCTGCCGTCCACCGTCAGCGGCGGCGCCAGCGCGGCATCGATGGCGGCGCGATAGGGCGCCGGCCAGCCGGGATCATAAACGAGGGCCTGCCGCCCGCTCATCGCCGCTGCAAAGAACAGCGCGACCAGATCCGCGCTGTTCGGCATTGCCAGAGCAATGCTTGAGCCCGGCTCAAGCCGAGCTTCAAGTTCCGCGGTCAGCGCCAGCGCCGCGCGGGTGAAGGTCCGGCGGTCCAGCACCTCGTGATCGCAGACCAGCGCCGGCTTTGCCGGGTCATCGGCGGCGAGCCCCGGCAGTGCAGCGCCGATGGTCATGAGACACGCATCAGGGAGCGCGGGAGACCAGCGCCTCGGGCAGGCCGCGCGCCACGGTCTGGGCGACGAGGGCGACCAGCACAGCCTTGATGGTGTCGCCGGGAATGAAGATCAGGGAGGCCTTCGCGGCGTCGAGCGGGGAAAGGCTGCCGAGGCTCGACATGCCCAGGATGCCGAGCGGATAGAGCACGAGGATGCCGCCGACCACCGCAGCCACCAGCGCCACCGGCAGCACCGGCTGGTTGCGGAGCTTCTGCATGATGAAGCCGGCGACGAAAGCTGCCACCGGATAGCCTATGATGAAGCCCGCCGAGGGGCCGAAGAACACGCCGAGCCCGCCGCGCCCGCCGGCCAGCAGGGGCGCGCCGAGCGCCACCACCAGAATGAACAGCGTCACCGCCAGCGCGCCGCGCCAGGCGCCGAGCATCACCCCGGCCAGCATGATGCCCATGCTCTGCGCGGTGATCGGCACGCCGCCGGCGAGCGGAATGTCGAATTTCGGCATGAGCCCCAACACCGCGATGATTGCCGCATAGAGGGCGATCTGGACGAGCGTGCGTTCCCTGGTCATCGGCTACTTCCTCGCGGCGCGCCGCCGCGCGCGGCAAGCGCCTCGGCGGTGTGGTGGGACAGTCTCAATGTCTGGATACAGAAGGGCGCGAGCAAGCGCCAGCCGCCCCGCCGCCCCGTCCGCGCGCGAAAACTCTCGTTCAGCGCCTCCCAGAGAGCGAACAAGAGCGGCACGAAACGGATCATCATGGCCACGGCCAGCGCCACGGTGCGCGGCGGAACACCAAACCAGGCCAGCGGCTTCAGCACGGGCTCGATGACGTCCATCATCTCGTCCATGCGCGTCGTCATGGTCACCGCATTGGCGAGCAGCATCATGCCGACGAGCCGCAATACCGCGACGAGGCCGAGGCGGGGATCGCCGTTCCACCAATGGATGGCGAAGAGGATGGCGAGCAGCGGCAGGATCGGCCGCAGCAGCGCGATCTGCCGGATCGCCTCGCGGCCGAGCGCGGCATAGATCGCCAGCACGGCTGCGACCAGCCCGACCATCAAGGGCAGGCTGTCGAACGGGGTGACCAGCAGGCTGACGAGCGCCAGCGCCGCCAGCTTCCAGCCGGCCGGGACCTCATGCGCCCAGGTGCGCTGGGCGAGATAGAGCGAGATCATCCGCCCTCCTCCACTGCGCGACGATAGGCGGCGATAACCTCGCCCGGGGCGCCGTCCATGCGCACGCGGCCCGCTTCCAGCCAGAGCACGCGGTCATAGCCACCGAACGCATCGAGCTCGTGCGCGATCAGGATCACCTGCTGGTCGAGCGTCGCGATCAGCGCCTCTAAGCGTCGCCGGGTCGGCAGATCGAGCGCGGAGAAGGGCTCATCGAGTACAAGAACGGCAGGCTGCATCACCAGCACGGCGATGATGCAGAGCAGTTGCTTCTCGCCTTCGGAGAGCGCGTGCACCGGGCGGTCGGCCCAATGCGCGCGCTCGAAGCGGGCGAGCGCGAGCTTGGCCTCGCTCGCCGCCTCGCGGCGGGAGAGCCCGGTCTGCTCCAGGCTGAAGGCGACTTCCTCGATCACCGTCGGGAAGATGATCTGGTGATCCGGGTTCTGGAAGATGAAGCCGACCTTGCGCGGCAGTTCGGATGAGTCCTTGGCGGCATCGAGGCCGTGGACGGTGACACTGCCGACATCTGCGCTCAGCAGGCCGTTCATCAGGCGCACCAGCGAACTCTTGCCCGAGCCATTATCGCCGATCAGGCCGATCCGGCGCTCGGTAAGGGTGAGGGAGAGAGCGGACAGCACCTCCCGCCCGCCGCGGCGCAGCGTGACATTGTCGAGGCGGATGGTGGGGTTGGTGTCCATCGCGGCAGCCTTGGCGCCGTCCCTACCGCTGTCATGGCCGGGCTTGTCCCGGCCATCCACGGCTGCGCTTTCGTCACGGACGTGGATCCCCGGGACAAGCCCGGAGATGACGTGGTTCGGAGGGCTACCCCTCACAGCATCTCCAGCGAGCGCTTTCGGCTCGGCGGGGCGAAGGCGAGGTCGAGGCTGGCGAGATCCTCGCTATCAAGCACGATGTCCGCCGCGCCGCGATTGTCGCGCATATGGGCGACCCGCGACGCCTTCGGGATGACGATGTTGTTCAAGTTGCGCATCACCCAGGCAAGCGCCACCTGGAACGGCGTCGCCTTGTGCTTGCCCGCGATCTCGGCAAGCGCGCCGTCCGTCGGGATGCGCCCCTGCTCGATCGGGCTATAGGCCATCAGCGGCATATCGTGCTCTTCGAGCCACGGCAGCAGGTCCCATTCCGGGCCGCGCCGGGCGAGATTGTAGAGCACCTGGTTGACCGCGCAGCCCTCGCCGCCCGGCGTCTCCCAGAGCTCCTCCATGTCGTCGGTGTCGAAATTGCTGACGCCCCAGTGCCGGATCTTGCCCTGCGACTTGAGATGCTCGAAGCCGAGGATCGTCTCTTCCAGCGGCACGCCGCCGCGCCAGTGCAGCAGATAGAGGTCGAGCCGGTCGGTCTTGAGCCGGCTGAGGCTCCGTTCGCAGGCGCTGACGACGCCGGCGCGGCTGGCATTGTGCGGATAGACCTTGGAGACCAGGAACACCTCGTCGCGCAGCCCGGCGAGCGCCTCGCCGAGGAAGCTCTCGCACTTGCCGTCGCCATACATTTCGGCGGTGTCGACGAGGCGCATGCCGAGCTCGATGCCTGTGCGCACCGATTCCGCCTCTTCCTTGAGGCTGCCGGCACGCTCGCCCATCATCCAGGTGCCGATGCCGAGCTGCGGCACTTCTTCGCCGCCGGGCAGCACCACGCGGTCGGTGATCGCCATACTGGTCTCCCTTCCAAGCCGTCCTGACGCGCATGCCATCCCGGCGCGGATCGCGCAAGCGCGGCGCGGTTTCGCCAACCATGCTAGATTGACGCGTCCCCATTGCGCCCGCGAATCCCTTTCACCGACGATGGCCGCTTCCGCACAGCCCGATCGCCTGCAATCTCCCGGCGCCTCCGACGCCGAGAGCCGGCTTTCGATCGGCCTCAGCGCGGTGATCGTCGCCGTGACCGGCGATGATCCCAAGGTGCTCGCCGTTCGTCATGCGGGGCGCGAGGGTGCGGGCGGGCGCGAAGCGCTGCCGTCCGGCCCGCTGGAGCGCGGCCACCGCACGCTGGAAGCGGGACTGCGCAACTGGGTGGAGCGGCAGACCCATCAGGTGCTCGGCCATGTCGAGCAGCTCTATACCTTCGGCGACCGCGACCGCCGGGAGACCGACGGCGAGGACGCCGACCACGCACTCTCGGTCGCCTATCTCGCGCTGGTGCGCGAGGCGCGCCCGGCCGGCGACGCCGATGCGGCGTGGGAGAGCTGGTACCGCTATTTCCCCTGGGAGGATTGGCGCGATGGCCGTCCGGCGGTGCTCGACGCGCTGGAGCCGGGGCTGCGCGCCTGGGCAGCCTCCGCACCGAGCGCCGCGCTGGGCACCATCCGGGCCGAGCGGCTCTCGCTCGCCTTCGGCTCGGCCCAGGGCCGCGACGAGGAGCGGGTGCTGGAGCGCTACGAGCTGCTCTACGAGGCCGGCATGGTGGCGGAAGCGCTGCGCGAGCGCGGCCTGCCGGAGGGCGCCTCGCGCCCGGCTACCTTCCTGCCCGGCGTCGAGATGGCGGGCGACCATCGCCGCATGCTGGCGCTCGCCATCGCCCGGCTGCGCGGCAAGATCAAATACCGCCCAGTGGTGTTCGAACTGATGCCCCCCACCTTCACGCTCGGCCAGTTGCAGCGCACCGTGGAGGCGCTCTCCGGAGTGCGGCTGCACAAGCAGAATTTCCGCCGCCTGATCGAGCAGCAGCGCCTGGTCGAGGAGACCGGCGAAGCCACCAGCGAGACCGGCGGGCGCCCCGCCCGCCTGGTGCGCTTCCGCCGCGAAGTGCTGCTGGAACGCCCCGCGCCGGGGGTGAGGCTACCGAGCGGCGGGATACGGCGGTGAGAACGCCGATCGCGGCGGAACCGCTCGCCGCGGCGCTGGACCGCGCCTATCAGGCGTTCGAGGATGTTTGGAGGCCTCGTCGGATTGAGGCTTCACCCTATAGCGCCCCGGCCGACGTAGCCGCCTTGATCGCAGTACCATTGCGCGATCTTACCGACGAACAAATTGGCGCCTATGCCGGGTCGGCGATGCTAACCATTGGATCAGGAGAGGATTACAACTATTTCGTTCCTCGAATACTCGAATTGGCGGTCTCCGCTCCATTCTGGATCGGCACAGAACCCGAGCGGATTGCCGAAAGACTTGATATGGCCGGGTGGAGGGCTTGGCCGGCAGAGCAGATAGCGGCGATCATCGAAGTATTCGAACTCGCGCATGCCTTGTCGGAACGTGAAGACAATGAAGCGTGGGGAAATGCGCTTATCACGCTCAAAGAAACGCGCCCGCCTGGATCGATTTGCTATGGCCCTCCGAAGCGGATCCTGTTCGTAGGCAGCCAAGACCCGATCCGCAGCGAGGCGGTGAAGCGGGTGTTCGCCCAGCGCAGTGATCTCGCAGTAAAATTCGCCGACACTGACGTGAGCGGGCCGCTGACATCCGAAATGGTCGCGTGGGCAGATATCATTTTCGCTTCAGAGAAGTATCACCGCGTCAGGATCAAGCAACGCTTCCGCACCGCCCTAAACACAAAGCGCGTGGTCTGCCTTGACGTGCCGAAGAAACATACGTCTGACGAGACTGCGCTTGTACAGCTGCTGCAGCAGAAGATCGGGCGGTTCCTGCCTCAACTGGGCGGCCCCGCGATCAAGTGAGCGGTGGCGTGGAGGACGGCAGGTTGCATTGCTTCAGCATCTTCGAGGCCCGGCTCTGCCGGGCACCTCAGGATGAGGTCGCTCTTTGGTACAACCTCATCCTGAGGTGCGAGGGCAGCGAGCCTCGAAGGATGCCCACCCGAGCGCCATCACTCTTTGTGACGTCCCGTTGACAAGGCCTTATACTCAGTCCTAGCATAACTCCGACGCCGGGTCTTGAACCCGGATTTTTCGGACCCTATTTATGCTCAGATAGAGCATAAGGGAGGATTGAATGTTCGACGCCAATCTCGCCGCCCGCGAGGACATCCGCCCCAACGTCATGCCAGCGACCGCCCGCACGGAATCCCTGCCGCTGCCGCATCTCTATGCCCGCGTCGCCAAGCAGATCACGCCGGCGGAATGGCCGCTGATCGCCCGTGAGGTCGAGGCGATCGAGCGGCTGAAGCGCGAGCGCAATGCCGTGATCCTCGGTCATAATTATCAGGCGGCGGAGATCTTCAACACGGTGGCGGATATTGTCGGTGACAGCCTGGCGCTCGCCCGCGAAGCCGAGACCGTCGATGCCGACGTCATCGTCATGGCCGGCGTGCACTTCATGGCCGAGACAGCGAAGCTCCTGAACCCCGCCAAGACCGTGCTGATCCCCGACCCGAAGGCCGGCTGCTCGCTCGCCGAATCCATCACCGCGGCCGATATCCGCCTGCTGCGCCAGCATTATCCGGGTGTGCCGGTGGTCTCCTACGTCAACACCTCAGCCGAGGTGAAGGCGGAGAGTGATTATTGCTGCACCTCCGGCAACGCCGTGAAGGTGGTGCGCCACGTCGCCAGGGAATGGGGTGTCAACCGCATCCTCATGCTGCCGGACGAATATCTCGCGCAGAACGTCCAGAAGGAGGTTCCGGAGATCGAGCTGATCGCCTGGAAGGGCCATTGCGAGGTGCATGAGCGCTTCTCGCCGCAGGACATCCGCGACCTGCGCGAGGCGCATCCCGGCGTCGTGGTGCTGGCGCATCCGGAATGCGCGCCGGACGTGGTGGCGGAAGCCGACTTCGCCGGCTCCACCGCGGCGATGGCGGATTATGTCGGTGACCACAAGCCGGGCCGCGTCGTGCTCATCACCGAATGCTCGATGGCCGACAATGTCTCGGTGCACCATCCGGATATCGAGTTCGTCCGGCCGTGCAATCTCTGCCCGCATATGCGGCGCATCACGCTGCCGAAGATCCGGCACGCGCTGGAGACCATGACCGTCGCGGTCGAGATCGACCCGGCAATCGCCGAGCGCGCCCGCGCGCCGATCACCCGCATGCTCACCATTCGCTGAAAGCTCATCTGATGGAACGCCTCATCGGCCATCGGCCGGAGCACGTAGTGGTAATCGGCGGAGGTGTCGCCGGGCTTGCAACCGCCTTGCGCCTCGCGCCGCTGCCGGTCACGCTGCTTGCCAAGGCCGATCTCGGCCTGGAAGCCGCCACCGCCTGGGCGCAGGGCGGCATCGCCGCGGCGATCGGCGAAGACGACCGACCGGAACTACACGCCGTCGATACCCTCAAGGCGGGCGCGGGACTGTGCGACGCCGCCGTGGCTCACCGGGTGACGGCGGCGGCGCCGGCGGCGATCGATTGGCTCGCCGGCCTCGATGCCCCGTTCGACCACGACACGGAAGGCCGCATCGCGCTCGGGCTGGAGGCCGCGCATTCGCGCCGGCGCATCGTCCATGCCAATGGCGATTCCACCGGTCGCGCCGTGCTGGAGACGCTGGCTCGCGCGGTGCGAGCCTGCCCCTCCATCCATCTGATGGAAGGCGTGCGCGCCACCGCGCTGCTGCGCGATGCTCATGGCACTGTGACCGGCATTGCCGGGGTGAGCGCGTCCGGCCCGGCCATTCTGCCCGCGCGCGCGGTGGTGCTTGCGACCGGCGGGCTCGGCGGGCTCTATGCCTCCACCACCAATCCGCTCGGCGCGGTGGGCTCCGGGCTCGCTCTGGCCGCACGCGCGGGCGCGGTGCTGCGCGACATGGAGTTCGTGCAGTTCCACCCGACCGCCATCGCCGCCGGCGCCGACCCGATGCCGCTGGCCACCGAAGCCTTGCGGGGCGAAGGCGCCATCCTGCTCAATGATCGCGGCGAGCGCTTCATGGCGGACGTCCCCGCCCGCGAGCTGGCGCCGCGCGATATCGTGGCACGCGCCATCTTCGCCGAGATCGCGGCGGGGCGCAGTGTCGTGCTCGATGCGCGGCTGGAGCACCTCGAGCATCGTTTCCCCGGCGTCGTCGCGCTGTGCCGGGCCAACGGCATCGATCCGGTGCGCCAGCCAATCCCGGTGCGCCCGGCGGCGCACTATCATATGGGCGGCATCGCGGTGGACGACGCCGGGCGCTCTTCGCTGGAGGGCCTCTGGGCCTGCGGCGAGGTCGCGTCCACCGGGCTGCACGGTGCCAACCGGCTCGCCAGCAATTCGCTGCTGGAGGCGCTGGCCTATGCCGAATGGATCGCTGCGGACATTGCCGGGTGCGAGGCCGTCGCCCGCGACGGCACCACTCACGCCCTGCCGCGTCCTTCGGCGTCCCGCGCCGAGATCCGCAGCCTGATGGACCGCAGCGTCGGCGTGGTGCGCGACGCCGCGGGGCTCGATGCCGCTGTGCGCCGGCTCGACGCGATGGCGAGCAGTGGTGCCGACGACATGGCGCTGGTCGCGCTGATGGTGGCCAGCGAGGCGCTCAAACGCGAGGAAAGCCGCGGCGGGCATTTCCGCTCCGACTTTCCGCTCGTGGCGAACACCGTCGAGCATTCGCGTACGACACTCGACGAGACGCTCGCCTTCGCCGAAAGCCTGCGCGAGGCGCCGATCGTGCGGCGGGTGGCTTAGCCTGCCTAAAGCGACCTCATCCTGAGGTGCCCCGCGTCAGCCGGGCCTCGAAGGATGTTCATCTGGGGCGGGCATCCTTCGAGGCTCGCTCCGCTCGCACCTCAGGATGAGGTGGCTCTTGAGAGAACAATCGAAATGACGCTCTCCCCCCTGCCCCGCCTGCTGATCGAGCCGATCGTCCGCGACGCGCTACTGGAGGACCTCGGCCGTGCCGGCGATGTCACCACCGATGCCGTGGTGCCGGCCGATGCCCGCTTTTCCGCGGTGATCGCCAGCCGGCAACGTGGGGTGATCGCCGGGGTCGACGCTGCCGAGATCGCCTTCCATCTCATCGACCCCACGCTCGACGTCACGCTGGAGCGGCTCGACGGGACCGAGGTCAATGCCGGCGACGTGGTGCTGCGGCTGGAAGGCTCGGCGCGGGCCATCCTCACCGCCGAGCGGGTGGCGCTGAACCTCGCCTGCCGGCTTTCCGGCATTGCCACCGCGACCAACGCACTGGTCGAGGTCGCACGCGCCCATGGTCACGCGCAGGTGGTGTGCACCCGCAAGACGACGCCCGGCTTGCGCGCACTGGAAAAGCACGCGGTGAAGGCGGGCGGCGGCTCCAACCACCGCTTCGGGCTCGATGACGCGGTGCTGATCAAGGACAACCATATCGCCGTCGCCGGCGGTGTTGCGACCGCCATTGCCCGCGCCAAGGCGGGCGCGGGGCACATGGTGAAGATCGAGGTCGAGGTCGACACGCTGGAGCAACTCGAAGAGGCGATGGTCGCAGGCGTCGATGCCGTGCTGCTCGACAATATGGACCTGGAGACGCTGCGCCGCGCGGTCGAGATGGTCGGCGGGCGGGCCATCACCGAGGCCTCGGGCCGCATCAATCGCGAGACCATCGGCGCGGTGGCGGCGAGCGGGGTCGACCTGATCTCGGTCGGCTGGATCACCCATTCGGCGCCGATCCTGGATCTGGGGCTTGATGCGGTGACGTCGATTTGAGGGCGCGCTGCTTCAGCATCCTTCGAGGCCGGCCGTTGGCCGGCACCTCAGGGATGAGGTGGCACTAATAGAACAACCACATCCTGAGGTGCGAGCGCCAGCGAGCCTCGAAGGATGCCCACGCAGACCGCCTCTTCCCCGCCGCAGACGCATCCCCCATTTACCTCCCATGCGCCACCTGCATGCCGGATGCCCTTGAATTCGGCATGCCTTTGTGCGATGCATCAAGGGTCCACTATCGAGTGTGCGGGAGAGACCGACAGCCTCTTCCGGGACGTGTCGGCGCCGACGGAGCAACCCCCCAGGAAACTCTCAGGCACCAGGGACCGCACATTTCAGGACGATCTGGAGAGAGGTGTCCGTGAGGCCGTAGGCCAGACGAGGCATCCACCGAAGGGGAAGCCCGAGGCAAACGTCTCGGGGCGAGCTCTCAGGTACCGCGACAGATTGGGGACAGCCGGTTCGGACCTCTCGGGGTCCGGCCACGTCCCTCGATCCTGCGGGAGAGCGCCATGCTCCAGTCCGTTTCCAGCTTCAAGATCGCCGCCCCCCATATCGCCGTAATCGGCGCCGGCATCACCGGCATCACCACCGCCTATGCCCTGTCCGACAAGGGCCATGCGGTCACCGTCATCGATCGCCAGCGCTATGCGGCGATGGAGACGTCGTTCGCCAATGGCGGCCAGCTCTCCGCCAGCAATGCCGAGGTGTGGAATTCGTGGGCGACCGTGCTGAAGGGCATCAAATGGATGCTCAAGGCGGATGCGCCGTTGCTGATGAACCCGATGCCGTCCTGGCACAAATATTCGTGGATGGCCGAGTTCCTCGGCAATATCGCGAACTACCGCGCCAACACCATCGAGACCACCCGGCTCGCCATCAAGGCACGCAAGTACATGTTCGACGTCGCGGCCCGCGAGGGCATCGACTTCAACCATGAGCAGCGTGGCATCCTGCACATCTACCGCGACAAGGCCTCGTTCGACGGCGCCGCGCGTACCAACGAACTCTATGCCGCGGGCGGCCTCGAGCGCCGCGCGGTGACGCCGGACGAGATGCGCGCCATCGAGCCGACGCTGCACGGCGACTATTATGGCGGCTTCTACACCCCGTCGGATTCCACCGGCGATATCCACAAATTCACCCGCGGCCTTGCCGAGGCCAGCGCACGGCGCGGCGTGCGCTTCATTCACGAGGCGAGCGTCGAAAGCGTCAAGCACACCGGAGGCGGCGTCGATATCACCTATTCCCTGCCCGCCGATGACGAGAACGGCGCGCCATCGCACCAGGTGTTGCATGCCGACGGCGTGGTGGTGTGCGCCGGCGTCGGCTCACGCGATATCGCGGCGGGGCTCGGCGACCGGGTGAACATCTATCCGGTGAAGGGCTATTCCATCACCGTGATGCTCGACGACGAAGCGAGCCAGAAGGCGGCGCCCTGGGTCAGCCTGCTCGACGACAAGACCAAGATCGTCACCAGCCGGCTCGGCGCGGACCGCTTCCGCGTCGCCGGCACCGCCGAGTTCAATGGCGAGAACCGCGACATCCGCGCCGACCGAATCCGCCCGCTGGTGGACTGGACGCGGCATCTGTTCCCGGGTGTCGCGACCAGCCGCGTCGTGCCGTGGGCCGGCCTGCGCCCGATGCTGCCCTCGATGATGCCGCGGGTCGGCGCCGGCAAGTTGCCGGGCGTGTTCTACAATACCGGCCACGGCCATCTCGGCTGGACGCTCTCCTGCGCCACCGCGCAGATGATCGCCGAGACGGTGGGCACGGCGATGCCGGTGGAACGGGCCCCGAGCCTGCAGAAGGTCAGCCTCAGTGCCGCGTGAGCCCTTCGCGCGAGACTGACCACGTCATCCGGAAGTGCGAGCAAAGCGAGCCTCGAAGGACGCTGAAGCAGAGCGACGTCCATCGGCAATGAACATCCTTCGAGGCTCGGGCGTTGCCCGAGCACCTCAGGATGACGTCGCGTGGATAGAACATGATGACGGCGCGCGCGCTTGCCGCTAGCTTGCCGCGCGCCATGTTCCGCTTAGCTGCCCCCGCCCTTCTCGCCCTCGCCTTGATGCTTCCTGCTCATGCGCAGGACGCACCGCCCGTTGACGGCTTTGTCCGCGCGGCGGGCACGCGCTTCGTCAATCCGAACGGTTCGACCTTCAAGATCAAGGGCATGAGCTTTGGCAACTGGCTGCTGCCGGAAGGCTATATGTTCAAGTTCACGGTCCAGCGCTCGCCGCGCGAGATCGAGAGCGTGATCGAATATCTCGCAGGCCCCGAGGAAGCCGCGCGCTTCTGGAAGGATTTCCGCGACGTCTATATCCGCGAGCAGGACATCGCCTTCCTCAAGGCCGCCGGCTTCACCACGGTGCGCATCCCGCTGCACTTCAAGTTCTTCACCACGCCGGACGCCGAAGGCTGGGCGCTGATCGACCGCGTCATCGGCTGGTGCAAGGCGCACGGCATCAAGGCGATCCTCGACATCCATGCCGCGCCCGGCGGGCAGACCGGGGTGAACCATGATGACGGCGTCGGCTATCCGCTGGTGTTCTATGTGCCCGAGTACCGCCGGCAGACGGTCGATCTCTGGCGCCGTATCGCCGAGCGCTACAAGGATGAGACGGCGGTTCTCGGCTATGACCTCTTGAACGAGCCGATCTCGCCGTATCACGATGCGGATTATCTCAATCCGCGGCTCGAACCGCTCTACACCGAGATCACGCAGGCGATCCGCAGCGTCGACCAGAACCATCCGGTGATATTGGCCGCGGCGCAGTGGAGCACGAATTTCGGTGTTTTCGGCCCGCCCTTCGATGCCAATGCCGCCTACACCTACCACAAGTTCTGGGCGAGCCCGGAGCGGCGCGAGGTGCAGGATTATGTGAACTTCGCCAATCGCTGGGGCGCGCCGCTGTTCCTCGGCGAGACCGGCGAGCTCACCGACGAGTGGAACGCGAAATATCGCGCGCTGAACGAGAAATTCGGCATCGGCTGGAGCTTCTGGACTTACAAGAACCTCGATTCCCGCTCGACGGTCGTCTCGATCGCGCGGCCCGAGGGCTGGGACGCGATCACCGCGTTCGGCGGCGTGCCGCGCGCGCAATGGCCGAACATGCGCAAGCCGCCGCGCGAACAAGTGGTGAAGACGCTGCGCGCCTATATCGAGAATGCGAAATTCGCCAATGCTACGGTCAATCGCGGCTATGTCGCCTCGCTGGGGCTGAGCGCACCGTGACCGGGATCCGGACATGTTCTGCCGATCCACTTCCCCCAGCAATTGGGCCGTCGTCTCGGGGATCCACGCCCGAGACATGGGAGCAGCCGTGGATGGCCGGGACAAGCCCGGCCATGACGGCGGAAATGGGTGCGAGCTTCGATGTAATTCCTAATAGTCATCCTGAGGCGTCCGGCGCCAGCCTGGCCTCGACGGATCGGCAGACGCGTGACGGAAGCAATTGCTGATGCCCAATCATTTCCTCGACCTCGTGCGCGCCCATGCGCCGGATGCCTCCCGGACCTTCATCCAGACGCCGGAGGGGCGGACGATCTCCTATGGAGAGCTGGAGCGCCGCTCGGCGCAATATGCCAGCGCCCTTGCCGCGCTCGGCGTCAGGCCGGGCGACCGGGTGGCACTGCAAGTGGAAAAGAGCGTCGAGGCGGTGTTCGCCTTTCTCGGCACGCTGCGCGCGGGCGCCGCGTTCCTGCCGCTGAACACCGCTTACACCGGGCCCGAGATCGACTATTTCCTGGGTGATGCCGAGCCGACAGTGTTCGTCTGCGATCCAGCGCGGCTCGCCGAGCTGGCACCGATAGCGGCGGCGCGCGGAGTGAAGCACGTGCTTACACTCGATGCCAATGGACGCGGCATCGCCAGCGAGGCCGCGGACGCGGCGGAAGCGAGCTTCGCCGATGCCGCGCGGGGCGAGGACGATCTCGCCGCGCTGCTCTACACCTCCGGCACCACCGGGCGCTCCAAGGGCGCCATGCTGACCCACGGCAATCTCGCCTCGAACGCGCTCGCACTGGTCGAGACCTGGCGCTTCACGCCGGACGACAAGCTGATCCACGCATTGCCGATCTTCCACACCCACGGCCTCTTCGTGGCCATCAACGTCACGCTGCTGGCCGGCTCGTCGATGATATTCCTGCCGAAGTTCGACCCGGACCTGATCGTCGGGCTGATGGGCCGCGCCAGCGTGATGATGGGGGTGCCAACCTTCTATACGCGGCTCCTCAAGCATCCCGGCCTCACCCCCGAGGCGACGGCCGGGATGCGGCTCTTCATCTCCGGCTCGGCGCCGCTGCTCGCCGAAACCCATCGCGAATGGCGGGCGAAGACCGGCCACGCCATTCTCGAGCGCTACGGCATGACCGAGACGGGCATGAACACCTCGAACCCCTATGAGGGCGAGCGCATCGCCGGCACGGTGGGCATGCCGCTGCCGGGGGTGAGCGTGCGGGTGGTCGATCCGGAGAGCGGCGCTGAGCTTTCGACCGGCGAGATCGGCATGATCGAGGTGAAGGGGCCGAACGTGTTCTCCGGCTATTGGCGGATGCCGGACAAGACCGCCTCAGAATTCCGCGACGGCTGGTTCATCACCGGCGATCTCGGCCTGATCGACGCGAAGGGCTATGTGCAGATCGTCGGCCGCGGCAAGGATCTCGTGATCACCGGCGGCTACAATGTGTACCCAAAGGAGATCGAGACCGAGATCGACGCCCTGCCCGGGGTGATCGAGAGCGCGGTGATCGGCCTGCCCCACGCCGATTTCGGCGAAGGCGTCACCGCCGTGGTGGTGGCGCGCGAGGGCTCCGGCCTCGACGAGAAGACGGTGCTCGGCGCGCTCGACGGCCGGCTGGCGAAGTACAAGCTGCCGAAACGGGTGCTGTTCCTCGACGACCTGCCGCGCAACACCATGGGCAAGGTGCAGAAGAACCTGCTGAGGGAGCAGTTTGAAGGGCTGTACGCGGGATGAATGGGCCGCCTTCGCCATCCCATTAATCGTCATCCCGGCCGTAGCGAAGCGGAGTGCCGGGATCGCGTGAAGTCCTGCGCAATACCTTCCTGCGATCCCGGATCGGCCTTCGGCCATCCGGGATGACAGCGAATGAGTAGCGGCAACAGTAGACGCTACCCCTTCACCCGCCCCAGCACGTCGATCAGCTCCGCCACCTTCTTCCTCTGCTCGCCGGCGTCGCCGGACGCTATGGCGTGCTCGACGCAGTGCGCGACATGGTCGCGCAGCACTTCTTCCTCCACCCGCTTCAACGCCGCCCGGACCGCCGCCACCTGGGTGACGATGTCGATGCAATAGCGGTCGTCCTCGACCATGCGGGCGAGGCCGCGCACCTGGCCCTCGATGCGGTTCAGGCGTTTCAGGCAGCTATGTCGGGTGTCGTTCTGCATGCTTGTCGTATACCCTATGGGGGTATATATAGCAAGCGAACGGATACCCTCCACGGGTATACGAGAAGGTACAGGCGCAGGGGACCAGCATGGCCGGGCACGAGCATCACAATTACGACCACGCTGCGGGAGGATCGTGCTGCTCGGGCGAGAAGGGGCAAGAGCATGCTGGTCATGAGCCTGCCGGGCACGAGCATGCCCATCATGAACATGCCGGCCATCACCATGCGCACCATGACCAAGCCGCCGCCTCCCACATGGCGAAGGACCCGGTCTGCGGCATGGATGTCGATCCGCATACGGCGCAGCACCGTGCCGAGCACGGCGGGCGCACCTATTATTTCTGCTGCAATGGCTGCCGGGCCAAGTTCCTTGCCGATCCGGAGAAGTATCTGAGCGGCAGGAAAGATGCTGCCGTTCCGGTGCCGGAGGGCACTGAATATACCTGCCCGATGCATCCGGAGATCCGGCAGATCGGCCCCGGTTCCTGCCCGATCTGCGGCATGGCGTTGGAGCCGGTGACGGTGAGCCTCGATTCCGGCCCAAATCCGGAACTCGCGGACATGACCCGCCGCTTCTGGATCGGCCTTGCCCTGACCGTACCGGTGTTCGCGCTGGAGATGGGCAGCCATCTCTTCCCGGCGCTGCATCATCTCGTGCCGCCACATATCTCCGGCTGGGTTCAGCTCGCGCTGGCGACCCCGGTGGTTCTGTGGGCCGGCTGGCCGTTCTTCGAGCGCGGCTGGCAATCGCTGGTGACGCGCAATCTCAACATGTTCACTCTGATCGCGCTGGGCACCGGCGTCGCCTATCTCTACAGCCTCGTTGCCGTGCTGGCGCCCGGCGTCTTCCCGGCCGCCTTCCGCGGGGAGTACGGCTCGGTCGCGGTCTATTTCGAGGCGGCGGCGGTGATCACTGTCCTCGTCCTGCTCGGCCAGGTGCTGGAGCTGCGCGCCCGCGAGCAGACCTCAGGCGCCATCAAGGCGTTGCTCGACCTCGCGCCCAAGACCGCGCGGCGGCTGAAGGATGACGGCTCGGAAGAAGAGGTCGCGCTTGATCTCGTCGCTACCGGCGACCGGCTGCGGGTGCGCCCCGGCGAGAAGGTGCCGGTGGACGGCACGGTCGAAGATGGCCGCTCGGCGATCGACGAATCCCTCGTCACCGGCGAATCCATGCCGGTCACCAAGGACGTCGGCGACCGGGTCATCGGCGGCACGCTGAACCGCTCGGGCGGCCTCGTCATCCGCGCCGAACAGGTCGGCCGCGACACCGTGCTCGCCCGCATCGTGCAGATGGTGGCGGAAGCGCAGCGCTCGCGCGCGCCGATCCAGCGCCTCGCCGACCAGGTCGCCGGCTGGTTCGTGCCGCTGGTGGTGGCCTGCGCCGCGCTCGCGTTCATCGCCTGGGCGATCTTCGGGCCGGAGCCGCGCTTCACCTACGCCCTGGTAGCGGCGGTGTCGGTATTGATCATCGCCTGCCCCTGCGCCCTCGGCCTCGCCACCCCGATGTCGATCATGGTCGGCGTCGGCCGCGGGGCGCAGGTCGGCGTGCTGATCAAGAACGCTGAGGCGCTGGAGCGCATGGAGAAGGTCGACACCCTCGTCGTCGACAAGACCGGCACCCTCACCGAAGGCAAGCCGAGCCTGACCCGGATCGTTCCCGCGGAAGCCTTCGAAGAGGCCGAATTGCTGCGGCTCGCCGCGGCGGTGGAGCGGCCCTCCGAGCATCCGCTGGCGCATGCGATCGTCACCGCCGCCGAGGCGCGCGGCGTCGACATCCCCAAGGTGCGCGGCTTCGACAGCCCGGTCGGCAAAGGTGCCTATGGCATGGTCGAGGGCAAGCGCGTCGTGCTGGGCAGCGCCTCATTCCTCAAGGAGATCGGCATCGACGCCGCCGCGCTCGCCGAGGAGGCCGACGCGCTGCGCGGCGACGGCGCCAGCGCCATCCTCATCGCGGTGAACGGCACCGTGGCCGGGGCGCTCTCCATTGCCGACCCGATCAAGGCGACCACGGCGCAGGCCCTCAGGGAGCTGGCGGCGGACGGCATCCGCGTCGTCATGCTCACCGGCGACAACCGCACCACGGCGCAGGCGGTCGCCGGCAAGCTCGGCATCACCGAGATCGAGGCCGAGGTGGCGCCGGACCAGAAGAAGGCGGTGATCGAGCGCCTGAAGCGCGAGGGCCGCGTTGTCGCCATGGCCGGCGACGGGGTGAACGACGCTCCGGCGCTCGCGAGCGCCGATGTCGGCATCGCCATGGGTTCGGGCACCGACGTCGCGATCGAGAGCGCCGGCATCACCTTGCTCAAGGGCGACCTCACCGGCATTGTGCGGGCGCGGCATCTGTCGAAGGCGACGATGGCGAACATCCGGCAGAACCTGTTCTTCGCCTTCGCCTACAACACCGCCGGCGTGCCGATTGCCGCCGGGGTGCTCTATCCGGTGCTCGGCCTGCTGCTGTCGCCGATGATCGCGGCACTGGCGATGTCGCTCTCCTCGGTGAGCGTCATCGGCAATGCGCTGCGGTTGCGGGCGGCGCGAATATAGGAGCCCCTCTGCGTGAGCATCCTTCGAGGCCCGGCCTAGGGTCGAAACCCAATTGCGATTGCTGTTGGCATGAGTGTCTGATTCCTTTGCGATCCGGAGGTGCTTCGGATGGCGAGGAAGTGGGAGGTTTATTG
>JAQSWY010000105.1 GCA_029266425.1 Xanthobacteraceae bacterium
CAAGCTCGACCAGGTGAAGTCGAAGGGCTTCATCCAATGCGGCGTCAGCCAGGGCCTGCCGGGCTTCTCGACCCCGGACGACAAGGGCAACTGGACGGGCCTCGACGTGGATTTCTGCCGCGCCGTCGCCGCAGCGGTCTTCAACGATCCCACCAAGGTCAAGTTCACCCCGCTCTCGGCGAAGGACCGCTTCACGGCGCTCCAGTCGGGCGACATCGACATCCTGTCGCGCAACACGACCTGGACCATCACCCGCGACACCTCGCTGGGCCTGAACTTCACCGGCGTCACCTATTATGACGGCCAGGGCTTTATGATCCGCAAGGACAAGAAGGTGAACTCGGCGCTCGAGCTGTCCGGCGCCTCGGTCTGCACGCAGACCGGCACCACCACCGAGCAGAATCTGGCCGACTATTTCCGCGCCAACAACATGACCTACGAGGTCATCGCCTTCGCCACCAATGACGAGGTGGTCAAGGCCTATGACGCGGGTCGCTGCGACGTGCTGACCACCGACCGCTCCGGCCTCGCCGGCGAGCGTCTGAAGCTCACCAACCCCGATGATCACGTCGTGCTGCCGGAGATCATCTCCAAGGAGCCGCTCGGCCCGGTGGTCGCCCATGGCGATGACCAGTGGTTCGACATCGTGAAGTGGGTGCTCTTTGCCCAGATCAATGCCGAGGAGCTCGGCGTGACCTCCAAGAACGTCGACGAGCAGCAGAAGTCGGCCACCAATCCGGAGATCAAGCGCCTGCTCGGTACCGAGGGCAAGTTCGGCGAGGGCATGGGCATTGGCAATGACTGGGCCTA
This sequence comes from Xanthobacteraceae bacterium, assembly GCA_029266425.1. Lineage (GTDB taxonomy): Bacteria > Pseudomonadota > Alphaproteobacteria > Rhizobiales > Xanthobacteraceae > Ancylobacter. The sequence continues at coordinate 811 of JAQSWY010000105.1, forward strand.
CCAGATCGTCAAGAGCATCGGCAATTACGGTGAGATGTACGACCGCAACGTCGGTCCCGCGACGCCGCTGAAGCTTGAGCGCGGCGCCAACGCGCTGTGGACCAAGGGCGGCCAGCAGTACGGCATGCCGATCCGCTGACCAACAGGGCTCCCGGCGTCCTGCCGGGAGCCCTCGCTTTTTCCCGCGAAGCCGGCGGCACGTCCGGTGCGGGACTTGCAGGCCTCGGAAGAGGCGAGGGGGACCATGTCGGACCTGGTGTTAGAGCCCGTCCAAGGGCGCTCGAAGAGTGCGTCGTTCATCAACGACCCGAATGTACGCAGCATCGGCCTGCAGCTCATCGCGCTGATACTCGTCGTCCTGCTCGGCTGGATGTTCGTGGAGAACGCCCGCGACAACCTCGCGGCGCAGAAGATCGCCACCGGTTTCGGCTTTCTCGACAACACCGCCGGCTTCGGGATCAGCCAGACACTGATCCCCTATAGCGAGACTTCCACCTATGGCCGCGCTTTCGTCGTCGGCCTTCTGAACACGATACTGGTCGCGGTGGTCGGCATCTTCCTCGCCACCATCATCGGCTTCCTGGTCGGCGTCGGCCGGCTATCGAAGAACTTCGTCGTGAGGCTGATTTCGACAACCTATGTCGAGGTGCTGCGCAACCTGCCGCCGCTGTTCCAGATCCTGTTCTGGTACCTCGCCGTGCTCAGCGCCATGCCCAGCCCGCGCCAGAGCATCTCCATCTTCGGCGAGGTGTTCATTTCGAACCGCGGCCTGATCATCCCGCGCCCGCTGTTCGGCGAAGGCACGGGGCTGGTGCTGTGGGCCTTTGGCGCCGCGCTCCTCGCCGTCATCCTGATCGGCTACTGGGCACGCGGACGCCAGGAGGAGACCGGCCGGCGCTTCCCCATGCTGTGGGTGGGCCTCGGCATTCTCGTCCTCGTGCCGCTCGCCGCCATGATCTTCACCGGCTTCCCGATCACCTTCGAGCGGCCGGAGCTGAAGGGCTTCAACTTCGCCGGCGGCTTGCGCGTCATCCCCGAATTCGTCGCGCTCACCGTCGCGCTCGCCACCTACACGGCCGCCTTCATCGCCGAGAATGTGCGCTCCGGCATCATGGCGGTGAGCCACGGCCAGACCGAGGCGGCGCATTCGTTGGGGCTGCGCAATAGCCAGACACTGCGTCTCGTGGTCATCCCGCAGGCCATGCGGGTGATCATCCCGCCGCTGACCAACCAGTATCTCAACCTGACGAAGAACTCCTCGCTCGCGGTCGGCATCGGCTATCCCGACCTCGTGGCGGTGTTCGCCGGCACCTCGCTGAACCAGACCGGGCAGGCGATCGAGATCATCGCCATCACCATGGGCGTCTATCTCGTGCTGTCGATCCTCACCTCGTTCGTCATGAATGCCTACAACAAGCGCATCGCGCTGGTGGAACGGTGAGGACGCGCCGATGAGCCTTACCTTCGACGACGGGACCTTCATCCGCACCGAGATGGTGGCGCCGATGCCGCCGCCGCGACGCCAGGTCGGCGTCATCGGCTGGATGCGCGAGAACCTATTCTCCAGCATCCCCAACACCATCCTCACCCTCGTCGGGTTCGGGCTGGTGCTGCTGATCGTGCCGCCGCTGGTCCGCTTCATGTTCATCGACGCGATATGGACCGGGCAGAGCCGCGAAGCCTGCCTCGGCCCCGAGGCGGGCGCCTGCTGGCCCTTCATCAAGGCCAAGTTCGGCCAACTGATCTACGGCTTCTACCCGATCGACCAGCGCTGGCGGCCGGACATCGTCTTCGCCACCGGCGCCATCCTTCTGGTGCCGCTGCTGGTGTTGAGCTGGCCCTTCAAGCGGCTCAACGCCTTCCTGTTCTTCGTGATCTACCCGATCGTCGCCTTCATCCTGCTCACCGGCGGCAACATCAACCTGCAGGCCTTCCTGTTCGAGCATTTCGGCCTGCTGCATTCGGTGTTCGGCCATGTCCATGTAGCGGGGGTGAACTTCGTCTTCTGGGCCGACTACGTCCTCACCGCGCTGATCGTCATGGCGGCGATCGGCGGCGTCATCGGCCTCATCGGCGGCGACGGCCGGGCGGCGGCGCGCAGCACCATGTGGGTCTTCCTCGCCTTCGGCCTGCTGGTGCTCGCCTGGGACATCGATTTCGGCCTGCCCTATGTCGAGACGCGGCAATGGGGCGGCCTGCTGGTGACGTTGGTGATCGCGGTGACCGGCATCGTCGCCTCGCTGCCGCTGGGCATCCTCCTGGCGCTGGGACGGCGCTCGCAGATGCCGGTCGTGCGGCTGCTCTCGGTGGTCTTCATCGAGTTCTGGCGCGGCGTGCCGTTGATCACCGTGCTGTTCTTCGCCACCTACATGCTGCCGCTGTTCCTGCCGCAGGGCTCGAACCCGGACGGGCTGCTGCGGGCGCTGGTCGGCGTCGCGCTGTTCTCGGCTGCCTATATGGCGGAGGTGATACGCGGCGGCCTGCAGGCGATCCCGAAGGGCCAGTACGAGGGCGCCATGGCGATGGGCCTGACCTGGAGCCAGATGATGCGCCTCATCATACTGCCGCAGGCGCTGACCCTGGTCATTCCCGGCATCGTCAACAGCTTCATCAGCCTGTTCAAGGACACGACGCTGGTGTTGATCGTCTCGATCTTCGACTTCCTCGGCCAGCTGCGCGCGTCCTTCACCGACCCCAATTGGGCGAGCCCGGTGACGCTCTACACCGGCTTCGCCTTCGCGGGCGTGGTCTATTTCCTCTTCTGCTTCGGCATGTCGCGCTATTCCCTCTTCGTGGAGCGGCGGCTGAACACCTCTCACCGGCATTGACGGAGGCCCTCATGACCGAAGCTCACTCCATCGTCCCGAGCGACGAACTACCTGCGGTGCATACCCCGCCGAGCCGTGAGACCGCCGT
>JAQSWY010000106.1 GCA_029266425.1 Xanthobacteraceae bacterium
ACCCAGTCGGGCTTGGCTTCGCGCACCTGACGCCACTGCGAGGACTGCTCGTTGCCGGGATCGGCGACGGGGATCTGGATGTTCTCGAAGCCATAGGTCTTGGCGAGCAGCGCCAGCGGCTCCAGCGTCTCGCGGCCATAGGCGCTGTCGTGGTAGACGGTGGCGATCTTCTTGCCCTTCAGCTTGTCGAGCCCGCCCTCGCGCTCGGCGATGTAGTTCACCAGCGCCGACGCCTCGCTGTAGAAGGTCAGGATCACCGGGAAGATATAGGGGAAGACGCGCCCGTCAGTCGCCTCGGTGCGGCCATAGGCGAGGGTGATGAGCGGGATCTTGTCCTGCGCCGCGCGGTCGGTCAGCGCATAGGCGGCGGGCGCGCCGTTCGGCAGGTAGATGGCGACCGGTGCGCCGTTCAGCCCGTGCTTGTGGCGCTCATAGCACTCGATGCCCTTGTCGGCGGTCCACTCCGTCTCGCATTCCTGCCAGACGATCTTCACGCCGTTGATGCCGCCCTCGACCTCGTTGACGTAGCGCAGATAGTCGATCATCGCGGCCCAGATCTGCGCGCCCGCGGAGGCGTAAGGGCCGACGCGGTAGCTGGCGATCGGGAAGAACTGCTTGTCGGAATCAGGGCCCGGCTTGGTGTCGATAGCGAAGGCGCTTCCGAGCCCGGCGAGCATGCCGGCGGAGAGCGCGAGCCCCGCGGCGGTGCGGCGGGCGGCTTGGATGAAACTCATGGCGATCAGCCTCTGATCGGATGGGAGCGGCGCTCGGGCGGCATGTGGCCGCGCAGCGGACGGATGCGAGGGCGGACCGGGCCGCCCTCGCGGGTTTGCCGGATCAGTTCTCGGCCGTCGGGCTGCGCGGCGTGATGTTGTGCTCCTTGGCGTAGGCGGCGGATTTGGCCTCGATCAGTGGGCGCAGCGTGTCGCGGTCGGCCTGGATCCAGTCCGTCACCAGCACCCACTTCTCGCCGTCCCATTGCTGGATGCGCGCGGCGCCGCCGCCTTCATGGTCGGCCGGTGTCAGCTTGATCGGTTGCAGCAGGCCCTGGAAGCCGATCTCCTTGAGGCGGGCGTCGTCGATGGTGAGGTGCTCGAAGCCCCAGCGGCCTTCCTCGCCATTGAGCGGGCGGTTGCCGAACTTGGCCTGGCCGGCGCGCAGCGCCTCGACGGCGAGCACGGCGTTGATGAGGCCGATATTGTAGTAGACGGCGCCGAAGAACTTCTTGTCCTTCAGGTTGCTCTTGCCGGTATCGAGGATCGCCTTGCGCAGCCGGTCGTGGATCTCGAAGTTCGGCCCGCCCGGATAGGGGGCGAGGGCCTGATAGCCCTTGGCGGCCGCGCCGGCCGGGATGACGTCGGCTTCCGAGCCGGCCCAGACGTCGCCGATGATGCGGTCGGCCGGAATGCCGAAGCGCTGCGCGGTCTTGATGGCGACCGGGGTGGAGACGCCCCAGGTACGCAGGAACACCCAGTCCGGCTTGATCTCGCGGACCTGGCGCCACTGCGGCGACTGCTCGTTGCCCGGGGCGGCGACGGGGATCTGGAAATTCTCGAAGCCGTACTTCTTGGCGAGGAGGTCGACCGCCGCCTGGGTTTCGCGGCCATAGGCGCTGTCATGGTAGACGGTGACGATCTTCTTGCCCTTGAGCTTGTCGAAGCCGCCTTCCTTCTGGGCGATGTAGTTGATGCCCACCGAGGCCTGGCTGAAATAGTTGAACAGCAACGGGAAGGCGTAGGGGAAGACGGTGCCGTCGGTGGATTCCGTGCGCCCGCCGGCGGGGTCGATCAGCGGGATCCTGTCCGCCGCGCCCTTCTCGATCAGCGCATAGGAGGCCGGCGTGCCGTGGGTGAAGAAGAAGGCGACGGGCGCGCCGTCCTTGCCGTTCTTCACCCGCTCATAGACCTCGACGGTGCGATCCGGGCTCCACTCGGTCTCGAATTCCTCGATCTTGAGCTTCACGCCGTTGATGCCGCCTTCCACCTCGTTGATGTAGCGGAAATAGTCGAGCGTGCCGGCCCACCAGAGCGTGCCGGACGAGGCGTAGGGACCGACGCGATAGGTCGGCAGCGGGACATATTGCTCCTTGCTGTCGGCATAGGCCGGGGGAGGAGCCAGCGCGGTGGCCGCGACGCCCGCGGCCAGGAGCGCTGTCAGGACGAGACGCTTCATGGAATTCTCCAGTATCGGTAGCGTGTTGCGAGGGTTGGCGGATCGTGTTCTCGTCCCGATGCGATCACGTCCCTTTTGCCTAGAAGCGGAGCGGCCAGTTCGACAGCCGTTCCCCAAGGTTCCTGAAGAGGCGCGCCAGCCCGTCCGGCTCCTTGATCAGGAACCAGATGATGAGCACGCCGAAGATCGCCTTCTGGATGTTCTGCAACAGGCCCGCGTCGACATGGCCGGCGAAGAAGTATTGCGCCGTATAGTCGATGGCGAGCGGCAGCAGACTGATGAAGGCAGCACCGATGAAATTGCCGGAGATCGAGCCCATCCCGCCGATGATGATGATGAATAGCACCTGGAAGGAGCGGGAGATGCCGAAGCTCTGCACGCTGGCCGAGCCTAGATAGACGAAGGCCCAGAGCGCGCCGGCGATGCCGAGATAGAAGGAGGAGACGGCGAAGGCGAGCACCTTGGTGCGGTAGACCGGGATGCCGATGACGGCGGCCGCCGTGTCCATGTCGCGGATCGCCATGAAGCTACGGCCGGTCTGGCTGCGCACCAGGTTGGCGGCGATCCAGGTGAGCACGACCACGACGGCGAGCGTCACGTAGTAGCGGCCCAGCGCCGAGCCGGCATCGAGCCCGAAGATTTCGAACCGCGGCAGAGCGATGGTCCCCGAGGAACCGTAATTGTAGAACCACGGGAATTTCTGGAAGAGCCACTCGAAGAAGAACTGTGCCGCCAGGCTGCTCACCATCAGGTAGAAGCCCTTGATGCGGTCGCTCGGCAGGCCGAAGAGCAGGCCGGCGCCGGCGGTGACTAGGCCGGCGAGGAAGACGGCGACCGGCAACGGCAGCCCGCCATGGACGACGAAGCCGAACGTGGCGAAGGCGCCGACCGCCATGAAGCCGCCCGAGCCGAGCGAGGTCTGCCCGGCATAGCCGGTGAGCAGGTTCAGCCCCAGCCCGGCCAGCGAGAGTATGAGGAACGGCACCAGGATCGCCCCGAGCCAATAGTCGTTGCCGACCAGCGGCACCGCCGCGAAGGCGAGGAGCAGCAGCGTCGGCAGGGCCAGCTTCGGGCGCCGGGCCGGGAGGGTAAGCGGCGCCAGCGGGGCGGAGGAGGAAAGCGTCTGGCTCACTTGCGTCACACCCGCTCGAGCGTGCGCTCGCCGAACAGGCCGGCGGGGCGGATGTAGAGGAAGGCGATGGCGAGGAAATAGGGGAACCAGGGCGTGATGCCGCCGCCGATATAGGGGCCGACATAGGTCTCGGCGAGATTCTCCGCCGCACCGACGATGAGCCCGCCGACGATGGCGCCTCCGATCGAGGTGAAGCCGCCGATGATGAGCACCGGCAGGGCCTTGAGCACGACGAGCGACAGCGAGAACTGGATGCCCTGCCGCGCGCCCCACAGCATGCCGGCGACGAGGCCGACGATTCCGGCTACCGCCCAGACGATCTGCCAGATGCGGTTGAGGTTGATGCCGATGGAGAGCGCCGCGCGCGTGTCGTCGGCCACCGCGCGCAG
>JAQSWY010000107.1 GCA_029266425.1 Xanthobacteraceae bacterium
GACGGGCTGCGCGTGGATGCGGTGGCCTCGATGCTCTATCTCGACTACTCGCGCAAGCATGGCGAATGGTCGGCCAACCCCGACGGCTCCAACGACAACAAGGACGCCGTTGCCTTCCTGCAGCGCGCCAACACGGTGATCTATGCCGAACACCCCGGCACGGTGGTGATCGCCGAGGAATCGACCTCCTGGGCCGGCGTCTCGCAGCCGGTCCACACTGGCGGCCTCGGCTTCGGCTTCAAGTGGAACATGGGCTGGATGCACGACACGCTCGACTACATGTCGACCGATGCCGTCTACCGCCCCTGGCACCACGACAAGATCACCTTCGGGCTGATGTACGCCTTCTCGGAGAACTTCGTGCTGCCGCTCTCGCATGACGAGGTGGTGCACGGGAAGGGCACGATCTTCGGCCGTATGCCGGGCGACGACTGGCAGCGCTTCGCCACCATGCGCGCCTATTACGGGATGATGTGGGCCTATCCCGGCAAGAAGCTGCTGTTCATGGGCCAGGAATTTGCCCAGCGCAACGAATGGAGCGAGGCGCGCTCGCTCGACTGGCACCTCGTCGGCATGGGGCCGCATCATCGCGGCATGCAGCTTCTGGTGCGCGACCTCAACCACCGTTATCGCGACGAGATCGCGCTGCACGCGCGCGACTGCGAGCCGGAGGGCTTCCGCTGGATCGTGGTCGACGACCGCAACCAGTCCGTGTTCGCCTGGCTGCGCTTCGGCGGACCAGATGATCCGCCGATCGCCATGGTCTCGAATCTCACGCCGGTGCCGCGCCCCGATTATCGCATCGGCCTGCCGCAGGCTGGCACCTGGCGCGAGATCCTCAACACCGACGCGGCGGACTATGGCGGCTCGGGCCTCGGCAATCTCGGCACGGTCACCGCCGTCGCCGAGCCGGCGCACGGCCAGCCGGCGAGCGCACATGTCGTCCTGCCGCCGCTCGCCACGCTCTATTTCAGATGGGAACCGGAACCACCTCCGCCCGCGGGCGAGACGGCGGCCGGACAATAGCAAGGTTCAGGGAGAAGACGCCAAATGGCACGGCCCACGCTCCAGAATGCTCCACTCGCCCGTTCGGCGATGGCCTATGTCCTCGCCGGCGGCCGCGGCAGCCGGTTGATGGAGCTGACCGACCGACGGGCCAAGCCGGCGATCTATTTCGGCGGCAAGTCGCGCATCATCGACTTCGCTTTGTCCAACGCCATCAACTCCGGCATACGCCGCATCGGCGTCGCCACCCAGTACCAGGCGCACAGCCTGATCCGCCACATGCAGCGCGGTTGGAACTTCCTGCGCCAGGAACGCAATGAGAGCTTCGACGTGCTGCCCGCCAGCCAGCGCGTCTCGGAGACCATGTGGTATTTGGGAACGGCGGATGCGGTCTATCAGAACCTTGACATCATCGAGGCCTACGACACCCGCCACATGATCATCCTGGCCGGCGACCACGTGTACAAGCAGGACTACGAGGTCATGCTGCAGCAGCATGTCGACGCGGGGGCGGACGTGACGGTGGGCTGCCTGGAAGTGCCGCGCGAGGAGGCGAGCGCCTTCGGCGTGATGCATGTCGACGAGCAGGACAACATCATCTCCTTCCTGGAGAAGCCGAAGGACCCGCCGCCCATGCCCGGTCGTCCCGACAAGGCGCTGGCCTCGATGGGCATCTACGTCTTCGAGACCAAGTTCCTGATCGACCAGCTACGCCGCGACGCCGCAGACCCCAATTCGGCGCATGACTTCGGCAAGGACATCATCCCCCACATCGTCAAGCACGGCAAAGCGGTGGCGCACCATTTCTCGCGCTCCTGCGTGCGCTCCGACATGGAGACGGCGCCCTATTGGCGCGACGTCGGCACGGTCGACGCCTATTGGGAGGCGAATATCGACCTCACCGGCGTGGTGCCCGAGCTCGACCTCTACGATCGCGACTGGCCGATCTGGACCTATGCCGAGATCACCCCACCAGCCAAGTTCGTGCACGACGACGAGGGGCGGCGCGGCCAGGCGATCTCCTCGCTGGTTTCGGGCGGCTGCATCGTCTCCGGCTCGTCGCTGCGCCGCGCGCTGCTGTTCACCGGGGTGCGGGTGAATTCCTACGGCGCCATCGAAAACGGTGTCATCTTGCCTTATGTGGAGGTCGGGCGCTCGGCGCGGCTGAAGAACGTGGTGATCGATTCCCATGTGCGGATTCCGGAAGGCCTCGTGGTGGGCGAGGACCCGGAACTGGACGCCAAGCGCTTCCGGCGCACGGAGAAGGGAATCTGCCTCATCACCCAGTCGATGATCGACCGCCTGTCGAATTGAGGAACTGAAGGGGCTGGGTCGGGCGTGTCATCGTTGAAGGTTCTTTCGGTCGTTTCCGAGGTTTTCCCGCTTGTGAAGACCGGCGGGCTGGCGGATGTCGCCGGCGCGCTGCCGGGCGAGCTGGCGCCGCACGGCATCGAGACCCGCACGCTGCTGCCGGGCTATCCGGCCGTGCTGGCGGCGCTGGGCGAGGGCGAGACGGTGCACCGTTTCGACCATCTTTTCGGCGGGCCGGCGCGGCTCCTCGCCGGCACGGCCGGCGGGCTCGACCTCTTCGTCATCGACGCGCCGCATCTCTACAACCGCCCCGGCGGCCCCTATGTCGGCCCGAACGGCGTCGACTGGGGCGACAATGCCCAGCGCTTCGCCGCGCTCGGCGCGGTGGCCTCCGGCCTCGGTCTGGGCCTGCTGCCGGGTTTCGTGCCCGACATCGTGCATGCGCACGACTGGCAGGCGGGCCTCGCCCCGGCCTATCTCCACTATTCCGGCGGGCGGCGGCCGGGGACGGTGATGACGATCCACAACATCGCCTTCCAGGGCCAGTTCCCCGCCCACATGTTCGGCATGCTGGGCCTGCCGCCGCATGCCTTCGCGGTCGATGGTGTCGAATATTACGGCATGGTCGGCTACCTCAAGGCCGGCCTTCAGCTCGCCGACCGCATCACCACCGTCTCGCCCGGCTATGCCGGCGAGATCCTGCTGCCCGAGGGCGGTATGGGTCTCGACGGGCTGCTCAATGCGCGCAGCGATGTGCTGTCGGGCATATTGAACGGGCTCGACGAGGCGACGTGGAACCCGGCCGCCGACAGGCTGATCCCTGCACCCTTCGACGAGAAGAAGCTGAAGGCCCGCGCGGCCAACAAGGCCGCCCTGCAGCAGTCCTTCGGCCTCGATCCCAACCCGGATACGCTGCTGTTCGGCGTGGTGAGCCGGCTCTCCTGGCAGAAGGGGCTCGACCTGCTGGCCGACAGCCTGCACACGCTCACTGGCCTCGGCGCGCAACTGGTGCTGCTCGGCGCGGGCGATGCCGACCTCGCCGGCCGCTTCTCCTGGGCAGCGCAGACCAATCCCGGCCGCATCGGCGTCGAGCTCGGCTATGACGAGAAGGCGGCGCATCTGATCCAGGCCGGCTCCGACGTCCTCATCGTGCCCTCGCGCTTCGAGCCCTGCGGGCTGACCCAGCTCTCGGCGCTGCGCTACGGCGCGCTGCCGCTGGTCTCCCGCGTGGGCGGCCTCGCCGACACGGTGATCGACGTCAACGAGATGGCGCGCACCACCGGGGTCGGCACCGGCGTGCAGTTCTCTCCGGTCACCGCGCCGGCGCTGCA
>JAQSWY010000108.1 GCA_029266425.1 Xanthobacteraceae bacterium
CCTGTCGGTCGCGCTGGAGATGGCGCGGATGCAGATCGACCAGGGGGTCGAGATCGTCGCCTGCACGCCGCATATCCTGCCGGGCGTGTTCCACAATGAGGGGCAGCATATCCGCCAGGCGGTGGACCGGCTGCAGAATGCGCTCGACGAGGCCGGCCTGCCGCTGGCGCTCATGCCGGGCGCCGACAACCACATCGTGCCGAACTTCGTCGCCGAGTTGCGCCAGGACCGGCTGCTCTCCCTCGGCGACACCCGCTACGTGCTGGTGGAGCCGCCCCACAACGTCGCGCCGGCACGGCTCGATGAACTGGTGTTCGGTATCGCGTTGTCGGACTATGTGCCGGTCATCACCCATCCCGAACGGCTGAGATGGATCGAGGACAAGTACGATCTCATCAAGCGCATGGCCGATCGCGGCATCTGGATGCAGGTTACCTCCGGATCACTCGTCGGCAGGTTCGGACGACGGCCGAAATACTGGGCCGAACGCATGATCTGCGAAGGAATTGTCCATATCCTCGCCAGCGACGCCCATGATATAACGGGCCGACCGCCGGACCTTGCGGCCGGACGGCAGGCTGCGGAACGGCTGGTCGGCGCGCAGGAGGCGGAACGGATGGTCTCCGGTCGGCCGCTGGACATGGTCTTGAACAAGGCGCCGGCCGACTGCGCGCCGATAAGGGTGGAAAGGTTCGATGAGGCTGGGGGGAAAGACGGGGGCGATCTGCCGGCAGCTCGCGGCCATGGCGGCGGCGCTCTATTTGGCCGGCTGCGTCGCTTCCTCGGCCGATAAGACCGCGGCGCTGAACGAAGGCGCGTCGTCGAGCCCAGCCTCGGCGAGCAGCTATGCCGAGCCGAGCGAACGCGCCACCACGAGCACCGCAGCCGCTCCGAAGCCGGCGGCAAGCGCGGCGATTCCGGTCAGCGGCCATGCCACGAGCGTCCCCGCCAGCGAGATACGCATGGCCACCGCCGCCGGCACGCCGGGTAGCGAAGGCTATCGCGTCGGCCCGCTCGACGTGCTCGACGTCACCGTGTTCAAGGTCGAGGACCTGACCAAGACGGTACAGGTCGCGGAAAACGGCAGGTTCAACTTCCCGCTGGTCGGCGACGTGCAGGCCGGCGGCCGGACGGTGAGCGAGATCGAGAAGGACCTCGCCGCCAAGCTCGGCGGCAACTACCTGCGCAACCCGCAGGTCACCGTGCTGGTCAAGGAATACAACAGCCACCGCGTCACTGTGGAGGGCGCGGTCAAGAAGGCCGGCGTCTATCCCATGCAGGGGCCGATGTCGCTGCTGCAGGCGCTCGCCACCGCAGGCGGAATGGACGAGCTGTCCGACGGCTCGATCATCCTTTTCCGCCGGATCGACGGCCAGACCGCGGTGGCGCGGTTCAGCATGAACGACCTGCGCTCGCAGCGGGCGGAGGACCCGGCGCTGCAGGCCGGCGACATCGTGATGGTGCCCTCCTCCGACCTGAGGCTGGGCATCCAGTACATCCTCAGGGCGGCGCCGCTGCTGAACGCCTTCGTGCTATTGTGACATTCGACCGAGGGATCGAGACCATCTGATGCGGGATGAGGGGTTGGAGGGCGGCCGGCCCGGCGCAGGCGAGCGGAACCTGCCGGCGCCGATGGAGCCGCGGAGCGTGCCGGCGCTGCGCGAGAGCTATGGCTACGGCGTTGCCGGCTATCCCGATTATGCGGAAGAATCCGAGCTCGCGGCGACGCTGCGCTATTTCATCGGCATCGCCTGGAAATGGCGCACGCTCATCCTCGGCACCGCGGGTGCTTTCCTGGCCGTCGGCCTCGCCTATTCCTTCCTGGCGACCCCGCTCTATTCGGCCAATGTGCGCATCCAGATCGACCGCGAGCCGGGCAAGATCGTCGACAATGGCAGCATGGCGCCCGCGGAACTCGGCGGGGCGGAGTTCCAGAAGACGCAGTACGAGCTCCTGAAGAGCCGCGGCATGTCCGAGCGCGTGGTGGCCTCGCTGGCGCTCGACCAGGACACTAATTTCGTGGCGGGCTCGCCCGGCCTCATCGGCAGCGTCCTCGGCCTGTTCGCCTCGTCCGCCTCCGACGAGGACCCGGCCGATGTGCAGGACAGGGAGCGCCGGCGGGCCGTCCGCAAGATTCAGGGCAGCGTCGACATCAAGCCGGTGCCGGCCTCGCGCCTGGTCGACATCGTCTACACCGACCCCTCGCCGCTGCGCGCCGCCTCGATCGCCAACGCCTATGCCGACGCCTATGTCGCCTCCAATCTCGACAAGCGCTTCGAGGCGAGTGCCTACGCCAAGGTGTTCCTGGAGGACCAGATCAAGCAGCTGAAGCTGCGGCTCGAAGAATCGGAAAGGGGCATGATCGCCTTCGCCGAGCGCGAGAACATGGTCCAGACCAACGACAAGGTATCGATCGCCGAGAGCAACCTCGCCGCCGCCAACGCCGCGCTCGGCCAACTCATCTCCAACCGCATCCGCGATGAGGAGACCTGGAAGCAGGTGGAGAGCTCCACCGCGATCAACCTGCCGCAGCTCCTGACCAACAACGTCATCGACGGGCTGCGCACCCAGCGCAACGAGCTCAAGCGCGACTACGAGGAGAAGCTCGAGACCTTCAAGCCGGGCTATCCGGCGATGATGGAGATCTCGAAGAAGATCGCCGAGATCGACCGCCAGCTGGCGACCGAGGTGGCGACCATCCGCAACGCGCTCAAGGCGGCCTACGAATCCTCGGTCAACCAGGAAGCGCAGATGCGCGAGCGCATCGACGAGCTGCGCGCCGAGGTGCTCGACCTGCAGAAGAAGAGCGTCCAGTACGGCATCCTGCAGCGCGAGGCGGAAACCAACCGCAACCTCTACAACGACCTGCTGCAGCGCTTTAAGGAAGTCGACGTCGCCAGCGGTGTGGGCACCAACAACGTCTTCATCGTCGACCGGGCGCTGCCGCCCAACTCGCCCTCGCACCCGCGCATTCTGCTCATCGCCGCCGGCTCGCTGTTCCTCGGGCTGCTCGCCGGCTTCGGCAGCGCCAACCTCATCGAGCTGCTCGACGACCGTATCCGCACGCCGGAAGACGCGGAGAAGTCCACCGGCCTGCCGATCCTCGGCATCATCCCCAAGGCGTCGTTCCCGAACGGCCTGCTGCCGGAGCTCGCCAATCCGCGCTCCGGCGTCGCCGAGGCGTACCGATCGCTCGCCACCTCGCTGCAATTCACTACCGAGACCGGGCTGCCGCGCACCATCGTCGTCACCAGCGCGCAGGCGACCGAAGGCAAGTCCAGCACCGCCATCGCCGTCGCCCGCCACTTCGCGGTCACCGGCAAGCGCGTGCTGATCATCGACGCCGATCTGCGCCGGCCGTCGCTGCACAGCAAGCTCGGTCACGACAACGCGGTCGGCCTGACCAACTGCCTGACCGGCATGGCGACGCTGCACGACGTGGTGCAGCCGACCGACATCCCCAATCTCTGGTTCCTCGCCTCCGGCCCGCTGCCGCCGAACGCGGCCGACATCCTCGGCGGCACGCATGTGTTCTCGCTGATCTCGGTCGGGCTGGAGATGTACGACCTCATCATCTTCGACAGCCCGCCCATGCTCGGCCTCGCCGACGCGCAGCTG
>JAQSWY010000109.1 GCA_029266425.1 Xanthobacteraceae bacterium
CCCTGCATCCCGCAGCCCGGCAATCCGAATATCTCGATCTGTGTTTGCGACATGCAGGAGGGGCCGAACCTCGCCACCGTCGCGTGCGACACGGTCAAGCCGAGCACCGACGCCAATGGTGTTCGCACGGTCTACTCGCAATTCGCGCTCACGCAGTTCGAGCACGGCAAGAAGGGCTTGAAATGCGAGAGTGGCACGCCCTGGTCGAACTGCCTCAACAAGATCTGCACGGTCGATCCCGCCAATCCCGCCAAGGCGATCTGCGCCTGCGACGTGGTACGTACCGGTGAATGGCAGACCGCCGGTGGCGATTGCGACACGGCGACTTGTAAGACCGCCTACTGGTCGGGGGCTCTGCTGGCCGATTCCAAGAACAACTCTGATTTCATGATGGAGCAGCTCAAGATAGCGAAGTCTCCGGCGCAGGCGTGCACGGCTCCCAAGTAACGATAATGGCCGGACGGAAACGTCCATTCCGACAAGACTGAGGAGCGGACATGCGCAAGATCGCGCTCGAAGAGCATTTCACCACGCCCGAGCTTGCCGCCTACGTGGCAAGGCCGACGCAGAGCGACGCGATCTTCGCGGATGTGGAACGGCGTCTGGCCGATTTCGATCAGCTGCGGCTCGAGATGATGGAGCAGACCGGCATCGGACTGATGGTGCTCTCCGTTACTACGCCGGGCGTGCAGGGCGTGCGCGATGGGGTGCAGGCCATCCGGCTCGCCAGCAGCGCCAACGACTTACTCGCTCGTGAGGTGCAGAAGCGGCCGGATCGCTATGCCGGCTTCGCCCATCTCCCCATGCAGGACGCCGGCGCCGCAGCCGCCGAGCTCGAGCGGGCCGTCAGGGAACTCGGCTTCCGCGGCGCGCTCATCAATGGCCAGACCAATGGGCACTATCTCGACGAGGACCAGTATTTGCCTTTCTGGGAGCAAGTGCAGGAACTGGACGTCCCGATCTACCTGCATCCGGGGGCCATGGCCGACCAGCCTGCGATGTTCGCGCATCGCCCCGAACTGGGCGGCCCGATCTGGGCCTGGACCGCGGAGACCGCCGCCCATGCCTTGCGGCTTGTCTTCGGTGGTACGCTCACGCGTTTTCCCAAGGTGAAGATCATCCTCGGCCATATGGGCGAGACGCTGCCCTTCCTGCTCTGGCGCTTCGACAGCCGGAGGGAATTTGACCTCGGTGAAAAGCTCGCGCCGGATGCCCGCCCCTCGGCAATCATCAGGCGCAGCATCGCCATCACCACATCGGGCGTTTGCGATCCGGTGGCGCTCGCTGCGGCCATTCAGGCGCTGGGCGAAGACAACGTGATGTTCTCGGTCGACTATCCCTATGAGGATCCGCAGATCGCCGCCGACTTCATCGAATCCGCGCCGATCGGCGAGAAAGTGCGCGCGAAGGTCTGCCACGGTAACGCCGAACGGCTGCTGCGCCTGTAGGCTGGCGCAGGCAAAATCCGATCAAAACCAACTTCATGGGCGGAAGCCGGAATGAAAGAGAGCGCTCGGATTCGCGGGTAGGAAGGTAGCATTCTCGGCGGCGAATTGACGGCCATTTATGGCGCACAAACGCCCCGGCGATGCCCTGCATCTCCGGCAACTCAGGCTGCTGCGCCAAACTGCGCAGCCGCCGTAACATTCTTCACGGAATTGAATCCCTGCGTGACTTAAGCGACATTCGCGACGGGAACCGTCAGGCCAGCGACTGCTGACCGAATAGCCGCCTGCTGCTGAGGCGTAACCGTGGGGGTCGGCCGCCGGCTGATGCCGAGAGGGGCGCCCTGAAGCGAAAGAGCGAATTTCGAGGTCGCGATGCGGTTGTCGGCAAAGATCGCGTTCCACAGGCGAAGCATCTTCCTGTGCAGACCGAGCGCGGTCGCATGGTCGCCGCGCTGCACGGCTTCCCACAGCTCGAGACACTGACGCGGGGCGGCCGCCGCAAGCATGGAAATCACGCCGTGAGCACCGAGGGCGATCGAAGGATACAAAAGCGCATCGATCGCCGCGAAGATGCGATCCTTGGGCCCAGCGTCGAGCAGCAGGTCGGCAAGGAGTTTGAGATCCCCGGCGCTCTGCTTGACGCCGATCACGCCGTGCTCCTCGCGCATCATGCGCAGCAGGAGACTAGGCGTCAGATGGTTCCAGGGGATGACGTTGTAGACGATGATCGGAATGCCCACTGCATCATAGACCTCCCGGAAATGGCGGACCATCGCCTCTTCGTCGGTCTTGTAGATATAGTGAACCGGCGTCAGCTGGAGCGCGGACACGCCGAGATCGGAGATGGCACGCGCCCGCTCGATAGCGTCGCGTGTGCTGTTGGCGATGACGCCGGCGATAAGCGGCCCGCTCTCGCCGAGTTCCTCGCCGACGACACCAGTCATGGTGCGCAGCTCATCGATCGAAAGATTGAACCCCTCCCCTGAGCTCCCGCCGACTACAAGACCATGCACGCCCTGCCGGAGCATGAAGCGGGATAGTTCGCGCAGCGAGGAGATGTCGATCGTCTCGTCGTCGGCGAGCGGCGTCAGAAGCGGCGGCAGGATGCCGGCAATCTCGGAAGGCTGGAA
This sequence comes from Xanthobacteraceae bacterium, assembly GCA_029266425.1. GTDB lineage: Bacteria > Pseudomonadota > Alphaproteobacteria > Rhizobiales > Xanthobacteraceae > Ancylobacter. The sequence continues at coordinate 2,579 of JAQSWY010000109.1, forward strand.
GATCTTTGGCATTCTCGTCTCCATATAGGGCAAGAGGCGGCGATGCGGCGCGATGAGGTCCGCCAATGTGCCGCGTCAGGTTGTTTTGCCGGCGTCAGTTGATCTCGACCTTCGCGATGCGGGCCAGCTTGGCGAAATGCTCGATCTGTTCGTCGATATAGGACTGGAACTCGGCCGGCGAGGACACGGCGACTTCCAGTCCGAGCTCCTTCAACCGCGCGAGCACGGAAGGATCCTTGATTGCTTCCCGCACGGCCGAATTCAGCTTCTCGACGATGGCAGGTGGTAGGCCAGCGGGTCCGACCAGGCCGTTCCACGTCAGCACCTCGAAGCCGGGCAACTGCTCGCTGATTGCGGGGACGTCGGGAAGGAGCGAGGAGCGCGTCTTGGTGGTGACCGCGAGAGCCTTGAGCTTGCCCGCATTGACCTGTGGCATGACCTCGAGGATCGGGTTGAACACCGCCTCGATCTGTCCACCCATGACGTCAGTGAGCGCGGGCGCGCCGCCCTTGTAGGCGATCGGCATCATGGTGACCCCCGACATGGATTCGAACAGCGCTCCCGCGAGATGGGGTGAGGAGCCCTGCCCGGCCGTTCCGTAGTTCAGCTCGCCGGGCTTCTGCTTGCCGTAGGCGATGAAGGCCTCGAGCGTCTGGGCAGGGAACGAGGGCGCAACCACCAGCACGCTCGGGCTGACCGTGAAACGAGCGATGGCTGTGAAGTCCGTCTTGGGATCGTAGGAGAGCTTCGAGATGCTCACATTCGCCGCGAGCGGACCGCTGCTGAGGAAGCCGAGCGTGTAGCCGTCGGGTGCGGCATTGGCCACGGCTCCCGCGCCTATAGCGCCGCCCGCACCGGTGCGGTTCTCCACCACGACCGGCTGGCCAAGGATGTCGCCCAGCTGCGTCGCGAGCATGCGCCCGGAAACGTCGTTGTTCCCGCCGGCGGCAAAAGGCACGATCATGGTGATTGGACGCGTCGGATAGGAATCGGCCGCCGAGGCGTGGCCGATTCCCAGCGC
>JAQSWY010000058.1 GCA_029266425.1 Xanthobacteraceae bacterium
ATCCTCGGCGGGGCCTGGCATCCGCTCGTCGTCGGCGCCCCGGCCATTGCCCGCTACCAGGCGTTCGGCAACCTCTTCGCCGGGATCGACGGCACCGGCTACCGGCTCGACCGCCACCCGGTGATGGCCCGCCATCCCGTCACGCCGATGGCGGAGGCGGATGTGAGAGCCCACCTCGCCCGCCAGACCGACATCCCCATCGGCCTCGTCGACTTCGTCGCGCTGAAGGCCGGCCAGGGCGATCAACGGCTCACCCGCGAGCGCGCCAATGGCGCGCGCATCATCGCGCTCGACGTGCTCGACGAGGAGACGCTCATTGAGGCCGGCCGCCTCGTCTGGCAGCATCGCGGCGACCGGCTCTTCACCGTGGGCTCGCAGGGGCTGGAATATGCGCTCGTCGCCTATTGGCGCGCCGCCGGGCTGCTGCCGCGTGGGACCTCAGCAAGTGAGATCACGCCGCGCGAACGCATCGCCGTCGTCTCCGGCTCCTGCTCGCCCATCACCGCCGGGCAGATCAAATTCGCGCTCGACAATGGCTTTGCCGGCATCCGGCTCGATGCAACCCGCGCGGTCGATGCGGCAGCCTGGGCGAGCGAGGTGCCGCGCGGCGTGGACGAGGCGCTGCGCGCGCTTGGTGAAGGCCGCGATCCGCTGATCTTCACCGCGAGCGGCCCGGACGATCCCGCCGTGCCGGCGCTCAATGCCGCCATCGCGGCGAGCGGCACCGACACCGGCACGGTCAATGCCCGCATCGGCGACGGCCTCGGCAAGGCGCTCGACCGGGTGGTGCGCGACGGCAGGCTCGCGCGCGCCGTCATCTCCGGCGGCGACACCTCCGGCCATGCCGGCATGGCGCTCGGCATCTATGCGGTCACCGCGCTGGCGCCGCTGGCGCCGGGCTCGCCGCTGTGCCGGGCTTATGCCGACGACGCCCATGACGGGCTCGAGATCAGCTTCAAGGGCGGCCAGATGGGCACGCCCGATTTCTTCCGGGCGGCCAAAGGCAGAAACGCCAACGACGCCACCATTCATCCGACCAGGAGAGAGTACGGGACATGAAGAAGATCGCTTTGCTGGGCGCCGGCGGCAAGATGGGCGTGCGCCTTGCCACCAATCTGCAGGGTTCGCCCTATGAGGTGCTCCATGTCGAGCCCTCCGAAGAGGGCCGCAAGCGGCTGAAGGCCGCCACCGGCATCGACTGCGTCGATGGCGACAACGCGCTTTCCGACAGCGACGCCGTGCTGATGGCGGTGCCGGACCGTCTGATCGGCAAGATCGCCCACACCTTCATCAACAAGGTGAAGCCGGGCACCGCCATCATCATGCTCGACGCCGCCGCGCCGCATGCCGGCGAACTGCCGAAGCGGGACGACGTGACCTATTTCGTCACCCATCCGTGCCATCCGCCGATCTTCAATGACGAAGTGACGCCGGAGGCGAAGAAGGACTTCTTCGGCGGCGTCCACGCCAAGCAGAACATCGTCTGCGCCCTGATGCAGGGACCGGACGAGCACTACGCCGCCTGCGAGGCGATCGCCCGCAACATCTACAAGCCGGTGATGCGCGCCCATCGCTGCACCGTCGAGCAGATCGCCATCATGGAGCCGGCGCTCGCCGAGACCATCGGCGCCACGCTCTGCCTTGCGCTGCGCGAGGCGACCGACGAAGCCGTACGCCGCGGCGTGCCGCGGGACGCCGCGACCGATTTCCTGCTCGGGCACCTGACCATCGAACTCGCCATCGCCTTCGAGATCTTCCCGGAAGGCAAGTTCTCCGACGGCGCGCTTTACGCCATCGACCAGGCGCGCCCGCAGATCTTCAAGGACGGCTGGCTGGAGCGGATCTTCGATCCCAAGGCGGTGCAGCGCTCGGTCGAGGAAATCTGCAACCCGCCGAAAGCCGCGTAATTCGGCCGCCCGATTTGGCGGCACGACAAACCGGGAGGCGGATCACCGCCTCCCTTTCGCCGAAGATCCGAACGGACGCGGCAGCCACAACCTTACAGTTTCCGGAGGAAACACCATGCCCACACTTGCCAGCGCGCGCCTCGGCGCGGCGCTCATCGCCTCGCTCGTCGTCTCCACCGCCGCGTCCGCCCAGGTGCAGGAGCGCACGCTGAAGTTCGGCTACTCGACCTTCGAGGCTCATCCGCTCGGCCAGGGCGCCAACAAGTTCGTCGAGCTGGTCGGCCAGAAGAGCGGCGGCAAGATCAAGATGAAGGTCTATCCGGCGACCCAGCTCGGCTCGGAGACGCAGACCATCTCGGCGACCCAGGGCGGCGTGCAGGACATCGTCGGCACCTCGACCGCGCCGCTGGTCGGCCTCGTCAAGGAATACGCCATCTTCGATTTCCCCTTCCTGTTCAGCAACGAGAAGGAAGCGGACGCCGTGGTCGACGGCCCGGTCGGCCAGACCCTGCTCGCCAAGCTGTCGGACAAGAACCTCGTCGGGCTCTGCTTCTTCGAGAACGGCTTCCGACACGTGACCAACTCGAAGCGGCCGATCACCACCGCCGCCGATGTCGAGGGGCTGAAGATCCGGACCATGCAGAACCCGGTCTATATCGACGCGTTCAAGACGCTCGGCGCCAATGCGGTGCCGATGCCGTGGCCGGAGGTCTATACCGCGCTCGAATCCGGCGCGATCGATGCCCAGGAGAACCCCTACGGCATCATCTATGTCAATAAGCTGAACGAAGTTCAGAAGTATGTCAGCGTGACCAAGCACGCCTATTCTCCCTGGGCGATGATCATGAGCAAGAAGCTCTGGGACAAGCTCTCCCCCGACGAGCAGAAGATCTTCGTCGATTCCTGCAACGAGGCGAAGATCTACCAGCGCCAGGTCAGCCGCACCGAGGACGCCAAGATCATCTCGGAATTGAAGGCCAAGGGCATGGCGATCAACGAGCTCTCCCCCGAGGAGACCGCCAAGATCAAGGCGAAGCTGCAGCCGGTGATCGACAAGTACGCGCCGAGCGTCGGCGAGGATCTCGTGCGCCAGGCCCAGACCTCGATCGCCGGCACGCATTGAGGCGCTTCGGTAAGAACCTGCGTCATCCTCGGCCTCGTGCCGGGGATCCACGGTTTCATTCGACCGTGGATGGCCTGGACGAGCCCGGCCATGACGATGAGTGTGCAACCCCATCTGCATCACGTCATCCTGAGGCGCGAGCGTCAGCGAGCCTCGAAGGATGTTGAAGCAGAAGACGGCTATCGGGGCGAGCATCCTTCGAGGCCCGGCTTTTGCCGGGCACCTCAGGATGAGGCTGGTCCGTGTCTAGCCAGAAGTCGGGAGAAACCGCGATGTCGCGACTGGTCGATGGCTATTTCGCGCTGCTGAAGCTGCTCATCGCGCTGCTGCTGGCGGCCATGGTGGTGCTGGTGTTCGGCAATGTCGTGCTGCGCTACGGCTTCAATTCCGGCATCACGCTCTCCGAGGAAGTGTCGCGCTGGATGTTCGTCTGGCTGACCTTCCTCGGCGCCATCGTCGCCTTGCGCGAGCATGGCCATCTCGGTGTCGACTCGCTCGTCCGCCGCCTGCCGCTGTGGGGCAAGAAGCTCTGCTTCGCGGTGAGCTACGTCTTGATGCTCTACGCCATCACCCTGCTGCTGATCGGCAGCTGGCAGCAGAGCCTGATCAATTGGGATGTCGTCGCCCCCGCCTCAGGGCTCTCGGTCGCCTGCTTCTACGGCGTCGGGCTGGTGTTCGGGGTCTCGACCATTCCGATCCTCCTTGTCGGCCTCTGGCGCGCGCTCAGCGGCCAGGCGAGCGAAGCCGAGCTCGTCGCCGTGCGCGAATCCGAAGAGGAGGACATCGACGAGATCCAGCGCCGCCATCTTGCAGGCGCGGAGGCGTTCGACCGCGCGCCGCTGGCCCCGCGTGCCGGAGGCGCCTCATGACCATCCTCGTCTTCGCCGGCTCGCTGCTCGGCACCATGGCGATCGGCATGCCGATCGCGTTCGCGCTGCTGATCGCCGGCGTCGCGCTGATGCACTATCTCGACATCTTCGACCCGCAGATCATCGCGCAGAACATTATCAACGGCGCAGACTCGTTCCCGCTGATGGCGGTGCCGTTCTTCATGCTCGCCGGCGAACTGATGAACACCGGCGGCCTGTCGAAGCGGATCGTCAATGTCGCGCTCGCCGCGGTCGGCCATGTGAAGGGCGGGCTCGGCTATGTCGCCATCCTCGCCGCCTGCGTGATCTCGGCGCTGTCCGGCTCGGCGGTGGCGGACGCCGCCGCGCTCTCGGCGCTGCTGGTGCCGATGATGGTGCGCGCCGGGCACAGCAAGGCGCGCTCCGCCGGGTTGATCGCGGCCTCCAGCGTCATCGGCCCGATCATCCCGCCGAGCATCGGCTTCGTGATCTTCGGGGTGATCGGCGGCGTCTCCATCACCAAGCTGTTCCTCGCCGGCCTGGTGCCCGGGCTCATCATCGCCTTTGCTTTGGCGCTCGCCTGGTGGTGGGAGGTGCGCAAGGAGAACGTGGTGCCGCCGCCGAAGCAGAGCGCGCGCGAACTCGGCCGCGCGCTGATCGACGGCGTCTGGGCGCTGATGCTGCCGGTGATCATCATCTTCGGCCTCAAGCTCGGCGTGTTCACGCCGACCGAATCCGCTGTGGTCGCGGCGGTCTATTCGCTGTTCGTCGCCACCTGCGTCTATCGCGAGCTGAAGATCAGCGAGCTCTACGGCGTCTTCGTCACCGCGGCCAAGACCACCGCGGTGGTGATGTTCCTGGTGGCGGCAGCGCTGGTGTCGTCCTGGCTCATTACCGTCTCCGACATCGCCAACGACCTCGTTGCCCTGCTGCAGCCGCTGATGGACAACCAGACGCTGCTGCTGCTCGCCATCATGGCGGTGGTCATCGTCGTCGGCACCGCCATGGACATGACGCCGACCATATTGGTGCTCACCCCGATCCTGATGCCGATCATCAAGAGCGCCGGCATCGATCCGGTCTATTTCGGCGTGCTGTTCATCGTGAACAATTCGATCGGCCTCATCACCCCGCCGGTCGGCACGGTGCTCAACGTCGTGTCGGGCGTTGCCCGCATCAGCATGGAGGACCTGATGAAGGCGGTGTGGCCCTTCATGCTGGTGCAATTCGTCGCCCTGCTGCTGATGGTGCTGTTCCCCGAACTGGTGATGTGGCCGGCGCGCATGATCGGACACTAGCTCGGGACATTGAGTAGCAAGGTATGAACAGGCCGTGGTATACTCAACGTACCACCGCTTCGATGCAGGCCTTGCCGCACCGTTCTGAGCGGCGGCCACTCAGCAGGAGCGCGGGGATGGCGAACGTCTCGGAAACCATCGTTCGAAGAAAACTCTCGCACGAGGTGTTCGATCGCCTGAAGGCGATGATCACCGGCGGCGAGCTGGCGCCGGGCGACGCCATGCCTTCCGAGCGCGACCTGATGGACCGCTTCGGCGTCGGCCGTCCCGCGATCCGCGAGGCGATGCAGGCGCTCGCCAATATCGGGCTGATCACCATCACCCATGGCGAGCGCGCGCGGGTGCAGCGACTCACCGCCAAGTCGATCTTCCAGCAGGTCGACCTCACCGCGAACATCCTGCTCTCAGCCTCGCCGGACAGCCTCGAGCACCTCAAGCAGGCCCGCCGCTTCTTCGAGCGCGGCATGGTGCGGGAAGCCGCGCTGCGCGCGACGCCGGAGGATGTCGTTCGGCTCAACGAGACGCTGGAGCAGCAGTCGCGCGCGGTCGGCGACCCCGCCTCCTTCATCGCCGCCGACATGCGCTTCCACACCCAGATCGCCGCCATCTCCGGCAATCCGATCTTCGAGGCGGTGAGTGAGGCGATGCTGAGCTGGCTACGCCAATATCATACCGAGCTGCTGCTCTGGACCGGCCGCGAGGCCCTCACCCTGACCGAGCACGCGCTGATCCTGCGCTGTATCGGCGAGCACAAGGCGGACGAGGCCGAGGCGGCGATGGTGAAGCACCTCGACCGCTCCAGCGTGCTCTACGCCCATTCCGGCTGATCGACCCGCGCCACCGCATAAGGCAGCAGCCGCAGCAGCCGGCCGGTCATCACCACCGGCAGCTGCTCGCGGCGCTCGGGGATGAGGCTGGTCTCGTCCAGCATGGTGCACCGGCCGCCGAACGGCAGTTCGACCGCCTGCGGCTCGGGCGTGAGATTGGCGAGCAGAAGCGTAGAGCTGCCTTCCGCGCTCGAGGCGATGATGGTCAGCACCCGGTCCTCGGCGCTCGAGCGGCAGGACCGCCGCTGCCAGCCGGCGATCGAAGCCAGCATCAGCGCCGCGTGGAAGGCCGGCCGCGGCGTCCCATCCTCGTCCAGCAAGCCGAAATCGCCGGTCAGCGCTCCGCCGGTGAAGGCTTCGACGCCGGCCTTGGAGAGACGCGCGGCGTAGCCCATCATCCAGGCGGCGGCGAACAGGCCGCGCTGGCGTGGATCGCGCTCGGCCATGGTGACGCGCCGGCCGTCCGGGTTCGGCGTGGTGCGCGCGCCATAGGGGTTGTGCCGCATGCCGATGGTCGAGGGGCCGATCCGGTAGGGCCGGGTCGGACCGATGATCGCCCGGGCCGAGCGCAGGATGAAGGGCAGCGCTTCGAGCGACTGCATCACGCTGCGATCATCGGCATCGTGCACGATCGGGCAGGTGCAATGGGTGACGAAATCGAGCAGTTCGAGCGGCGGGCGCTTGCGGTTGAGCTCGGTGAAATAGCTGAACATGCCGCCGCCGAGAGCGATGCCCGGAAACGCTTCGCGGGTCGCGGCGTAGACCTCATCCAGTGGCGGGCAGGCCGGCCACACACTGCCGGGAGGCGTCGAGCGGCGGTCGACCGCCGGACTCACCGCGATGGCATCGAGCCTGAGGCCGGCCTCGGCCACAAGGCGCGCGACATGCCGCAATTCCTCAGCGGGCGCTTCGACGCACGGCAGCACGCATTCGAGCACGGTCTCCGCAGCAATGAGTCGGGCGATCTGCTCGAAATCGCGCAGCACCGCGACTCCGTGGCCGGCGGTGAGGTCGAAATGGCAGAGCAGCGTCTGCGGCGCGATGTCCTTGAGGCGACCGGCATGGCGCAGCGTGGCCTGCGCCTCCTCGGGCGTCAGCACCAGGCCGAACTCACCGATGCGCCCCACCGCGCCGGCGCAGGTCACGCGCACCGGCACCCTTGTTGCCGCACCCTGCCGTGCGCCCTCGCCGGTCGCAGCGATGCTCAGCGTCACCGACTGGCGCTGCGTCACACCGGCCGGCAGTGTATAGGGCCAAGGCAGCGCAAGCGGCCGGACATAGGTCTTGTAGGAAGCGTCGGACCAGTTGCGCTGGTCCTCCATCTCGAATGCGTCGCCTTCCATCCGGCAGGTGGCGCGGATGCCCGGCGCGACGTCGTGGGTGATCGCCCGCATGTCCTTGAAGGGCTGCGCCGGATCGATGAGATCGGGCAGTTCGGAATGCTCGACCGAGCCGTCGACATGCTCGACCTCGACCGGATGGCCGGCGAGCCCGAGGATCGGGTGCAGTATGGTGAAGCCGCAGCGATTGGTGACGAAGTCCACTGACGGCGTCGCATCGACGCTGAAGCGGATGGTGCCGTCGGCGCGGCCGAGGATAGTGGCGTCACAGATGAGCTCCGCCCCATCATCCGCCACGTAGCGCGCCCGGTAGCGCACCTCGAAGCCGTCGCGCGCATCCTCGACCACGAGGTCTTCTATGGTTGGACTATGGGTCCCCCAGGACGTATCGCGCACCAGATAGGAGACCGCGCGCAGCACCTCGCGGCCGCGATAGTGGATGGCGCGCAGACTGCCATCCACCAGCTCGGCGGTGAGTTCGCCGGCCTGCAGCCGCCGGACCTCAGGGCTCGGCTCTTCGGTGCCGTAATAAGCGAGGTGCAGTTCGGAGGTCATGATGATCAGATGCTTGCGAGAGGAACGGCGTCGCCGAATCGAGCGCTGCGATAGGCGGCTTCGACCAGAGCCAGCGTCTTGAGATTGTCGCGGCCCGAGGTCGCCGGCTCGCGACCCTCGGTGAGGCAGAGTGCCCAATGCTGCTGGATCGCGAAGACGCTCTCCTGGATCAGGTGCCAGGGGGGCTGCATCCAGGAGCGTATGGACGGCGCGACGTTCAGCACCTCGCTGCCGGCGGGATCGGTGACGATCATGCGGAAGTCCTGCCCGAGGCGGAGCGTGCCGCGGCTGCCGTCTATCTCGATGAGCGTCTGCGGGAACGGCTCCTCGGCGAGGCGCGTCGCGTAGGAGCAATCGACCACCGAGGTCACCCCGCTCTCGTGGTCGAGCAGCATGGTGGCGACATCCTCCCCGCGGATCGCCGGATTGACGCGCCGGGTGCGCGCCGTCAGCCGCGTCGCGTCGCCGAACAGGAAGCGGGCAATGTCGAGGATGTGGATGCCGAGATCCTCGATGATGAAGCGCTCGCCGGTCGCGAGATAAGGCTGGCCGGAGAACACGTCATAGGCCGAGCGGAACGAGACGCGGCCCCAGAATACCTCGCCGATCCGCCCAGAGTCGATGATCTGCCGCACAGCGCGGATCGGCGCCTGCCAGCGGAAATTCTCATGCACCATCAGCGGAACCCCCGCCGCCTCGCAGGCCGCGACCATAGCCCGGCCATCCGCCATGGTGGCAGCGAACGGTTTCTGGCAGATGACCGGCACGCGGTGGCGGGCGGCAAGCTCCACAAGGGGGCGGTGGCTCGGCAGCGTCGTCGCGATGTCGACGAAGTCGAGCCTCTCCTTCGCGAACAGCTCTTCGGCGTCGGCATATTGCCGCTCGATGCCGAAATCCCGTCCCGCCCCTGCGAGACGCTCCGGATCGCGATCGCACAGCGCGACGATGCGTGCGCCCTCGATCTCCTGCCAGGCGTGGAGCTGGTTCACGGCGAAGAAGCCGCAGCCGATCAAGGCACCGTTCAAGACCACCGTTCAGCCCTCCTGGGCCATCTGGCGCAGGACGACGCGCTGCTGGAGCTTGCGCTGGGCCTGGTCGACGACGACAGCGGCGATGATGACGACGCCCTTGATGACCGTCTGCCAGAACGAGCTCACCCCCATCATGACGAGGCCGTCCGAGAGGATGCCTATAACGAAGGCGCCGATGATGGTGCCGCCGATGGTCCCCCTGCCCCCGGACATCGAGGTGCCGCCGAGCACGGCGGCGGCGATGGCGTTCAGCTCGAAAGTCTCGCCGGTGGCGGGGTGCGAGGCCATGAGCTGCGAGGAGATGATGAGCCCGACCAGCGCCGCGCAGAAGCCGGAGAACATGTAGACGAACATCTTCACCCGGTTGACCCGGATGCCGGAGAGGCCGGCCGCGCGCTCATTGCCGCCGACCGCGAAGATGTGGCGGCCGAGCGGCGTCTTGCCGGCGATATAGGCGGCGGCGAGCGCGACCGCGATCAGGATCCAGATGGTCAGCGGCAGGCCGAGGAAGCTGCCGGCCCCGAGCACGGCGAAGCCTGTCGTGCCGTATTCGGGCCGGCCGACCAGATTGGCGAAGGTCGCGCCATCGGACGAGAGCAGAGCGAGGCCGCGCATCACGTAGAGCGTGCCGAGCGTCGCGATGAAGGGCGCGACATTGAGCTTCGTGATCAAGAGCCCGTTGATGACCCCGACCGCGACGCCGACGACGAGCGTGATCAGGATGATCTCCGGGATATTGAAGAAGATGGTGTAGCCGAAGCCGAGATCGATGCCGTTGAGGATCAACGCGCCCGCCACCATGCCGCACAGCCCGACGATGGAGCCGACCGAGAGATCGATGCCGCCGGTGATGATGACGAAGGTCATGCCGATGGCGAGCAGCGCGTTGAGCGCGACGTGCTTCGACATCAGGATCAGATTGGCGGTGGAGAGGAAGTTCGGCGCCGCCAGCGAGAAGAACACCAGCACCGCGAACAGGGCGATGAAGGTGCGCAGCTTCATCAGGTGAAGCGCGAGCGCGGCGCCGCTCATCCCCTTGTTGCCGAGCGTTCCGGCAGCCTCTGTCATTGCGTGCTCCCAACAGGCGATTGGTGGCTGTCGACGCCATGGCCCGCCGCGGAGGCGGCGACCACCCACTCTTCAGTGGCGTCGGCGCGGTCGAACAGGCCGGTGAGGCGGCCATTGCTCATCACCGCGATGCGGTCGGACAGCGCCATGACCTCGTCGAGGTCCGAGGTGACGAAGATGATGCCGAGCCCCTCGGCGGCGAGCCGGCGCATGGTGCGGAACACGTCGGCCTTGGCGCCGACATCGATGCCGCGGCTCGGCTCGTCCATCAGCAGCACCTTCGGCCCGGTCATCAGCGCCTTGGCGATCACCACCTTCTGCTGGTTGCCGCCCGACATGGAGGAGACCTCGCGGTCCGGGTCCGGCGCCTTCATCGAGAGGTCGCGGATGAAATGGCGGACCGCCTCGCGCTCGCGCTTCGGATCGATGTGGAAATAGCGGGCGAACTTCATCAGGCTCGCCAGCGTCATGTTGGCGGCGATGGAGAGCACAGGCACCAGCCCCTCGCGCTGCCGGTCCTCCGGGATGAGGGCGAGCCCGCGCTCGATACGGCCGGAGACGTCGCGCTCATTGATCTTCGCGCCCTCGATGAAGATCTCGCCGCGCGCATGCGGATGACGCCCCATCAGGCAGTCGAGCAGTTCCGAGCGGCCGGCGCCCATCAGGCCATAGACTCCGAGGATCTCCCCGGCGCGCAGGCTGAGCGAGACATGGTCCACCAGATAGCCGCCGCCCATGCGCGGCAGGCTGATCGCCTCGGCGCGGAACACCTCGCGCTCCTCAACGGCGGATTCCGCACGAGCAAAATCCCTGGCATCCGAGCCGATCATCTGTCGCACGATCCAGCGCACGTCGATCGCCCCCATCTTCTCATGGCCGGTGATGCGGCCGTCGCGCAGCACGGTGATGTAGTCGCCGATCCGCACCAGCTCCTCGAGCCGGTGCGAGATATAGATGATCGCCACCCCCTGCCACTTCAGCTCGGCGATGACGCGGAACAGGATCTCGACTTCGGCGGCGGAGAGCGCCGAGGTCGGCTCGTCCATGATCAGGATGCGGGCACGCTGCGCCAGCGCCTTGGCGATCTCGACGATCTGCTGCTGGCCGATCGGCAGGTCCGCGACCAGCGTCTTCGGATCGATGTCGTGCTCCAGCCGGCGCAGCAGGATCGCGGTCTGCCGCTCCTGCTCGGCATGGTCGATGCCGCGCAGGCCGCGGGTGATCTCGCGGGAGGCGAACACGTTCTCCGCCACCGAGAGATTGGGGAAAAGGTTCAGTTCCTGGAACACCATGCCGATGCCGTTGCGCACCGCATCGTCGGTGCCGGCGAAATGCACCGGCTGGCCCTCGACCAGGATGCGCCCCTCGGTCGGACGCTCGACGCCGGCGATGATCTTCATCAGCGTCGACTTGCCGGCGCCGTTCTCGCCGACCAGCACATTCACTGCGCCGCGATGCACGAGGAAATCGACGCCCTTCAGCGCCATGGTGCCGGGATAGACCTTGGTCACGTGCTCGATGGCGAGCACGACGGAATTGGGCTCGACCGTGTCGGGGGTCATGATGCCTTGTCCCCGAGCGTCGCCACAGCCGGGGTGACGAGGGGCTTGTCGCCGGGCTTGTCCAGCGCGAACACGCCGATCACCGAGATCTGGCGGCCATTGAGGTCCTCGCGCGGCAGCTTCGCCAGCGTGGTCTGCGCCATCAGCGTGTTGAGCGACTTGGCGAATTGCGCGTAGTCGATCTGGTTGGTGAAGGCGTTGAAGGAGATGAAATCGAGCCCGTCGCGCAGCGCCGTGCCGCGGATCACCGGCCCGATCTGCACCACCGCATCGGCCACCCCGTCGCCATCGATATCGACGTCCACCGTCGCCGCGCGCGAGGCTGTGTTGGCGGCGACGATCCGACCCTCAAACCGGGTGGCGATGGTCCAGGGCATGCCTTCCGGCTTCTCGCGATAGCCGAAGCGCTTGCCGGCATCGTCCGGGCTCTCGGCGATCAGCGAGCGTACATCGGCGAACGGGCCGGCCTTGGCTTCGAGATAGGGGACGATCTTCGTTCCCCACATCTGGCGCGCCATCTTGTCGGGATCGAAGGCAGCTGCGTCGGAGCCTGCCTGCGCGCCGCCCTCGGTCTTCGCTTTGGCGAGGTCTTCGTTCTTCACCAGCTTGCAGCCCGGCAGCGCGAGCAGCGCTGCGAGTGCGGCAATGATGATGGAGGTGCGGTAGCGCATGCGAGTGGCCTCTCGCCGATTCGGCCGGATAGAGAAAAGGAGCCCGGCGGATGCGCCGCGCATCCGTCGGGCCCAGCTGGGAGGAACTCAGTCCGCCAGCGCGAAGGTCTCGAGCTTCTTGGCGGTGTCTGCGTTGATCAGCACGCAGTCCATCAGCTGCTTCTCGCTCTGACCGGTGGAGCCGGTCTTGATGAATTTGTCGGCCTGCTCGACCGCGATCTCCGCCTGCCGATAGGCCGGCTGCAGCACGGTCGCCTTGATGCCGCCTGCGAGGATCGAGTCGCGCACCTCGTTGGAGCCGTCGAAGCCGACCACGATCACGTCGGTGCGTCCCGCCGCCTTCAGCGCCGCCCAGGCGCCCATCGCCATGGTGTCGTTGCCGGAGATCACGCCCTTGATGTTCGGGTTGGCCTGGAGGATCGACTCCATCTTCGAGAACGCCTCGGTCTGGCTCCAGTTGGCGGACTGGCGGGCGACCATCTTCAGGTCCGGATAATCGTCGATGACGTCGTGATAGCCCTTGGAGCGGATGCCGGCATTGGTGTCGGATTCCTTGCCGACCAGCTCGACGTAGTTGCCCTTCTCGCCCATCAGCTTGACGAACTCCTGGCCCCCGAGCTGGGCGCCCTGGTAGTTGTTCGAGACGATCTGCGCCACGGCGACGCCGGTGGCATTGATCTCGCGATCGATCAGGAAGGACGGCACCTTGGCGTCCTTCGCCTTCTGCACCGCAGCGACGGTGGCGTCGGCGCCGGCGTTGTCGAGGATAATCGCCTTGGCGCCGCGGGCGATCGCGGTGTCGATCAGCTGCGACTGCTTGTTGGCGTCGTCATTGTGCACCAGCACGATGGTCTCGTAGCCGAGCGCCTTGGCCCGCTTCGATGCGCCCTCGGCCTCGGCCTTGAAGAACGGGTTGTCGTGCGAGGGCGTGATGATGGCGATCAGGTCCGCGGCCTGGGCGAGCGAGCCCGCCCCGGCGGCCAGCATGCCGGCAAGGCCGGCGGTGAGCAGCAGCTTCCGAAAAGACATCAGGTTTCCTCCATTGGCGTTTGCAGTGTGGGGCGGCGCTTCTGCGATGGCCGCTTCCCGACTGGTGGAATTCCCCGCTCAGGCGGGGGAGGCACGGGCGCGCCGACGCCGCACCGCCTGGCCGCCGGCGAGCGCCAGCACCGCGATGACGACGAAACCCTGGACGATGTCCTGCGTGCCCGGCGGCAGGCCGACGATCTGCATGGTGGTGACGATCAGCACCAGGAGCAGGCTGCCGAACAGCGTGCCGAGCGCGGTGGAGGAGCCGCCGAAGATCAGCGATCCGCCCAGCACCACGGCGCCGAGCGACTGCAGGAGATAGGGCGCGCCCATTTCGAGGAAGGCGCCGCCGACATAGGCGCCGAGCAGCATGCCGGTGAGCGCCGCCAATATGGCCGAGGCGATGAAGGCGCTAGCCACGACCCGCCCGGTGCGGATGCCGGCGAGCGCCGCCGCCCGCTCATTCTGCCCCACGGCCGAGATGGCGCGGCCATAGACGGTGCGGTGGAGCAGGAAGCCGACCACGACGACCGCCAGCAGCGCGACGAGCAGCATCACCGGGAAGCCCTCGATGCGCCCGGCGGCGAGTGTCTTCAGCACCGGGCTGACCGCGAACCCCGCCGCCCAGCGATTGGCGATCAGCGTGCCGGTGGCGAGGATGTAGCCGGTCGCCAGCGTGGCGATGATCGCCGGAATGCGGAAGGCGACGACGAGCAGCGCATTCACCGCGCCGGTGACGAGGCCGATCAGCACCACCGCGCCGATGGCGAGCGGCAGGCGCGCATCGAGGCCCTGGGTGACGACGATGCTGGCATAGGCGCTCAACGTCAGCACGCTGGCGATGGAGAGATCGATATTGCCCCGGCCCGTCGTCACCACCAGCATCTGGCCGAGCGCGACGATGACGAGGAAGCTCGCCGAGGCCGCGATGCCGGACAGCGAATGCAGGCTGAAGCGGCTGGTGGCGATCGAGAGGATCGCCCACAGCACCAGCACGCCGAGGAACGACCAGACCCAGCGATTGCGCTCGAGCCATTCGGTGAGGTTCATCAGCGCCCCTCCCCCCGGCGCCCGGCGAGCGCGCGCAGCATCAGCATCGCCAGCAGCAGGCAGCCCTGGACGGCGGCGTTGTAGTCGGTCGAGACGTTGAGCGCGCCGAGCAGCGCCCCAATCAACGCCAGCGTCAGCGCGCCGGCGACGACGCCGAGCGGCGAGATCAGACCGCCGATCAGGGCGCAGCCGCCCATCACCACGGCGGCGACGCTGATCAGCGTGAACGGCCCGCCGGCATTGATGTCGCTCGCGGTGTTGATGGCGGTGAGCGACAGCCCGGCGGCGGTCGCGAGCAGGCCGGCAATGACATAGCGCAGGATCGCGTAGCGCAGCGGCGACCAGCCGCCGAGCCTCATTGCCGCTGCATTGTTGCCGAAGCCGCGCAGCACCACACCGAGCGGCGAGCGGTCGATGGCGAGCGCCACTAGCCCGGCAATCGCGATCATGGCGAGCGCCGCCGGCACGCCGGCGACCTCCCAGGCGAAGGCGGCGGTCAGCCATTCCGGGCTGGAGCCGCCCGGGGTCGGCTGCAGCGTGTAGCCGATGCCGATCCAGATGAAGGAAGCACCGAGCGTCACCACGATGGCCGGGATGCGCCGGAGCTGGATGGTGGCACCGATCAGCCCATAGGCGAGAAGGCCGGCGAGGAGGCAGACCACACCGAGCCAGGGCTGACCCACCAGCAAGGAGGCGCTGACCACATTGACAAGGCCGGCAAAGGCGCCGACGCCGAGATCGATCTCGCTGCCGCCGACCACGAACATCTGCGCGAGCGCCACCAGCACAAGAGCGATAGCCGGCCCGAGCAGGAGGTCGAGGCCGAACATCGAGACCGCCAGCGGATTCACATAGGCCATCAGCCCGAACACCGCGGCGAGGCTGGCGAAGGGTGCGAGATCGACCAGCAACTCAGTGATGCCGCGGCGCCCGAGCGTGCCGTCGCGCTCCACCGCGCTTGCCCCGGCGAAGGAGGCGTCGACGATCGCCTGCTCGGTGATCTCGGCGCCGACCAGTTCGCGCACGATGCGCCCGCCGCTGAACACCAGAACCCGGTCGCACTCGACGAACTCGATGTCCTCGGTCGAGTGCCAGATCACGAGGCGCCCGGCACGCGCGACGTCGCCGATCAGGGCGTAGAAATCCTCCTTGGCGGCGACGTCCACGCCGCGGGTCGGATCGTCGAACAATATGGTCGAGGCGTCGCCGACCAGAGCGCGGGCCACCAGCGCCTTCTGCTGGTTGCCGCCGGAGAGATCGAGGATCGGGGAATCGAAGCGCGAAGGATCGAGCTTCAGGCGCTCCGCCGCGCCGCGCGCCACCTCACGCTCGGCGGCCTCGGAGACGAGGCCGAGCGGCGAGCGGGCGTTCAGCCGGCCGAGCGCGATGTTGGAGAGCACGCTCCAGAGCGGGAACACGCCCTCCTTCTGCCGGTCGCCGGAGACGAAGCTGGCATTGCCTTGCCGCGCGATGGCACCCGTCGCGCGCGAGAACAGGCGATGCAGCAGATCGCGCTGGCCCGAGCCTTCGAGCCCGGCGAGGCCGACCACTTCACCCGCCTTCAGCACCACGTCGCGGCCGAGCGGGGCGACGATGTCGCCGCTGAGGCGCACCTGAACCGGCGCATCCGGCGACAATGGCGGGCGCGCCGCACGCCGCCTGCGCAGCGCGCCTTCGCTGGGCCCGCCCATGGCGCCGACGAGGGCCGCCACGGTGGCGTCCACGCTCGCTCCGGACCAGACGGCCCGGCCATTGCGCAGCACCAGCACGCGGGTCGCGATCTCGACCACTTCCTGCAGCTTGTGGCTGATGAAGATGAAGGCGAGGCCGGCCGCCGTGCGCGCCCTTATGAAGGCGCGCAATTGCCGGCTACGCTCCAGCCCGAGTGAGGAGGTCGGCTCGTCCAGTATGATCAGCCGCACCTTGGGCGCGGTCACCGCGCGGGCGATCTCCACCATCTGCCGCTGGCCGATCTGCAGATGGCCGACGGGAGCATCGACATCGATGCCATGGCTCGGAAAGACCTCGTCGAGCGCGGCGCGGGCGCGGGCGCGATAGGCGCGCCGCCAGCCGGGCGCGGCGCGCGCGGCCTCCGGAGCTTCGAGGAAGAAATTCTCCGCCACCGAGAGGTTGTCGCAGAGCGACAATTCCTGGTGGACGATGCGGATGCCGCCGGCCTGCGCCAGCGCAGTGTCGTAGAGGCCGACATCGACATCGATACCGCCGATCTCGATGGTGCCGGCGTCGGTGCGGGTGACGCCGCACAATATCCGCATCAGCGTCGACTTGCCGGCGCCATTGCCGCCGACAAGGCCGAGCACCTCGCCGCGCTCGACGACGAGATCGATCCGGTCATTGGCCTTCGTCGGGCCGAACGCCTTGGAAATGCCCGCGAGCCGCGCGACGGG
>JAQSWY010000110.1 GCA_029266425.1 Xanthobacteraceae bacterium
GAGGCGGGCGAGCGCGCGGGCCGGGCTTTCGCCATGCAGGCGCTCGGTGCCGGCCAGGTCGAGGAAGGCCTCGTCGATGGAGAGCGGTTCGACGAGGGGGGTGAGAGCCAGCATGCGCTCGCGGATCTGCCGACCCACCGCGACGTATTTCGCCATGTTCGGCTTCACCACCACCGCGTCCGGGCAGAGCGCCAGCGCCTTGAACATCGGCATGGCCGAGCGCACGCCGTTGATGCGGGCGAGGTAACAGGCGGTCGACACCACGCCGCGCTTTCCGCCGCCGACGATGACGGGAACGTCGCGCAGCTTCGGGTCGTCGCGCTTCTCCACCGCGGCGTAGAAGGCGTCGCAGTCGATATGGGCGATGTGGAGCTGGTCGAGCTTGGCGTGGCGGGCGAGGCGCGGACTGCCGCAGTGCCGGCAGCGCGGCGTGTCATCCGCCTCACGCAGGCAGTCGCGGCAGAAGCCCGGCAGCGTCATGGCGCGTCCCTCGGTTTCCTCCGGCCCTACTCTTCGCCCATGTCGGTGTGGGCCAGTATCTCGCGCGCGGCGACCACGTGGCCGGGCTCTATCTCCGCCTCCTCGGCATAGGCGACGAGCAGATCCTGGCGGTTGATCATGTAGTCGAGCAGCGCCACATGGAAGGCGGTCGAGCCGATGGCCCCGCGCAGGTCGGCCGGCGACAGACCGCTTTCCGCCAGGAAGGGGCCGATGCGCTCGGGATCGACAGCGAGATAGGAGAGGGCGCCAAGGCTGACCTCGCGCGCGGCCTGCTGGGTCGAGAGGGGTTTGGAGCTTCTCATTTCCGGTTCCGTAAGGAATGCATGCTTAAAGCTAAACTGATCGACGGGCGGATGCGCGCATGATTCCGTCCGGCATGATCCGTTGTCGCCGAATCCCGTCGGCGTCGAGCCGAGGATCCATCACGAAATGTCCAAGACCGTCCTGATCGTTGAGGACAACGAGCTCAACATGAAGCTCTTCAACGATCTGCTCGAAGCGCATGGCTATAGCACGGTCGGCACGCGCAACGGCGTGGAGGCGATGGACCTGGCGCGCCGGCACCGGCCCGACCTGATCCTCATGGACATCCAGCTGCCCGAGGTCTCCGGCCTCGACGTGACGCGCGCGCTGAAGGCCGATCCGGAGCTGAAGGCGATTCCCGTCATCGCCGTCACCGCCTTCGCCATGAAGGGCGACGAGGAGCGCATCCGCGAGGGCGGCTGCGAGGCCTATTTGTCGAAGCCGATCTCGGTGTCGAAGTTCCTCGAGACGGTACGCCAGTTCCTGCCTGCGTCCTGAAGGCCACGCCGGCGGCGATTCGCGCTCCGGGCCTCCGTACCCCGTTGCTTTCGCTTAGGGTTGGAGTAGCTTTCTCCACCTGTCCGCTTGCCCTGCGGAATGCTCGGGTCCGCCGCATCTCCTGGGCCCGCAGGTCTGGTCGGCGGGTGATGGCTCGGAAGGCCTCTTCGTCCCATCGCCCGCCGATTCCAGAGCGGTATTTTGTGAGACAACGCGTCCTCATCCTGAGGTGCTCGGCGAAGCCGAGCCTCGAAGGATGGTCGTTACAGCGTACCCGGACGAACATCCTTCGAGGCCGCCTGCGCGGCACCTCAGGATGAGGGGGACGGGGAGGAGAGTTTCGTCTGGAGCGCCGTCATGGTCGGGCCAAGCTCCCGGGGATGACGGCGCGCATGGCGGGCCCTAGGTATGGGTCTCGACGAAAGCCCTCCGGCCAACAAAAAAGGCGCCTCGCGGCGCCTTTCGCGTTTCGGGCGTGAGCCCGTATGCGTCAGATCACTTGATCTTGCCTTCGCGGAACTCGACGTGCTTCTTCGCGACCGGGTCGTACTTCTTGACGACCAGCTTGTCGGTCATGGTGCGCGAGCGGCGCTCGACACGAGCTTGATCTTGATGGTCGTAGCCTTGGCCATGGCCGGTCTCCTGGAGGCGTTCGGACGCAGCTTGGCTACGCCGAAAAAATAAGGTTCGCGCGACGCAAACGCCGCTCGTTGGGCGTCCGTATCAGGGATCGGCGTCCAAAAGTCAAGGAAGAGCGCGAGGAAAGGCCTTCGGAAAAGACGCTCAGCGGTCGCGCCGGATCTGCCCCGCCACCACCAGCACATAGACCAGCAGGAAGGCGCCGATGGTCCAGGCGAAGCCGTCGGGGTTAAAGAGCTGCATGCCGCCGCCGACCGCGGTCGGGCCGACGATCAGGCCGATCGAATAGAGCATGACGAAGGCGGCGTTGGCGGTGGCGAGCGCCGCGCCATCGAATCGCGCGCCGAGCAGCGCGAGGCCGACCGTGTAGAGGCCGGCGGTGATGCCGGTGGTCAGGAACACGACGATCCACATCGACCAGCTGTCGATCGGCAGGTAGGGAATCAGGAAGGCGCCGGCGACGCCGATGGCGCCGCAGGCGAGCAGCATCCGGCGCCGGTCGAGCCGGTCGCTGAGCAGGCCGAGGGGGAGCTGCAGCCCGACATTGCCGAGCTCGGCGACGGTGAGCAGGATCGCCGCCTGATTCTCCTCCAGCCCGCGCCGGAGGCCGTAGAGGGGGAGGAAGTTGATCAGCCCGGTCTCCACCGCGCCGAAGACGAAGGCGGCGAGCGTCGCCGCCGGGGCGATGCGCATCAGGCTCCATACCCCGCGCGAACTCTCCTTCTCGATCGCCGGCGCGCCGGAGGCGCCGATCATCACTGGTATGGCGGCGATGGCGAAGAAGGCGGCGCCGGCGAGATAAGGCGCCCAGCCATGGGTGCCGACGAGGCTGAGGATCGCTGGCCCGCCGGCGAATCCCATGGAGAGCACGGTGCCGTAGATGCCGATGACCATGCCGCGCCGGTCGTTCGGCGCCGCGGCGTTGATCCAGAACTCGGAGACGACGAACAGCACGCACAGCGCCGCGCCGAAGATGAAGCGCAGCGGGAACCACAGCACGAAGGATGGGGTGATCTTGAACGCGACGAGGCTCAGCGCCGCGCTGGCGATGGCGGCGAGCAGCAGCGGCCCGGCGCCGACGCGGCGCACGAGGTTCGGCAGGAACGGCGCGACGATGACGGTGGCGAGGCCGCCGATCGCTGTGTTGATGCCGATCCAGGTCGAGGGGATGCCGCGGTCGTTCAGCTCGAAGGCGAGCAGCGGGATCGACAGGGCAAGGCCCAGCCCGACCACCGAGATGGCGCCGATGGCGGCGGCGATGGAGGCGACGTTGACGCCGCGCGAGGCGGCGGGGGCATGCATGACGCTCACCTGACCAAACGGGAGGCGCGCGGCCTCCGAGCCGTTCCGTCTAAACCATGGATCGAGGAAGTCGAATGACTTTTGCCAATGCCGACATGACGCGAATTGCTGGAAGGTCGTTGGTTAGGGTGGTTCCAGTACTCGCTCGAACGACCGCATCCCGAGGTGCCCGCCACCGGCGGGCCTCGAAGGAGGCTCGTCGGGGCGCGCTGTGGCGACGATCCTTCGAGGCTCGGCTTCGCCGAACGCCTCAGGATTAGGGCAGGCACTCTGTCGAGGGTGGGGGCTGCTTACGCCAGCGCGTCGCGGTACATCTTCCCGCCGCGGGTGAAATAGAACGGCACCGGCAGCCAGGGCTTGTTGCCGCCAACGACGCGGGCCTCGATCTCCTCGATGATCGCCAGCGTGATGGTCGGTACCTCGGCCTTCTTGGCCTCGGGGATGGTCAGCCAGGCAATCTCGACGAATTCGGCCTCCGGGCCGACCACGCCGTCCTCGCGATGGGCGATGTCGGTGACGTCGGCCATGAAGAAGCGGGTATCGAAGCGGCGCGGGTGGCCGGGCGGTGTGATGGCGCGGGCGACGAAGGTCAGCGCCTCGAGATTGGGGAACACGCCCGCCGTGCCGAACGCCGCCCAGCCCTCGGGCAGCCCTTCCGGCACGCCGGCCTCGCGGGTGCCGAGCAGGAGGCCGGTCTCCTCGCAGGTCTCGCGGATGGCGGTCAGCGCCAGAGCGCGGGCGCGGGCCGGGCTCGGACGCGTGACGCGCGTGAGCAGGCGCCGCTCGCTATCCGCGTCGAGCATGCCGTAGACCGGCACGCGGCGATCCTGTGCGTCTACCCGTCCGCCGGGGAAGACCAGCTTGCCCGGCATGAACCTCAGTTTCGGGTGGCGCCGGCCGAACAGGACGCGCGGCGTGCGCTTCGAGCGGTCGACGAGGACGAGCGTGGCGGCATCGGCCGGGCGGATCGCCGGATGGCCGGTGTCGCGATCCTCGGCGAGGAAGCGGGCGGAGACGTCGGTGGGGCTCATGCGGCTCGGGAGCCTCAGGCGGGCGGACGGGAGGAGGAGGGCACGAGTGTGGCATCCGGCCGGCGGCTCGGCGGCACGGGGTCGTATTCCTCGTCGGTCGGATCGAAACCGTGCATGCGCACCGCCCACTGGAAGCCGATGAGCGCCCCCTTCACCGGCGGCAGCATCACCAGCGAGAGGATGACCGTGAGCGGCAGCCAGACGACGAGATGGATCCACAGTGCCGGGTGCAGCGCCATCTCCACCGCCAGCAGCGCCGGCACGATGATGTGGCCGACTATGGTGATGACCATGTAGGGCGGGGCGTCGTCGGCGCGGTGGTGCCACAGCTCCTGGCCGCAGCTGGGGCAGCGCTCGTTCACCTTCAGATAGGCGTTATAGAGCGCGCCCTTGCCGCAGGCGGGGCAGCGGCAGTGAAGGCCGTTGAGCAGCGCCTGGCCGATCGGCCGGTCGGACTGGAATGCCATTCTCTCGCGCCTCCGGGCGCAATCTGCGTTCGCCGCTATCTGCGTTTGCCGCGCGCGGCGGGGCGGCGGGAGCGCTCCTCCGGGCGGCGATAGCGGCCGCGGCCGGATCCGCGCGGGCCGCGCTTCTCGCCCGTTACATAGTGTCCCTCGGATACAAGCTCAAATCGCAGCGCGCCAGCCACCGGCGCCGCCTCGACGAGCTTCACTTCGACGCGGTCGCCCAGTCGGTGCATCTCGCCGGTCTGGTCGCCGATCAGCGCGTGGCGACCCTCGTCGTAGCGGTAATAGTCGTGGCCGAGGGTGACGGCGGGGATGAAGCCGTCGGCGCCGGTGTCGTCGAGCGCGACGAACAGGCCGGCCTTGGTGACGCCGGAAATGCGGCCCTTGAAGACGGCGCCGATCTGCTCGGCCATGTGGTGGGCGATCAGCCGGTCGATGGTCTCGCGTTCCGCCGCCATGGCGCGGCGCTCGCTGGCCGAGATGCGGGCGGCGACCTCGGCGAGCTGCTCGGGCGTCGTTGCCTCCGGCAGGCCGTCGCGGCCGAAATCCAGCGCGCGGATCAGCGCGCGATGCACGATGAGGTCGGCATAGCGGCGGATCGG
>JAQSWY010000111.1 GCA_029266425.1 Xanthobacteraceae bacterium
GCGGTGCGGGCGCTCCAGGCGGAGGAGGCCTTCATGGCCGAGGCCGGCCTGCTCAAGGGCAAGGTCGACTACGACAAGTGGATCGACCGCTCCTATTACGACGCCGCGCTGAAGAAGCTCGCCAACAACTGACGGGGATCGGAGCGCTGCCTGCGGCATCCGACGCGGCGCATCCGGTCAGCCGACCGGCCAGACCTCCGGATTCACCAGATGGCTCGGCGGCATGCCCTGCAACACGCCGAGGGCATCGCGGGCCGCCTCCATGCTCATCCGGCGCAGGCTCTCGCGGGTACCCCCGGCGATATGCGGCGTCAGGAAGAGACGGGGCGCCGAGAGGAGCGGATGATCGGCAGGCAGCGGCTCGCGATCGAACACGTCGAGCGCCGCGCCGCCGAGATGCTTGGCCTCCAGAGCCGCGATCAGGGCGGCGTCCTGGATCAGTTCGCCGCGCGCGACGTTGATCAGGAAAGCGCCGGGCCGCATCGACGCCAGCCGGCGCGCATTCACGAGACCGCGGGTCTCCGGGGTGAGAGCGATGGTCAGCACCACCATGTCGGCCTTGCGGAACACCTCGTCGAGGGTCGCGGGCTCGATGACGCCGTCGGGCGCCGTCGGCCTGCGATTGTAGCCGATCACCCGCATGCCGAAGGCCTGCCGCATCGCCTTGGCCACGCCCCGGCCTATCCGGCCGCAGCCGACGATACCGAGCGTACGTCCGGCAAGCTCCAGGCTCGGGTGACGGTCGCGCGCGGCCCAGCCATTCGCACGGAAGTCGGCCGACAGGGCGTGGAAGTCCTTGGCCAGCAGCAGCGCGCAGCCCACCGCATGCTCGACCACCGCCTGGGTGTTGGCGTCGGGCAGGTTGCCGACCACGATGCCGGCCCGCGTCGCCGCCTCCACCGGGACGAAGTCGAGGCCCACGCCATGGCGGATGCAGGCCTTCAGGCGCGGCGCGTGGTCGAAGATGTCGTCGGGCAGCTTCACCCGCACGATCAGGGCGTCGGCCTCGGCGACGGCGCGCCGCAGCGTGTCCGGATCGGTATCCGGAGCCACGAGATAGGTGCAGCGCCCGCGCAGGAACGCCTCGGCATCGGGATGGAGCGGGGACGTCGCGAGGACGCGGAAGCGATCGGTCACGGGAGGCCTCGTTGCCAGGGGTTCAGTCGCTGCGCCGGCGGATGGGGTCCAGCAGCGAGCGCAGCGACTCGCCGAGCGCGTTGAAGGCGAGCGCGGTGAACAGGATCGCGAAGCCGGGCGCGTACATCTGCTCGGGCGCGATCTCCATGTAGGCGTAGGCGCGCGCCAGCATCTGCCCCCAACTCGGATGCGGCGGCTGCACCCCGAGGCCGAGGAAGCTCAGGCTCGCCTCGGCCAGCAGCGCCGTCGCCAGAAGCAGCGTCACCTGCACGATCACCGGCTGGATGGCGTTGGGCAGGATGTGGCGGAACACCAGCCGCGGGGTCGACAGGCCGAAGGTGCGGGCGGCGTCGACATAGAGCTCGCCCTTGACGATCATGGTCTGCACCCGGATCAGCCGGGCCAGGCCGGGCGAGAACACGATGCCGACCGCGATCATGCTGTTGGTGAGCCCGATGCCGAGCGCGCCGGTCACCGCGATGGCGAGCACGATGCTCGGGCAGGACAGGATGGTGTCGATGACGCGGCTCACCGCCGTGTCGACCCAGCCGCCGAGATAGCCCGCCAGTACCCCGAAGGGCAGGCCGATCAGCACGCCGACGCTGACCGCCAGGAAGCTCGCATAGAGCGACATCGGCCCGCCATGCACCAGCCGGCTGAACACGTCGCGGCCGAGATCGTCGGTGCCGAGCAGGTGCGCGGCGCTCGGCGGCGCGAGGATGTCCATGCTCTGCTCGAGTGGCGAATAGGGCGCCACCACATTGGCCAGCACCGACAGGGAAGCCAGGGCCAGCAGGAAGATGAGGCTGACGGCCGCCCGCTTGTCGGCGGCGAGCCACGCGACGAAGCGGCTGCGGCGGCGCTTGCGGCGGACGACGCCTTCGCTGATGACGCTCATTGCTTGTTCATCCGCGGGTCGAGGACCGAATAGAGGATATCGATCAGCAGGTTGCAGAGGATCACGATCAGCACGAGGACGAACACCACCCCCTGCACCACCGGAAAGTCCTTGTTGGTGGCGGAGGTGACCACCAGTGATCCGGTGCCGGGAATGGCGAACACCGCCTCGATGGCGACGGTGGCGCCGAGCGTGCGGTTGAAGACGAGGCCGATCACCGTGAGGAGGGTCAGCGACACGTTCTTCAGCCCGTGCCGCCAGAGGATGCGGCCCTGCGACAGGCCCTTGGCGTGGAGCGTGCGGACATATTGCGACGACAACACCTCGATCAGCGCGCTGCGCAGCTGCCGCGTGATCTCGGCGATGCCCGAGGAGGCGAGCGCGATCGCCGGCAGCGCGGCGTGCCACAGCGCCCGCGCCGGGTCCTCGGTGAGCGAGGCGGCGCCGGTGGTGGGAAACCAGCCGAGATTCAGGGCGAAGAAGCCCACCAGGATCATGCCGACCCAGAAGTTCGGCACGGCGACGCCGAGCGAGGCGATGCTGGTGACGAAGCGGTCGACCCGCCCGTCGACATGGGTGGCGGCGAGAATCCCCAGCGGCACCGCGATGCTGATGGCGAGGATCAGCGCGCAGACCACGATGAGCAGCGTGTTCGGCAACCGCCGCAGCACCTCGTCGATCACCGGCAGGCCGGTGATGAGCGAGGTCGAGAGGTCGCCCTGCACCGCGCCGCCCAGCCAGTGCAGATATTGCTGCCAGAGCGGCAGGTCGAGGCCCAGCATCTCGCGGATCTGCGCGATGCGCTCGGCGGTGGCGGTCTCGCCGGCGATCACCGCGGCCGGATCGCCCGGCACCAGTTGCAGGAGGCCGAACACGGCGAAGGTGGCGAGCACGATCACCGGCACCACCTGCAGCAGGCGCCAGCCGATGACCCCGAGGGTGCGCTTGCTCATCACGCCCTCCCCTCCGGCTGGGCGGCGTGGCGGCCGAGCTTGACCGGGTGCAGTTCGGCGCCCGACATGATCGGCAGTTCGCCGGCAAAATGACAGGCGCTCCAATGGCCCGGCGCGGTCTCCCGCCAGGGCGGCTCCTTCTCGCCGCAGAGCGGCTGTACGAAGCGGCAGCGGGTGCGGAAGCGGCAGCCGGAAGGCGGCGACACGGGGCTCGGCAATTCGCCCTTCAGCATGACGCGACTGTGGGAGCGCAGATTCGACGGCAGCGCGACCGGCTCGGCGGAGAGCAGCGCCTCGGTATAGGGATGGGACGGCGAGAGCACCACGTCCTCGGTGCGGCCGATCTCGACGATGCGGCCGAGATACATCACCGCCACCCGGTCGCTCACATGGGCGACCACGCCGAGATTATGGGTGATGAAGACATAGGTCAGGCCGAACTCGGCCTGCAGCTCGGCGAACAGGTTGAGGATGTCGGCCTGGATGGAGACGTCGAGCGCCGAGACCGCCTCGTCGCAGACGAT
>JAQSWY010000059.1 GCA_029266425.1 Xanthobacteraceae bacterium
TTGGTCGAGCAGCCGCTGCCCGCCGCCGACGACGAATTGCTGGAGCGGATCATCCGGCCGGTGCCGGTGTGCGCCGACGAGAGCGCGCATGGGCTGGAGAGCCTCGCCCATCTCGCCGGGCGCTACGATGCCATCAATATCAAGCTCGACAAGACCGGCGGGCTGACGGAGGCGCTCGCCTTGGCCGAGGCGGCACGAGCGGCCGGGCTCGACATCATGGTCGGCTGCATGGTCGCGACCTCGCTCGCCATGGCGCCTGCCATGCTGCTGGCGGCAGCGGCGCGCTATGTCGATCTCGACGGCCCGCTGCTGCTCGCCCGCGACCGCGAGCCGGCCTTGCACTATGAGGGCAGCCTAGTCTACCCGCCGAAACCCGAGCTGTGGGGGTAGATACGCAGCGTCATTGATTCACTTCCACACCGCGTGGAAGTGGTGCACCGGCCCATGGCCGCGGCCGATGGCGAGTTCGTCGGCCCGGCCGATGGCGCGGGTGAGATAATCCTTCGCCGCCTCCACCGCCGCGCGCAGCCCCAATCCCTTGGCGAGCCCTGCCGCTATGGCGGACGACAGGGTGCAACCGGTGCCGTGGGTGTTGCGGGTGACGACGCGCGGGGCGCGTAATTCAACGAACCCGTCGGCATCGAGCAGCACGTCGACGCTCTCGGGGCCTTCGCCGTGTCCCCCCTTCACCAGCACCGCCTTGGGCCCGAAAGCCAGCAGCCGTTCCGCCTGCGCCCTCGCTTCGGCGACGCTCGATGCCGGCGCGACATCGAGCAGGGCGGCGGCCTCGGGCAGGTTCGGCGTGATCAGCAGCGCGCGGGGCAGCAGCAGGCTGCGCAGCGATTCCACCGCCTCCGGCACCAGCAGCCGGTCACCAGACGCCGCGACCATGACGGGGTCGAGCACCACGGTGGACAGCTTGTAGCGGTCGAGCCCGAGGGCAACGGTCTCGATCACCTCCGGCCGCGACAGCATGCCGATCTTCACCGCATCGACCTCAAGGTCGGAGAACACCGCACCCATCTGCGCGGCGACGAAATCCGGCGGCACGTCATGGATGCCGGAAACGCCGAGCGTGTTCTGCGCGGTGAGCGCGGTGATGACGCTGGCGCCATAGACGCCAAGCGCCGAGAAGGTCTTGAGATCGGCCTGGATGCCGGCGCCGCCGCCGGAATCCGAGCCTGCAATGGTGACGGCGATGGGGGTCTTCATCAGGCGTCCTCCCCGCCGGGAGGATGCGACGCGCCACAAGCCGGGCGCACTGGGCCGGCATGAGCGCGACCCGTTCCCTCCGCCGGCATGATCCGGATCAGGTTCGTGGGTTGGCGGAACCGCCTCTCAGCCCTTTCAGACACCCCAACGAGATCGTCGTCTTCGAATTAAGCGAAGCCGGCGCGCCTTTCAAGCAGCGCGCGAGTTCGTCGGCGGGGGTTGCCAGCGCCGCGCCCTTCTGTTCCCTTGGCGGCGCCCAATCTATGGATGCCCGCCATGATCCCCTTCTTCGTCCAGATCAAATGCCAGCTCGGCCGTTCCTACGAGGTGGCGAACGCCATCGCCGATGCCGAGATCGCGTCGGAGATCTATTCGACGGCGGGCGATTTCGATCTGCTGGTGAAGTTCTACGTCGCCGACGGCACCGACATCGGGCATTTCATCAATGAGAAGGTGCAGACCGTGCCCGGCATCCAGGACACCCGCACCATCGTCACCTACAAGGCGTTCTGAAGCTTTTTGAAATTCTGATCGCAAAAGTATCATTCAACTTTTGCGGAATATGCTCTACGCCGCCGGTCCGGAGGGCGGCGCAGCCGCGTCGGCCGCCTTGTTCCTCGCGGATCGCCGTTCGCGCCAGATGACGAACAGCCCGGCGAGGATGACGATACCCGCTCCCACTAGTACCATGAGCGGCGGGATCTCGGCGAACAGGATGAAGCCGAGCAGCACGGCCCACAGCATCGCCGAATAGGTGAAGGGCGCTACCAGCGAGGCCGGCGCGTAGCGGTAGCTCTCGGTAAGCAGTATCTGCCCGATCCCGCCGAGTATCCCGATGGTGAGGAGCAGCGCCGCATCGCCGGCGCTCGGCAGCGTCCAGCCCCAGGCGGCCGTGGCCAGGCCCGCCAGCGAGGCGAGCGCCTGGAAATAGAACACGATGGCCGGCGTGGTCTCGGTCGCGGTCAGACGGCGTATCTGCACCATGGCGCTTGCCGTGCACACCGCCGAGAGCAGCGCGAAGGTGGCGCCGAGCGCGCGCTCATGGGTCTCGAAGCCGCCCTCGAAATGCGGCCACAGCATCACTGCCACGCCACCAAGCCCCACCAGGACGGCAGCCCAGCGATAGGCCTGCACCGTCTCGCGCAGGAAGAGCGCGGCCAGGATCACGGTGATCAGTGGCGCGGTGAAGCCGATGGCGGTGGCATCCGCCAGCGGAATGCGGGCGAGCGCGGAGAAGGTCAGCGTCATCGCGCACACGCCGATGGTGCCGCGTATGATGTGGCCCATGGGATTGGCGGTGCGCACCGCGGCGCTTATCTCACGCCGGAACGCCAGCAAGGCGAGCAGCGGGAACAGCGCGAAGAACGAGCGCGAAAAGACCACCTCGCCGGTCGGAACACGTTCCGAGACGATGCGAACCAGTGCCGACATGATGGTGAAGAGGAAGGTCGCACCGACCTGCAGCGCGATCCCCTTGAGCGCGTTCATGCGGCGGCATGGAGCATGTTCGCTCCGCTGCGGCAAGGCGAAGCTTCACATGCCTGCCGCACGTAGCCATGCGATTTCATTCGGGCCTTGATCGGCTACGGCCGGTCAGGGAAACGGATCGCCCCCCGCGAGCGCGATGCCGCCGAACACGCCCACCGCCGCGACGGCGAGACAAGCCAGCGCCAGCACGATCGAGCCAGGCGTCGCCGCCGCCTGGTCGACATAGTGGGCGCGCGGCTTGCGGCCGGTGAGCATGGCGAGGACGAGATTATCCTTGCCGAACAGCGAATAGGCGAGATTGGCCAGCACATGCAGCGCGATCAGCGCCAGCAACCACCAATAGATGTCCTGGTGCAGCGCGGAGGCCCGCTCGATCCAGCCCTCGCCCGCGACCCGCACTAGCGGCCCGTCGACGATGATGTCGTCGGTGGTGAACAGCCCGGTGACGCCCTGCGCCGCGACGATGGCGAGCAGCGCCAGCACCATCCAGCCGCCCAGCGGATTGTGGCCGAGATAGCGGGGGGAGCGTCCGCGCAGCACGCTCACGGCATAGAAGAGAGCGCCGCCCGGGCTCGCGAGGAAGCGGGCAAAGCGGGCGGTCGAGCCGCCGACCAGGCCCCAGAGGAGGCGGAACACCACGAGGATGAGGATGGCGAGGCCGTTCCACATGTGCCAGACGAGACCGACATCGCCATAATATTTACTGGCGAAGGCAAGCCCCACCAGTACCGCGAGCGCCCATTTCGCCAGCCGCGTCGGCAGGTCCCAGGCAAGCACGACAGGCGCCGGCAACGCTGCCGTCGTCGTGCCCGAACGCGGCTCGGTCAGGGCGTCCACGGCTCAGCTCTTCTTGCGGAAGGTCTGGTGGCAGGTGCCGCAGGCGCGGATCACGCTCGGGAAGTTCGCCTTGAGGCTGGCATCGTCGGTGATCGCGACCCTCGCCTTGGCGGCCTCTTCGCCCAGCTTGACGAACAGCGCCTTGAACTCGTCATTGCGCTCCCACACCGTCGGCAGCGCATCGCTGTCCGCCTGCGAGCCGGCCGGGAACATGGCTGGCAGCGCCTGCGCATTCTTGATGATGAGGTCGAGCGTCGCCTGCACCTTCGGCAGGTCGAGCGGGGCTTCGCCTTTCAGCATGGCGCCGACCGGGCGCGCCTCGCGGCCCATCGCCTTGAAGAGGCCCTCGCGCTCTTCGACGACATTGGACGTCGCGGAGACGACGGACACGGTGCTCGCCGCCAACACGGCGGCAAGGAGAAGGCGACGGATCATGAACAAGCTCCCGGTTAAGCGGAAGCATGTACTGGCTCCGCCGCGGTGCAACATAGAGAGCCTCTAACAAGCGAGGCAATTGCATCCGCGGCGCTCTCGCGCGCTCGTGATTGACGCAGGAGCATGTTGCCAGAAAGTGTGTCAGCCGGGGAACGCTACCACCGTCTGGCGCTGCTCGCCGAGGCCTTCAACGCCGAGCGTCACCACGTCGCTGGGCTTGAGATAGACCGGCGGCTTCATGCCGAGGCCGACGCCGGGCGGCGTGCCGGTGATGATGACGTCACCGACATCGAGCACCATGAACTGGCTGATATAGGCCACGAGAAAATTCACGCTGAAGATCATGGTGCGGGTCGACCCGCGCTGGCGCTTCTCGTGATTGACGTCGCACCACATCGAGAGGTTCTGCACATCCGGGATCTCGTCGGGCGTCACCAGCCAGGGGCCAAGCGGGCCGAAGGTCTCGCAGCTCTTGCCCTTGATCCATTGCCCGCCGCGCTCGATCTGGAAGGCCCGCTCGGACACGTCATTGGCAAGACAGAAGCCGGCTATGTATTGCGCCGCATCGGCCTCCTCGACATAGCGGGCGCGGCTGCCGATGACGATACCGAGCTCGACCTCCCAGTCGAGCTTGGTCGAACCCCTCGGCTGAATGATGTCGTCGTCCGGGCCGACGATAGAGTTCGGCGCCTTGGAGAACAGCACCGGCTCGCTCGGTATCGCCATGCCGGCCTCTTCGGCATGGTCGGCGTAATTGAGCCCGACGGCGATGAAATGCCCCGGCCGGGCGACGCAGGCGCCGAGCCGCACGCCGGCCGGAGCCAGCGGCAGTGCGGAAGGGTCCAGCGCCCGCAACCGGCCTAGGCCCGCCGGCGTCAGCGCCTCGCCGCCAATCTCGGCGACGATGCCGGAGAGATCGCGCACCGCGCCACTGGAATCGATGAGGCCGGGCTTCTCGGAACCGGCGGCGCCGAAGCGGACGAGCTTCATGGTGTTCCCTTTCTCTGACGGCGCGGATGATGTCCCCGCAATCCGGACGAGGCAACGCGGCGTATCAGCCCTGCCCGCTGCCCGCCGGCGCCTCAGTGACCGGGAATGGCTCTCCCGGCAGATAGAGCATGATGGGCCTGATCTCGTACACCGCCGTGGGATTGACCCGGCGCAGGTCGCGCGCGACGGCAATCGCCTCCTCGCGCGTCTCGCGCTCAAGGACATAGAGGCCGAGCAATTGCTCCTTGGTCTCGGCGAACGGGCCGTCAATGACGACGCCCGCACCCGGACCCCGCAGCGTGCAGGCCTGCCCCGTCGGCCCGAGCCGTGCCGCCGGGCCGAGGCCGCCTTCCTTGTCGAGTTGCTCGTGGACCTTGAGCAGGCCGGCCATCACCGCCGCATCCTCCTCCGGCGTCCAGGACGCAACGGTCTCTTCCACATGGTAGGCGAGAATGGCGTAGAGCATGGACCTACCCTTTCCTCATCGTTTCGGCGCATGCGCACGCCGACATCCGCGCGACACATTACCGGCGATTTGGGATTGCCGCGATTTCGGATTGCGCCCGGCCGCCGGCGGGTCTAGCGAAGAGACAACCGACGATTAGGTCATCAATGCTGTCATGATTTCTCTCGCAGCGAGTTCGCGGCCGTGGTCAGTTCCCTGCTCTCCCTCACCCTGTTCGCCATAGCCGGCGCCCTCACGCCGGGGCCGAACAACATGATTTCCGCCGCGTCCGGCGCCGCCTTCGGCTTCCGCCGCACGCTGCCGCAGATCTGGGGCGTCACCTTCGGCTTCCCGATCATGATCCTCGCCGTCGGCTTCGGGCTCGGCGGCATCTTCATCGCAGTGCCCCATCTGCATGTGATTCTGAAAATCATCGGCGCCGGCTATCTGCTTTATCTCGCTTGGAAAATCGCCAACGCCGGCGGCCCCCACGGCAGCGATCCGATCGCCCGGCCGCTCACCGTAGTGCAGTCGGCGCTGTTTCAGTGGGTCAATCCCAAGGCCTGGACCCTGGCGCTCGGCGTGGTGCCCGCCTTCACTACGATCGGCGGCGATCTCGTCGCCGAGGTGCTGCTGATCGCCCTGGTGATGGGCATCGTCAGCTTCCCGGCGCTCGCCTTATGGGCGGGGTTCGGCGTCGTGCTCGCCCGCACCTTGTCGAACGATCGCCAGCGCCGGATCGTCAATCTCATAATGGCCGCTCTGGTCGCCGCCAGCGTCGTTATGCTGTTCGTCTGAAAGGCACTTTCCCCGGCGTCATAAAACCGTGACCCGACTCGGGCTTATGTGCGCTTCATGAATCACTCTCTCAGCCCGGATGAGGGCCCCGCGGGGAGAACGCCCGAGGTGACCGACGAACCCGACGCACGCCGCTTCCGCAGCCTCTTCATCTCCGATGTCCATCTCGGCACCAAAGGCTGCCAAGCTGAGCTGTTCCTGGATTTTCTGAAGCACCACGATGCCGACACCATCTATCTGGTCGGCGACATTATTGACGGCTGGCGCCTGCGCGCCGGCTGGTACTGGCCGCAGGCCCACAATGACGTGGTGCAGAAGGTGCTGCGCAAGGGTCGCAAGGGCGCGCGCATCTTCTATCTGCCCGGCAACCATGACGAGTTCCTGCGCGACTATTATGGCAGCCACTTCGGCGGCATCGAGGTCGTCGAGACCGCGGTCCACGAGGCCGCCGACGGCAAGAAGTACCTCATCATCCATGGCGACGTGTTCGACGTGGTGGTGCGGCACGCCAAGTGGCTCGCCTTCCTCGGCGACGGCGCCTACACCTTCGCCCTCGGGGTGAACACCTATCTCAACTGGATCCGCCGCAAGCTCGGCTTCCCCTATTGGTCGCTCAGCCAATGGGCCAAGCTGCGGGTGAAGAACGCGGTGAACTTCATCGGCCGCTTCGAGGAAGCGGTCGCCAACGAGGCGCGGCGGCACAAGGTCGACGGCGTCATCTGCGGCCATATCCATCATGCGGTGGTGCATGATCGCTTCGGCATCGCCTATCTGAACTGCGGCGACTGGGTGGAAAGCTGCACCGCCATCGTCGAGCACGACGACGGCCGCTTCGAGCTGATCGACTGGGCGCGACGCTTCCGCTCCGGCGCGACCGCGCCGGCGCTCCTCGAACGCCCGCGGGTCGCCGCCTGATGCGCATTCTCATTGCGACCGACGCCTGGCATCCGCAAGTCAATGGCGTGGTGCGCTCGATCGAGCACACCATGCGCGAGGCGACCTCGCTCGGCGCCTCCATCGAACTTCTGACGCCGAAGGAATTCCGCACCGTCCCGATGCCGACCTATCCGGAGATCCGGCTGGCGCTGACCACCTCGCGGATGATCGCCCGGCGGCTGCGCCAGCTGGCGCCGGATTTCGTGCACATCGCCACCGAAGGGCCGATCGGCATCATGACGCGCGGCGCCTGCCTCGCCCAGGGCCGCATCTTCACCACCAGCTATCACACCCGGTTCCCGGAATATCTCGCCGCCCGCGCCCCGGTCCCGCAGCGCCTGTCCTACGCGTGGCTACGCCGCTTCCACAATGCCGGCGCCGGCATGATGGTCTCGACCGACACGCTGGAGACCGAGCTGCGCGGCCGCGGTTTCCGCAACATCATGCGCTGGTCGCGCGGGGTGCACGCCGACCTGTTCCGCCCGCGTACGCCCGACGAGATCCGCGACCCTGCGCTGCATGATCTGCCCGGCCCGGTCTTTCTCTATGTCGGCCGCGTGTCGGTGGAGAAGAATATCGAGGCCTTCCTGGCGCTCGATCTGCCCGGCACCAAGCTGGTGGTCGGCGACGGCCCGGCCCGCGCCGAGTTGCAGGCTCGCTATCCGGCCGCCCGCTTCCTCGGCCTGCGCGAGGGCGAGAGCCTGGCGGAGGCCTATTCGAGCGCCGACGTCTTCGTGTTCCCTAGCCTCACCGACACCTTCGGCATCGTGCTACTGGAGGCGCTGGCGAGCGGTCTGCCCGTCGCCGCCTTCCCGGTGACCGGGCCGCTCGACGTGATCGGCCCGGCCGGCAGCGGCCCCGACCGGGTGGGCGTGCTCGGCAACGACCTGCGTGCCGCCGCGCTCGAAGCCCTGACGCTGGACCGCACCACGGCGCGGCAATTCGCGCTGCGCCACAGCTGGCGCGCCTGCACCGAGCAGTTCCTCGCCAATATCAACGAAGCGCAAAGCCGCGTACAGCGCCTGGCTGCGGTCGGGTAGGCCTAAGCGGCTACGGCATGGCCGCCATAGGCTGGTATTAGCGTCATGGCCGGGCTTGGCCCGGCCATCCACGGTTAGTCCTTCAAGGACGTGGATCCCGGGACAAGCCCGGGGATGACGTAGTCTCACGCCCGTCCCGCGATCTGCAGGCACTGGGTGAAGGTCGCGGCCTCCACATTGCCGCCGGACAGCACGATGGCGGCGGTCTTGCCTCTGAGATCGAGCCGCCCGGCCAGCACCGCGGCGAGCCCGACCGCGCCGCCCGGCTCGACCACGATCTTCAGCTCCTCGAAGGCGAAAGCGACGGCACGCGCAACTTCCTCGTCATTGGCGACGACGCCCTCGCCGACCAGCTTCGAGCTGATCTCGAAGGTGAGCTTGCCCGGGGTCGGCGCCAGCAGCGCGTCGCAGAACGAACCGGAGGCCTGCTCGTTGCGCTCGCGGTGGCCGACGCGGAACGAGCGCGCATGATCGTCGAAGCCGGCGGGCTCGGCGGTGAGTACATGGGCGTGGGGAAAGCGCTCCTTCACCGCCAGCGCGATGCCGGAGACGAGACCGCCACCCGAAGCATTGGCCAGCACATAGTCCGGTGCGAGGCCGAGCCGGGCGAGATCCTCGGCGATCTCCAGCCCGACCGTGCCCTGCCCGGCAATGATGTGGAAATCGTCATAAGGCGGCACATAGACCGCCCCGCGCCGCTGCCCGATATCGAGCGCGATCGCCTCGCGATCCTCGGTGACTCGGTCATATTCGATCACCTCGCCGCCGAACGCGATGGTGCGCGCCTTCTTCAACGCCGGCGCATCCTTCGGCATGACGATGACCGACGGCATGCCGAGCAGCGTCGCCGCGGCGGCGACCCCTTGGGCGTGGTTGCCGGAGGAACAGGCGACGACGCCGCCCGCGCGATCGACCGCGTCGATGCGCGAGATGCGGTTATAGGCGCCCCGGAACTTGAAGGAGCCGGTGCGCTGCAGCGGCTCCGGCTTCACGAAGATGCGCCCGCCGGTCAGCGCGTCGAGCTTGGGAACGGCGAGCAGCGGGGTCCGCACCGCGACGGGCGCGAGGCGCTCGGCGGCGGAGGCGACGTCGGCGAAAGTCGGCAGAAGGGGGTACTGATGTGCGGTCATGGGAGCATCCTAATGCGCCCCCGCCGCCTCCGCACCCCGCTTCATCGCAGGTGCCGCTTATTTCAGCTTGGCCTTCAGGCCGCCGAGCCCGGCATCATATATGCCGGTGATGACCTCCGCCGCCTTGGCGTCGGTAGCGCCCTTGGCCTTGAAGTTCCCGCTCCAGGTGATGGTCGAGCCCGCACCATGCTCCCTCACCGAGATGGTGGATTTGTAGTCCTCGACCGGCAGCGGGCTCTCCAGGATGATGTAGCTATAGCTCATGCCGCGGTCGCTGCGCTCCGTCTCCTCTTCGAGGATGCTGCCGCCGCCCTTCAGCGAGAGCGTGCGCGCCGCGTGTGCCTTGCGCATGCCGAGCTCGCATTTGGCGACCGCCGGATGCCAGACGCCGATGCCGCAGAATGCACCGATCTCCTCCCAGGTCTTGGCAGGGCTGGTCGAAACCTGGATCGAGCGTGTCACCTCGACGGCGAAGGCGGGCGTCGCCGCGCAAGCGAACAGGCCTGCCGCGAGCAGGTGGCGATAGGACATGGGCGTTCCTCCTAGGAGCCGATTCAACCGGCAGCTCTCCGGCCGCCATGATGCGAGGCTAGCCTAACGCGCAATCCTCGCAAGTTGCCGCGACGTGAGACGTTTTGGCAGCCGCCGCCTTGCGCGGTCGCGCGGCCGCAACCTAATGTCCGCCGAAGCTCGGAGCCTGACCCGCAATTCGGCGGCGGCAGCTGAGACGGGGCATTCCGCGGTCGTGGCTGGGCTTATCCCGGCCATCCACGGCCGGCGATGACGCCGACTGGGCGTATAACGGGTCACTCGCAGGAGGGCATATGTCGGGCCGCACGCGAATTCTCGACCGGGACGGCATGGATGCGGGCGCGCAGGCCATCACCGGCCAGCTCGGCCGTACCATCCAGCGGCTGCGCAAGGCCTATAATCTTTCGCTGGCCGAGCTGTCGGAACAATCCGGCGTCGCCAAGTCGATCATCAGCCAGATCGAGCGAAACGAGACCAATCCCACGCTGGCCACCGTCTGGCGGCTGTCTCAGGCGCTCGACGTCTCGATCGAGCGCTTCCTTGCCGCCACCGACGACGAGCCCTTTGTCGAGCATCTGACTCGCGGCGATACGCCGATCCTGGTCTCCGAGGACGGCAAATGCCGCCTCACCATCACTGGCTGGATCAAGACGGTCGAATGGCTGCAATGGTTCGACTTCCTCGCCGACCCGGGCGGCGAACTGGTGTCTGACGGCCACCAGCGCGGCTCGATCGAGTGCCTGTCGGTGCTGTCGGGCGAGTTGGAGGTCGAGTGTGCGGATGTGGTCGAAGTGGCGCGAGCCGGCGAGACCCTGCGCTACCGCTGCGACCGCCGGCACGTCATCCGCAATATCGGCAGCGTGCCGGCCCACGCCACCATGGTGTGCCTTCTGAAGGCGGCTGTGCTGGACTGAACGGCCGCCCCTCGTCAGAGGGTAACGGACACTTCCTCTCCCCGCGAAGCGGGTCGGTGAGGGGTGAGACGATTGCGGTGCGGCTAAGCCCCCTCACCCTTGCCCTCTCCCCAATGGGGAGAGGGAGAGCAGCTCGCCCCCTCACGCCGACGGCTGCGGCTCTGCCGGAGGTGCCGGCGGTTCCACGTCCTCCGCGGGGCGGCGGCGCTGGGCGAGGCCGCCCAACCAGCGTGACACGACATAGAAAGTCGGCGTGAACAACAGGCCGAACAGCGTCACCCCGATCATGCCGGAGAACACCGCGGTGCCAAGCGCCTGACGCAGCTCGGCGCCCGCCCCGGTCGCCCGCACCAGCGGCACCACGCCGAGGATGAAGGCGAGCGAGGTCATGATGATCGGCCGCAGACGCAGCTGCGCGGCGTGGGTCGCCGCCTCCATCCGCGGCTCGCCGCGATCCTCGAGCTGCTTGGCGAACTCGACGATCAGGATGGCGTTCTTCGCCGCGAGACCGATCAGCACGATGAAGCCGACCTGACTGAGGATGTTGTTGTCCATTCCTCGTAGCAGGATGCCGGTGACCGCTGCGATCAGACACATCGGCACGATGAGGATGACCGCAAGGGGCAACGTCAGGCTTTCATACTGCGCTGCCAGGACCAGGAACACGAACACCACGCCGAGCGCGAAGGCGAAGATCGCGGTGTTGCCGGCATTGATCTGCTGATAGGCAAGCGCCGTCCATTCGAAGGCGAAGCCCTCCGGCAACGTCTCCCTGGCGATCTGCTGCATCATCTCGATCGCCTGGCCCTGCGAGGTGCCGGCCGACGTGTTGCCGTCGAGTTCCGCCGCCGGATAGAGGTTGTAGCGCGGCACGCGGAAGGGACCGGAAATGTCCCTGACCGTGGTGAAGGAGCCGAACGGCACGGTCTCGCCGTTGGAGTTCTTCACCCTCAGCTTCAGCACATCCTCCGGCGTCAGGCGGAATGGCGCATCGGCCTGCGCCTGCACCCGGTAGGTGCGGCCGAACAGGTTGAAGTCGTTGACATAGGACGAGCCGATATAGATCTGCAGCGCGGCGAACGCGTCCGCCATGTTGACGCCGAGCAGCTGCGCCTTGGTGCGGTCGATGTCGAGGAAGAGCTGCGGCGTCGAGGTCTCGAACAGCGAGAACACCTGGGTCAGGCCGGGCGTCTGGTTGGCCCTACCCATCATAGCGTAGACCGCGCCCTGCAAGGCGTCGTAGCCGCGCCCGCCCCGGTCCTCGATCATCATGCGGAAGCCGCCGGCATTGCCGATGCCCTGCACCGGCGGTGGCTGCACCACGATCATGAAGGCTTCCTGGATCGGCGCGAGCTGCTGGAACAGCGCGCCCTGGATCGCACCGGCCGATTGCCGTGGGTCCTTCGCCCGCTCTTCCGCGGGGCCGAGGATGACGAACATGGCGCCGGCGTTCGGCGCATTGGTGAAGGTGGCGCCGGAGAAGCCGACGATGTTCACCACATGCGCGATGCCGGGGATCTTCAGCGCGATGTCCGCCGCCCGCGTCATCACCTCATTGGTGCGCTCTAGAGCGGCACCGCCCGGCAGCTGCGAGGCGACGATCAGATAGCCGCGGTCCTGCGCCGGGATGAAGCCCTGCGGGGTATCGCGGAACACGGTGAAGCCATAGGCGAGGATGGCGACGTAGACGATGAGCACGATGACGGCGAGGCGCACCAGCCGGCCGGTGAGCCAGCCATAGCCGCGCGAGACGCCGTCGAATCCCTTATTGAAGAGCCGGAAGAAACCGACGATCGGCCGCGCGTACCAGGGCGTCTTGCGGTGCTGCTCGTGCGACTTCAGGAGCAGCGCGCACATCGCCGGCGAGAGCGTGAGCGAGACCAGGAGCGAGATCAGCGTCGAACCGGCGATGGTGAGCGCGAACTGGCGATAGAACTCGCCCGAGATGCCGGTGATGAAGGCCGAGGGTATGAACACCGAGGCCAGCACCAGCGAGATCGCGACCAACGCGCCGCCCACCTCGTCCATGGTCTTGTAGGCGGCGTCGCGCGGCGAGAGGCCGGTCGAGATGTTGTGCTCGACGCTCTCCACCACGACGATGGCGTCGTCCACGACGATGCCGATGGCGAGCACCATGCCGAACAACGACAGGTTGTTCAGCGAGAAGCCGAACAGGCTCATGATGAAGAAGGTGCCGATCAGCGACACCGGGATGGCGAGGATCGGGATGATCGCCGCCCGCCAAGTCTGCAGGAACAGCACCACCACGATGATGACGAGGATGATCGCCTCGATGATGGTGTGCTCCACCGCCTCGACCGACTGGGCGATGAACTGCGTCGGATTGTACGCGGTCGAATAGGTCACCCCCGCAGGGAAGCCGCTCGATATCTCCTTGATCGCCGCCTCGATGGCCTGGCCGGTGGCGAGCGCGTTCGATCCGGGCAACTGGAAGATGCCGAGGGCTACCGAAGGCTTCGAGTCGAAATAGGAGATCGAGGAATTGTCCTGCGCCTCGATGTCGATCTTCGCGACATCGCGCAGGCGTACCACCGCATTCTCGGTCTGCCTGATGACGATGTTGCCGAACTCCTCCGGCGTCGACAGCCGCCCCAGTGTGCGCACCGCGACCTGGAAGGCGAGCTGGTGTTGCACCGGCGGCGAATTGAGCACGCCGGAGGCGACCTGGATGTTCTGCGCCAGCAGAGCGTTGGTCACGTCGGTCGCGGCGAGGTTCAGCGCCTGCAGCTTGGTCGGATCGAGCCAGACCTGCATCGCATAGTCGCGGCTGCCGAACACGGTGATCGAGCCGACGCCCTTCACGCGCTGGAGCTGATCCTTGATCTGGAGGTTCGCGTAGTTCGAGATGAACAGCGAGTCGCGGGAATCGTCCGGCGAGAACAGGCTCACCACCATCAGGATGTCGGGCGAGCTCTTCGCCGTGGTGACGCCGATCTGCTGCACTTCCTGCGGCAGGCGCGGCGACGCGATGGCGACGCGGTTCTGCACCTGCACCTGGGCGATGTCGAGGTCGGTGCCGACCTCGAAGGTGACAGCGATGGAGAAGCGGCCGTCTGCCGTCGAGTTCGACGACAGATAGATCATCTTCTCGACGCCGTTGATCTGCTGCTCGATCGGCGAGACCACGGTGTCGGCCACGGTCTCGGCGCTGGCGCCGGGGAACTGGCCGGTCACATTGATGACCGGCGGCGCGATGTCGGGATACTGCGCGATCGGCAGCGAGAAGAAGGCGACGCCGCCGAGGATCATCACCACGATGGAGACCACCGAGGCAAAGATCGGGCGGTCGATGAAGAAGTGCGAGAAGCGCATGTGGCCAGCCTCCCGCGATCAGTTCGCTGCGGCGGGCTTGGCGGCGGCAGCCGCAGCGGGCGGCTTGGCCTGCTCCTCCTGGGCGACCACCTTGGAGCCCGGCCGGATCCGCATCAGCCCGTTCACCACCACGCGGTCCCCGCCTTCAATGCCGCTGGTGATCACACGCAGGCCGTCGACCACACGGCCGAGGGTGACATATTTCATCTGCGGCGCCTGGGGATCGCTGCCCGGCCCCATCACATAGACGAATTTGCGGGTCTGCTCGGTGCCGATGGCGACGTCGGGCACGAGCAGCGCCTCGTGCGGCTCCGAGGACGGCACGCGGATGCGACCGAACATGCCGGGCGTGAACTGCGCGGTCGGATTGGCGAACTTGGCGCGACCGCGGATCGTGCCGGTGCTCTCCTGGATCACGTTGTCGATGAAGTCCATGGTGCCCTGGTGCGGGAAGCCGGTCTCATCGATGAGCTCGAGCCGCACCGGGATCGGATCACCCGGCCCGCCGGCGACCGAGTTCCGCTTGTTGGTCATGCGCTGGTAGCGGATGTAGGAGG
Organism: Xanthobacteraceae bacterium; assembly: GCA_029266425.1. GTDB lineage: Bacteria > Pseudomonadota > Alphaproteobacteria > Rhizobiales > Xanthobacteraceae > Ancylobacter. The sequence goes on from JAQSWY010000059.1 coordinate 14,647, forward strand.
CCTCGTCGAAGGTGAACTCGAAATAGATCGGGTCGATCGAGACGATGGTGGCGAGCAGCGTATTGGTGTTGGTGCCGCCCTGCCCGCCGGTCACGAGATTGCCGACCGCGACGCGGCGGTCGCCGATGCGGCCCGCGACCGGAGAGCGCAGTTCGGTGAATTCGAGATCGAGCTGGGCGGCGCGCACCGCCGCATCGTTCGCCGCGACCTGGGCGCGCGCCGAACGCTCGGTCTGCTGGCGCTGGTCGAAGGCCTGCTTGGAGATCGCGACCGAGCTCCGATCCTGGAGCAGGGTCGTCGCGCGCTGCAGGTCCGAGATGGCGAAGTCGAGATCGGCCTGCGACCTTGCGAGATTGGCCTGCGCCTGCTCCAGCGCCACCTGGAAGGGCCGCTTGTCGACATTGAAGAGCAGGTCGCCCTGCTTCACGATCTGGCCGTCGATGAAATTGATCTTGTCGAGATAGCCGGAGACGCGCGCATAGACCTGGATCAGGTCCACCGCGGTAAAGCGGCCGACATACTCGTCGTAATCGGTGATGGTCTTCTTGGTCGGCTGGGCGACGGTGACCGGAGGGGGAGGCGGCGCCTGCTGCGCCTGCTGACCTTCGCCGCAACCGGCAAGAGCCAGGGCGGCAGTCGCAAACATGACAAGGCCAAGGCGCGGGAACGCGACTCTCATGGGAGGTCTCCGGACGTCGAACAACATGGCATTTCCGACCTGAGGCCGGATATTCCGCGCATCCGTCCCGCCACGGGTTACGCTTCGGCGTGTGCCGATAGCACAGATTTGCTGCGATGCGAAAGTCGGATCAAGGCGCCGGTTTCACCGGAGCCGGGCGGCTTCGCACCAGCTCGCGCAGTTGCCGGCGACCTATGGTAAGCCAGATTAGCACGGCATAGACCGCCCCGCCGAGCACAAGGCAGAGCAGGAGCCGCGTCTCTTCTCGGAATACCGGCAACGCATTTGTGAACGGCAAGGCCAGTCGGGCAACGCCATAGAGCACCCCGCCCAGCACCAGCGTTGCGAGGGCGAGACGCGGCAGCGCGCGGAAAAGCGCCGCATCCCCGGCCAGGATACCCTGGCGCCTGGCGAACCAGATCAGCAGCGCGAGATTGACCCAGCCTCCGACCGACGTCGCGAAGGCAAGGCCGACCTGCGCGAACTGGTCCATCAGCGCGACCTTCAGGGCGATGTTCACGCCCGCCGCCAGCAAGGTCGCGATGACCGGCGTGCGCGTATCCCCGCGCGCATAGAACGGCGCCATGAAGGCGCGCAGGATCACGAACGGCACCAGCCCGACGCCATAGGCGGCAAGCGTCGCCCCCGCTGCGGCGGCGGCCTCGGCGGTGAAGGCCCCGCGCATGAATAGCGCCCGCATCGTCAGCTCGGGAACAGCGAGCGCCCCGGCCATGAAGGGCAAGGCGAGCAGCAGGGTCAATTCGATGGCTCGCGCCTGGGCATGGCGCGCGCCCGCGTCATCGCCGGCGGCGATGCGCCGCGACATCTCCGGCAGCAGCACGATGCCGGCGGCGATACCGACGACC
>JAQSWY010000112.1 GCA_029266425.1 Xanthobacteraceae bacterium
CATGGCCCAGGCGTACATGTCCTGATTGGAATAGGCATTGGCGAGGACCGAGAACTCGCAATCCTTGATCTTCTCGATCAGGACGGCCTTGGTCGGATTGGCCTCGAGCGTGACGGGGATCTGGTCGACGCGGATTTCATCGGTGATGCGGACGAGGAACCCGGCATCGTCCATGGCCTGGACGAAATCCGGAAGCGACTGCTGCGACGGCATGGGGGAGAGCTCCGGGACGGATTTTCAGGCGAACGCCGGGTCGGAGACGCCGGATTCCACGTATTCGCGCAGGTGATGCACCAGCGCGCCCCAGATGGTGTTGCACTTGATGAAGTTGGCCTCGTCGTGCGGCCAGCCGCCATGGGTGACGCGCACCCGGGTCCGTCCGTCAGGCGTCGAGGCGAAGGTGAAGGTCGCCGTGGTGCCAACCGCATCGCCCGGACCCTTGGTGCAGGTCCACAGGATGTCTTCCGGGTTGTCCTGGTCGATACGCCAGGAGAATTCTGGCCGGCCAGAATATTTCAAATTCCAAAGCGTTCCGACGTCGCCGCTTCCCTCGACATGCGGAGTATTCCATCCCCGCAGGCCTTCGGCGGTGCTCAGCGCTTTTCTGACCTTTTCTGTATCGGCCGAAATGAAGATTTCGTGCTTCAGCGAATGTGCACCGGCCATTTGGCCCTCCCTTGGCGTTGCGTGATACTGAGCCGAATGTCGCGCGCGATGCAAGCAACCCAGCCGCGTCTCAACCCGTGGCGCATGCGTCAGGCTTCGCTCTCGACTCGCGGGGCGGAGAGCACCGCGAGGAGCCGGCTGCCGACCAGGATCGCCACCAGGGCCACGGCCGCTCCGAGCCCCGCCTCGACCAGCCGTTCGACCAGCAAGGGAGACCATGGGAGGTTCCGGCCGAGATTGCTCATGCCGATGGCCAGCGGCGTGATGAAGACCAGCGCCAATGCGTAGTTGCGGACCATGAACAGTTCCGCCACCGCCTGGCAGAGCCCGATGACGATGATCAGCACGAGCGGGCCGGGATCCTGCGCGAACAGGACCGCGCCGAGACAGACGCCGCCGAGCGTACCCAGCAGCAAATAGATCGCCCGGCGCATGGCGTCGGTGGGGGTGAGCGCCGGCATCAGCGCCGCCACCGCGATCGGAGCCCAGAAGGGATGGCCGATATCGAGGGCCAGCGCGAGCAACCAAGCGCCCGTCGCCGCCATTGCCGCGATGGTGATCGCGATCGCGTGGCGGGTCCGGTCGAGGGTGGCCGAGCCGGCCTGCATCCTTAGGCGCACGCCGCGCGCAAGGGGCTGTGCGTCCCTCGTGCCGCCCCGCTCCAGCAGGGTGAGCAGGATCGAGAACCCGGCCCCGCCCGCGCCGACGGCGATGACCGGCAGTATCTCGTCGGCCGTCAGCGGGATGCCGGCGACGACCAGGAGCACCAGAATGAAGAAGATCTCGCCGCGCGGCACCCACCGCATGATGGTTCCGAGCGTTCCCGCCCCGACGACCACGAGCGCGAGCATGACCGGCAGCAGCCATTGCGGCCCCTGTGCCGCCGAGTAGAGCGCCGCCGCGGCGAGGGTGGCGACCAGCGCGGCGCCGGCCACGACCTGCGTCTCGACACGCCGCTCGACGCTCTCGCTGTGTCCATAGAGCGAGGTCAGCGCGCCGAAGGCCGCATAGACGGCAAAATGAATATGTCCGGATGCGTAGAGCGCCCACAGCGGCACGCCCACCGAGACGCCCACACGCAGCGCGGCCCGGACATCCTGCGTCTTTACCTCGAAAGGAAAGCTGCGCATTAATCACGCCCCTGCGGGCAGCGAGGACAGTGGAACATGCCTTACAAGGACCTGCGAGCTTTCCTCTCGACGTTATGGCAGTCCGGCGAACTCGTCGACATTACCCGGCCCATTGCCCTGCAGTATGACGTCGCCAAGGCGCTCGCCAAGACCAGCGCGGCCGACGGCCCGGCGCTGATGTTCAAGGACACCGGCACGCAATTCCCGCTGGTCGGCGGCCTTTACGGCAATCGCCGCCGCGCGCTGATCGCCTTCGAGGCGACCGACGAGACCATTCACGAACGTGTGACCAAGGCCATCGACAATCCCATCGGCCCGGTCGACTTCGCCGGGCCGGCGCCCTGCCAGGAAGTCGTCCTGACCGGCGACGACATCGACCTCACCCGACTTCCTGTGCCGACTTACAGTCCGAAGGATGGCGGGCCCTACATCACCGCCGGCATCGTGGTCTCGGAAGACCCGGACACCGGAATCCCGGACATCGGCAACTATCGTTTCCAGCTTCACGATTCGAAAGTGCTGGGGGTATTTTCCGCCTCCAATCACCGCTTCGGCAAGAACATGGCGAAGGCGATCGGGCGCAAGGTGCCCCTGCACGGCGCCATCGTCATCGGCGTCGATCCGATGACGATCTTCGCCTGCCAGGTGCAGTCCGGCGACGCCGCCAATGACTGGTTCGTCGCCGGCGGGCTGCGCGGCGCGCCCGTCGAACTGGCCAAGGCGGTGACCAGCCCGCTCAAGGTGCCGGCGCATGCCGAGTTCATCATCGAGTTCGTGGTGGATTCCGACGATCAGCGCGTGGAAGGCCCGCTCGGCGAATATACCGGCTACTACACGCCCGCCTCGCCCAAGCCCACCGCCAAGGTGACGGCGATCACCCATCGCAAGGATGCGATCTTCCAGGGCCTGCTCACCGGCAAGCCGATCACCGAGAACCACGTCCTCAAGCAGATCCCGTTCGAGGCCTCGATCCTGCGCCAGATGAAGGCGCAGTTCCCCACCATCTCCGACATCGCGATCACCAGTTCGGGCGGCGTGCAGACCTATGTCGTGATCGCCATGACGCCCCGCTACGAGGGCGAGGCTCGCCATGCGATCCTCGCGGCCATGGCCTCGAACCTCCACCCCAAATGGGTGGTGGTGGTCGATCCCGACATCGACATCCGCAGGTCGTCCGAGGTCGAATGGGCGATGTCGTTCCGGGTGAAGCCGCGCGAGGACGTGTTCGTCGTCGACCGCACCGCCACGGCGCCGCTCGATCCCTATACGGACGGCGGCTATTCCTCCACGGTCGGCATCGACGCCACGCGCCCGGTCGGCGTCGAGTTTCCCGAGGTCTCCGAAGTGCCGGACTGGAAGAGTTTCGACCTGCCGGAGATCACCCGCGACCGGTCATAGCCACGCACCTCCCGCTATAGGCGCGGTACCTTGAAGAAGCCCCCGCATCGCCGAGCCCTGCGCCGCGAGCCGGAAGAACGGTGCGCGAATCTGGCCGAAAACGGCCTGAGGAACGCCATGTCGAAGGGGCGCGAAGCGGCTGCAGCTTGGCCAAAAGAGCGTTGCGACCATCCACCGGTCTTCAACGGCCCGTCGGCACGGGGTGATGGCCCCCAAGATTCTGCAGCATCATCATCTTCTGACGGACATCCGTATCCACAAAATTCTCCTCCACCGCCTGAA
>JAQSWY010000113.1 GCA_029266425.1 Xanthobacteraceae bacterium
CTGCCTTCCGGATCGTCCAGCGCATAGAGGGCGACGGTATGGGCGTCGAAGCCGTGATTGAGCGGCGGAAAGCGCGGCACGCCGAGCCCGTAGCCGATGAGGTCCAGGCTGCCGCCGGTCGCTTCCGCCAGCGTCTTCTGCCGCAGGATCAGCGCCGCCTGCCGGCGCAGCCGGTCGCGCTCGGCGCCGACCGCCCACAGCAGCTTGGCCATGTTGCCGAGCAGGGCGGTGAGCCTCCACAGCGTCTCGGCCCGCCCCGACGCGGCCGGCAGCGGGCTCATGGTCAGGCGGGTGAGGCGCACGCCCGACCCCTCGTCGGCGCCGAGGTCGAGCGGCACGGAGGCGCCGGCGATCGTCCCGGCCGGCACCTTCAGCGTCACCGAGCGGGCGCCGGGCGCCGCGTCCGGGTCCGGCCGCACCTCGTAGCCGATGGTCAATGTGGCCTCGGCCGTCAGCTCGGCAAGCGCGGTGACGACGTAGCGCGGGGCGGGATCGGCATCGTACAGCGCCCTGTGCCGGTTGAAGTCGTAGGCGGCGACGGCGGCGGTCTCGGCCTTCTCGGTGGCGTCGAGCGGCCATCGCCGTTGCCGCGAGCATGCTCATCGCCGCACGACCTCCAGGTCGTTGAGCTCGCCGTCGAGCGCGAACACCGCGATCTCGGTCGGGCCGAGCGTGAGGTTCTCGCCCGGGCCGGCCTCGATCAGCTCGGCCTGGTGCTGCACGCGGCCGAAGCTGATCCGCCCGAAGCCGGGCGGGCAACGCCGCAGGCGAAGGTTCTGCACGTCTACCACGCCGGGCTGCTCGACGACGGCCCGCATCACCTGGCTGTAGAGCAGGTCGCCGCCGAGCTTCAGCGCGCTGATGTCGCCGAGCAGCCGCTGGCGGGTGGAGGCCAGCACGACGTCGGGATTGTAGCCGGGCTCGATGACCACGCGGGCCTTCACCGCGACCTCGATATGGTCGGCCTGCACGATGTTCGGGAAGATGCCCACGGGGCGCACGCGGTCGATCGCCTCCCGCACGCGGTCCTGGATGCCCGGCACCTGCCCGAGCGTGCGCCACGGCCAGTGCGGCTCGTGCGCCACCACCACGTCGAAGAAATACAGCTCGCCGAAGCGCCGCTCGCTGCTGAACGGGCGCTCGGTGAAGGCGAACTCGTTGAACACGCTCTGGGTGACGTCGACGCCGCCGAGCGGGTCGGAGAGCAGCACGTCGGTGACGCCGGCGACGTCGGCCGCGGCGCGGCGCACGCTCTCCAGCGTCCAAAGCGAGCGCGGCACGCCGATGAGCCGGGTGCGGTAGGTCTCGTCCTCCTCCTTCTCTCCCTCCTTGAAGGGCTCGGGGTTGGTCGCCGCGAGCGCGACGCCGGCGCCGAACTGGAGCGAGAATTCCACATAGGCCGCGTCGACGCCGACGATGGCCGAGGCCGGGATGTTGCCGCCGTCGAGCCCCTCGAAGCCGGCCGCATCGACCTCCACCGCCGGCGCGGCCTTGGTGAGCACGACCGGGCGAAGCGTGCGGAACAGCTGGCCTGGCCGGTCCGTGACGAGGGGCACGCCGGCGGGAAGCCCGTAGCGCCGTCCTTCCACCGCGCCGTCAATGGTCAGCCTCACCCGGCCGAGCGCCGGCTTGCGGCGCCGGGCGATGCCGAGCTCCATGCCGATCAGGTCCAGCGCGTCGCCGGACGAGGTGGCGGCGAACTGGGCGTAGTAGAGGTCCTCCTGCGCCTTCCAGATCTCGCCGTCCTCCGCGGCGACCACCTCGATGATCTTGCGCAGCGGGCTGGTCTCGGTGAGATCGACATCCTCCCCGAAGATGGCGCGCGCCCGCGCCGCGCTCTCCTCCAGGATCACGTCGAGCGGCTTGATGGCGAAGCCTTCGGGACGGATGCCGTAATCGGCCACGTCACCCTCCAACGCTGGTGTTGAGGACAAGGGTCTCGTCGTCGATGGTGACGATCTCCACCGTCACCGGCCAGCCGCGGCCGCGGCGCACCAGCTGGCTCGGCGGGTCCGAGCCGTCGAACTGGATGCGCCGGATCTCCGCCACGCGCGGGTCGGTGCCGAGGGTGCGCACGAGGTTCATGCGCACAAGCTCCGCCGCTGCCCGCGGGCCGTTGGGGCCGGCGAAGACCTGCTGCAGGTCGAGGCCGTAGGTGGCATGGAACGGGTCGCTGCCATAGGCGGTGAGGATGCGCAGGGCCAGCGCCTGGGTGAGGTTGGCCCGGCCCTCGACCGTCTCCAGTCGACGCGCCGCGTCGAAGACGAGGTCGCCGCGGTCGAGGCGAAGCCCGGTGCCGAGCCGGTCGGGGGTGAGGGGCGGGGGCATCACTCGGCCTCCAGCTTGGTCTGTCCGGCCGAGCGCACGGTCCAGGGGAAGGGGCCGGGCAGGCCGTCGGTGAGGCCGGTCGCGGTGTCGAGCAGCACCGGCTGGCCGTCCACCAGCAGGCGGGCCGACAGGCCGGCGATGACGGACACGATCGTCTTGCAGGGCACGAGGCCGGGCCCTGCATTGGTGCATCCCAGGAAGGACGCGCCGACGAGATCGGCGGCGGTGAGCACCGGACTGCCGTCGACGGTCAGCTTGCTGCGGCCGGAGGTGATGGTTGCCATGCCGCCATGCGGGCAGGCGATCGCGGCGGCCATGGTGAGGACCCTGCTCATTTGACCCCCACGGTCGGGCCGCTGAGGCCCACGGAGACGAGGCCGTTGCTCAGGGTGATGTCCTTGCCGCGGGTGAGCACCTCCACCTTGCCGGTGGCGTCGATGGTGATGGTGGTGCCGCTCTGGTGCTCGATGACGACGGAGGCGTCGGAGGGCGGGGAGGGGCGGCTGCCGACGGTGGCGGCCAGCGCCTCGCCGACCTGGATGTGCAGCCCCTTGGCCTGCACAACCCGCATGCCGGAGGCGTCGGTGAGGTCGTTGGCCGCCTTGCCCGCCGGCAGCCCGTCCGGGCCGAGCTGCGTCGGCAGGCAGAGCCACCAGTCGCCGACCTTGCCCTCGGGTGGCGTCATGCGCGGGTTCTCGCCGAACAGGAAGCCGGTCACCACGGCGTCGTTGGCCTCGTGGCGGTGATGGGCGAGGAGGGCGCGCATCTTCGGATAGACCGGCACCAGCAGGCCGCAGCGGTCGAAAGCGAAGGGCGAGGCGACCGGCTTGTCGTGCAGCTGGGTACTGGGATCGATGGGCGTGTCGACGCTGGGCGCGATGGCGGCGGCGGGCACGGACTGGCCGTAGTTCAGCGTGGCGAGGTGCTTGCCCTCGCCCGCCGGCTTGACGGCGCTGACCTCGCCGACGTCGATGGCGCGCCGCTTCTCGGCGCTCTGCTCGACCACGTCGTGCAGGCGCGCCACCACCGCCGCGGCTCCGGTCTCCGGACGGACCTTGCCGGCTTCGGCCACGACGGCCAGAAGTTCGCTGGTGTAGCCTTCATGCGACGAGAAATGATGGCTGAGGCTTTCGATGCGCAGCGTGCCGGGCGGGCGCGGCTTGATGTCGAGCTCCACCGTCTGGCCGAGCTTCAGCCGCGGCTGGCCGAGGACCTTCAGCCGGTAGGCGGTGGCGACGCTCGCCGTGGTGCCGCCGTTCGGCGCCGCCGCCTTGGCGTCGCGCGGCAGCATCTGCGGATCGCAGGAGATGATGCTGTCGGCGGGGGACAGCTTCACCCCGGTGGCGACGCTGCCCACCGCCTTGCCGAGCACCACCTCGTCGTCGGCGATCACCAGCGGCACGTTGGACCGCCGGGCCAGCTCGCCGAGGCCCTGCACCCCGTCGAGCCCGGTGAGGGTGAAGTTCCTGAGCCCGGTCTCGAGGCCGTCGAGCGTGCCGACGCCGACCTTGCTCTTCTTGCAGATCCAGCGGACGAACTCGACGGCCGAGACCGG
>JAQSWY010000114.1 GCA_029266425.1 Xanthobacteraceae bacterium
GCTGACCAACGCCTTACTCGCCGAGGTCGCGAAATCCTCCGATCGCGTTGTTCTCATCGAGGATACGCGCGAGCTGCAATGCGCGGCGCCGAACCTCGTTGCCCTGCGCACCAAAGACGGCGTCGCCTCGCTGTCCGAGCTCGTCCGCTCAGCGCTGCGCCTGCGTCCCGACCGCATCCCCATTGGCGAGGTGCGCGGCGTAGAGGCACTCGACCTGCTCAAGGCCTGGGGCACCGGCCATCCCGGCGGCATCGGCACCATCCATGCCGGCAGCGCCATAGGCGCGCTGCGCCGGATGGAGCAGCTCATACAGGAAGCCGTCGTCACCGTCCCGCGCGCGCTGATTGCCGAGACCATCAATCTCGTGGCCGTGCTCGCGGGCCGCGGCGCCACGCGCCGGCTCACCGAACTCGCCTCGGTCGATGGCCTCGGCCCCGATGGCGACTACCGCATCATCCCTGCCATCACCGGAGATCTTTCATGATCCGATCGCTCCGTCGCGCCGGCAGCGCAACTCGGCGGGCCGCGTCTCTCACCTGCATCAGCCTGGTGGCCATGACCAGCGCTCATGCCTCCGGTTCCTCCATGCCGTGGGAAGCGCCGCTGCAATCCATCCTCCAGTCGATCGAGGGGCCGGTCGCCAAGATCATCGCTGTCATCGTCATCATCTCGACCGGCCTGGCGCTGGCTTTCGGCGACACGTCGGGCGGCTTCCGGCGTCTGATCCAGATCGTGTTCGGCCTCTCGATCGCCTTCGCCGCGTCGAGTTTCTTCCTGTCGTTCTTTTCCTTCGGCGGCGGAGCGCTCGTCTGATGGCCGAGACGGTTGAGGTTCCCGGCTTCAGCGTGCCCGTCCACCGTGCGCTGACCGAGCCGATCCTGCTCGGCGGCGCGCCACGCGCCATCGCCATCGTCAATGGCACGCTCGCAGGTGCCGTGGGCCTGGGCCTGCGCCTCTGGCTGGTCGGCCTGGCCATCGGGGTGATCGGTCATATCGCGGCAGTGTGGGCGGCCAAGCGCGATCCGCTTTTCGTCGAGGTGGTGCGCCGGCATCTGCGCATCCCCGCGCACCTCGCGGTCTGAGTGAGGCGCGCCGATGATGAACCTCGCCGAGTATCGCAGCCGCAACCGGCGCCTCGCCGATTTCCTGCCTTGGACCGCACTGGTGGCGCCGGGCATCGTCCTGAACAAGGATGGTTCGCTTCAGCGTACGGCGTGTTTTCGCGGGCCGGACCTCGACAGTGCCGTGCCCGCCGAGCTCATCGCGGTTACTGGGCGGCTGAACAGCGCCTTCCGTCGCCTAGGTTCGGGATGGGCCATCTTCGTGGAGGCGCAACGCCATGCCGCAGGGACCTACCCGGCGAGCACTTTTCCCGATGCCGCCTCCGCGCTGGTCGATGCCGAGCGAATGGCCGATTTCGAAAAGGCCGGAAGTCATTTCGAGTCGAGTTATTTCCTGACCTTCACTTTCCTGCCGCCGGCCGAGGATGCCGCCCGCTCCGAAGGCTGGCTGTATGAAGGGCGGGACAAGGCGGGGCTTGATCCCCATGAGACGTTGCGCGGCTTTGCCGACCGGACCGATCGGTTCCTCAACCTCATCGACGCCTTCATGCCGGAATGCCGCTGGCTCGATGACGGCGAGACGCTGACCTACCTGCATGGCTGCGTCTCGACGCATCGGCACCATGTTCGCGTGCCGGAGACGCCGATCTATCTCGACGCGCTGCTGGCCGACCAGCCACTCACCGGCGGGCTGGATCCGCGCCTTGGCGACCAGCATCTGCGGGTGCTGACCATCACCGGCTTTCCCACGGTGACGACGCCCGGCCTGCTCGATGAGCTGAACCGGCTGGCGTTTCCCTATCGCTGGTCGACCCGGGCGATCCTGCTCGACAAGACGGATGCGGTCCGGCTGCTCACCAGGATCCGCCGCCAGTGGTTCGCCAAGCGCAAATCCATCGCCGCGATCCTCAAGGAAGTGATGACCAACGAGCAATCCGTCCTCGTGGATTCCGATGCCGCCAACAAGGCTGAAGATGCCGATCTCGCGCTCCAGGAGCTCGGCGCAGATCACGCCGGCATCGCCTATGTCACCGCTTCGGTGACGGTGTGGGACGCCGATCCGTCCATCGCCGACGAGAAGCTGCGGCGGGTCGAGAAGGTGATCCAGGGCCGCGATTTCACGGTGATGACCGAGACCATCAATGCCGTGGACGCCTGGCTCGGCAGCTTGCCCGGCCATGTCTACGCAAACGTCCGCCAGCCGCCGATCTCGACGCTGAACCTCGCCCACATGATCCCGCTCTCGGCGGTGTGGGCCGGCGAGCGCCGCGACGCGCATTTTGATGCACCGCCACTGTTGTTCGGCAAAACGGAGGGTTCGACCCCGTTCCGGTTCTGCCTGCATGTGGGCGATGTCGGCCACACTCTCGTCGTCGGCCCGACTGGGGCGAGCGCATCGGCTCGGCCCGTGTGCAGGCGAAGAACTGGCGGCTTATGGCCTTTGGCAGCCTGTTCCTCTCGGCTGGGTTTGCATCAGTGCTGATCTGGCAATCGACGAGGGGCACCGTCGTGCCCTGGGTGGTCGAGGTCGATCGCCTCGGCCAGACGCAGGCCGTGGGGCCGGCCACCGGTGAGTATCAGCCGACCGATCCGCAGATTGCCTGGCATCTCGCCCGCTTCGTCGAGCAGGTGCGCAGTCTGCCGGCCGATCCCGTCATCGTGCGGCAGAACTGGCTGCGGGCCTATGAGTTCACCACCGATCGGGGCGCCGCCGCACTCAACGACTATGCCCGCGCCAACGATCCTTTTGCCCGGGTGGGCAAGCAGCAGATCGCGGTCGAGGTCTCCAGCGTGATCCGGGCCTCGCCGGATTCCTTCCGTCTCGCCTGGGTCGAGCGACGCTATGAGAACGGCCAGCTCGCCGCCACCGAGCGCTGGAGCGCCATCCTCACTTTGGTGATCCAGCCGCCGCGCGATGCCGAGCGCCTGCGCACCAACCCGCTCGGCATCTATGTCAACGCCATCAGCTGGTCGCGGGAGATGAGCCAGTGAAAACACCTCTCCGTAAACCCGCATCTCCGGCTCTGCGCCGCTCCGCCTTTGCTGTTCTGCTGCTCTCGGCGATGATGTTGGGCGGCTGCGCATCGGCTCCGAAGCCGCCGCAGATCAGCTATGACAGTGACGTGCCGGCGCTGCCGACGGTGCCGACAGTGGTTGCGAACGATCAGCCGCGCCCGCTGCACACGCCGCCCGCCTGGACGCCGGCGAAGGGCGGCACGGACGCCAAAACGCCGGTTGCCCGCGTCGAGAATGCAAATGCCGCTGCGCGGGTCGAGCCGCGCCGCGAGGGCTATTACAACGCCATCCAGATCTATCCCTGGAGCGACGGTGCGCTCTATCAGGTCTATGCAGCGCCCGGCCAGATTACCAAC
>JAQSWY010000115.1 GCA_029266425.1 Xanthobacteraceae bacterium
ACAGGCCTGAGGCCGCCGCCGAAATCGCGCGCGAATCAATTTGGGTGTTTTCGTGGCGGCGACGGGTGCTATGCTTTGAAATCAGAATCAAGCGGCTCTGCTGGCTGAGCGGGGCGAAGCGTTCGCGGAGGTACGCAGCCGATGGTGTCGGACGGTTCTCTGCCGCGGCCCGGATTGGCCTCGCACAGCTCGCTGGATCAGGACGTCGACGTTCCTGAGGGGACGGAAGGCGTCGTCCAGATCGCCGGCACCATCAAATGGTTCGACGTCTCCAAAGGGTACGGCTTCGTGGTGCCGGACGGCGGTGGCAGCGACGTGCTGCTGCATGTGACCTGCCTGCGCCGCGGCGGCTTCAACACCGCGCAGGAAGGCGCGCGCATCGTCTGCGAGGCGGTGGCGCGCGAGCGCGGCTTCCAGGCGCTGCGGGTGCTGTCCATGGACGCGTCGACCGCGCTGCACCACTCGCAGCTGCCGCAGGCACGCACCCATGTGAGCGTGCAGCCGGTCGGCGGCTTCGAGCGCGCCTGGGTCAAGTGGTTCAACCGGTTGCGCGGCTTCGGCTTCCTGTCGCGCGGGGAGGGGACGGAGGACATCTTCGTCCACATGGAGACGCTGCGCCGACACGGCTTGACGGAGCTGCGCCCCGGCCAGATGGTGCTGGTGCGCTTCGGCCCCGGTCCCAAGGGGCTGATGGCCGCCGAAGTGCGCCCGGACGGCGCCTCGACGCCCTCCTCTCACTAGGGAAGGCGCCTTAGCGCGCCGCGTTGCCCATGCGTATCGTTCACCTCCAGGCCCGCTCGCATGCCGGCGCGGCCCGGATGCTGGCCGCCGCCTTCGCGCTGGCCTTCCTGTTCACCGCTCTCTCGGCGCAGGCGGCCAATTTCGAGAAGCTGACCATCGACACCAAGGCCGGCCCGGTCGCCGTCAATATCGAGCTCGCGGTGACGCCGGCCGAGCGCGCCAAGGGCCTGATGTACCGCACGCAACTGGCGCCGGATGCCGGCATGCTGTTCGACTTCGAGGTCGACCAGCCAGTCTATATGTGGATGAAGAACACCTACATCCCGCTCGACATGCTGTTCATCCGCGCCGACGGCCGGGTGGCAAGCATCGCCACGGACACCACGCCGCTGTCGACCGAGACAATCTCGTCTGGCGGCCCGGTGCGCGCGGTGCTGGAGCTGCCGGCCGGCACGGTGCGGGCGAAGGGCATCGCGGTCGGCGACCGCGTGCGGCACCGGCTGTTCGTCGGCGGTTAACGACAGCCTCGCTGCCGCCCTTCGGAGAGCGCCTACTGCTCCACCAGCTCGACGCGGCGGTTCTTCGCCTGTCCGTCCTCGCTACGGTTGCTCGCCACCGGCGCCAGCGGGCCTAGGCCGCGCGACGCCAGGCGTTTGGCGTCGATGCCCTGCTTGGCGAGCGCCTTGGCCACCGCGTCGGCGCGCTTGTTGGAGAGGGTGACGTTGTAGTCCAGAGTGCCCTTGTTGTCGGTGTGACCGGTCACATAGACTTTGAGCCCGGGATTGGCCTTGAGGAATTTCACCATCTCGGCCAGCTGGGGTTCGGATTCCGGCTTGATATCGGCTTTGTCGAAGTCGAACTGGATGCCGTAGAACAGCGCCCTCCCGTCGGTCGCGATCTTGCCGGTGATCTGCTCGGCGCTGATCACCTCCATGCGCCGGTCCATCGCCTTCGGCTCGACGATCTCGCATAGCACCGCGACGCGGTCCGACAGCGCGCGCGAGGCGTCGCCGAAGCCGCCGCCCTGATTCACCGCGGCATAGACGGCGGCGTAGCTGTCGCCGTCCGGCCCGGCCTTCTTCAACAGCGTGTAACGCACGTCGACGACCGCGTCGAAGACGGCGTCGATCATCATGCGCCGCACCTGTTCGTAGTTGGCGCCGATCACCTTGGCGTTCGGGTTGTCCCAGCGATATTTGAGCACGCGGAAGCTCTCGCCGCATGCCTCGCCCGAGCACTGAAAGACCGGTTCGAATCCCTTGGCGGTCAGCGCCTCGATGAAATTGGTCGCCACCTCCAGCGAGGATCGGCCGACCGGGGCGACGTAGATCGTGCGCGTGACCTTGCCCTGGACCTTCACGACCGACTTGAACTTCTTCGTGTCGGAGTAGGTTGCGCCTTCCGCCGGGCCGCTCGGCAGCGTGATCTCGTCGAAGGCCTTGGTCGTCTGGGACAGAAGGACCGAGTCCTTGTACCGTCCGGTCAGCGGGTTGTCGGCGGCTCCCGCCGCGTCCTTTTTCAGGACTCCCTCGAACGTCTCCTGCGCATGGGCTGGCGCGCACGCCAGAATGCCCATCATGACGGCTACCAACCCAAGCCTATGCATCGCATTGCCCCCACAAATCGCGATGAACGCATCTTCTAGCCGATGGAAGCGTTGCGGTCACTGGATTCGTGGTGTCGGGGCCGGGATCCAGCGAGTCAGCCATGTGAATGGTCGGGGCAGCAGGATTCGAACCTGCGACCTGAAGTACCCAAAACTTCCGCGCTACCGGGCTGCGCTATACCCCGATCCATCGAAACCGTTGAGAACAAACGGTTTGCCGAAACCTGAACACAGGCGGTCGGCGATCTGGAATGGCACAGAGCGGTCGAGCATGGCAAGGGGCGGCATCGAAACTTCGGGCAAGGTCGCTCCGGACCTCGTTCCGGAGCCGGCCAGCCGGCCGTCTCGGATGTTCCCGCGAACCGCCGCCCGCTTGCCAGAAACGCCCCCTCGTCATAAGCAGATCGTGACCGGGGAATAGCCTGCGATCCCGAGCGGCGCGAGGGGAAGGGAGCGAGTTGAAATGGTGGCACGCATCTACAAGCCGACGCGCAACGCCATGCAGTCCGGCACGGCAAAGACCAAGCTCTGGGTGCTCGACTACGAGCCCGAGCAGCCGCGCCAGGTCGAGCCGCTGATGGGCTACACCAGCTCCGGCGACATGAAGAGCCAGCTCCGCCTGCGCTTCGACAGCAAGGAAGAGGCGATCGCCTATGCCGAGCGCCACGGCATCGCTTATCAGGTGCAGGAGCCGCAGGAGGCGACGCGGCGCAAGATTGCCTATGCGGACAATTTCAGCTTCCGCCGCATCGGCCAGTGGACCCACTGACGGGCGCCGGCGGCGCCACGAGACCGGCCGCGTAGCTCAGCTGGATAGAGCAGCCGCCTTCTAAGCGGCAGGTCGCTGGTTCGAGCCCAGCCGCGGTCGCCAGCTCGCCGGCCTCACGACTGGATTTGGGTGGCAGGCCGCTCTGCGTCCTGCGCATGGCGACGGTCCCACCGCACCAAAGTCGAATCGCCGTCGGCGAAGGCGCACGCTATCGGAGCCGTCATCCGCCCGACATGTCGGGTTCCGCCACAGGTCCCGCCATGTATCGCGAGCGCATCCGCCAGCCGTCGCTTCTGGACAAGGTCGTCAGCGCGGA